>CAXXFR010000040.1:0-22724 GCA_963667455.2 Pseudomonadales bacterium | reverse complement strand
CTCGTCGTCCACTTCGATATTGACGAGATCACCGGCGTGAAAGGGGTGGTTTCCATCCGGATTGGAGTGGCCGTATGGACCGGGGTCAAAGTGACCTCCTGCTGATCCACAGGGATCGCAACTTCCGAATTCGTGAATGTGTACGGCGTGTTTTCCTGCTTCTTCCGCAAGGTTCTCGACGCGAATCGATACTTCGACAACCTTCACGCCTTCGTCAGACTCTTGCTCGTACAGACGAACGCCGCCAACTTGGACTTCGGGGTCTTCACAGAAGTACAAGAGTGCATATGCATGTTGTGAGGGGTCAATTTCGCTGTTTTCTTCAACTTCGGATTCAGCTTCATTCTCAGCGTCAGCCTCGGACACTTCCGCTTCTTGCGTGATTACCGCGAATCCAATTAGCGAGAGAACGAGAGCTAGACAGCCGCCGATCCATGCTGTTTGTGATCTCGATATTCGCCGTGATTTCCCGTCTTGCAAACCCATAGTCTGTCAAAACCCAATAGTCGCTAGTTGATGCATTGAATAATAGCGTAGCTTGCAACAACTGCTATGTGCACAAACCGCCTGCCTTTGAGCTCATTTGTCTTTGCACGGTGCACTCGAAACGAACTGTGACTGTGCAACAAGACTTGCAGTAACAAAACCACTTCTCTCCCGCTCTTGCCCCGCTCTCATGCTTCTGTTTGTACAGTTTGTCATCGCGTTATTGGTCCTGTCTGGGTTGCTATGATTGCGTGTATCTGGCGGTTGGTGTTTCTTCTGCCTCGTCAGAACAAATCAACACAACTGTTTCACTGCCACTTCTACCTTTGAGGGGTCCCAACACGATGCCCAAGATAGCCGACGACCCTCGAATCGATCCTGGAATCAAGGCAGTCTTTGGAGCCATGCCCGATCCGGTCAATCCGGGCGATGTCGAGAGCCGTGAACAAATGCTTGCGGAAGTCAACACTCCAAACGCCAGTCAGCAACGGGAGCGCGAGCTCAAAGCGTTGGACTTCATGGACACAGATGAGCTCGCTCCTTCAGCCGGAATCGATACATCCACTTTGGAGTTTCAATCCATGCCGGATGGAAACACCATCAAGGTTCAATTCATTCGACCGGTTGAAGAAAAGACACTCCCCTGTGTGTACTACATCCACGGCGGCGGAATGATGATGATGTCTTGCTTCGCCGGCAATTACCGCGCGTGGGGACGCATGATTGCTCACGGAGGAGTGGCTGTGGCAATGGTGGACTTCAGAAACTGCCTCACGCCGTCTAGTGCACCGGAAGTTGCCCCATTTCCAGCCGGGCTGAACGATTGTGTTTCGGGCATCAAGTGGTTGGTGGAGTCCAGTGAGACTCTTGGAATCGATGCTTCCAACATCATCGTAGCCGGCGAGAGCGGCGGAGGAAATCTCTCCCTAGCATCTGGGCTTCAGTTGTGTCGAGACGGCGACATCGACCTAATTCAAGGGATCTATGCGCTTTGTCCGTATATCGCGGGAAGCTGGCCTCAGGAACGGCTGCCCTCTTCAGTCGAGAACAACGGCTATTTGCTCGAGCTCGGAAACAATCGAGGAGCGATGGCATACGGAATTGAGGAACTGAACAACGAGAATCCCCTTGCTTGGCCGCTATTCGCGTCGCAAGAGGACGTGGAAGACTTTCCACCCACTACGATTTCGGTCAACGAATTTGATCCGCTTCGAGATGAAGGAATTGAGTTTTATCGCCTGCTTATTCGTGCGGGCGTTCCTGCGTATTGCCGAGAGGTCAAAGGGACGATCCATGGGACCGAACTATTCCCAGTTGCGTGTCCCAGCATTTCCCGCGAAACAGCACGAAGCATCGCCGAATTCTGCAAGGGAACAACCCGCTAAAGCAGCGAACTAGTCCATAGTTGCAGCAATGTCGTCAATCAACTCCAGGATTCGAGCTTCGTCGTTCGGAATCAGTGAAATCAACCGATGAACACCGATTGACGCAAACTCGTCGATAGCCTGTCGATTGATGCGAAGTGATGGCGTAACGCTGATTTCCAACTCACTTCCGCCTTCGAGTTGATTCAGCGCGGTCACGACGCGTTGGGTCTGTTCGACATTCATCGCGAATCCATACCATCCCTGTGCAGAAGAAGCCGCCCGTTGAAGTGCTGCCGCGGACAAGCCACCGATCACAATTGGAGGCCCGCCTGGTTGAACGGGGCGGGGCATAGCTTGGATATCCGAGAAACTCCAGAAACGTCCGTTGAAAGACGGGGCAGGATCATTCCACAGTGTGCGAAGTACTTGAATGGCCTCGTTGGTCCGTGCTCCGCGCTCACGGAACGGAACACCGAGAGCCTCAAATTCTTGGTGCAAGTAGCCTGCTCCGATGCCTAGTATCAATCGACCCTTGGAAAGAACATCCAGACTCCCCATCTCCTTCGCGAGCACAAGCGGATTGCGTTGCGCGATCAATGTGATTCCAGTTCCCAGCTTGACCCGTTCAGTCACTCCCGCAAGAAAAGCGAGATTGGTCGATGGATGCAGCATGTCGTAGTCGGGTGCGGCGGGCGAGGGCGGTTGCCTCGGATCGGGCAACACCACGTGCTCACCAGTCCACAGGGATTCCAACCCGGCTGCTTCAGCATGCTGCGCCACTCTTCGAGAGATATCGGGATTGGAGCAGATTCCGGAATTGATACCGAATAGTCCGATCTTCATGGGCTAGTCTCGTTTCCTGTATTGGGTGTAGTTGCGCTCAAGTACCAGCGGATCCTATCTGCTGTAGTCGCTGTCCCCAGGCTTTGCGCCCGGCTTTGCACCGGCTAGTTGGCGATTGCGGTACTTGTCCGTGTATTCCGCGCGAAAGTCGCCAAAGGGACCATCCCGCCACTCCAATGCGGCTTTCAACCCTTCTTCGCGAACTCGACGGCCAAATTCACCTGCGGCGGGTCGATGCTTGGACATTGCCTCGACATCGGTGCCCGACATCAGGCCAGTCCGGATACCCATGATCTCGTACTGTCGATTGACCGCCCTTTTGTTGTAGTTGAGCTGATCGTTGTCAATGTGACCGAGACGTCGGGCGAACTCCTCAGTGAATTCGGCCAAGTCTTCCTTAGGAACGGCATAGTTTGCCCATCCATACTGTGCCATCTCCACTCCGGTGAACCAATCACCGGTATACGCAAATTCTCGCGCCTTGACCGGTGGCATAAACCACGGTGCCCACATCATGTCCATCGTGCCCATCGCACGTACAGGTGGATAGCCGATACGTGCATCTTCGGCGACGATTCGCAGATCACACATGGAGGTCAATTCGGTTCCTCCAGCAAGGCACCATCCCTGAATCTGTGCAATAACAGGCTTGGCAAGCTCCCAAATCAGCCAATGCCCCATCAGCGCATGCCGAGACCAGTCGTAGTGCTGCGGGTGTGTTGATCCCGTATCCGGCATGCCCGATAGATCGCTGACGTAATCGCTCTGTTCGGTCGTATCGGGAGCTAGGTCGTATCCGGCCGAGAACGCTCTTCCGTTTGCACGAAGAATGATTACTCCGACGGATCGGTCCGCTTCGGCTCGTCTCATAGCGTCGTAGACTTCACCACGCAACGCGTGGCTCAAGGGGTTGAGTTTCTCCGGGCGGTCCAGTGTTACGAATGCAACACGACCATCGGTTTCGTACTCGATATTGTTGTAGCTCATGGGTACTTTCTCCAACTCGTTGGGGAAAGTCTACTCATTAGAACCCAAGAGACTACTTCTAACCAACGAAATCTCACTCCAACGATATCGTATCGTCTTTGCAGTTTCGTGTCACCAGAATTCGAAGACCAGTCATCCCCTTGTGTTTGGAGAGAGGCTGACGCAAAACTCCGCGATTTAGCCGGATTGACAGGAACTATCGTCGCTTGCGCATCGTCTAACATATCGGTGGGCTGAATGGTGCATTGCCGTGGGACACAAATTCATCGCTGACGACGCCGAATCCGCCGATTGCATTCCGCGCAGAATCGCCGACAGCGTTCCCGACGACTCGCTGGCCCGCTTCATCGCCGAGGTGGTGTCCCGGCTGAATCTCTCCGGAGTCGAGGGCCAGTACGCGGAGGATGGGCGACGCGCCTATCCGCCGAAGCGCCTGCTGGCGGTGTGGCTGTACGGCTACGCCACGGGCGTGAACACCGCCCGTCCCCTTGCCGCGAACTGCAGCACCGATCTGCGCTACATCTATCTGAGCTGTCAGACGACAACAATATTGACGACACTACCGACAGTAAAACTGACTATTCGGTCGCGGTTCGACGCAACGCCGAACGGCTGGCCGATCCCGACGGCCGACAGGTCTACGCGCAACGATCCTCCGGCGTCGAGACGGTGTTTGGCATCCTGCGTAGCGCGATGAAGTTCAACGAGTGCCACCTGCGGGGGATGAGCAAGGTGAACGCGGAGTGGAAGCTGGTGTGCGCGGCGAGGAACTTGATACGCATGCACCGGCTCCTGTGAAGCAGTGCGCCTTCTTAACGGAGAAATGCGGAAAAAGCCCCCAAAACGGCAAAAATCGGCCTTTTGAGACGCATCGGACGACAAAATCACCCCGGTTCGCCGCGAAAATCCGTTTCAGAGACGCGACTACCGCTCGCTGGCCGAGGTGCCAAACAGAATTGCGTCAGCCTCTTCTCTCATTAAAGAGTTATTCTACCACATTTGGAAGCGTTAGGCGTATTTCCTCTAAAGAATCTAACGACTCTTGGTTCATATAAGACTTCAATTTATCCAATTGCTCCTTAGAGAGTTCTCTTCGGATCTGGCCGCTAGTCCAAGCAGTGAGTGCAGCTCTAGAACGTAGCGACTCAGCGGCCAATTGTTCTATTTTGTCTAGTACTAGCACGGGATTAGCATTACTCCAGCGATAAACAACTAGACTTTCGAAATTTGCTCGATCAGTTTCGGACAATTGAGTTGCTAATGACAAAGCTCCATCCAGATTGCCTTCTCTTGCTAGCTCTGTTCCCACCACATTGTATGCCGCAACTTTCGTTGCTCCGGGTCGAACCTTGTCCAGGAGGCCCAAGGCTTCAGTAATGTCGGCCCGAGCCGCCTCCAAAATAACTGAAACCTCTAATCCGATTTCGGATTCTTTAATGGGTTGTTCGAGAGCCATATTGAACGCAGTAGGTGTGTCCATCCTAGCTAAACTCCTTAAGATATCAGCTTCTAGACCACTGCGAAATTCCTCTACATCCCGGCTTGTCCTTACCCATTGGAATGCATCTGAAACATTTCGTTTTACCCATTGGTTCGCAATTTCTCGGGCTGCTGCTCTCTTATTTCCAATGTCGTCACGAATTAGATTAAGGTATTGTGATGCGGACTCCGGTGAATCTGATGCCATGGCGCCAATGGCGACCTCCAATCCATACATTCGGAGATCATCCGGAATTTGTTCGTAGTCTTTGATGAGCGTCTCAGGGCTCTGATAAGCCCACTTTGTCACAATTGAATGCTGTAGTCCTTCCAGAGTATCTTGGTCAAGACTTACTTGAGCTACTCGGAACAACACGGACTTTGGATCAACTCCCGCCCAATAGAATACGACCTCTTCGACGAGTCTGTTACCTCCTGCTTGTCGAATTCCAAGGGCTGAATCAAGAGCTAACTGTGGATTGTTCTTTGCTACGTTAATTAAAACATGATCAAGAACTGGTAATCGAAGATCGGCCTCAAGAGAAGTGCTAATACTCTGTATTGCATCGATGCCTTCTTGTTCAACCCAATTGGTCGCGAGGTGCTGGAGAGCTTCGACATGTCCATCAGAGATGGTTCCGGTGTTCCTGACGTGTTCCTTGATATAGTTGTGCCACGCAGTAGCTGCATCCAGTGGAGCATCATTGATGATCGATTTCGATTCGGTCTCCGGAACCTGTTGTGAATTTGGACCTTCGAGATACTTTTCACCAACTCCCTGTTCGGACGAAATCTGCCTTGAAGTCGAGTTCACACCAGTTGCAGTTTGATCATCACGTACCGTATTGGCGGAATGGATATCTTGGTCTTTGGCTGTGACGAATATGTAGCCGACAAAGAGCAGACTAGCCAATAGCAATCCGAATAGTGTTCCCGCCAAGAAGGGGCCAGCTCGTTGAATATTGGTTGTCACCATGTCTTGAGTCCATCAGATGAGTTCACTCTATGTTACTCATTTGAACCGACTTTGACAACACAGTTTAGTGCAGTTCTGGAGATGTGCGGAGTAGGCACAATTACTGTATCTTCGTACTGCAGTCCAAGCGAGTTTCTGGATTCAGTTACGATAGGTTGATGGATACAGGATGTGTCTGTGAATCTCCTGCAACAACTGGTGGAACGAGTTGCGGAGGATACGGTCGAAAGAACAGCAAGTGAATTTCTAGGTTGCCGCTACGTCGGTTCCGAAGCGCTCAAGTGCTCATGTGGAGGTAGAGTCTTGACAGAGGGTGGCAGAAACACTTGTCTGGAGATATACAAACTATTATGTTTGGGTGGGCAGTTTGTGGGTGTCATTCACGATGCAACTAAACAGACTTGCCTTTACACTTTGTCCATTTGTGTACCTCAATCCTCTGCTAAGCGAAAGGGTGCTTTGGACTGGAGCGGATGTAGTCGCTGTTCTCATCCCTAGCGTGCGGGAACCGATCGTTGCCGGATCTTGGCACTAGCAATTAGGCATTTCCCTGTACTAGGTTCTTCAGGGAGCATGTGCAGGAGGACCCATTCTGGGAGCCGATCAACAAATTGGAGCTCGCGGCTTCATGACCTATTCATGTCTGTCCGGTGGCGACGTAAGCTCATCTAAGTCGTGGTTCGGCGGTCTCTCTAGTGTTCATGTGTAGTTTGGTAACCCGAGTCATGTCACGGCTTTCACGATTACGTTTGCTCACCTCAACTCGAGGTCCACCTTCCCGTTTGCCCAAACCTTGGTCTCACCGGGATCTTCCATTAAGACAGATATTGGGACTGCACACGTTTATTTGGTGGATCATATGAGGCCCTGCTGTAGCTGACGTTGTATCGCTTTACCGGCTTTATTGGTGTCTGTCTTTCCCTCACTTTACTGTTCAAAGAGCTCCCACTTTTTTCTGGTACGCCAGTTCTCTTAAATTCACGACAGAGAGAGCGCTGTGCGATGGACTGCATCTTTCTGTGCAATAGCGAAAGCGAGTCAGGCTTTGGCTTTGTCGTTGCTCGCTCCCCAATTCACCCTCCACCTGAATGGGACCACGTCACTTTCACGTTCCTGCACCTCAGCTGAGCTCGGGATGGCAACCCAACTCAGAGTACAACAAACCTGCGCGATCATGTGGACTTCACTCAGCTAACAAAAATGGTAGATCCATGCTCATTATCAGGGAAGACATATGTGGAGATCATTGAAATGAGGGCGAGTTTGTATATTGCAAAGGATTCGTTTGAGGTCTACAGCTCCTTTACCACAGCTCCTCGCATCGAGTCTGAGTTAGGGCTTGCTAGTTCACCATTAGTGGAGTTCCCCGGCCTCGGATCGGGCATTAGCTTCTGTTGTCGTTGGCATCGTCAATATTGTTGTCGGCTGACACCGCGCGCACTTGCCCAGCGGCCAATGCTTGACCTCTACGGCGTGCTTCGCACCCGACAGATCCGTCCGGACGACCGCAGAATCCGACCGGTAGGAACGTCTAAACACCTGACCCAGAACCTCCCAAACGTCGCGTTCGAAGAGGGTGTACATCTCCGATGTAGCCTGACTTTAGCTCTCGTGCTTATTCGCGAACCCGGCTGTTGCTACCGTCGTAGTCGGCGGCCCTCTACTCCTCGTACATCCTCTGCACCGTCAGGTCCGGATACGCCTCCATCCATCGAATAGCTCGTCCCCGACAAAAGCGATATGATTCCCAACGACTGCGTCCGATCTGTTAGAAGGTCGGACGCGGCACTAATACCAACCGGCGATCTACGACACTATACCAGCCAAAAGCGCTACATTCGAAATAGCCCGTATCTTGGTCGACGAAGATTCGCATGGAGCCGGCTCATCGATCCGTGGACGGCGATTCGAGGGAGTCTCCAGCGGTCCGGGAGGTGCTGGGCATGCTGAATCTGAAAGATCCAAGGTGACTGTCGACACCATGTACTGCCAACGGGATACCACCCGGCAGATCGTGGACTCTGGATGCGACTACCTGAGGCCGCTGAAGGGCAAAAGGCTCGACCTTCACGAGGACCTCAAGTGTTTTATGAACCATCCCAGCTCCTTCTCATGTGAAAGTCGACCTCCACGACACCGTCCACTACATCTCAAGTCGCCCAATGTCGGCCGGGAGGCGAACTGGCTGGTGGTGTCGCACTAGGAGGTTGAGAACGGCGTGCACTGGGTGCTCGACATCGTGTTCGACGAGGATCAGGCTCGCAGTCGCGAGGACAACGGTGCCGCAAACGTCGCTGTCATGCGCAAGATGGTTCTCAACATCGTTCAATTAGAAAGTAAGAACGTGGGGTGAAACGCAAGCACAACCCAGCAGGACGGGACAACGACTTCCTGAGGAGGCTTCTGCGGGAGTTCGATTGCTTTCGTATGCAACTGCAGTGCTTCCTAATTCTTAAAGCAATCAGCTATTCCTTGAACCACACAGATTGTCGAAAACAGAGTCAGCATTGTCTGCTGCTCCTTCCCATCTCATATTTTCCGCCGCACTCAAGTTGTCAGTCGGTTGCCGATTAGCCTGTGTGTCTAATACATCGACATATGCTCGTAGATCCGAACATGTCCCGATGGAATTGAATTTCTTTTTTACGTTTCCATAGAGCTCCCTTGCCGGCCATTCCCACAATCCGGCACTCGTTAGGCACGCATAGTGATCCCTGTTCTGCCAACAGACATCCGTCATGTTTGAAATTCCGTCGCCATCCGTATCAACCACCTCGCCATGATGCGCGAGTACAACTTGGGGTATCAGCATGTAGCAGACAGCCAAGCACATTGCGGCATTTCTCATCCAATTCACTTTCTTGCCTCTCAAGCGTTTCATTGTTTGCCTAGTCGGATTGGATTATACGAAGTCCCATGTGGATCACACATTGCATGTTCATGTTGTATTGAGTGGCGAATCCAATGCGAGTCTACTGGACCGTTGAATCGAGACTTGGTCGTAGGCGAGGTACTGATTGAAAGTGGAAGAGTTTCAAGACGTTGGATTCGGATGTGATTGTGGTGTAATCGAGGCGTTTCCCTTCTTGCTGGTCACCCGGAGACACTGTTCCACAGAGGTGGACGAGTGCACTTCGGTCTCTCTCTTTCCGCACCCCTTCCATTGCGCATTGATCTCGCTCAGCCACTCGGTTAGACTCGCTGAACTTCAGCGAGGAGTGCAGGTTGCAGGACACCGTTTCCTCTCTGACGAACCCCAGAGCAAGGTCGACTCTACCGTCTCTCGGTTACAGCGCAGTACTGGAATCTCGTTAGTTTCGAAAGCATGCCTTACGTCGACAAGAACTTGGAGATCAGGTGTCACTTTGGTTGCTTATAAGCACATGGATCTGCTCTACAGAATCGCTGTAGGATCCACTAGGTCTTGAATCGTTGGGTTACGGTGGTCTCGCTCGATGAAGGTGACTATTGACGAAGCTAAGAGTTCCCATGAGTCTGCCAGACCAGCTCTTGGACACGACTCGCAATCTCTTTCACTCAGTACTTCAATGCACATTAACTTTATTGCCAGCACGCTTACCGGATTCATGAATCCACCTGGTGCCGCAGCGCTTCCCGCAACCCGTCTACCACTGACTAGGAAACTGAGTACTAAAGGACGGATCGGCACACGACTCGTCGAGCTCTTGTCCCGCCTCTAGGAGATTACAACCAAGAGGCTTCAGTTGGAGAAATCCTAGATTCCCTGTTGAGAATATCCGATAGCCGGAATTGCCTATTCCGGTTCTCTTTTCCGCTGTGGACATCGGGATTGAAGTGTCGACGGCCTTGGGCCGGGGGTTACGGAGGCGATCGAGCCCCAGCTGGATGCACAGCTCGAGCTGGGCTTGCTGTGGTGCGTGTCAGACGATAACAACGACGGTATGTCTCACGAGCCAAGTCGAGCCTGGCGTGGCAAACATCAAGGTAGGACACAGTGTCAACTTCGGAGCGCTGCTGGAGGGCGTGGAGTCGTTGCGCCAGGCACAGGACGCAAGCAACGCGAACCGGCTGGCGAGATCGCGCAAGGAAGTCAAGAACAGCGTGCACTGGGTGCTCCACGTTACTCTAACGGAGGGCACGAACATGGGGGTGAAGCACAAGCTCAACTTAGAACGATGGGACGACGACTTCCAGAGGAAGCTGCACACGGAACTCGGTCGATTTCGTACGCTATTGCCCTGCTTGTCTCTACTACCTGGACCTCAATGATCTACATAGTTCCTACAATTCGAGCAACCTTCAACGACACCTTGTAGCCTCATGCCTCACGACCTCTTGATCAAGAATGGCACTGTGATTGACGGAAGCGGATCCCCTGGCCGCATGGGAAATGTCGCTATTTCCGACGGTTTGGTCACAGAAATCGGCGATGTCGTCGGATCTGCAAGAAGAGTGGTTGATGCAGAAGGTCATGTGGTCACGCCTGGCTTTGTGGATGGACACACTCACATGGATGCTCAGGTGTTCTGGGATCCCATCGGATCGTGTTCGTGCTATCACGGCGTAACAAGCGTCGTAATGGGAAATTGCGGTTTCACATTGGCTCCATGTAAGGAATCCGACGCCGATCACGTGTTTCGAAATCTGGAACGGGCCGAGGACATCTCCCGCAGTGCCATGCTTGAGGGGATCCATTGGAATTGGGAGTCATACCCTGACTACATGGATTCCGTCGGTTCCGTGCCGAAGGGAATCAACTACGCAGGCTACATCGGGCATTCTGCATTGCGTACCTACGTGATGGGGGAGCGGGCATTCACTGACGCTTCGACGCAAGATGAACTGACGACCATGGGAAAACTGGTTCAGGAAGCTGTCAAGTCAGGTGCGATGGGTCTATCTACGTCCCGAAGTCGCAATCATCAAACCTCAGACTACAAACCAGTGTCGAGTCGGCTCGCACATTGGGACGAAGTTCGCTATCTCATCAAAGAAATGCGCAAGACAGGCGCAGGAATGTTTGAGATCGCCGCTGAAGATACGGGGGGAGATCCTGATCGGATCCGAGACTACCAGCTGCGACTGAAAGAACTCGCAGTTGACTTCGGTTGTCCAGTGACTTGGGGAATGTTCAGTTCACGCCACGCTCCGGATCATTGGCGAAGCTACTTCGACCTGCTTGATGAGACCGAAGACGAGGGAGGAACCATGTTTGCTCAGGTCCATTCTCGTGCTCTCAATGTCGTTTACACCTTTGAGTCCAATACTCCGTTCGATGGGTGGGAGCTCTGGCGCGATATTCGTCGATTGCCTTTTGAAGAACAGAAAGCCAAACTTCAAGACCCCGACATCAAACGAAGATTGGTTGAAATCGCCAGCGAGGAAAGTGAGCGACACAAGGCCCGTTCAGTCATCTTGAGACCACCGAATTGGCACTGGGTATTCATCATGGATGAACCGTCTGGCGGAACCAGACGGATGGACGAAGCGGCGAGAGAGAAAGGGATCTCACCTGTTGAACTCATGATCGACATGGCAGTGGAGAGCGATTTCAAAGCGCTGTTCCGTCAGCCGATCGCCAATGAAGTCGACACAGACATCATCGAAATGATGAAGCATCCGAAGTCGGTTGTTACGTTTTCGGACTCCGGCGCACACGTTTCTCAAATCATGGATAGTTCTCTTCAGACTCACATATTCGCGCACTGGGTTCGCGAGCGACAAGCCTTGACGCTGGAAGAAGCTGTGGAAATGGTCACTTCGCAACCCGCAAGACGATGGGGATTGCGAGACCGTGGACTGCTCAAGCCCGGCTATGCAGCGGATGTGGCAATTTTCGATCCGGAACGGATCGGACCTAACATGCCTACCGTTGTTCGTGACCTGCCGTCAGGTGCTAAGAGACTCAAACAGACCGCCGAGGGCATTCTCACGACCATCGTCAACGGCGAGGTCTTTCTGGAGTCAAACGAACACACTGGTTCGCAATCCGGCAAGCTGTTGCGTGGACCACTTGCGTCCTAAAGTACAAAGTTTGTCTCGATTCGATGGAATCAACTCACTGTAAATTGATGTTAGTACGACTACAACCAGACACGTGTCTTAGTGACCGGAGTGCCCACAGACTCCATCCCAACTTCGCAAAGTGCTTCCCCAGTGTGACTTGGCGGCTAGTAATTTGTGCTTGGTTAGTTGCGGCAGTTTCACAGATAGCAGTGGCGAGCGAAGAATTCGAAGACATCGAAGGATTTGAAGTAGGAATCGATCACTCGAGCTGGAATTCCCAGGACGCACAGAAGACAGCCGACTTACTTCTACTGAAGGTGTACCTCGGCAAGCAAATTCGGCATGCCGGAGGACTCTTGCCTCAACAGGCATTCAAGGCTCTGCAAAGGACAACGAAGATCGATGTAAACGACCATCGATCAGTGGAAGGAAGTGGCAGATGCAACAACGACAACGGCTATGAGATCTTCTACTGCCCCAAGAGCAACACTATTCACATCAAGGGTCTCAAGTACGGGAAGAACGTGCTTCAGGACGAACTTAGGGGAGGCGAGTGGATCGATGGCAAGGAAGTTTGGGGCAACCCCCACATGATCTTGCACGAATTTGCGCACGCTTGGCATGACCAGTACGTGCCGCAAGGCTACGATAACAAGACCATTCGCAACTTGTATCGAGACGCGCTAGACGAGTGGGGCGACAGCGGGGAGTACTACTGGGAGAGCAATGCGAAAGAGTACTTTGCGGAATTCACGGTCATGTACTACGCCTGGCACTGGGAGGTTCCCGGGTCCAAAGACGATATGGGGACTAGCATGGCGGATTCGATCAAAGAATTTTGGGAGTTGCCACCTCGATTGAATCCGACGAAGGTTGAAGAGACCGTGATTGGCGAAGTGATTAAGGAACAGTTGGACAAAGAAACCGATCAATTGACGAGGGAGGTCACGAATGGGGAGTCAATCGAAGAAGAGCTGGACAGAGAAGCCGAACGAGAATGGGAGGAAATCTCAAAGGGCGAGTTGATCGAGGAAGAGCTGGACAAAAAAGTCGAACGAGAATTGGGGGAGGTCTCGAATGGATGGTTGGATGAACTTAAATCGCTCGTCCCAAAGAGATAGCGAGCGGTGACTGTGATTCTCGATTGCAGTTTCGCAATTGGCGTGATGTCTGTCCAACCGAACAACGGCTAAGACTTCGTTGCAGTTACGCCGCGGCGATTGCCATACCAAGAGTCTCGGGCGAACGAGCGATGTACGCTTTTCCTTCTCTGACGATGATCGGCCTTTGCATCAGTTCGGGATATTGAAGCAGTAGCTCAACGATGGATTCGGCATCCTGATAGTCGTTGGCTACAAGGCCCAATTCGTTGAATCGACGATCTTTCCTGACCATATCCTGCACCGAATCCGTTAGGATTCCCGCAATTTCCATCAACGTTTCGCGACTGGGTGGAGAGTCGAGGTATTTGACGACTTCCGGACTTTTTCCCGCACTGTCTATCGCATCCAATGCCGTGCGACACTTGCTGCAATTCGGATTGACGTAAATGACCAAGTCGTTCATCAACGAGATCTCTAAGTGTTCGATTCAGAGTATATGCAACCTACGGTCACATAAGGAATTCCTGACTTGAGCGATCTAATTGCCTTTTCAGTCTTGGACTTGGCACCGGTTGTTGAAGGCAGCAGCGAGGCTGTTGCACTGCGTAATACCGTCGACTTGGCTCAACATGCGGAAGAGTGGGGCTATCGCCGTTATTGGGTAGCCGAGCATCACAACATGCCAGGGATCGCCAGTTCCGCGACTTCAGTCGTTATTGGTCATGTTGCCCAGCAGACTCAGTCCATACGCGTTGGATCAGGCGGAATCATGCTCCCGAACCACGCACCATTGATCATTGCCGAACAGTTCGGGACCTTGGAGACTCTTTATCCGGGGAGAATCGACTTGGGCCTCGGACGTGCACCGGGAACGGATCAGCAGACCGCGTTCGCCATGCGCAGAAATCTTCACGGCGATATCGATGGTTTTCCGCGCGATGTGATGGAGCTTCAACACTACCTAGGTCCAATCAAACCAGGACAGAAGGTGCGGGCGTTTCCTGGGAACAGTACTCGAGTCCCAATTTGGATATTGGGTTCGAGTCTTTATGGAGCCCAGCTAGCTGCGATGCTGGGTCTTCCCTATTCGTTCGCTTCGCATTTCGCTCCTGCCATGATGAATGAAGCAATTGCTGAGTATCGCAACCGATTCGGTCCATCTACCCAACTCGATAAACCCTACTTGATGCTGGGCTTCAATGTATGCGTTGCAGACAGCCGCGAAGAGGCTGCATACTTGAGAACGTCGGGTTTGCAGTCGCTCTTGAAACTTCGGGCAGGTTCGCCCGGGAGGCTCCCGCCTCCTCAAAAAGACTTTGAGTCACAATTGGATCCCGGACAGCTACACGTCGTACAGACCATGCGCCCGGCTTCGGCTGTGGGTGTCGTTGAGGATGTACGGGAGGCCATGCAGAAGTTCGTGGATTCCACGGGAGCCGATGAGTTGATCTTCGTCTGTTCCATTTACGATCACGAGAAGCGCTTGCGTTCATTCGAATTGGCAGCTGAGGCTGCACGAGGTGTCGTACGCTCTGAAGCTAAACAGCCAGATAGCACTCAATCGCAAGACACTGGCTAAGCAGAGGCTAGATAGTTCAGCTCGATCTCGTCGGTCACAAGGTGTCAGACGCTAATAAGTGATTGAAATTCTGAGTTATTTGATTCTTCCGAGTCTAGAAATTGGTGAACAACCAGGCATCGAAAGGTCTTCCCCTTTAGCCGCCAAAACTAAACATTTCTGAAACATTAGCTCAATGAGCCTGTAACAGATCGCTCCTAACATTTCCTTGCCCTGTTTGAGGGATTGCAGACCGAAGTCTGGTCTGGAACGGCGTTCACAAGTCAAGTAGACAATTTGGAGAAAAGATGCTTCGCAGGTATTTGAGATGGCTCGGACTCTTGTCCAGCATGTTGGTAGTAGCACTATTGAGTGGATGTGGCGGCGGCGACATATTCATCGATGCGCCGACCAACAGCACGACAACCAACACAACCCTTACGACTTCAACCGACACGGACACGAACCCTTGTGCTTCCTACACGGACCCCAATACGGACGAGATCGTTCAAGGAACGCAACGCGGCGATAACTGTGAGTACTACGCCGGTTTCGTAGGTGCCAGCAATCCGTTGACCGTTGACTTGACCATCGGCGAAATTGATGGTGTTCACATTTTTTGGGACACACTCCAGGTCGGCGAAGATGTCGACTTTGGTGCCATTAGTGAAGGTCCGACTCTGACCATCGAGGCAGGAGTAACCATCGCATGGGAGTCTTCCGACGACTACTTGCTAGTCAACCGCGGCTCGAAAATCATGGCGGAAGGTCGTGTTGGTGCACCGATCACGTTGACTGCTTATGACGATGCTGTTTTGGGGGTTGCAGACCCGTTTGCCACTCAGCTATGGGGTGGCGTTGTCATCAACGGAATGGGCATTACCAACAAATGCGACGACGAACAGAGATCCAGCGATTCGTGTCACATTCAATCAGAAGGAAAGCCATCTCACTATGGCGGGAATGACAACGAAGACAACTCTGGAGTGCTCCGCTATGTGGTCATTAAGCATCCGGGAGCTGAAGCGGCTCCAGGAGACGAATTGAATGGTCTCACGCTAAATGCCGTCGGTAGCGGCACGGTCATCGAGAACATTCAGGTCTACAGCACCTATGACGACGGTGTCGAGTTCTTCGGAGGAGCGGTTGACGTCAAGAATCTTGTAGCTCTCTATGTACGCGACGACTCGATCGACTATGCAGATGGTTGGGTTGGATCGGTGACGAACGCACTCGTAATTCATCAACAAGACAACGGAAATCGTTGTATCGAAGCAGATAACCAAGGTGGTGCTTACGACGCGCGTCCATTGACCAACGCACAGATCGCTCACTTGACCTGTATCACCTCTGGTTCTGACGAGTCAACCGGTGGAACGCATGGTGACTCTGAGGGAATTCTGTTTCGGCGTGGCGTAGCGACGCAGCTGCGAGACAGCATTGTGTACGACGGCTACGGAAGAACTGTCCTCGGACAAAGCGGCAATGAGTGTCTGGAACTCGACGATGCGGAGACTCGCGATCTGGCGGCAGATGGAACAACGACCATCAAGAGCACGTTGATTGCATGTCAGGAACCCACCAAGGACAGTTTGAACAATGGAGTGTCCGTGGAAGACTGGCTGACTGACCCCAGCAGCTACGCGGCCAACACCGACAATTTGGTGATGTCCGAGTCGGACGATTCTGACGTGTCAATTCTCGGAGGATCCAAGGGTTTCTACACCTTGAGTGAGTTTGTCGATGCAAGTGGAAACACCTTCACCGTCAATTCGACAGATGGCACGCCGATCGGAGCTGTCTCTGAGAACGATGATTGGACCTCTGGCTGGGCCATTTGCTTGGTCCCGCGACGACGCGATGCCTGTGGTCTGTGGTTTTTAGATTGACCGATTGGACTCCAATTACATGGATATTCACATGAAACGCCATGCCATCGTCAAGCTAATGTTGGCTTCGAGTGTGTTGCTGGCGTTGTTGTCAGCTTTCGCAGAGGATCAGGTTTCCCAGGAAGAAGTAGAAGTTGCTGGCTCGGAGTCTATGGAGTCTGCTACGGTTGAGTCGTTCGATTTCGGAGAGATGGAAGAGCTGATTACGGTCGGAAGGTACTTTGATGCTGCCACCGACGTGATCAATGAACGCATCAAACGAGATGTGCCAGTCGACCTGATTGACTCCGAGTTCATCGCGAGAGTCGGGGACAGCGATGTCGCTTCAGCGCTGCGACGACTGCCTGGCCTAACACTGGTGGACGACAAGTTCGTCTATGTCAGGGGCTTGGGGGAACGATACTCGAGTGCCCACTTGAATGGCGCAAGAGTTCCTTCGCCCGACATAACAAGAAATGTTCTTCCGCTTGACATATTTCCCGCCGATCTAATCGACTCACTAGCCGTTCACAAAGGGGCAGCTCCAGAGCTGACCTCCGCCTTTGGTGGTGGAAACATTGACATTCGGACCAAGCGGATCCCGGAAGGATTTGT
Source organism: Pseudomonadales bacterium (assembly GCA_963667455.2). Lineage (GTDB taxonomy): Bacteria > Pseudomonadota > Gammaproteobacteria > Pseudomonadales > Azotimanducaceae > Bin55. The sequence goes on along the minus strand of CAXXFR010000040.1, from coordinate 5,454 downwards.
ACTGAATGCTGGATTGAAGTCTGGGTGGAACTCGGCCGGAAGGAAAGGGTATACCTACGCCGGAGGGGACGACGACAAGTGGGGCATCGATGACGACTCGCGTGCATTGTCGCCCATGATCGAGCAAGCCATCGAGACATATCGAGGCAACATTGCGCCGCTCAACATCTTTAGAACTGAAATCAATGGACTCTTGCCGGGAAGTATCGATGAGGCGCGAGCGATCAACCGGTCGCTGGCCACGTTTCTCAATCGAGATGTCGATCTGATGCCCAAGGAATTGCCAGCCGATGTCGAGGGCGATTTCTTCGTTGGAAACCGGTTTGACATTTCACCGAGTGCGGATGTTGGGTTCATGTTCTTAGGGTCATATGCCAACGATTGGAGGCTCAAAGATCGAGTCAATCGACGCTTCTCCAATCCGGATACTGATTTCTCGGAAAACCAAACCACGGTCAACTCCGTTGACCTAACAGTTTCTCTCAGTCTCGGAGCACGACTTACCAATGACCACGAACTGGGAGCCATTGCATTGATGCTTCGCAACACCGAGGACGATGCTTCAAATTCTCGCACTTGCGTACAAGGCCAGTTCAATGACTGTCTTGATGCCGGGTCTCCCGTTCAAGGACGAATCTTCTCGACTCGATTTGAGGAACGTGAGCTGGAAGTATTGCAGATCGATGGCGACCACATCCTGGGCGAAGACACCCTGGCTTCGGTTCCGAATATCTTCGGTTTGTTGGACAAGTTCATTGGCACCGAAGTCAATTGGCACTACACAAGAGCCGATGCATCGACAAACATTCCCAACGAAGTACGAATCGGCGGTCAGGAAACGCTAGACGCTCCGAACGGCAGTCCGATCGAGTTTCGGATTCGCGGCACCGGTTCAGCTGCTGACTTTCGTTTCTCCGAATTGATGGATCAGTCGGAAAACTATGGAGTGGATGTATTGCGTCCCTTCATCGGCTACGACTACGAATTGGAGGTCTCGGGCGGTTACGACTATCTCCGTAAAGTGCGAGACTACAAGCAAGTTTCGTTGGGCCTCGGAAGCACCGACGTTGACTTCCGTCAAGTCAGTGCTGGGATTCCGAGCGAAGTGTTCAGCAATGACAACATTATGAACCCCGACTACAACATCAACCTGCGCCTTGGTATTGGTGAATTTGGCACAGAAAGCTACATCGCCGTGCATATCGTTGAAGCAGGCTACGGAAAGCTGGATTTGCGGTATCGCGATAACTGGCGGTTCTCTGGGGGGATTCGAAAGGAAGTCTTCACTCAGTTTTCTCTTCCCATTGATCACTTGGAGTTTGTGAACAATCGATTTGGGTGGTATAGCGAGGAAGACGTCAGGGCATTTACGCGGTCGATTCTGCGATCTGAAGATTGGTATCCGTCCGTTGCGATGACCCGTAACTTTGTTGGCCTCTTCGGAGCCGAGCAAGTCCAACTGCGACTTGTGGCGAGTAGAACGGTTGCCCGGCCCGACATTCGAGAAACATCCGCTTCGACCTACATCGATCCCATAACAGAAGCACGAGTGAGGGGGAACCCCGGGCTTGAAGTTTCAGATCTCACCAATCTGGACTTTCGATTCGAGTTCTTCTGGGATTCTGGCGACAATTTCACCACTTCCGTGTTCTACAAGGACATAGCGAAACCGATCGAGACCGTGCAAGGTGGTGCTACCGAAGACAACGTTCGGTTCAACTTTGTCAACGCTGAGTCCGCACACGTATATGGTGTGGAACTGGAGTGGCTGAAGTCATTGGGCTTCATGAGCAACATTTTCGGCGAGTGGACCGATCAGTTCTTCGTATCTGGAAACACGACACTTAGCTCATCCGAGATAAGCATTCCACCGGGTGCTGGGGTCGGAAATCTCACCAATCAGACTCGACGAATGTCGCAGCAGTCCAACTGGGTGGCCAACCTTCAACTGGGATTTGACTCCTTCGACTACAAACATGGTGCAACTCTGGTCTACAACGCGTTTGGAGAACGCATCTACTTTGCCGGTATCGATGGACTGCCGGACGGATTTGAGCAGCCGTTTCACGGATTGGACCTTGTTTATTCGTGGTATGTGACCGAGAACGTAGTTGTGAAAGGCAGAGTAAAGAACATGCTGGACTCTTCCGTTACGGTTGAACAGGGCGGCATTCCCATCTTTGAGCAGTCAGTTGGCACTTCGGTGCTACTTAACATCTCTTGGGACTACTAGGGACAATGTTTGACCGCTAGAGCAGAATCGCCGATGGGGCAAGTTGGCGACGAAGGGGTTTTGATATAGGCATACAGAGCATGGAGCCTCTGCTATGAGTCCAGTCTGCTACAGCTGGAGTTTAGGTACACATCGATCGTCGTGGTTGGCAGGCTCTTGGTGTCTGATGAGGATGCCCGTGACGGCCAACCCCATAGCCATTGCGGACGTACCGTAGAAAGCGTTCGGACCTATCCGAGCAGGTTAATTGTCCGTAGCGTGACTGCCCCAGCGGTACTTCAGGCCGCATTCGACCAGGTAATGCAATTGCGCTTTTGCCGAAGTAGTAGAACTCGTCCGCCACCAGAACCCATTCGCCGTCAATGTCCCACTTGCGATCACGAGCAACGTGGTTGGGGTTCTCAAGCTGTTCGAAGTCTTCCGATGAGTTCGCGTTGGAAACTAGAGGGCGGTATATGTTGTCCCCAGCCTGAGCCTCTCGGCTGTTTGTATCCAAGTCGGGAATCTTGTCTTCAAAACCAGGGTCACTGAAATAGTCTCGCACATGTAGCTTCTTTGCCACCCGCATGAGATAGACCAGTCGTTCTTCGCCGACTTTGTGTCCGCACATCTTCGAGGAAGTGAATCCAGCAATCCACTCTCCCTCTTGAACGCATTTACGCATGTCCGGCTTACAGGTGGCGAGGGTCAGGGTTCTGCCGTACGGATTCGGAGCAAAGCCCGTATCGACGGTCATTTTGTAGCTTCGAAGTCCCATATTGGGAATTGTAATTAGGTTCGCCGGAGCAGACTGAGAAAGTCTTCGGCATGTAGTCGCAGTGTCACAAGTCACTCCCATAATCCCGCCATCCCAACAGCAGTCTTGCGCACCTATTGGTCTCTAACATGAAACAACGATCAAACGTCCATCTGGTCCGTACCGAACTCTCAAGATTGAGTCCGGTAACTGCATGTCTAACAGATGCTTCTCTGGTTGCCTTGCTAATTCTGCGCCCCTCGGCCGTCGCGGATGGGGACGTTGAGGGTCGCATTGCCGATACCACTGGCAAGATCGTCTTGGATAGCGTGCAGGTTCGAATCGACGACATCGAACTCGAGGCGTTCACCGACGAACGCGGCCAATTTAGCTTCGAAGATCTTGCGGCGGAGGACTACACCGCCACTGTGGACTACATCGGCCCAGTTTCAAAGTCCATTTCATTCACGGTTGAAGATGGCAGTACGACCGAACTCGACATCAAGATTGGTGAAGATGTTGAATTGATCGACAAGATGATCGTGTATTGACAGTCTGCCGGTGCCTCGAGCGCAATCAACAGGCAACACGCTTGGGACGGAATTGTGTCGATCGTCGACGCGCACAGCTGAGATGGAGTAGAGCAGTTGTGTTGCATATACCATTGATTGTGTCTTAGTGGGGTCTATAGGAAGACAAGTGGCGGATCAGCAAATGCTCATGCAAGTCGGTGCCGGGTTTATTGCGGCATTGGATCAGAGTGGAGGAAGTACGCCCAAGACGTTGGAGCGATACGGCGTGCCAGAGTCCGAATTTGAAGGGAATGACGACCTGATGTTTGACATCGTTCACGCGATGCGAGTCAGAATCATGTCGAACGAGTCGTTCGCACGCCCTCGAGTTCTTGGTGCGATCCTGTTCGAAAAGACAATGCGAGACTCCGTGGATGGATTGAAGGCGAGCCAATACTTGTGGCAACAGAAGTCGATTCTTCCATTCCTGAAGATCGATGTGGGACTGGCCGATGAATCGTTGGGAGTTCAGTTGATGAATCCTATCCCAAACATGCCTGAGCGATTGGAAGAAGCCAAGAGTCTGGATGTGTTCGGCACCAAGATGCGTTCGGTAATCAAGAGTGCGGATCGTGGAGCTATCAGTGAAGTGGTCGCTCAGCAGTTCGAATTCGCCGATACGATTCTGTCTCATGGGTTGTTTCCAATAGTTGAACCGGAAATCGACATCAACGCTCCAGACAAACGAAGTTGCGAAGACATTCTGCTGGAAAGCCTATCGGAGAACCTTGAAGGGCTGCTGGATCGTCAGCAAGTGATATTCAAGCTAACGCTTCCCGAACAGCCGAATTTCTACGCTGGCTTGGTGGCACATCCTCGGGTGCTGCGAGTAGCGGCTCTATCCGGTGGCTACAGCCAGGAAGAATCCATACAACGTCTGTCTCAAAACAAGTCGATGATCGCCAGCTTTTCAAGAGCTTTGACCGAAGAATTGCGGCGCGACATGGACGAAGATGCGTTTTCCGAGGCATTGAACAACGCCATCGAGGGTATCGCACAAGCTTCGGCTACCTAGATCTCAGCGACCGTTAGCGAAACCAGTTCACCAGTCGATCGACATCGACAAAGTCGTCCTGAAGGACCTCCACAATTGTGGGCCTATCGTTGGCGTGTGCCGTGCTGAGAACGCCTGTTAGGGACTGCAGCTCTCGAGGGTTGCTGTAGTCTGCACCGTAGGCTTCAGCGAGTAGGTCGAAACTTGGCGGATGTGGCGACTCAAACCAAGTCTCGCTGGTTTCTGCTACGACAGCTTTCTCGATTTCGGCATAGCCAGAACTGTTCCAAATCACGAATGGAATGGCCAGACCAAGCTGAGTAGCGGTTTGGATTTCCGGTGCAGTGAAAGACGAGCCTCCATCACCGATTAGACATGTGACTCTTTGGCTTCGGTTAGCTAACTTCGCGCCGATGGAAGCGGGAATGGCGAAGCCAAGCGTTCCAAATCCGGTCGCACTGTGGAAATACTGTCGGACTTCATCGGGTTCGCACAGCCACGTTGCGTAGTAGGTCGGTTGAGTGGAGTCTCCGACCAACACATCGGTTGATTGCTGGATTGTGGACAGAAATTGCTCCATTTGATCGTCAACGTGGTGAGATTGGCTGGCACTCTCTCGAATTCTCGACGTTCGTTGCGCACCGTTTCGATCGAACCCGTCTTGGGTGAGTTCTGCCAACCAATGGCCACTGTCTCCGAGAAGTTCGCAATCGGCTTCGGCGTTGACGGAAACTTGATACGGATCGATATCAATGCGGATGAGCTTTTGAAATTTCAGCGGTTCATTTAGAAGAAAGAAGTCGAAGTCTGTAACGCTGAGCTCGGTTCCGATAGCGATTGTTAGATCTGACTCAGCAATGGCGTCCCGGATTGCGGGAAGCGATGGGCTATAGCCCACTCGCAACGGATGATTGCTGGG
>CAXXFR010000039.1:0-133961 GCA_963667455.2 Pseudomonadales bacterium | reverse complement strand
CCACGATTACGGTGTAGCCGGCTTGTTGTAGTTGCTCTCGGTCTCGTCGGTCTCGCTCTACATTGCGGTCGAATTTCTCTTGCCAAAACTCGACATTTGACTTTGGTGTTGATGAGTAGCGACAGCCCTCGTGGCGATGCCAGAAACAGCCGTGAACAAAAATCACTGTGCGATAGCGGGGGAGCACAATGTCGGGGCGACCGGGAAGTCCTTTGGCATGCAGTCGGAACCGGAACCCCTTCTTGTGCAGGAAAGAGCGTACGAGCAGCTCGGGCTTGGAGTTTGTGCTCCGAATTCGCTGCATGATCTCGCGGCGTTTCTCGATTGAGACAGTGTCCACCATGTAGCGACTACTGTTCCGCTGCTAACAGGTGAGTTGGAAGTGGCTCGAAGGACGAGTGGCAATCAGGAATAAATCTCCGGTATGACGTTTTGCGACTCGAACGGAGGTCGAACATAAGAGTCGTCTGTAGGTCGAGGAGGTAGCACGAGCCTTTTCGGCTCAGCCTTCTCGTAGGGAAACATGCTGAGAAGATGGCTGATGCAGTTCAGTCGGGCGAGAGGCTTCACATCGCCGTCGACGACGTACCAAGGTGCTTCAGGAATGGTGGTCCTCGCCAGCATGACATCCTTGGCTTTGGAGTATTCGATCCACTTGGATCGCGACTGCAAATCCATTTCGCTGAGCTTCCATGACTTGTGGGGTTCGTCAACTCTGGCTTGAAACCGTTTCTCCTGCACCTCGTCGGATACCGAGAACCAATACTTGATGATTTGAATGCCAGCACGAACCAACATCTGCTCGAAGTAGGGCACCGAGTTCAGGAATTCCTCATACTCCTCGTTGGTGCAGAATCCCATGACTCGCTCCACTCCAGCACGGTTGTACCAACTGCGGTCAAAAATCACCATTTCGCCTGCTGCAGGGAGGTGTTCAACATAGCGTTGAAAATACCATTGAGTTCGTTCACGCTCGTTTGGCGCGGGCAAAGCGACCACTCTTGCGCTGCGAGGTGGAAGATACTCGGTCAATCGCTTGATGCAGCTACCTTTTCCTGCGGCATCTCGGCCTTCGAAGATCACGACCACCTTCTTTCGTTCTCGAACAATCCAATGAAGCATTGAAGTGAGCTCTGTCTGAAGGCGCAACATTTCCTGTTTGTAGGACTTCATAATCATGGACTCCCTTATCCCCACACCAAGACCGTGTTTATCGAGTTCTAGCGGGATGCTTTGCAGGTCTGGCAGCCGGTGTCGCTTGATTGGAAACCGATGTCGAAAATGATATGCAAATCACGCTACAGTGACGATGGGTCTATACCTCAGGCGGCATCGGAAGCTGAGCTCCTCAACTCTTCTTCCGACGAGGACCAAGACCACGCTGATCCACTGTCCGCAACGATGGCAAAACCGGCCGGCCCCGATCCCTCCAATTGCACACTGGAGTCGAGAACTCGTTAGTTGCTTGATCGGGGATCCGTGTCTAGCGAAATGATGAGTGAGAGGAAAGCCGTCATTGCCAAGAAAGGTTGCTAGTAGACGAGAGACAGAAACAACAGCGCTGAAGGCATGTTGGACCCTAGGGCAATCGAGCTGGCTATCCCTACCAGTTTGGCTTGCATCAAGCTTCGACGACGACAATGATATGCCGTCGGCAATGAGACTAGCTGATGCTAGGATGCAGTCAATGAGTCGTATTGCTTTAAGTAACTTGTCAAGAAACCACTTTTAGTATCTTGATTTGAAAGAAATTTTTGTACTACTCGAATGACTTCTTTGCTGTCGGTTATTGCTTGATTGGGATTAGGGGAATAGAGCTGAGCGTTGAGTTTCTGAAGGATGTCTCGTGATTCTGGATTGCTTTGTAGCGTAGCTAACGCCTCGGTACGAGACACCTCAAATTCAGCGGCAACCCAATCGATCATGCCACGTCTGACATCGGCGGGATCTTCACTCCGCACCAACTGGTGAAATTTGGTAGCGTCCGTGTGAGACTCACGGGGCTTTGTAGACGATGAAAAGATTGCGTTTCTCCGAATCCAAAACACAACCACTAACCCTATGGCCACAATCCAGCCGCCCCATGTGATCGCATGCATCCACAACGGATTTGACACGATCATTCGCTGCAGACCTCCGTCCGAGGGTGGTTGGTTCGCCAATGCGTCTTGTTCCGACGGCTCCGTCTGAATGGAATTGCTTGATTGGGCACTGTCGAGAGGATTGGGCTTGACAGTGATGCTACGACCCTCGAGCTCAACAGTCTCCACGCTCTTCGTCTCGGTGTTCCACCACACTATCTTGGGTTGCCCGATGCGAAACGTCCCTGGTCTTGTCAGCACGATGGAAGAGGTTTGTTGACGTGAACTGGCCAGCTCTGCAACGAGAACCGTATCTGTGAGTTCTGGAGGATCGGGGTATTGCCTCATACCATCGGGGAGAGGAAACTCGATGTCGGGTATGCCTGAACTGTGCGAACCGTTGGCTGTGATCTTTATCGTTCGCAAGAACGAGTCGCCGGCAGTGAATCCACTCAAATCCTCGTCTTCGAGACTGTCGGTTACGCGGACATCCGTTGCTGGAAACCATTCGTGGTCTGCCGGGTATTCGTCGGGTATCGGAAGAATCTGAATACGCACTTCTTCACTCGTCACCGGAATCGAAAAATATCGACCGTTGACGTTGAGACTCGCAGGGACCGAGACTGGTGGAATGGTCAATTCGCCGCTTTGTTCGGGGTAGATCACAAAGCGCTGAACCAACACTCCGTAGTTGACTTCGTCGCGAACGGCGACGGTATCTTCAATCTCGCCAATCACAACCACCAGTGCGTTTTCGATGTCGGAAGGTGCAGGTATCTCGCGAGGAACCTGAGAGTTGAACGTGTAGTAGAGTCGCCTTGTCACGAGTACACCAGCTTGCACGTATTGCTCAGCGCTATTGACCCGAGTCTCAAAGAAGACGCTCTTGTCTATGCGCTCGCGCCAGACTGGGTCGAGCTCACGCACGGTGATCTCGACCGGCGTCGTTGATTCGTTACCAAACGTAAACGAAGGAATTTTCAATATGCCGGTCTTGAGAGGACGAAGACGAATCGACCAGGAAGCCTCGGATCGGACGACTCCGTTGTTAATCGTGTAGCTGGAACTCGATGATGGCGAAAATGCGCTGAAGTCATTGCTGAGAACTGACCAGTCGGGTTCGGTCATTCCTCGAGCACCCGTTCTCTCGATCGTGAGTGTGATCACTTCCGTTTCGTCGATGTCTGTCTTGTCGACCCAAGCAACCACAGCCGCCATCAATGGACAGCTAGCGATAACAATCATCAATGCGAGAACTCTTTTCACCATGCCTGTCGTCCTTGGTCCAGCTTCAATTCTCCACGTTGCACCCGTTTCACTGTTTCACTTCGAAACTTGTTCTCCAGTAGCTCTCCGGGCTCATCTGGAATGCGTCGAAGCTTACGGTCAAACGCATCAGCGGATTCACGCTCTTCTGCCGTTTGAGCGGAAGTGGATTCGGATTCCTCCTCAGAATCGCCCGGCGTCTCCTGCCGAGACTGTTCGTTTTGACTCTCGTCGGATTCTTGCTCGGATTCCTGTTCTGCTAGTTCTTGTTGTTCCTGGCCGTTCTGTTCGCCTGGGTCTGATTGATCTGCCTGTCCACTTTGAGATTGTTCACCCGACTGCTCTTGTGACTGACCTTCTTGACTGCCTTGCTGCTCCTCTCCGGGCTCTCCCTCTCCGTCCGCTGATTCTGAGTCTCCCTCACCTTGTTGGCTCTGAGATGCCTGTTCCTGCAGGAACTGTGCAAGCAGATCACGATTGAACTTCGCGTCTTCATGCTCGGGATCCACTGAGAGCACTTGATCGTAGGCTTCAATTGCCTGTTCGATTTGTCCGCTGTGGGCAAGGGCGTTGCCAAGGTTGAATTGGGCTCGAGTTGAATCTTCCGTTGAGAACATGTCAGCAGATTCCGAATACTTGCCGTTTCGGTACTTGGCTACCGCCTGCCATTCGGGATCTTGAAATAGCTCTTCCGCTTGCTCAGCTCTACCTTCTTCGAGAGCTGTCAGTCCTTGGTTGTCACGACTACTCCACAGGTCGTCTCTCCAATCCGACTGAGCTTCCACGCCTACGAACAAGAGCACAACAACGACGGCACCTCGTCGGAGACCCAAGAGTCCAAGGATCGCCACAGGAATGAGGAGCAAGTAGCCAGCATCCTTCCAAAGATCGAACTCTCGGTTCTCGATACGATCAGTTTGAACTTCCAAGCTCCACGCGTCGTCGAAGAATGCCGCTACATCGGAGTCACCAAGGGCTATGTCGCGGTACGTCCCACCGTGAGAGTTTGCGAAGAGTTCCAATCGCCCGCTCTCCAAAATGGGGCGAACAACGTTGCCGGCTTCATCTTTCAAGTGCCTCACCTCGCCCTCGATTTCCAACGGGATGGGGCCTCCTAGACTGGTACCGACCCCCACCACATGCATGGTTGTACCCTCCAAGTCCAAGTCCGCCAAATCGGCCAAGCGATTGATTCCATCGGTGAGCAACAAAAGCCTTCCACCTTCTGTAGATCCTGTTGCGAGCAACTGAAGAGCGACCTCTATTGCTCTGCGTACATTGCTTCCTGCGACAGGCATCATCGAGGGATTCAACGATGTCAATAGATGCTTGATGGTGTCGGTGTCACTGGTAAGCGGAGTTACCACGTGAGCATCTCCTGCATAGGCGACCATTCCGGTGTGGCCTTCCTGACGATTTCTCAAGATGTCAGTCAGCTTGTGTTTGGCTCGTTCAAGCCGAGAAGGAGAGACATCCTGGACATACATGCTGAGCGAAAGATCGAGGATCAGAACGACGTTGTCTTGTTTTCGATCCACCGGTTGAGGAGCTTTCTCCCACGAAGGTCCTGCTAGCGCGACTAGGACCAACGCAACCGAGAGAGAAACGACTATGTCAAACACGCGACCCAACGTCTTGCGAGAGATCTTGGGTACAAGTGCTTCGAGCAATTCGGGAGACAGAATCGAGTTCCAGCCCGATGTACCAGAATTGCGAGTCCGACGAAACCACAAGAAAAACGGAACGACAAGCAGACCCAGAAGCCACCAGGGTCGTATGAAATGCAACTGACTGACCGTGTCGAAAAATCCGTTCATGGTCGCTTCCACCAAAGAAGGAGAAACAACACAAGGGCAATGGTCAGAGGCCAGTGATACAGCGATTTCACTGGGCGCACGGTTTCCGGTTCAAGATCGATGGCTTCGATTCTTGAAATGTCCTCGTAGATTCGAACCAGGGACTCTGTGTCGTCAGCACGATAGAACTGCCCGCCAGTTTGCCCGGAAATCCTTTGCAGAGTCTCCGTGTCCATTAGAGATCCGCGTAAGCGAAAGCTCTGAAATCGTGACCCGAATGTTCGAGAATCCGAGCCGATGCCAATCGTGTGAATACGTACATTGGCTTCTTTGGCTAGAGCTATCGCGTCGTCGGGAGACAGCAGGCCTTCGTTGTGGGAACCGTCGGTAACCAAAATCAGAATTCGATGATCAATGGGTCGGTCAACCAGTCGTTTGATGGCAAGTCCGATGGAGTCCCCAATGGCCGTTTGGCCACCTGCAATTCCTCCAGGTGCCTCCTGCAACATCTGATTCACAGTCTCGATGTCGAATGTCAGTGGTACGTAAACGTATGCACGCGTCCCAAACAAGATCAGACCTAGGCGATCGCCAGTCCGGGAAAGAATGAACTCGTCGAGGACGTTTTTCAACGATTCCAGACGTGAGATTCGGAAACGACCGCTGAACATGTCGTCCGTATTCATACTTCCAGATATGTCGATTGCCAAGAACATGTCCCGGCCTGTGGTGGGAAGAGGTTGGGGATCGCCAGTGAACTGTGGTCGTGCCAGTGCGGTCGTCAACGCAATCCAAGCAAGTGTCAGAGTTGCCAGCCTCAGCCAACGATTTCCACGAGAAAGTGAATCAATGGACGAGTCTGAGAAACGAAACGCATCGATATCCGGCACTCGTAGAGAAACTTGCTGTCGCTCGATCGGTGGCACGAGAAAACGAATGACAGGAAGTGCCGCCAGTAGGGAGAATGCCCATGGCCAGAGAAACTCAAGCATCAGTCGATTTCCTGGCAGGAGCCGCTCTCAACAATGTTTGTTTCACCAGTTCTTGCAGCCCATCGTCGGAGAACACTCCCGACATGTAGCGATTTGCACCAAGACACGCGCCTGGTCCCCGAATGAAGGAATTGTCCGCGAACCGATCTGCAAGCAAGTCGAGCCATTGACTTCCACTCATCGTCAGTGCCTCTTCCCGCTTCTCCACTCGAACAATGAGTTCCTTGAACAGCAGATTGACCTTGGTCGCATACTCCAGAGGATCGATCTCGCCGGAGTTTCTGCGGTTGTTCAGCTCACGTGTGGCGCGCCGAATCACAAAGTAGGGTCGAAGACGCCTTCGCTCGGTCTTGTAGAACCAAATGCCAAGTCCGATAACTATCGTCACAAACGCCAGTACCAACCACCAACCCAGTGGGAGAGGCCACCAACCCGGTACGGCTGGTTCGTGGATGTCCCGCAATTGCGCGAGAACTTCGGACAGTGCTTCAGGGGGCAAAGGAGATGGAGTCCAAGTCGATGTCAGTGGAAATAGAGGAAAACTGAACGCTGTGACGGAGACACACAGCTCGTAACTCTTCTACGCGTGACGAAAAGCGTTGCGCATATTCCTCGCGCATTGAACGTCTCGCACTGTTGAACGATAGTTGCACTATCCCGTTCGATACTGAGTAGAAGTTCGACGGGGGAAGTGTCTGTTCGATTTCGTCGTATACATGGAAGACCTGCAGGTCGTTGCGCCGCCCGCGACTCAGCAGCTCATTCAGAGTGTGATCATCAACGGCGTTCAGATCGCTGATTACGACAATACGGTGATGCGACGGAGCTACACGTTGAAGTCGTTCCAGCATGGATTCCCACAGGCCTTGCTTGAATTGTCTGAGGCTAGCGGTGTCGTGTTGCGAGTTCAAGTCTGTATTGGCATTCACGATGGCTCGTAGCATCCTGACTACAGCTGTTCCGCTACGGAACGGCTTGATCGTTTCGACTCCACGCAGACCGAAGACCAGTCCGCCGACACGGTCTTTCTGAGCTAGAGTCTTCCACGCTATCCTCGCAGCGATCTCGGCTGCGGCTACGGATTTAAGACGATGTTTGCTGCCTAGAAACATGGTCATCGTTTGATCGACCAACAACAGCGTCGGTCGTTCACGCTCCTCGGTGAAAACCTTGGTGTGCGGAACGCGTTTTCTAGCGGTTACATTCCAGTCAATGTTGCGAACATCGTCGCCGGGCTGGTAGAGGCGTACTTCATCGAAGTCTATTCCTCGACCCCGGTGCCGAGACACCAAGTTACCGTATATCGATCCAGAGGTCTTACGTCGAGACTCTCTTGCTAAAGCAGTGGATGAAAGCGATATGAGGTCGCCTAGCGATACGTACGCGCCAGTGAGCATCGCGCTACCAACTACGGAACAGGGACCATCTTGAGTGCTTCGTCAACCACCTTGTCCGGAGTCAGCCCTTGTGCTTCCGCTTCAAACGAGACAATGATGCGATGTCGCATCACATCGTGAACCACGTTGAAGATGTCATCAGGCGTGACATATTCCCGACCATCGAGCCAGGCGACAGTACGTGCACTCTGATCCAATGCGATTGTGGCACGAGGACTAGCGCCGTAGTCGATTCCATCTAACTCTTCTGAACGGGTTTGGGCAACGAGCAACACTATGTATCTTTCGAGAGCTTCGGCCATGTAGAGTTCCGTGATTCTTCCACGCGCTTCGAAGATCTCATCTTCCTCAAGGATCAAAGGCGGTGGCGAGTCCTTGCCGACCACCTCGTCTCGCGCGATCCGGAGAATCTCAAGCTCTTGGCCCGGAGGTGGATAACCGACTCTCACATGCATCAAGAACCGGTCTAGCTGTGCTTCAGGTAGCGGATAGGTGCCATCCTGCTCGATGGGATTTTGGGTGGCCATCACAAGGAAGAGGTCGGGTAGCGCGAACGTTTCACGACCTTGGGTGACTTGGTGTTCGGCCATGCCTTCCAGCAATGCGGACTGAACTTTGGCCGGTGCTCGATTCACTTCGTCAGCGAGCAGAATGTTCTGAAATATAGGACCCCGTTTGAAGTGGAACGTACCATCTTCTGGACGGAACACCTCGGTACCAGTGATGTCGCTGGGCAGTAGGTCAGGGGTAAACTGAATCCGATGAAACTCGCCTCGAACTCCCCGAGCCAATTCCTTGACCGCTCGAGTCTTGGCTAAGCCCGGTGCTCCCTCGACGAGCAAGTGACCACCACAAAGCAACGCGATGATAAGTCGTTGTGTTAGAGCCGCCTGACCCACCACGCGAGTGTTGAGCCAGTCTCGCAAATCGCTAACTCGTTGCAGAGTGTCGTTAGGACTCGGACTCGGTTTCAAGATCGACGATGAGGCGCGCGGCCCTTCATGGGAAGCAGAGTTGGAGATTGTATTCGTCGGTTGTTCTGACCTCATGTAACGTATCCAAAGGGCATTGACAAATTCTCCGATGTTTTGACTATTAAGATGCCGTCTACCATGATTAAGACACAAATGGGATAGCAATTTAACGAAATCTCGTGTATCCCTTTGCCCGCTCGGTTCTCTTCGCACTGCCTCCGGAGTGGGCTCACCTTGTAGTGCTAAAGCTCTTGTCCATGTATGGAGCTGTATCTGTGCCGGAGCCTCAGGATGAGCGGATTTCAGTGGGTGGTCTGAAGTTCCCCAACCGTTTAGGTATGGCGGCGGGTTTTGACAAAGATGGCATGGCTATTCAGGGAATCGCCAAGTTGGGATTGGGCTTTATCGAATTGGGATGCGTTACGCCGCGTCCGCAACCTGGGAACAGATTCCCGAGACTCTTTCGACTGCGGAAGGACCTAGCACTAATCAATCGCTTGGGTTTTAACAACTGTGGGGCGCAAGCACTCGCTGATCGTCTAGGTCAAGCCGATAATCATGTCAAAATTCCGTTAGGTGTCAATATCGGAAAGAACTGGGACACTCCGCTTCGAGATGCGGTCGACGATTATGTGGAATGTTTGGATACGCTAACATATAGCGTCGATTTCGTCACGATCAACATTTCGTCGCCGAACACGCTTGGTCTAAACCGTCTGCAAGAGCGTGACCATGTAGTACCGTTGCTTGATCGCATTGTCGAGCGACGCGAGGCAACAAGCAGTGTTCAGTCAAGAGTGTCGATTTTCGTCAAGATTTCACCGGACCTCGACGAAGATTCGCTTGAGTCGCTTTGCGTGTCGATCAGGGAATCAGGGTGTGACGGAATTATTGCAACGAACACTACGACAGAGCGTAGGAACCTGTTGGACAAACAAGGTTCGGAAGCGGGAGGGCTGAGTGGAAAGCCCTTGTTTCCTTTAGCTGTTCAGACAGTAAGTGCCGTTAGGAGCATCTTGGGATCGGGTTTTCCCGTTATCGGGTGTGGGGGAATTTGGGATCGAACTTCTGCTTTGGAGATGCTCGATGCGGGAGCGGATCTCATTCAGCTGTATTCGGCGTTGATCTATCGCGGGCCGCGATGCATTGCGGAAATCGTACAGGCTACAACAGACATTGACAAAGGCCACACGAAGTAGGGACGTATTGTCCTGTAGCGTAGCCAGAGTCTCGGTGGCAACAGACTAGGCCGACAATAGGAGGGGCCATGAGCTTTTCGAAAAATGAAACCTTGAAGAGATGGGTCATTGTGCTCATTGCCATCGGCGCACCAACTGCATTCGCCCAGGTGTTGGACACCGGGGACACCGCCTGGTTGATGACATCGACGGCCTTAGTTCTGTTCATGACTTTGCCCGGCTTGTCGTTGTTTTATGCGGGCTTGGTGCGCCAGAACAATGTACTCACGGTCTTCATGCAGTGCTTCTCAATTGCATGCCTCGTGACGTTGCTGTGGCTGATTTGCGGCTACAGCCTCGCCTTTGGAGAAGGCAATCCATTTATTGGAGACCTCTCCAACTTTATGCTCAAGAACATCAGCGAAGACTCGATGACAGGCACGATTCCCGAGTCGAGTTTTGCGACATTTCAGCTGACTTTCGCAATCATTACCCCGGCATTGATCGTGGGCGGATTTGCCGAGCGAATGCGTTTTTCCGCAGTTCTGATCTTCACCGCTTTGTGGCTGATCATCGTGTACGCGCCACTTTGCCATTGGGTCTGGGGCGGCGGATGGCTCAGCTCGGACGGGTGGCTGGGACAATTCACCGGAGGATTGATGGACTTTGCGGGAGGAACGGTAGTACACATCTCTGCGGGAACTGCTGCGTTGGTCGCTGCGCTGTACTTAGGTCCTCGGAGAGGATTTCCCAGCAACGCCATGATTCCACACAACCTGCCGTTCTCGGTCATAGGAGCGGGAATGCTTTGGGTTGGCTGGTTTGGTTTCAACGGCGGCTCCGCGGTCGCGTCCAACGGCGATGCGTCGATGGCAATCCTGGTGACTCACATTTCCGCCGCTACGGCAGCGTTTACTTGGATGGTTGCTGAGTGGATTCGTTTCGGCAAACCGAGCGTCTTGGGTGCAGTAACCGGAATGGTCGCAGGACTTGGATCCATCACACCAGCCTCAGGCTTTGTTGGCCCCGGAGGTGCGCTGGTCATCGGGTTGGTGGCAGGCGTGATCTGTTTCGCCGCTACGAATTTCATGAAACGCACATTGAAGATTGACGATTCGCTTGACGTGTTTCCTGTTCACGGAATCGGAGGAATCCTAGGAACCTTACTGACAGCAGTGTTTGCTAGCTCCGCCTTGGGGATGTTCGGCGGTCAGGAAGAAATCGCGATCGGAAGCCAGTTTGTTTCGCAGCTGATTGGTGTCGCGGCGACTATGGCTTGGACAGCCGCCGCTACGTGGGTGATTCTGAAGGTCACCGACTTGATGGTCAAGGTGCGAGTCCCCGAAGAAGTCGAGATCGAAGGTCTCGACATCGCAACGCACAACGAGAGCGGCTACAACCTGTAAGTGCTCTGACGAACTTGATTAGGCGAGTGCTTGTACTCGCCTAATCGTTTCTTAGTCCCCGATCACTAGCGCTCTCAACGAACTTAGCGACCAACTCCGGCAAATCCATTCCGATGTTTCGGCAAGCATCGGGATAGAGGCTCGTGGGAGTCATTCCAGGCATGCTGTTGACTTCCAAAATCCAGAAACTGCCGTCAGGTTCCAGCACGAAGTCCGCGCGACACAGATCTCGGCAGCCCAACACTTGATGAGCTGAAACGGCTGCTGCTTGAAGAGCAGCGTATACCGGTGGATCGACATCTGCAGGAATGACGTGCTGGCTGCGCCCAGGAGTGTAACGGTTCACGAAGTCGTACCACTCGTTCTCTGCGACTGTTATTTCAGTCACCGGTAGTGCGATGGGATCTTGTCCGTGCAGATCAAGTACCCCCACGGTAATCTCTCTGCCCTTGATGAACGGCTCCACGACAACGTATTCATCGAATCGAAAAGCCTCGCTCAGGGCACTTCTTACGTTTCCGCCGTTCGGCAAGAGCGAGACTCCCAAGGCTGAACCCTGAAATCTGGGCTTGATCGCGACTTTGTTGCTGAATCTGGAATTGATTTCCTCGAGTTTGCTTCGAAAGTTGTCGCGATTGACAATGATGTCGTCCAACACAGGTAGTTCGACGGTCCGAAACTGTTGTTTGGACAGGTACTTGTCCATTGATAGGGAGCTGGCACGAACTCCACAGCCAACATACGGATATTCGAGAATTTCAAGGAGTCCTTGAATCGTGCCATCCTCGCCCGGTGGACCGTGAAAGACTGGAAACACAATGTCGGGTTGAAACTCGTGAAGGTCGAGAGCTATCCGAGATGTCAGCTCGATGTAGCGAGTGTCGAAAGCTCCCTTAAGAGCGATCGAGATTTGCGACGCGGACGAACGTGAAATCTCCGCTTCGTTGGAGTTGCCTCCACCTAGTACAGCTACTCTCAATACCATGATGCGTTGGCCACCTCGGCTTGCTTGAAACTATTGGTGGACAAACCATCCGGTTCAATCCCAAAGACTTGACAAAAGAACACGAACTCAGTCTCGAGCGAAGTCTTGATGTTCTCTGACCTGACGAATCCGTGACTCTCCTTCTCGAACAGAAACAATGCTGTCGTTATGCCCTTCTTCGCCAACGAGTCGAACATCATTCGTGATTGGTTAGGGGGCACAATTGCATCCTCGGTTCCTTGATAGAACACTGTAGGGCTACTGAGCTTGTCAATGGAATGAATAGGAGAACGGGCATCGATTTCTGCTTCTGGTATCAGACCGTCGATGTAGCGAGATTCAAACTTGTGAGTGTCGTTGACCAGCGCTCGAACATCGGCAACACCGTAATAGCTAGCTCCCGCTTTGAAGGTATCAGTGACAGTGAGAGCGCGGAGTGTGGTGTATCCGCCAGCGCTTCCCCCGCGAATGGCGACCCGAGAGGAATCGACAAGATCTTGGGAAATCAAGTAGCGAACGCCTGCCACGCAGTCCTCGACGTCGATGTTTCCCCACTCGCCCTGCAATCTGCTTCGATACTCCCGTCCATACCCAGTGCTGCCGCCGTAATTGACATCGAGAACCGCCCATCCGCGAGTGGTGAAATACTGAACCCAGAAGCTAAAGCTCGCATTCGAATGACCCGTGGGGCCACCATGTGAAATCACGACAAGAGGTGGGCGCTCGGAGTCAGACCCAGATGTTTCGAGGTTCTTCGGAGCATAGAAATTGGCGAACACTTCTTGGCCATGGATGTTGTTGTACTTAACCGCTTGCGCTTCGGAAATGTAGCCGGAAGTTACGGGTAATTCACCTTGTGTTCGCAGTATCTTGGCGGAACCATCAATTGGCGAGAATCGAACGATCGAACTGAGGTTATCGGTGTGACCACCGATGAATACAACGTCTCCTTCGAATTGAGTTACGGATGCGTAGCTGGAGCATCTGTCAGTACAAGGGCTGACCAGACCTGTATCACAGTCGACATAGACAAGCTCCGGTCCGTTTTCTGTGATTCTGAGCGAGACCAGGATAGTGTCGCTCATTACGGCAAAAGTTCGACTTCCGAATTGCCATGCGGGTACGCCATATTCCGCAGATTCACTGGCGATGCAGACAGCTCCCTCTGAGTCATATACGTAAAGGTTCCAATACCCGGTTTGATCCGATACGAAGGCAAGTCTCTCGCTATCGATCCAACGAGGTTGCTCGATGGACTCTTCCGGTCCTCCAGCAATTACCGTGAGGTCTGTCAAAACGCAAGGGCAATCTAGTGTGAGAGTTGCTAGGTAGAGCTGGGTGCCGTCCCATGGCATGTTCGGGTGGTCCCAGGCGACGAATGCAAAGCGGTTGTGGTCGGGGGAGGGAGTTGGCGCAGCGTAGAAGTCGTGACCCTCGTGGATCACGTCGATCGATCCGTCAGACACATTGATGCAAACAAGATCGTTCTTGGCTTCTCGATCCTCGTAGTGCGTCTCCCTTACGCAGAAGAGACAGCACGAAACAGCCACCAAGTCAGCGTAACGTTCGTTCTTTCCGGTGGATGTAATTCGCGCTACATCGCCTGTTTGCTCGTCGACGCAATAAATGTCTTGATCAGACCGATTTACAAAGAAGGCGCGTCCGTCGAGGACAGCATAGGATCCACCTCCATATTCATGAACCATGGTTCGCACATTGAACGACTGATTGGTGAGTTCAACAGCGTTTCCGTCGTCACGCATCTTCATCAACGCGGTTCTTCCGCCTTCGTTGGGACGAGTTTCCAAGAAGTAGAGATTTGAGCCGTCTTGCTTTAGATCGCCGAATGAGACAAAGTCAGATGAGACCAGCTCGGCCGAAATCGGCGAAGGCCAGGATCCGTAGGGCAGGGTTTTCATGTCGTTATCCAAGAGTCCTTGTCAACCTCGAGTGAGCGAGTTTCTATTGTCGACACGCGCCCACCGCTCGTGGTCTCGCCATCGTCCATCAATGAAGAGAAAGTCTTGAGCCAAGCCTTCGTAAACGAATCCGCATCGTTGGACCAGATTTCGAGATGGTTGATTGTGCGGTTGAATGGCCGCTTCCAATCGGTGTAGGCCGAGCTCGTCAAAAGCAAACCGAGTGACTAAATTGAGCGCTTCGGTCATGTATCCCTTTCCTTGGTGAGAGATATCCACATAGTAGGAGACGTTTGCGTTCAGAAATGTTCCGCGAGAGATATCCATCAGATTCACCACTCCCACAAGTTCACCAGTGGTTTGAAGGCAGCACAGAAATCCTTCAGCATTGTCCCGTTGCATGCGTCGAAGGTAGAGTCGAAACATGTGATTGGTCTGCGGAGGAGTGATCCAGGGGTGGTGCAGTCTTTGGCTCGTCCGAGCCATTGCAAGTACAGCTTGGCGGTCAGCGGACCGGACGCGACGAATGAATATTCGTTCCGATTGCTTTACGGCCTGATTTGAGCCTGTGTCACTCCGCCGTGTCAGCATCTTGCGGGTTGGACCAAGTGATGCGGATTGGAAACAAGCATGCCGTTGACAGCTAAACAGGAATATCCGCAAGTCTATACGAACAGCGAAAACTCGATTTTGCAATGAGCAGCTGTTCAAGCGACAAGTGCGTTCATTTGCCTGTCCGTCCCCGGAGCAGATACGGATTGCACAGATTCTGCTAGATAAAATTCAAGGAAGTGTGCTGTTCTTGAAGAGGAAATTGTGAGGACTGTCGGCTTTCTGCGTGGATTCTTCGTTGTTGGATCCCTAATTGCCACATGCCAGCTACTGGCCGATGCGTATGGTCTGTTCGTCGGTTTTCATGGAGCCGTCATTCATTCAGAAGCGACCTATACCAAGGTTCTTGACAATACGTTTCCGGACAATCCGACCCCAGTTGCCGGGCAGTTGTTCACAACTAGCAACACTGGATCGGGCAATTTGGCTGGAGCAGGAGTTGTTGCCGGTTTTCGGCATCTCTTGGACAACAGCTTCATCAGTGTTCAGCTTGAGCTGACCAAAGGGGCAGGTCGTGCACCAGGGTTTGTTCGTGGAGAAGGCATTTCCCAAACCAAAGCACAATTGGGCGAAGCTTGGCCAGAGACGTTTGAAGTGAGTGCCAATTCGGAGTTCGCAATAGTTGGCAAGTGGGGCCGTGAACTGAACGCGACTGGTTGGACAGCGATTTCTGGTTTCTACGCTCTTGCCGGGTTCAAGAGGGTAAGCGTCGATCTTGATACACGCTTTGAGAGAGGTTGTCCTATGGTTGAACCTTGCACGGGCATCCAGTTTCAGTCAGGCGAAGCTACGCAGTCAACTAGCGGACAGACTTTTTTGTTGGGTGCTGGCTTGGAGCATGCGTTCTCGGATCGTTTCGTAGCACAGTTGGAGGTGCGCTTGCAGGGATCCATTGAAGGTGAGGAACTTGAAACAGTACCGGAAGGCTACTTGACCGTCAATCGAGCTGTCGAATCAAGAGATCTCTCATTCTCCATTGATTTAATCCGTTTTCTATGAAATCAATGTAAAGTATTGATTATCAAGACTTATTGGTCTTTATATTCTCAAATGGATATGCAAACTCGATGGAGGTGATCCTCTACGTCACCGAGTCATGTTCTCTGTGCGATGAAGCATTGAATTTGCTTCTCGATTCCAATGTTCTCTCGGGTATAACGCTCTCAGTCATGGACATCGTTCACGACGATGGTCTATTGCAAGCGCTAGCTGAAAGGATTCCGGTTGTCGAAGTAGGGGGCAGCCGAATTGATTGGCCGTTCTCCGCAGAGGATGTCAATGAGTTAATTGAGAGCAAATAGCGTCTTGGCGTTCTGTTGCGTTATCTGACGTATATGTTCAACTGACTGACTCCTCGCCTCCGCCAGTACTTCGACGACATAGGGGAGGTTGTCAGGTTCGTTTCTCCACTTCTTGCTCTTGCGAGGAGCGTTGTGCGGCGAGAGATACGGCGCATCAGTTTCGACCAATAAACGGTCATCGGGAATGAAGTGCACGGCTGCCCTCAAGGATTTCCCTCGGTTGCGATCGCAGACCCAACCCGTGACCCCGATGTAGAGCCCGCGATCCAAATAGCTGAGTAGAAGCTCTTGCGATCCGGTAAAGCAATGAATCACACCCCTGATGCTCTCAAATTGCGAGACTTGCCGTAGAAGTTCACCGTCGGAGTCTCGGTCATGAATAAACAACGGAAGGTTGAGACGTTCCGCTAGTCCTAGGTGAGCACGAAAGACTTCAATCTGGTCTTCACGCTCCGAAAAGTTGCGATAAAAATCTAGCCCAGTCTCACCGATGGCAACAACGCACGGATTGTCTGAAAGAGTAGTGATCTCATTCATCCAACCTGGTTCGACCGAGCCGGCGTGGTGAGGATGGATCCCCACAGTCGAACTCAGATAGTTCGGATACTGACTACACAGCTCGATTGCTTGTTGGGAAGACTGAACATCGGATCCAGTGACCACGATGTGCTCAAGTCCGGCCGTTCGAGCACGACCGAGCACCTCGTCCAGATCGGAGCGGAAAGACCGGTTGGTTAGATTTGCACCGATGTCGATCAAAAGAGTAGCCGTAGCGATGTCAGCTAGGGAATGGTTCGCTCTTGTTTGCCAAGAACAGGAGTCGGGATGTCCAGCACGTGTCCATAGACTTGCACAAAAGCGATTACGTTCTTGACATAGTTTCGGGTTTCGTAGAACGGAATAGTCTCGATCCAAGCTCGAGTGTCCATTCCACTCGCCTCTTCGATCCAGTCATCTACGCGGTGTGACCCTGCGTTGTAGGCAGCGTAGGCCAAGGCGTGGTTGCCATCAAATTCTTCGAGCAACTCCAGCATGTGGTGAGAACCCAGTTGGATGTTTATTTCGGGATCGAGCAGAGAATCGGATGTGGGTCTCCTAACTCGCATGTTGTTAGCCGTTCGTCTTGCAGTGGGGAGCATGAGTTGCATTAACCCACGCGCACCAACCGTCGAAACTGCTTTGGGATTGAACGCGCTTTCTTGCCGTGTGATTGCCAGCAACACCGGAACGCCAACGTTGGTCATGTGCGCATTGCGTCGGAATGTATCAATGAAGAGCACCGGAAATCGCGTTTCGATCAAATCCAAGGCATCGGCTGAGAAAGCAGCTTGAATGGAGTCGTAGGTCCATCCAATGTTGCCAATTTCCCACACCATCCACGTTCGCGCGTCTTCATCCAGCTGCGGTATTAGCCACTTCCACTCTTTGGTCGCGCTTGCTTCGTCGCCAATCGCGTACAGTTCGAATACTCTCGCAATCCTGGCATCGTTCAGGTGTTGTCTTCGTGCACCTAACGGATCTTCCCACTCATGTCGGTTGAGTTGAATTGGCAAACCCAATTCATCTGCCGCAAGGAATCCGTAGTACGTTCGCTCTTGGGCTAGTTCCTCAAGCTTGGCTTGAGCGTCCTCCTGGCCGAGTTCTTTTCCGACGATGGCCGACCAGAAACGCCACTTGTAGCTTGACTGCTCTTCAACCGGATACGCCGCGAGCCAGTCGTGTGCAACTTTCCATTGCTCTTGGGCTATTGCAGTATCAGCGATGCGCTCAATTGTGGACGGTTTGAATTTGGCGTTCACCTCAATGATGAGCTGACCCTCACGTGATGCCCAAAAGGACATGTGATCGTCCATAGCCAGTTCTACCTGAGGTTCGAAGTCGAACTGTTCCCGATAGTCGATCCAAAGATTGAGGGCTTCGACTCCCTCATCTTTCGCGAATTCGCGAAGCCCATGCAGTAGTGCGGTGCGTCCCCAGTCGTCGTTGGAGAATCTTCGTTGAGTCTTGACCAAGGTAGGTTTGACGTGCACGTCATACAACAATTGAGCGCTTGCTCGTTCAGGTTGTCGAAAGAACCTCATGAGATAGCGGGCAAGCACGCGCGAGTCCTCTTCAACGGCTAACTGAAGTCGTTGCCATGCGACTTGAGTGGTTACATTGCCGTTGCTAATCCACGTACCGAAGATAGGGTCGCATTCTTTGGGTTGTGATTCACCGACGATCCAGAGGTTGGCCACCATCGACATGGCTTTGTCTTTCTGACCAATACGGTGAAGTGCTTGGATGTAGCGACATTGCTCCTTCGGGTCGGACGATCCAGTCCAATTCTCTGTATACGTCGTCCAGCGACCAGCTTTCGCCTGTGAGTCGAGCCATCGGCGTTGAAATTCGACAGATAGAACTGTGTCTTGTAGTTGGTCGACGATTTGCTGTGCCTCATCGGCAGAATACGACGAGATTCGACGTAGTGACTCGTGGTAGATCAGGTATGGATAGAGCGGGTAGTCCTGAAGTTCCGCCTTGAGCGCTTCATACTGTCGTGTTCTCCCAGCATCACGTGCTTGTTTTGCCTGTTTGTATTTCGCGCGAAGTTCGACGTTGCCAGAGTAGTCGCCATATTGCGAATGTGCGCAAATGCACAGCAGAGCGAAGCAGACTGCTGCAAACGCTCTCATTAGGCTTGATCGACGTGGTTAGACAGTACGGGAATCACCGACACGCACGGCCAGAACATCGCACGTTGTTCGTTGAAGCACTCCATTCAACGTGGATCCAAATAGGATCGCAAGACCGTGCCGCCCGTGACTACCGACCACGATGACGTCGATTTCTTCCTGAATGGCAATTCGGGGGATCTCACTGTCGATGCGTCCGAAGACCAGATGTTGACGAGCCGCAAGAATGCCGAATTCTCGGGAGAGGTCACGCAAGTAGGACTCTGCTTGTTCATAGATTGCTTCATGCAGTGAGGACAGATCCATGGGAATCTCATCCCCGTATGCCAGGGTTTGTGGCTCTATGACGTGCACGATGTGAAGATCGGCATTATAAAGTCTTGTTAGTTCGGCCGCTTGCTCGGCAACGTGTCGGCAATCTTCCGTCAGATCAACGGCGAGAAGGATGCGTGAATACCCGCTCATCGTATCGATTGGACAGTTTCTGGTAGGAAGCTAAATTATGTACAGTTTGCACAGGTAGGACTTAAACTGCAAGCATGTTCTGGCTAGCTCTGACAACAGCATTTGTGGTCGTTTTTGGAGGCCTGTTGTACGTGCTTCCATCCAAGGCCCAGCGTCGGATTGGGCAAATGCGGCTGGATGCGCGAAAGAAGAATCTCACTATCTACAGCCAAGTTGTACCTGATGTCAATGCTACGGCAGTTGAACGTGTCACAGCTGGAGGCAAATTGAAGAATCCGACCAAACAGTGTGTTGCTTGGGCTAGACAGTACGCCGACGAATACTCTGCTGTTCCGGTGTGGAGAGTGTTCGTTGCGCCAGAGTCAACCAAGCCGATGCCAGGCTACGTTGCAAATCCACCGCTCGATGAAGCACAGCGGGATCTGGGCGAGGAGTATTGGATCGGAGTGGGGAAAGTACTGGAGAAACTACCCCAACAGCTCGTTGCAGTGGAGTGTGCAAAGAGTCAGGTTGCGTGGATTGGACAGGAGCGAGTTGCTGACGAGCCTGATGGCTTTATAGACCAGATTCAGTTGGCACTGGACGAGCTAATCTCGTTGAACATTGAAGCCAGTCGTAGTCGGAAAGACTACAGAGAGGACTAGGTTTGTATTGAGTCTCTCTAGGTATCTGCTAATCGATCCACACATGTGAAAGGCGGCAACACTTGGTCGTAGTCCTCGTTGTCGATCACAATGTCAGCTTGAAGCCGCTTTTCGATACTGTCGCAATAGTTCCACTCTCTGTTGACCTCAAACAATCCATCCCCTGAGAGATTCAAGTCATGACTCGCCGAGCTGTCTGGTGGAGTAGCGGTACAGGGGAAGAGAGGGAAATCACCCCTCCGAACCTCGAAGTCGCCTCCGTTGACTTCGGTTGTAACCCAAAAATGAAAATGTGTTCGGCCAGTGTCATCGCACGAGATGAAGAAATCTTCGTGAACTCCCTCTGCAAGTGTTTGAGGGTTTATCAGGTTCCAAATCATGAAGCAGGCGACGATCGCCAAGACTGCGACCACGAACAGAGGAATTGCGAGCAGCACTCTCTGCTTGAATGGACTGCCCTTCATGGGCGTAACCAATTATTGTTTGTGGTTCTCATAGACCTTGCCGACTTCATTGAGATCTTCATCAGACGGGAACGCTCCTAGCGCATTGCGCTCTCGCTTGGGTAGAGGTGCATTGAACTAGAACAGATATTTTGACGCAAGCGACTGAATCGACTTTGAAGACAGTAAGCGGATGTTCTGGAACAACTGCCTGAGTCGAGTCGCCGCCCACGATTGGCTGGCGTTCCCAGTCGATGTCGTCGACTCAATACGGAGAAATGAAATGGTGGTCTGTTGGTGAACTAAACCGGATTTTCGGCGTCTACTTTTATCCTGCGGTTGTCACAAGTAAGCCAACCTCAGTCATAGTTGCAGGAACCGGTCAGTCCCCGGAGCACGAAGTAGCGACTGGCCGTTATCGTGTATATATAGAAGAGCTTTCGTGGAGTCCCATGATGGGATTCTGAATGTGTGCCAAGGAGAAACATGGGCAAATCACTGGTCATCGTAGAGTCGCCGAGCAAGGTTAAGACCATCAGCAAGTACTTAGGGAAAGACTATGTTGTCAAGTCAAGCAGGGGGCATGTACGAGACCTCCCAACCAGCGGCAATCTCGACAAGACACTAAAGCCTCAACCCATTCCCAAGAACCTGAATGCAGCAGACAAGGCAAAAGCAAGAGAGGCAAGACTCAGAGCGGACCGCATTTATCGAATGGGAGTCAATCCAGACAAGAACTGGATTGCGAACTGGGCTATCACGGTTGGAAAGGACAATGTTGTTCGCGATCTCAAGAGTGCTGCCGACAGAGCAGACAGTGTGTATCTCGCTACTGACCTAGACCGCGAAGGTGAAGCAATAGCTTGGCATTTGCAGGAACTGATCGGTGGCGACCCCGAACGCTTCCACCGAGTCGTTTTCAATGAAATCACTAAAGCAGCTGTCGATTCAGCGTTTGCAAACCCCGGCAAGATTGATCTTGCTCGTGTAGACGCTTTCAAGACACGAAGATATCTTGACCGGGTCGTGGGATATGAACTCTCTCCATTGCTGTGGGACAAGATTGCACGTGGCCTCTCCGCGGGACGCGTTCAGTCGGTTGCGGTTCGACTCGTTGTCGAAAAGGAACGTGAGATCCGAGCGTTCAACGTTGAAGAGTATTGGGACCTGTTCGCCGACTTGGTACAGAGTGCCGACCAATCCGATCCAAGTGGCTCGCACCGGTTCAAGGTAGTTCGTTTCAAAGGCGAAGACTTCTCGCCGAGTACTGAGAGTGAAGCAGCTGAAGCACTTGAGGCCTTGCGAAACTGCGAGTTTGTAGTTGCCAAGCATGAACGAAGACCGACTGGTTCGAGACCCCAGGGTCCGTTTACGACATCGACGCTTCAGCAAGTTGCATCGACTCGGCTAGGCTTCCGTGTTCGCCGCACGATGAGTACCGCTCAAAGCTTGTACGAGCGGGGCCTCATTACCTACATGCGCACAGACTCCATGCATTTGTCGAACGACGCGGTCGAAAGTGTCCGCAAGTTCATTGGACAGCAGTACGCCTCACGGTACCTGCCGGAGAGTCAGCGAACCTACGCCTCCAAGGCTAAGAGCGCTCAAGAGGCGCACGAAGGGATTCGTCCTACCAGTGTCTTGGCTAGGCCGGGCGATACCGAGTTTCGAAACGCTGATGAACGAAGACTCTACGACTTGATCTGGAGAAGATTTGTTGCGTGTCAAATGACCAACTCTCAATACGAGAGTGTCACAACCACGGTGTCCGCAGGAGACTACGAGCTCGTCATTCGAGGACGCGTGGTGTTGTTTGATGGCTTCACGAAGGTGTGGCAAGCACCAGCTCGCAAAGACGAGGATCAAGTCTTGCCACCGTATGTAGAGGGGCAATCGCTTCAGCTCGAAGAATTGGAGAAAAAGCAGCACTTCACAAAACCTCCAGCGCGTTTTCGCGAAGCCAGTCTCGTCAAAGAGCTTGAGGAAAGAGGTGTCGGACGGCCGAGTACGTACGAATCGATCATTTCCACGATTCAAGATCGCGGCTATGTGACGTTGCGCGACCGCAAGTTCTACGCGGAGCCCATCGGCGAATTGGTAACTGAGAAGCTCATGGAGAGTTTCAGCGATCTACTTGACTACGAGTTCACTTCGAAGATGGAAACCGAGGAACTTGATGGAATCGCCGATGGATCCAAGAACTGGCAAAAAGTTCTTGACGATTTCTACCGCTCGTTCTCCAAGAATCTCAAGACTGCCAACAAGTCCATGGAGCGCAAACTACCGACCAAGACTTCGATCAAGTGCTCGGAGTGCGGTCGCAACATGGTTATTCGAATTGGTTCAACGGGATTGTTTCTGGGTTGCGACGGATACTTCGAGTCTCCGAAGAATCGGTGCCGGAACACCATGGACTTAACGGATGTCGAGAGTTCCCTTCAGGAAGCAGACGACGAAGCCGAAGCCAAGGAGCTTCGACTGAAGAAGAAATGTTCAGACTGCGGCACGATCATGTCTGCCTATTTGATAGACGAGACCCGCAAGATCCACATTTGTCAGGATCAAGGTTGTATGGGTTACGAGCTGGAGACAGGCAAGTTTGAGATTCCAGGTTATGACGGTCCCGAAATCGAGTGTGACAAGTGCTCTAGCCCCATGCAGCGATTGCAGGGCAGGTTTGGTGCGTTCTATTCATGCACGTCTGATACTTGCTCCAATACCCGCAAGATATTGAGAAATGGGCAAGTAGCTCCACCACGTGCCGACCCAATTCCTATGCCCGAACTTCGTTGCGAGGATCTTGACGATCACTATGTTCTTCGAGATGGAGCAAGTGGCATCTTTCTTGCCGCCAGCAAGTTCCCCAAGAATCGCAAAACCCGTGCTCCGCTTGTGAAGGAGCTCCGACCGTACGCCAACAAGCTGGATCCAAAGTTCATGTACTTGCTTACTGCGCCTGCAGAGGACCCCGCTGGGCGTGATACCTCGGTTCGGTTCTCTCGCAAGAGACAACAGCACTATGTGCGTGCAGAAGGTAAGGGTAAACCGTGGGCAGCATTCTTTGAGAAGGGCAACTGGGTCGAACAAAGCGGTGCTAGTACTCGCAGGAAGACCACTCGAGCGAAGTAACAATCACCTTGTTGCATTCCCACCGCTCGAGGAATTCGTCGGAATAGTTCTAGCTTCGCGGCTAGACGACTCGCAAGCCGAACCTAGAGGGAGCTTGGATCGTTAGTCCAGCCTAACCAGTCCGACCTTGATGCCCTCAATAGCGAATCCTCGCGAGCCCAAGTCCACAACGATTGTGGAGTAGTCCGGATGCTCGGGGTGCAACTCCACCTTGGATGGATCTCTACCTCGGAAGAATCGCTTGACTGTCACTTCATCGTCGATTCTTGCAACGACAATTTGATTGTTGCGAACTTCCTCGGTCTTGTGCACTGCTAACAGGTCGCCATCCAGGATCCCTGCATACATCATGCTGTCTCCCTGCACTTTGAGGAAGTAATCCGCTTTCGGGGAAAAGAGCGTATGAGACACGTCGATCCTGCGATCAACGTGTTCTTCTGCGAGGATGGGACTTCCCGCTGCAACCCTACCTATTACGGGTAGCTTGCTGCTGTCGTACTGACCTTCGACGCGAATGCCGCGTGACGTGTTGCGGTTGACCGAAATCACGCCCTTCCGTTCCAGTGCCTTCAAGTGCTCCTCGGAAGCGTTGGGAGATCGAAAGTTGAAGTGCTCGGCTATGTCACGTCGAGTGGGCGGGTAGCCTTCGTCGTCGATCCAGCTGCGAATGAGGTCCAACACCTCTTGTTGGCGTTGAGTGAGTTTTACTTGCTTTTGTCGACGCATCGTCGAATCCTCAAGTTTCAGTAGTGATAATGTATACAGTTAGGTACAAAATTGCAAGTGTTTTTGTTCAGTATTTGATCTGAGGGTGAATCGGGCAGCGGCGAGAATATGGGTTTCTGAGACGAAGTGGACTAGCCGGCGTTCGAACTGAGCACCTCGTTGATGCTCAATCGATGTTTTAGTTCTCAGGAACTGCCTGGAAACAGAGCTGGTTCCAAGGTCGGTGTATCTTGTAATTGCCTGTCGGTTAAAGGATCCGGTGGTGCGACGTGGGCAAGAGCATTGAAGAATGATCCTGTGAACACCGAAACCTGTCGATCAATCCAGTATGCACCTGGCACAACGGGAAGACCATTCGGAACATGGAGGACTGTGGCCGGGAAACGAGATCCGAAGTGATTCAACAAAACGAGGTGGTTGCAAGAGTCGG
The DNA here is from genome assembly GCA_963667455.2 of Pseudomonadales bacterium. Lineage (GTDB taxonomy): Bacteria > Pseudomonadota > Gammaproteobacteria > Pseudomonadales > Azotimanducaceae > Bin55. The sequence goes on along the minus strand of CAXXFR010000039.1, from coordinate 109,542 downwards.
ATCTGGGATGGAAGGTACAGCCTGCTCTTTGGATCTAACTCTATTATTGGAACACTTGGGACAGCGTACGAAGACGAGCAAGCGATGAACGAAGAGAACGGAGGAAACGGAGAAAACGGGACTTGCAATCAAGACTTTGGTGTCGAGGGAGAACGGCTTATGCCCCATCTTGAAGTCGATGCTCGGCACTACTCGCCGAAGGCTGAAATTCAGAAGCTCATAGCTCAGGTCGCTCAGTACAACGAGGACATGAACAAGAAAATGGCTATTACAACTTACTGGGTAATTGCACTGTTCATAGCGTATGGAGCATTGGTTCTCACAGTTGTTGGTTTGATGGTCAGTCATGGATTCTCGGAAATTATCGAGATGTTGCGCTAGCCAATTCCACCATTCTCTGACACGTGTGGCCGAGATGTGAGCAAGGCCCGTTGAGGTCTATTTTCGAAGCCGATCCGAGACTCACTAGTTGATCGCGAACCTGAGGTGGGTTTGACTTGCAACGAGAGGTATTGCGCCATCCATAGCTTGGTGCACTCTCGACGTTCAGTCTGATCGACACAACGATCGTACCGAGCGACTGGATTTTGAACCTTGATTTACCAGTCGCTCCAACTCTGTTTCTCTTGTCTAGACTGTGTTTGCTTGCCGCGGATCGATTGTAGACGAAGAACTGATTCCCTTTACCAATGCACATCTCATAGACAGCGACTGGGAACTACAATTGTCGCTCCCCGAACGGTCGGTCGTGGATTGGAGAGGGTTAGCTAAGGAATGCTAGAAGTCCTGCAGGGCTTGTACGACGCTCACGGTGCCTGGATGCTTCAGGTGTTTCTCATCGTTACTGCCACGGTCGCGGTTCACCAACTGTTGCGTTGGGCATTGCGCAAACTCGCGATCAGGGTAGAAAAGACACCGAGTGCTTGGGACGATGCCATCTACTATGCGGCGGGCAAGCCGACAGTCTGGGCGATCTGGGTTGTTGGACTGTCGTGGGCAGGAGAGGTGATCTACCGACACACTGCCGCACAAGCTGAAGCAACGGTCTTCGCGTATGTGGGTACGGCTCGCGAAGCGAGCGTAATCATTTTGCTCGCTTGGTTTGCACTTCGCATCGTGCGATCGTTCGAACTCTCCGTTCAGGATCAGGAAGATCAAGATGATTCTCGCAGGCGATGGGATCTTGCAACCGCCAATGCAGTTGGCAAGGTGCTTCGGGCTTCAATTTCGATCACAGCATTTCTGATTCTGCTTCAAGTCTTTGGATTTAGCATTCAAGGGGTTCTTGCCTTCGGCGGTATCGGAGGGCTTGCGATTGGTTTCGCAGCTCGAGACCTGTTGGCGAACTTCTTTGGCGCACTGATGCTGTTCGTCGACAAGCCTTTCACAGTTGGCGACTGGATTCGTTCGCCCGACAAGGAAATCGAAGGAACCGTTGAGGAAATAGGGTGGCGGGTCACACGAATCCGAACCTTTGATCAGAGACCACTCTACGTGCCGAATTCAACCTTCACGAGTCTGTCGGTCGAAAATCCGCAACGTATGAGGAACCGCCGCATCTACGAGACATTTGGCGTTCGGTACGACGATTTTGGAGCTGTGAAGAAAATCGTTGACGATGTTCGAGACATGCTGAAGAATCATCCGGAAATCGATCTCAACCGGACTCTGATGGTGAATGTAGTCTCCTACGGCGACTTTGCCGTGGAGTTCTTCGTCTACACGTTCACGAAGACAACGGTTTGGACCGAATACCACGAAATCAAGGAAGACGTACTACTCAAGATTGGCGAGATCATTCTCGACAATGGTGCAGAGTTTGCGTTCCCCACTCAGACGCTTCACCTTCCTCCACAACCTGAACCCGATGAACAATGACGTGGAATCCTTCCAACTTGAAGCTTCTCTACACCGAAGAGGAAATTGAACGGACGATTGATCGTCTAGCGGTTCAGCTCAACCTGGATTTGCACGGTGAAGACCCGGTGTTCGTGTGTATTCTGAAGGGTGCACTTCCATTGACTTGGGACTTGATGCGCCGCATGAACTTCGATGTATCGCTTTCCTACGTACGTGTTCGACGGTTCATGGGTACTACTGGCGGAACTCCGCAACTCTACGGCTTCGAGCCGACTGAGTTTGAGAACAAGGTAGTCGTGCTAGTCGACACCGTTCTCGATGAAGGCGACACAATGAATCTGCTATTGAAGACCATTGAACCGATAGCCAAGAAACTGCTAACCGTCGTGCTGGTGCAGAAGCAAACCCAATACCAAGGTAGCGCAGACTACGTTGGCTTCCAAGCCCCCGACCGATTTCTGTGCGGACGTGGCATGGACTTTGATGGCAAGTATCGAGGCTTGCCCGCAATCTACATGTTGGAGGAGTGAGTGCTCGCACTGATTACTGGAACTGCATTGCAGTCAGTTCTCCCGGATCCAGTCAAGACAACCACTTGGAACACTCCATTCGGTGCACCATCCGCTCCGGTTCTCGAAATCGCACTTGGCGGATCCAACGTACTTGCACTACCACGACACGGACTTCAGGGGCAAACCGCCGCCCATCTAGTCAATTACCGCGCGAACATGTGGTGCCTTAGGGAACTAGGAGCAACTCAAGTCATCGCTGTTGCAACAGTAGGCGGGATCAATGTCTCCTTGAAACGTGGAGATTTAGTGGTGCCCGATCAAGTCATCGACTACACCCATGGCCGGGAGCAATCGTATGTTGGCTATTCCAAGATCAGTCACTTCGATTTCACATATCCGTTCTCCGCAGGAATTCGCGAGAGCCTCAAGCAGTCTCTGCCCGACAACTGCAGGACCGAGAGTCATCTGGCGAGCACTTACGCCGTTCTTCAGGGACCCCGACTCGAGACGGCAGCCGAGATTGCGAAGTATGGAAAAGATGGTTGCGACCTGGCGGGAATGACCCTCATGCCCGAAGCGTCGTTGGCTCGAGAACTCGAAATGGAATATGGAGCCTTGTGTCTCGTCGTCAATCCAGCGGCCGGAATTGAAGAAGAAGGAGTGGACTTGGCGGATACGGCGGTGGTCACGACCAATTCCCTGGAGACGCTTCGGTCCGTACTAGAACGCGCTATCCAACTCCTGAATTAGCGTGATCAAATCGCTTGGGACGGGAACTCGGCGTATTTGCACGAGAATGCTGAACTTGGGATGGTCGAAGTAGTGAATCTCTCCTAAGGCTAGGCGTCTGCTTTCCTTCATGAGGTAGAAAAGGATTCGAGGTTGCAACTCAACAGTTCTTCGGGTTGCACCTGGACTGCTCGGTAGATTCATCCAAAGGTCAACGCTCAGATGGAGATATCTGGCTAGGCTCAGATTGATGGTTCCTTCGATCTCGTACAGTCGGTTGGCATGCATGTTTCCCAATTGGACGAGAAAACTGGGTTCGGTTCCTCGCGCCGCGGCATCTTGGTGCCATGCGACGTGATCAATGACTCTATAGCCGTTGTTCCGCAACTGATTGGCGACATTGCGCATCACGAGCAATTCGGTTTGCTTTCGCTCTCCGGTTGTAACGATTAAGTCTTCTTCAAAGTCTTGGAAAGCTCTTCTCACATTATCAATCGACAATGGCTGAGGTTCCGTTGATGATTCTTCTGTTTCCTTCTCCAAGGAAGCTTGATGGTCGAATTCGATCAAGCTTGCGATATCTTCGTTGCAGAGTCCGAGAGCGTCACTCAGCCGGCTAACAATCACTTCAAAGGTTTCCCATTCGTCTGGCAACCATGAAGGGAGATTCTCGTTCCGGGTGCGCCGAGGAGAAGTACTCTCGGCGATTGACGAATCACTCTGCAGCTGAGTTCCCACGGAAGAATTCGGCTCGGAGGACCAATCAGGCACACCGTCTGTGAAGGTGTGAGTGTTCTCAGGGAAGTTTGAGTCGTTCCGGAGTCGAGAAAGGTCTGTACGGCGTGCATGGAGCCAGCAGCCGATACTTCTACTAGCTAGTTCACCTGATCCGATGGACTCGCTATTAGCAAACTCGCCTGAACTCTCTTCTTGTACGCCCGGCGCAAGGTCGATTTGTCTTGGATGGTCGTCTTCATCGAAGATCAAAGTAGCGTTGTTAGTGTTGAACATGAACAGTTGTTGCTCTTCTTCGGAGAAGGACATGACTCGCAAATCAGCAGGCAGCACCCGCTTTACGACCCCGTGAACCAGCCGTTCAGAAGTGGGAATGGGCTGTGACCGTTCAACTGCGATGACTTCTACGACGTACCAGTCCTTCGTCAGGAAAGTGCGGGGATCTGGTGCGGCATCGACACGCACTGTGGCGATCGCCAGACAGAGTAAGGCAACGTAGCAACTACGCCGCAAGTGCATCAGACTTTGATCCTTCCAGATCATCAATGAACTTGTCGATGAAACGGAATCTATCTTCAGCATCAGCTGGTGCGTTCAACACTCGAACGTGCTGTTCCGGAGTCATTTGGAACGAGTCCGGATGGTCTTGGAGCAACGTGACTAGGGATTCAGTTGAGAATTTCCTGTCCTCCCGAAACTCGATCCTGCCACCATCTTCGTTGAGGATGATCTTCGACAATCCGACCTGTTTCGCCCGCAATTTGATCGATGTGATGCGAAATAGATGCTCGACGAGGTCGGGGAGGGGACCGCATCGATCAATCAATTCGATTTTGAGCTCGGTCAATTCGGATTCGGAAGATGCGGCAGCGATTTGCTTGTAGGTTACCAAGCGACCGTGAATGTCCGGCAGGTAGGTCTCCGGAATGAGTGCGGATACGCTGAGGCTGACTTCGTGCTCCGTTGGCATGGGATCATCGAAGTTTGGAACAATTCCGCTCTTGAGAGTCTTGATCGCTCGATCGAGCATTTGCATGTAGAGCGAGAATCCTATCGTCTCGAGTTGCCCCGACTGTTCGCGACCCAGTAGCTCGCCAGCTCCACGGATCTCCAAGTCGTGCACGGCAAGGGTAAACCCGCTTCCCAATTCTCCTGCGGACTCAATGGCATCAAGGCGTTTCTTGGCATCGACGGTCATCGCGCCTTCGTCTGGAGTGAGTAGATAGGCGTAGGCTTGGCGCGCTGCACGTCCAACTCGTCCTCGCAGCTGATGAAGCTGAGCGAGTCCGAAGGAATCGGCTCGTTCGATGATGATAGTGTTGGCGTTGGGGATGTCGAGCCCACTTTCGATAATCGTAGAGCACAGCAACAGATTGCATCTTCGGTGGTAGAAGTCGGACATGACTCTTTCGAGCTCGTTCTTGGGCATTTGACCATGTCCCACTTCGATATGTGCGTCAGGCACTAACTCTTTCAATCCGTCATAAACGCTGGGCATGGATCGCACATCGTTGTGCAGATAGAACACCTGTCCGCCTCTTGCTATTTCTCGCTGAATGGCTTCACGGACAACGGCACGGTTGTAAGGCACTACGAAAGTCTTCACCGCAAGACGTTTCGCTGGGGGCGTTGCGATAATCGAGAGATCCCTTAGCTCCCCCATCGACATGTTCAAAGTGCGCGGAATGGGTGTTGCAGTCAACGAAATCGTGTGAACTTCCGCTCGCAGATTGCGGATGCGTTCCTTGTCTCTCACTCCAAAGCGGTGCTCCTCGTCGACGATCAGCAATCCGACTTTCGACAGATCCATCTTCGCACTGAGAAGCTTGTGGGTGCCGATCAGAATGTCAACCTTGCCGTTGGATACGCGTTCGACGATGGATTCGGTTTCGGAAGCAGTTCGGAATCTCGAGAGAAGCTCGATGAGCATCGGCCACTTAGCAAACCGATCTGAAAAGGTTTCGAAGTGTTGTTGAGCGAGAATCGTCGTTGGACAGAGTAGAAGCACTTGCCAGTTGGATTGGACGACGTGAAAGGCAGCACGCATTGCGACTTCGGTCTTCCCAAACCCCACATCACCGCAAATGAGCCGATCCGTCGCGATTGGTTTGGTCAGATCCTTCAATACCGCTTCAATTGCAACTTCCTGGTCGACAGTAAGTTCGAATTCGCAGTGGTCGCAGAAGTCTTGGTAGTCGTCGTCGGTGGAGGCAAATACAACCGACTGGCTAGCAGCCCGCCGAGCATAGATGCTCAGCAGTTCGGCAGCTACATCGAAAATCCGCTTTGCCGCTCGCGACTTGGCTTTTGCCCACGCATCCGAACCCAGCTTGTGTAGGGGAGCATGTTCGTCGTCGGCACCCGAGTAACGAGAAATCAAGTCAAGCGAAGAGACCGGAACGTAGAGCTTGTCGCCGTCGGCATATTCGAGTGCAACGAATTCCGTGACTTCGGAACGAAGCGAAAGCGTCTCCAATCCAAGATATCGACCGACTCCATGATCGACGTGCACTACGGGAACACCTGGGTGCAACTCGGTCAAGTTTCGAATGACAGATTCGGGGTCGACGGTACGCCGACGAGCCCGCTGGAGTTCGGTAATGGGACGTGGTCCGAGAATTTGCGTCTCGGTCAGTACTGCGTGTTCGTCCGTCCAAAATCCTCGCGTGATTGGGCTAATTGCAATCGCTAAGTCCGAAGACGAATTGCGGAAGTCGTTGTAGGTTGCTACTTCCGTCGGGTTCATGTGTGCTCTGCCGAGTATTTCGAGCAGATGTCGAAGTCTTCCTTGAGATTCTGCGGTAATCAGAACCCGAGATTGGACATTTCCAAGAAAATTCCGCAATCTCCGAAGTGGATCGTTTCGTCGAGGTTCGAGGGCTACCGGTGGCAGTTCCAGTCCATGCAACGAAGTACTGTGTTTTGGTGTATCTGGCCCTTCGTGAACTTGGATCCGTGGAAAGCGGTTCCATCGCTGGCGTAGTTCATTCTCGCGAAAGCAAATTGCAGAAGGAGGGAGAAGAGGGCGTTCGGGATCATGTTTGTACTGTTCAAATCTTTCTTCAACTTCACTTAAGAAACCATTGATAGATAAATTAATTTCGGAGTCCAAGAAGAAGACGGCTTGATCGTTTACGTAGTCCAGCAACGAGCTGGTCGACTCGAAAAACAATGGGAGATAGCACTCCACTCCTTCAACAGGCTTCGCCTCGCTGATGTCTCGGTAGACTGGGCTGTTCCATTGGGTTGACTCAAAGTGCGCATTCCATGCTGAGCGGAAGCGAATGACCGCAGACTCGTCGAGTGGGTATTCGTGCGCAGGGAGAATCCTGACGAATTCCGTTCTTTCGATCGTGCGTTGTGTTTCCGAATCGAACAGTCGCAGACTCTCAATGATGTCGTCAAACAGGTCGATTCGAATGGGTCTTGCGGAGCCAACCGGGTACAGATCCAGCACCGACCCACGGGATGCATACTCTCCGTGTTCGTAGACAGTGTCGACTCGTCGGTAGCCGCACTCGGCAAGATGCCGCCGATAAGCCTCGAGATCCAATCGTTCACCCACGTTCAAGTTGAAGGTTCGAGAGAGAACGTAGTCCTTTGGAGGGATTCGTTGCATCAAGGTGCGAATAGGAACTACCAATACTCCAGAGTTTCTAGTCGGCAGATCGGCTAGAACGGTGAGTCGCTGTGCAACGATGTCAGCCTGGGGCGAAAAGTGGTCATACGGCAAAGTCTCCGTGTCGGGGAAGATCTGAACAGGAAGATCGGGATCGAAGAACTGAATTTCGTCGCCAATGTTCCTTGCTCGCTCGGAGTCTGTCGCGACGACTACGAACAGTCGGTGTTCTCTCTGTGCGAGAGTCGTCAAAGATTCACTGGAGAGGCTTCCCTGACCATTGATCCATCGAACGACTTGTGCGCCATTCGGCACTCTTATTGAGATTGACTTGGACACAAACAGACTGGTTAGCAACTAGGTCTAGGATTCGGTCGAACGAAGCGCTTCTCAGGCAAGCAGTCCAGCTCTATGAGTGGACTGTGTTCGACTTTGCAAGCGTGGATTTTAGATGGTGCAGTTATCTGAATATCTGGACTCTTCGCTCCGATGAAGAATTGAGTACGAATTGGAGCTCGCCACCTCTAGAACTGTGTACCCATACATCGAAGTGATTTTTGTGACTCTTAATTCAACGGTATACGCTGAGGATCGGCAATTCATGCGGTCGCTTGCATCGATACTGACAAGGCTAGCATCGGAGGCAAGTTGAGATCTCGCACGATCGCAGAGAAGTCAGACATCTGAGGCAGTGATAGCTTGTTCCATGATTGCGATCACGGGAGCGTATTGGACATAGAATAGAAGATGGTGTCGTCTGAGATCAGACCAACCTTTGTTGGCCTTATCTGGTTGGGCTGTTTGGCTACAAGAGGACTGCAGAAATGGAAATGGGATACATCGAACTGATCTTACTCGTCGGCATTGCACTCTTGGTGTTTGGAGGGCCTCTTTGGGCATTCTTGAAAAAGCACCTTAAGGATTGATTTTCTCATTGAAATGTCTGGGGCTGGACTAGGGCAGACGCCGATGGTGCTGGCTTTCTAAATTCAACCTGTTGGGGTTTGGCAGCATCGGATACTCATTGCATCGTTGATTGGTTCGTGATTGACTGAGAGTGAGCGCAAAACTATGCAAACCGGAAAGTTCACAAACAGTGTCACCCTTGGTCTCGTGTTCGTCGCTCTGTCGTGCGTCGGCGACGAAATGAGTGAACAGACGTCAACACAAGAGCTCGGTCAGCTATCCATCGCCGAAGGGCCAGGCTTGGAAGATCCCATACAGGACGTTGGCGCGGCATGGGACGAGTTCATGGACGAACATGCTCAGAACCTACAAGAGCTAAACGACGAACAGCGGGAATTGCTCAAGCGTATTGCATTGGCTCGAGTAAGAGACGAAGGGGGCGATGCATTGAACTCGATCGTCGAGTCGTTGCCGAGCGAAGACCAACGGATTGGTTTGATCGACTCTTTGCTCGCTGACCTTGTTCAAAACGATCCTCAACTTGCATTCGACGGTGTGCTTTGCCTGAGTCAGAAATTCAGACGGTCCTATTTGCGTGATGTTGCTTGGAACTGGGCAAAATTCGATCCCCAGTCAGCGTTAGACCATATCTATGCGGTTGTCTTGGACATCGACCAACGAGAGGAATTGAGTGATGCTGTAATCCGAAAGTGGGCTGCTCAGAGCCCAAAAGAAATACTCGAGAACCTCAACGAGCTTCCTACAGAATCGCAGTCACATGGCAAGCTGGAGGCCTTTCGATTCCTGTCTATGCAAGCACCTGAAACCGCCGCGACGATGATTGGTGTGATTGAGGATCCTAGAAATAGGCAAACCATTGCAAGGAAAGTCGCAAGAAACTGGTTAAAGAGAGATGTCTCTGAAGCTATGGGATGGGTTCAAACCAGTCCGGAGCTTGAGGCAATCCGACGACAAGTTCTTGAAGTAGTGTTGCCAGACCTGGCGGAAAGCGACTCGAATCTTGCCTTTAATACAGCACTTCAGCACCCGATTCAAGAATCCGAAGTCGGTCTGGAGGTCTTCGTGATTCTGAAACTGGCGTTTACTGACACGGATCAAGCCTTGGTTTTCCTACAGAACGTCAGGTCCGGTGCTTCAAAGGTTGCGGCGTACACCGCAGTAGGAACAAAGCTCGGACGCGACGGGGAATTGGACCGAGGACTAGAGTTGGCGTCAGAATTGCCAGAACCGACACGCGAAACCTACTCAGCCTCGGTCGTGGCTGACTGGGGCTTTCACAATCCTTCAGAAGTCGCTGACAGAATGGACTATTTGTCAACCGAGGATCTCAAGAAGCGAGTCGCATTAATGGCCGTAATAGGTTCGGGCTTGTTTGACGTGCAGCTGTCTTCAGAACACCTCGAGAGACTAAAGGGTTATCTGTCGGATCGACAAATGAAGTTTGTTGAAGAATGGTACCCCGAAGCACTCGAATCTTCGGAGCCTAAGTGACGCCTTCTTAGATTAGCGAGATTTTGGAGAGTCTGCGCGGGACTTCAGATTGAGACTGACGAGAGTCGTGGAACACACTGCCGCAATGCTCATCCCAATCGTCGAATCGTTCTCGCTTAAGTCGTCCAATCTACGGACACTCGCTAAGACCTTAAAGGTGGTAATGTGGTAATATTCTCGATGGCCACAAGGGCTTTGTTGCCGTGTGCGCCATACCCTCGACCGCCCATTAGGCAACGAAACTAACAACCGACAATATCGGAAAAAGCTTAGGTGAATAGTCGTTGCCGTGCACTCACGGACGAGTGGACTCCATGAGACCAACCAACATCCAAGATCCCAACTACTTTCACAAGGTAGTTGACTGTCAGTGGGCTTGTCCGGCCCATACTCCAGTACCGGAGTACATACGCCTCATCGCCCAGGAGCGATATACCGAGGCATACATGGTGAACTGGGAATCCAATGTATTCCCAGGAATTCTTGGACGCACTTGTGACAGACCCTGCGAACCGGCCTGTCGACGAGTGCGAACTGAAGAAAAACCAGTAGCGATATGTCGGCTGAAACGTGTTGCCGCGGATCATAAGGGCGATATCACGCCGTATCTACCCGCAGTTCCTAGTGTCAAGAACGGCAAGCGAATCGCACTGCTAGGTGCAGGCCCAGCTTCGTTGGCAGTAGCCCGAGACTTGCTTCCACTCGGCTACGAGATCGATATGTTCGACAGGGATCCGGGCGGTGGCGGAATGATGCGAAGCCAGATTCCGGCTTTCCGATTGCCCGCCGACGTGTTGGAAGAGGAAGTCGATCTCATCGTCAATATGGGCATCAATGCCACCTACGACTATGAGATTACGAGCATGAAGGAAATGCTCGACATGGACTACGATGCCTACTTCGTTGGCACGGGTGCGCCGCGAGGTAGGGATCTCGATTTGCCCGGCCGCCAAGAGGTTGCGGATCACATTTCGATCGGCATTGACTGGTTGTCCAGCGTTGCGTTCGGACACACCACATCGATCTCCGGCAAGGTCATTGTCATGGGCGGTGGCAATACAGCGATGGACTGCTGTAGGACATCCAAGCGTCTCGGAGCGGAAAACGTCACGGTTGTTGTACGTTCAGGTTTTGATGTCATGAAGGCGAGCGAATGGGAGAAAGAGGATGCCATGGCCGAAGGCATTCCCATCTTGAACAATCGTCCGCCGAAGGAATTCGTACACGAAAACGGCAAGTTGAAGGGTGTAGTCTTTGAACGAGTCAAACCCATCGAACAGAACGGTCGTTTGAAGTACGTTCCCACTGGAGAGCCGGACGTGTTCATGGAGGCAAATCACATTCTCATGGCGATTGGTCAGGAGAACCACTGCCCATGGATCGAACGGGACTTGGGAATCGAGTTCGACAAGTGGGACTGCCCGATTCTCGATGAAGATTCACTGCAATCCACTCACCCGAAAATCTTCTTCGGCGGCGATTCCGCTTTTGGGCCGGAGAACATTATTTGGGCTTCGGCGCACGCCCACAAAGCTGCCATATCCATTCACTTGTTCTGTCAAGGAAAGGATCCGAAGCGTGATCGACCGGCGGAAGGAATCAATCTCATCAGCCAGAAGATGGGAATCCACGAGTGGAGCTACGACGCCGAGCACGATCCCGCCAGGCGCTACATCGTTCCCCACGCCAATCTGCGACGCTCACTCGACAACATCAAGGTTGAAGTCGAACTAGGATTTGATGAGGAACTAGGCTTCAAAGAGACTCAGCGGTGCTTGAACTGCGATGTGCAGACCGTGTTCACCGAAAAGCTGTGTATCGAGTGCGACGCATGTGTGGATATCTGTCCCATGGATTGCATCACGTTCACCAAGAACTTGGACGAGCCAGACCTTCGAGCAACGCTCATGGCTCCTGCTGAGAACTTGGAGCAAGACATCTACGTGTCGGAAATACTTCCCACAGACCGTGTGATGGTCAAAGACGAAGACCTCTGTTTGCATTGTGGGTTGTGTGCTGAACGGTGTCCAACCAATGCGTGGGACATGCAGAAATCCATCATTCACAATCCCCAATTGGGCTCCTACGCCGAATGACCAAGTACAACGATTTCGTCATTCGATTTGCGAATGTCAACGGATCTGGATCGGCAAGTGCTAACAGCATGTTTGCCAAGTCCTTGTTTCGCATGGGCATCCCTGTGGCGACGCGCAACATCTTTCCTTCGAATATCCAGGGTCTGCCGACGTGGTTTGAGGTTCGAGTATCGGAGAAAGCGTACTTCGGCCGTCGCGAAGAAATCGACATCATGGTTGCCATGAACGCCGAAACCTATCCCGAAGATGTCGAATCTCTGGCGTCCGGAGGCTACCTCGTCTACGACAACACCAGAGGATTGCCGCGTACTCTGCGACGCAGTGACATCGTCGAAGTTGGGATTCCAATCACAAAGTTGATACTGCCAGAGTTCTCAGATCCGAAGCAGCGCCAGCTGTTCAAGAACATTGTTTACCTAGGAGCGATGTCCGCGTTGCTGGACATAGACTTCAGCGTACTAACAGGCATGGTTTCCTCTCAATACCGAGGCAAGGACAACCTCATTCAGCCAAATATCCACGCAATGGAAATTGGTCGCCACTATGCTCAGGAGTATCTGGATTGCCCTCTGGATCTCCAGGTTCGCTATTCGGAACTGGCAACGGACAAGATTCTCGTCGATGGCAATGAGTCAGCCGCACTTGGTGCGATCTTTGGTGGTGCGACGGTGTGTGCCTGGTATCCAATCACACCATCCACCTCAGTTGCCGAAGCATTTGAAAAGCATGCTCAGAAGCTCCGAGTGGATGAGGAAACGAAGCGCAAGAAGTATGCGATCGTACAGTCCGAAGACGAACTCGCGGCACTAGGGATGGTGATCGGTGCTGGCTGGAATGGTGCACGAGCGTTCACTGCTACAAGTGGACCTGGAATCTCCTTGATGAACGAATTTTTGGGCTTGGCCTACTTCGCAGAGATTCCTGCTGTGATACTCGATATTCAACGGGCAGGTCCATCGACTGGAATGCCCACTCGGACACAGCAGTCCGACCTTTTGAGCGTGGCATATGCGTCGCATGGCGATACGAGACATCCCATGCTGTTTCCTTCCACGCCCAAGGAGTGCTTCGACTTGGCCGCGGAAGCTTTTGACATTGCCGAACGTATCCAGTCGCCCGTTGTAATGATGAGCGACTTGGACTTGGGCATGAACGAGATGACCTCAGATCCGTTTGAGTGGGACGACTCTCGCAAGTACGACCGAGGCAAAGTACTCTCCTTCGACGAATTGGAAGAAATCGAAAACTTCGGTCGGTATTTGGATGTCGATGCCGATGGAATCGGCTATCGGACTCTACCCGGAACTCACCCGCACAAGGGCTCGTTCTTCACTCGAGGTACATCGCGAGATGAGTATGCCGTGTACACGGAAGCTCCAGACGCTTACAGCAAGAACATGGACAGGTTGCTGAGAAAGTGGGAGACCCTTCGGCAGTTAATGCCCAAGAGCGAAGTATCTGGCATGCGCCGCAGAGCAGGGATCATGTACTACGGAACTTCAGCCACTCCAATGCGTGAGTCATTGGATGTGTTGGAGCAGGAAGGCATCCATTTGGACCACATGCGGATTCGTTCCTATCCGTTTGGCGAGGAAGTCCAGTCCTTCCTCGATCAGCACTCCGTAGTTTTTCTCGTCGAACAGAACCGAGATGCTCAAATGAAGACTCTCATGGTCAACGATCTCAATGTAGACCCAGACGAGATTAATTCGGTGCTTTACTACGGTGGAATGTCGATTTCGGCAGATTTCATCATCAACGAAGTGCTCAGCTACTACGAACAGCACAAGTTGCCTCGTCTGAAGGAGGTGTCGTCGTGACTTTTGTTGCGAAGCCCAAAATTCACCATCCGTTGTTAGCCGTCAACGAGATCGGGCTGAAACGACGAGACTACGAAGGTCTGGTGTCGACATTGTGTGCTGGCTGTGGACATGACTCGGTCAGCGCAGCGATCGTGCAAGCTTGCAGCGAACTGGCCATTCCGCCACACAAATTCGCAAAGCTATCTGGAATTGGCTGTTCGTCGAAGACACCGAGCTATTTCTTGGGCAATTCGCACGGATTCAATTCGGTACACGGTCGGATGCCCTCGGTGGCGACCGGAGCGAACATCGCCAATCGAGATCTCATCTACATCGGTGTATCCGGCGACGGCGACAGTGCTTCGATCGGTCTCGGACAGTTTGCACATGCTGTACGAAGAAAAGTCAACATGCTCTACATCGTTGACAACAACGGCACTTACGGACTCACAAAGGGCCAGTTTTCCGCTACCAACGACCGGGGATCCACTAGCAAGAGAGGCATTCCAAATCTCTATGAAGCTATCGACCTCGTCTGCATGGCCTTGCAGATTGGAGCAACCTTTGTCGCCCGGAGTTTCTCTGGCGACAAGAGTCAGCTGATTCCTCTCATCAAGGCTGCGATCCTGCATAAGGGTTTCGCATTCATAGACGTGATATCGCCATGTGTGATGTTCAACAACCACGATGGATCCACCAAGAGCTATGGTCATGTTCGAGACCACTCAGCTCCCGTTGTCAATGCCGACTTCGTTGCGCCCCAAGAGGAAATTGAGATCGACTACGAGCCCGGCACCACTGAGACTGTGGAGTTGGCTGATGGTTCGCGGTTGCGTCTTCGAAAGCTCGAAGATTCCTATGACCCCATGAATCGTGTTGATGCACTCTCATATGTTCATGGCGCGTTGGAACAGGGAGAAGTAGTGACTGGGCTATTGTTCGTCGATGAAAATCCCATCGACTGCCACGAGATTCTCGAGACTCCGGATGTTCCTCTAAACGCCCTGACCGAGACTGACTTGTGTCCTGGCTCAGAGACGCTGGCAAGCGTCAACGACGGATTTAGATAGTCGCACACCTCTCCTGGCGAATCGAGTTCAGCCTTCGCACGAGTACGCGCAACGCGTTGCACTTGAGCGATGACCAACACATTGCCTCATGCTCGATATCAGGGTCGTTTCGTGTTTACTAACATGCCGCTCATCGTTATCATTCTCCTACTTTTTCAATCGAACGGTTGCACAGTTGGCACTCGAAAGTCTTGACGCCTATTTTCCCGATTGGAAGGAGCGTGAAGCCCTTGCGGAAGCAATGATTCCGATTATCGGAACGTTGTATCGCAAGAACGTCGTTACCTACTGTTTTGGTCGTCCGTTGTACAACCAAAACGTCACGGACATCATGCGTACACATCGCTTCGTACGCCAAGTGGCCGAGAACGAACTGTCTGAATTTGAGAGCTATCCGGTGATTAAGGCCGTCTCGGATTTGGACTTGGGACCTGCCCATTTGGACTTGGGGCAGCTGACCGTCAAGCACATGGAACTGTGTGAGAACGGCAACGGCAACGGCAATGGCGCACCCAAAGTCGAGGACTTTGTAAGAGAGCAGTGTGACCATGTGGTTGGTCGACACATCAAGCCATTGACACAGCCGCAGGATGTCGTTCTTTACGGATTTGGTCGGGTTGGAAGGTTGCTCGCTAGATTACTGATCGAAAAGACCGGAGGCGGAGATCAGCTAAGGCTTCGGGCGATCGTGTTACGCAAAGGGCCACCGAACGATCTCGAAAAACGCGGCAGTCTGCTTCGTCGTGATTCCGTGCACGGTCCGTTCAAAGGGACTATTCGTATCGACGAAGAGAACAATTGCCTCATCGCCAACGGCAATGTCATTCGTTTGATCTATGCCGATAATCCTCGAGAAATCGACTACGAGCAATATGGCATCCACCATGCATTGATCATCGACAACACCGGGGTGTGGAGAGATGAAGAGGGACTGAGCCAGCACCTGCAGTCCAAAGGTGCAGAGCGTGTAATCGTCACGGCTCCCGGGAAAGGCAACGTTCCAAACGTAATCTCCGGTATCAACTCCCACGACCTCACGCACAACCAGAAGATTCTCTCCGCGTCTTCTTGCACCACCAACGCGATCGTTCCGATTCTCAAGGTTGTCGACGCGAAATGGGGAATCAAGCATGGTCACATGGAGACAGTTCATGCGTACACTCCCGATCAGAACTTGACGGACAACTTTCACCGAAAGGACCGAAGAGGTCGAGGCGCACCTCTCAACCTAGTCATAACGGAAACGGGGGCCTCGAAGGCTGTCGCCAGTCTGTTGCCAGAGCTCGAAGGGAAGTTGACTGGGAATTCCATTCGTGTTCCTACGCCAAATGTCTCTCTTGCTTGCTTGAATCTGACGCTGGAGTCCGAGACGAGCAGAGAGGAAGTCAACACCTTTCTACGGGATGTCTCGCTGTTTTCCTCCATGCAGCGTCAGATCGACTTTACGCAGGCCAGCGAGGTGGTCTCGTCCGATTTCGTCGGAAATCGACATGCTTGCGTTATTGACGGGGGTGCAACCATCGTTGAAGGCGGGGATCGAGCCCAGATTTATGCGTGGTACGACAACGAATTTGGCTATTGCTGTCAGGTGATCCGCGTGGTGCAGAAATGGGCAGGCATCAAGTATCCATTGGTTCCGGTTGACATTGAAGAAATGGGTTTTGCCTAGATCTGTGGAGTGTGGCTCTGAATCGGAGTCGTAATTGTTTGCCTCTGAGCACTATCCATCGTATATTTTGATCTTTCGACAGCAATTGCGTAGAGAAGCACCTTGATGTTGATGCCGATTGCCGCGCTCATCGTCGTCGTCGCGATACTGGTGTGGTTCAAAATCGTGCGAGACGCCAGACGACGCTGGGTTGAGGAACTGGATCTTGTCGGCACCTGGGATCTTGATGTCAGCGAATCAGATGCGACACCTCTGAGCGTTACCTTTCACGGCAACACCGACAACGGGACCTACTGGGTCCAGTCCATAGACAACAATGTGGACGGAGATTGGCGTTTGAGCGGCTCCTCGTTGGTTCTCGTCGATCCAGAACGAGGGGATTTAGAGTACGAAGTCCGACTGTTCGACAAGGGCTCCATCGGCATCAATGGACCTGATCACGACCATGCGCTCTTTAAGAAGCGCTCCGAGAATATCGTGCCGCTACGCCGTAGGTCGTAGACCGAGCTCCTGCTCCAACAGTTCGAAGTTCTCTTCAGCTTTCTTGTCGGGTCGCGCTCGGGCGGCCGCGTACAGAACAATGCTTGCAGCGCAAAATGCAGGAAGCAGGGCATAGACGTCGAAGATTCCGCCTTCCAAGTTGTGCCAGATCAAAGTCGTCGCGGTTCCAGCGACAATTGCGGCAATCAGCGACTGACTAGTGGTTCGGCGATAGAACAAGCTGAACAGAATGCATGACCCAAAGCTCGAGCCTATACCAGCCCAGGCCAATCCGACTGTGCCAAAGATCTGACTGTCGGGATCAAGCGCAAACAACGCTGCGGCAGCGGCGACGACGATTACACAAATCCGGCTGTAAATCAGTTGTTTGCTCGAAGGATTGATTACGTCGTTGACGAGGGCCGTGGAGAGAACCATCAATTGGGAATCGACCGTACTCATGACCGCTGCCAGTATCGCAGCGACAACGATTCCCGCGATCCATGGATTGAATACAAGCTCACTCAGTCGAATCAGAGCGGTTTCAGGGTCGCTTAAGTCGGGCAATGCGAACATTGCCGCATAGCCAACTGCCAAGGCGGCGAAGCTTGTGACGAGCATCCAAGACATTCCAATGGTGCGAGCGCTCTTAATTGCGTTGGCATCGTGAATGGCCATAAACCTTGTGAGAATGTGAGGCTGGCCGAAGTAACCCAATCCCCAAGCCAGCAATCCCAGCACTCCGATAAAGGAATACTGGTCCAGATTCCAGACTTCGTTCGCTATCGGTTCGGAACCGCCATCTGTTCCCAATCCGAGAGCAAGCATCGGCACGGCTACTAGCACTAGCAACATCAACAGAGCTTGGAACGCATCTGTCCAGCAAACGGCAAGGAAACCACCTATCGCGGTGTACGACATGACGATGAGAACGCCGATCAACAGGGCTACGGTATAGTCCAAGCCGAGCACAGTTTCGAATAGTTTCGCGCTGGCGATGAATCCCGCTGACACGTAGACCGTAAAGAACACAATCATCGCAAGACTAGCAACGACTGCCAATGTCTTGCCGTTCGCAGAAGTTCGTAGAGAGAGAACTTGAGGGATCGTCAATGCATCGCCGTACAACGTGCTCGCAACGCGCAGACGATTTGCGACGTAGGTCCAGTTGATCCATGCTCCGGCAATCAGCCCAACAAGAATCCAACCTTCGACCAGTCCGGACAGATAGACCGCGCCGGGAAGGCCGAGAAGCAGCCATCCGGACATGTCGCTAGCACCAGCTGAGAGTGCGGTGACTGAACTCGATAGAGACCGACCGCCTAGCGAGTAGTCGCCGAGATTGGAGGTTCGGCTCATCGCATAGATGGCGACGACTCCCAGCATTAGCAAGTAGCCAATGAACGACGGTAGAAGTTCTAGCACTGCACGAAACCATGTGGACAAGAGGTGTTGCTTTCATTGTAGATTCGCGCCGCAAAGACTCGTAGCGTCGTGGTCGGCTGGTTCAATGCCTCGATGAATTGGTGCTTCGTAAAATTCGATGCTATGAGCGAACAGCCGAAGGACTTGCTGGACAGAGCTGGACATCTCTTGTCCAGAATCGAAGGATGGTTCGGCAAGTCCGAGCCGATCAATTGGAAGACCACTCAAGCGGCTGCGTGGAGCAGTCGATCTCGAAACATGGGTTTTCGAACCATTTCGACCCTCGATCCCATTCGACTAGACGATCTTCTGGAGATCGACCGGCAACGTGACTCGCTCGTTCAAAATACCGCCCAATTTTGTGCTCGTCTACCTGCCAACAATGTGCTCCTTTGGGGTTCACGAGGCACTGGTAAGTCGTCCTTGATCCATGCTGTGTTCCACAAGTTTGTTGATCAAGGGTTGCGGTTGATTGAAGTCGACAAGAAATCGCTTGCAGATATCGGAAGGCTTGCGGACGAGTTAAAGGACCTTCCTTATCGGTTCGTCGTGGTGTGTGACGATCTGTCGTTCGATGCGAACGACTCCAGCTTCAAGGAACTGAAGAGTGCTTTGGAAGGCACGATATTTGCAACAGTAGAGAACGTATTGCTCTACATTACGTCCAATAGAAGACACATAGTTACTGAGCTTGTCCAAGAAAACGAGTCAATGCAAGTCCAAGATTTGCACGGGGCAGAGTCAGTCGAGGAAAAAATCTCACTTTCTGATCGATTTGGGCTCTGGCTCTCGTTTCATCCATTCGATCAAGGCCAGTACCTGCGGGTTGTTCAGCACTGGCTCCGTTTCTACGCCACACAGTGCGATATCGAGGTTGAATTTGATAAGGAAGTTACAGCAAACGCGTTGCGGTGGGCATTGAATCGCGGAAATCGCAGCGGAAGGACTGCCAACCACTTCTCTCGAGCGTGGGTTGGCTCTCGTGCATTGGAAGGGCTCGCTCCTGCGAACAAAACCAATCCTTTGTCGTGAACGGAGTCAAATTTGTTTTGGTGGTCTTATCGCTTGCGTTGGCATCACAAGGCATTGGCGACCAGATTACATTGAAGAACGGTGACAGCATCACTGGTTCACTGCAGAGCGTGGCTGGCAACACGGTAACTGTCCAAACGAAGTATGCGGGAGTGATGTTCATCGGAAAGGATCAGGTGGAGTCGATCGTGACTGACAACGAATTTGTCGTGGTCGATCAAGTCGGTGAACGGCGCACTGTCAGGCTAGACGAGTCCACCAGTCTTGCAGAGATAGCCATTGTTCGTGTAGCGGACAACGTCGTTTCGCAGATTGCATCCGCGTGGAACAAGCAGGTTACTTTCGCTCTGGCCGGGACTAGTGGGAACGCTGAAACTCAGCACTACTCTATCAACGGGCAATCGGATTTGGTTCGGCCCGATGTCGAACACCTCCTCCGATTTTCGTACTTGAGAGAAACAGCAGCCAGGGAAACTCGCAAGCACAGTCTCGACGTCAAGTACGGAATTCACTGGCGCAGACAGCAACGATGGTTCAACACTGCCAACGTGGACTATTTCCGCGATCCGTTCAAGGAAGTCTCATGGAGAGCACTTATTGGAATGGGCGGCGGCGCGAAATTACGAGATTTCGGCCACGAAAAACTGGCATTGGAAATAGCCGCAAGCGGAGTCTACGAGACTCTCGATGCTTTTAGGGAACTCTCACCCGCTGTCAGACTTGGGTCCCAATACTCACGCTTGCTGTCCGGTGGGCGCATCGAAATTTACCAAAACAATCGCTTTCTTTGGATTACGCAAAAGGAGAACGGGGTTCTTGACAGTGAGAACGGGGTTCGGTTGACACTGTCTGCGCAGTTCAAATTCGACATGCGAGCGACCATTCAATACGAAACGGCTCCAGCTACGGGCGTCAAGAACACGGACGTAACCTATTCACTGGGCCTGGGCGTTGTCTTCTGACTGAGCGCTGTCTTCTCAGCGGATCATTTCATCGAAGTGTTTTGTCTCCAAATTGGAACGAATACGCGGAGAATTGGTCTTTAGCTGCGCAACTGCCGCGCGGCCATCCCTAGTTGCGACAGATAGTTTGACGTAGCACTACGCAGGCGTAAAATGCGAGCCGCGCGTCCCCTTCGTCTAGAGGCCTAGGACACTGGGTTTTCATCCCAGCAACAGGGGTTCGACTCCCCTAGGGGACGCCATTCTCAACTGTTCCATAGTTGTCTTCCCTGACTAGGCGAGTTGATGCTTGCCTATGGATTCGAATACTTGGATTAGCGAGAGACGCAAGTCCTTGGCGAGATTTGGCTGGGACGACCCACTGTCTAGCTAAACGCGGGACCTATGAAGAGAGTCTTGTGGCATAGCGAAAGGCTCGTCTCGACCGTGTAACAGCTACTTGCAGCGACCCGCAGTGCACTTGAAGTCAGATTCAGCTAACGGGAATTCCTACCCTTGTCCATTATCCTATTGGAACTCGATGAAAGGGCAAACCTGGCAAGTCTTAGCAACTCTCCGAGACTTGCAAAAACTCCCTTCGAACGCCTTTGTCTGAGCTTTCTCAGACCCTCAACATGCATAAGTACTTGGTGAAAGTGTCAATTCAGTCGCGCTGTGTCAGGTTGAAGGTGCAATGAAGCACATTCACTGGATCATCCTCGTGTCTTTTCTCGGTGCGATTGTGCTTGGCTGCAGTGGTCGCATTACACAAGATCACGTTGAGCTGAATGACTTGGGCGTTGCCCAAATGGGACGCTTCGAGTACGCTGCCGCCTACGAGACGTTTGCCGAAGTGGTTGCACAACGACCGAAGTGGGATTTGGCCCAAGTCAACCTTGCAATTGCAATCCTAAATACACAGGAGGAGGGTGCGGAACAGCAAGCGCTCGATATCCTTGGAAATGTACTCCACTCCGATCCAGAAAACGTTCGAGCGATCTATACATCGGGTGTTGTTTCCTTCCATTTGGGGCACATCACAGATGCCCACAATCGATTCAAAAGGGTGGTTAGTCTCGATCCCGAGGATGCCTATGCAGCATACTTCTTGGGTCAGACGCATCTGCAGCTTCAGGAGTACAAAGACGCCAAGGAATGGTTGATTAAGTCGATTGAATTGGATCCCTATCTCGTTAGCGGCTATTGGGCTGCGGCACTGGCTGCACGAAGAATGAACGATCCTCGATTGGCCAACCAATTGCTCGAAGACTATCAGCGTTTGGAAGCGAATCCGGCGGCTCGCACAGCCTCGATTTCGTATCTCAAGATGGGACCGAAGGCAAATGCTCGAAGTGCGAATGTAGTGGAATCCCAGGAATTTGAACGGCCTAAGGGTCCGCTATTCGGCTCGCCGACTTTGCTCAAGAATCTTGAATCTCCCATTGCAACTATGGCCGCGGCGTGGAGAAGCAAGTCAGAAGAGCTTGAACTGTTCGTGGCGGACAAAGACTCGATTAGGTGGTTCACACTGAATCCAACCGCTTCGACATTAAGCCTGCGACACACAATGGGTCTGCAAGGAACTGTCTCATTGCATATCGGAGACGTTGACAACGACTCGAACTACGATCTGGTCGTGTGCAGCAATCAAGGTCTCTATTGGCTGAAGTTGCCCGAAAACGGAGTCGCTGAAGTAAGTCCCGATGATCGCCTCTGGTCTGGATCATGCAACTCTGCGGTGCTTGTGGATGCAGACCACGATGGTGACCTGGACATCATGTTCGCCGACGACGGAATTGTCTTTCAGCTTACAAACACCAGAACTACCGAGTTCACATTTCGGGAAATAGCTCTGGTCGGAGCGCGACCCCCAATTCACGAGGTACTCGCAACGGACTTGGACTCCGACCGAGATGTCGATCTACTGTTCTCCAACAAAGACGATCCAATCTATGCCGCTCGCAATGACCGAACGTGGCGATATAGACAGATGCGGGGCATTGTTTCTACTTTCAACGAACCGTTGATTAACGCTGTCAGTGGCGATATAGACGTCGACGGATATCCAGACATCGTTGCGCACACGATTGACAGTCAATTGACAGTGCTGTCGTTTGACCGAGTGGATTGGCGAGCAAAGCAGCTGGATTTCTCGCTGATTGCCGGTACATCGTCAGAGATTCTTGAGCTGGCTTTGTCCGACGTGACGGGCAGCGGAGAACTAGATCTGATTGTTGTGGCTGACAACGCGATCCATGTCGTTGATATTCCACTAGCTTCCGAAGAAGAGCGCATAGACTTGGAGAACTTAGTCTCGGCCATTCCTGTGTACACAGATGCGTCAATGGGTCCAGGACTGGTGGCGGCAACTCGAGATGCGCTGTACTACGTTCCTCCAGGAGAAGGCCGGTTCAAGTTCTTGGCAATTGACCCGGTGGGAGAGCGTGATGCAAGTCAAATGCGTAGCAATGCATCTGGGATTGGAACACGCGTCAAGTTGCGTGTAGGAGGTAGTTGGTCGATACAGGACCGCATTGACAATCACTCTGGAGCGAGTCAGAGTTTGTTGCCGCTCAGCTTTGGACTACGAGGTTTGGATGCTGCCAATAACGTCGTACTGGAGTGGTCGGATGGAGTCTTCCAAACAGAAATCGGTCTCTCCGCCGGCAATCTTCACCGCATTAGTGAGGTCGAGCGGCAATTGGCAAGCTGTCCCGTGCTTTTCGCTTGGAACGGTACAGAGTTTGAGTTCGTTAGCGACGTCCTCGGAGTGGGTGGATCGGGGTTCTTCTCCCCACCGGGACAGTCTGTCGCCGCAAGGCCTTGGGAGCGTTTTCGAATGAACTCGGAGCAATTGAAGCCACGGGACGGTCGATATGCCATCAAGATCGGCGAACCCATGGAAGAGACGTTGTATCTCGATGCGTCAACCATTGAGGTGGTTGATCTGCCGCCTCAGTGGAACTTGGTCGTCGATGAGCGCATGTCAACCGGTTCGCCGGTTGCAACCGGTCGGTTGATTACCTTTCGTGAGCAGATGCTCCCGAGCATCGCCACTACGGCGGACGGGAGGGACATTACCGACAAACTTCTCGATCGAGACTTGCAAGCTCCTGACCCTGGTTCAGTGGATAAGCGATTCATTGGTCGCTTAGAAGAGTACTTTTCGATCACGATGTGGTTCGAATCCGAAATTCCTTCGGAGAATCAAGTACTTGTCGCCGATGGATGGATTGAATATCCCTACTCGCAAACAGTCTTTGGCGCATGGCAAGCGGGAGCGGAATATGGATCTCCTACCATCGAGGCTCTTGATGGAGAAAGCAACTGGGTCGTAGTGTTGAACTCCTTTGGTTATCCGGCCGGCATGCCTAGAGAAATGGTAGTTCCGTTGCCAACACTACCTGAAGGGACTAAAGCGCTGCGCATTACTTCCAATTTGGAGATTTACTGGGATCGAATCAGGCTGGTAACCGAAGAATCTGCACCGCCAGAAATGGTCGTGCAGACATTGCAGCCGGTAATCGGCAAGGTTCAACGATCAGGATTCGCTCACCGAACTACGGGGGATCAACGGCTACCGTTCTATGACTATCAGAATCGCTCGCAGTATTGGGACGCGAAGTACATGACTGGTTTCTACTCGGCGTACGGAGACGCTCTAGCTCTTGTCAACGAAGTGGACGGAGCCTATGCGATCATCGGAAGTGGCGAGGAGGTTCATTTGGAGTTCAGTGTTCCCGAATCCCCTACCGAAGGTTACTCACGACATTTGATATTGGACTTTCGCGGGTGGGCTAGAGACATGGATCTCTACACTCAATTCGGCGACACGGTGGAACCCTTGCCAAGAACACCCGGAATGGATCGAATCAAGTTCCTAGAGGGCCGCGACCTTCATGTGCGTCAAAACGTTCGGTTTGAACGTGGGATGTAGTGCTCAGGATTGAGCGTCCAAAAAGACTCACTCTGTTCTAGTGTGAATTCAATTCGCTCTCGCGCTCATTCAGCACTCTCTCTGAGCGATCGGTCAATCCAACTCTAGCCGCATGACCTGGACGACTGAGCTCTTAGTTTGTGTAGTTGGAGATCAGGGCATACGGCATGGGTTTGCCGTCTCACCTGAGCCATGATCAATGGACTTCTGTGATGCACTAGTCTATTCGAGCCGTTCAAGAACGAACTCATTCTGGCACTGAGTCTTGCTCGGATGGTCCAGTAGTGTCCCACGTGAGCTAGTCGCCGTCCCAGAACGAGGGAGGGTTGTGTCAAGACTCTTCATCGTGAAGAATGGGAGTATTGACACACTCCTCAGTTCATAAGCTCTTAGCTCTTATTCTTAGACTTCAGGTCCTTCGATCCCAACTTTGCGTCTTTTCCGTCGTACGACTTCTTTTTCGCATCGAGAATCTTCGACTTAGCGTCAAGTTCCGTGTAGTCCACCTTTGACTTGCCGAGCTTCGCTTCGGTCTTGTCGTCGTAATTGAGGAACTCTCCCAATGAAATCGAATTGTCTTCATCTTCGTCCAACGTAGCGAACATGGCCGAAACATCCTGACTCCACTGCTCTTTCTCCGCATCCCAACTTACTTTCGTTTTGCTGGACAGGTCGACGGATCCTTTTGCAGACTTTGCCTTGGCTTTCGACTTCTGTTCGCTCTCGAGTTTGGCCTTCAAGCCAGTACGGAACTCAGCCAGGGAAACGGACGCATTCCCGTCTTCATCCCACTCGTTGAATTTTTCGGACTTGGCCGCAGTTTCGGCGCACAGTGCACCTCCAGCGTAGGAAGAAGCGCAGAAGACGAAGGGGACTAGGAGCGCAAGGGCGATCCTAGCAATTTTTGAGGTTCTTGTAGATTGAGACATGCTGGCCTCTGTTCAATTGAAGTTGCTTTGTTAGACCGCAAGCTACTTGTTCGGTTCACTGTTGTCAGTAGGTACACGGCCTGACCTTCATTGTATTGGTGGGTAGTCGTTGATAATGGCTATTTGTCGATCGGCCTGTCGGCAACCCAAGGCAATCCAAGAGCAAACTCATGCCGCGAACGCTAAACCAACCGCTCTCAGGTAACTTAATGCCGAGATTTGGGGGTCCCGCGACCTTCATGCGGATTCCGAGCGGACAGGACTTGGCCGATGCCGATGCCGCCATTGTTGGAATTCCGTTGGATATTGCGACTTCGAATCGACCGGGTGCTCGCCTTGCTCCCAGAGAGATTCGAGACGAATCGCGTCTGTTGCGACCCTACAACATGGCAACAGGAGCCAAACCATTCGACTCCATGCAAGTAATGGACTACGGGGACGTTCCCATCAACACGTACAGCATCGAACGAAGTATGCGAATCATTGAGGACTTCTACAGTCCCATGTTCGAGAACCACTGCGCTCCATTCACGCTTGGAGGTGATCATTCGGTAGTGTTGCCGATACTTCGAGCTGCCTCACGACAATACGGACCGATTGCACTAGTTCACGTGGATGCCCACGCCGATGCCAATGAAGCCATGTTCGGAGAGAAATACACTCACGGCACACCATTCCGGCGTGCAGTCGAAGAGGAACTACTGGACTGTGTTCGGGTAACGCAGATAGGATTGCGAGGTACTGGCTACGATCCAGATGACTTCGAGTGGTCAGTCAATCAAGGTTTCCGTGTTGTTCAAGCATCTGAATGCTGGCACCGCTCTCTGGATCCGATTATGGAGGAAGTGCGGGACAGGGTAGGAAGTGCCCCGTTGTACATCAGCTTCGACATCGACGGTCTAGATCCTTCTTGCGCACCCGGCACAGGGACTCCGGAACCGGGAGGGTTGACCACCGCACAAGGAATGGAGGTCATTCGTGGATGTCGAGGACTGAACCTAGTCGGTGCAGATGTCGTCGAAGTGTCGCCTCCATTCGACTTGACGCGAAACACGTCGTTAGTTGCGGCCAATCTGGTTTACGAGTTGCTGTGTATCCATCCGAAAGTGAAGTATCAGACAGCTCAATGATTCAATCGCAACTTGCAACACTATCATGTCACGTTTCGTGCAGTCTTGAGTAGTAGAAGGATCGAGTTCTCTTGGCTCGTTGTGTGCTCTGTCTCGACACGAAAGCCATCCTCGTCGTAATGGGTAGATTTGCGATCGTGGTCGCGGTCTTGATCCTCTTTCCCCAGGAGTAGATTGATGCCCCTCGATCCATTGCTGTTGCTTCTCGGGTATTCAGTAGCTATTGGTCTAGCTTCTTTTCTTGGCGGACAGCTCAGCGCACTTGGAGTTGTATCGCACAATCAACGTCAGATGGTCACAGCTTTCGTCGCTGGCTGTGTCATTGGAATTGCGTTGTTTCATCTTCTTCCTCACAGCGTTGAGCATCTGTCTGAGTCCGATCATGGCGAGCACTCCATAGTTGAGGCCATGACCTGGGTTGCAATTGGTGTTCTTGCGATGATCGTGGTGCTACGCACGTTTGATTTTCAGTCCCAAGATGCAAGTAGCGATAGTCTGCACCAACTCAGTGAGAGTCCCAAGACCTTTCAAAGCTTCGTGGGACTGTTCATCGGTCTGAGCATTCATTCGATCACTGAGGGGATTGCGCTTGGGGCCAGTGTTCGAGCGGGACACATCCATCCCGGAATGCTGCCGGGTCTGGGAGTGTTCTTTGCAATATTCATGCACAAGCCACTCGATGCCTACTCGGTGCTAGTGCTGCTGCGGAACTACCGAAACGATCCGAGACTGGCATTGTGGATCAATATTGGGTTTGCATTGATTTGTCCTGTGACCGCCGCAGCTACGTATATGTTCACGGGTCTGCTGACGGATTTCTACGAGAGCCAAGCCATCGGCTACGTATTGGCATTCGCTTGTGGGTCGTTTCTTTGCATCGCACTTAGCGAATTACTACCTGAAATTCAGTTCCATCGCCATCACAGGTGGCTACTGGTAGTACTTGTTTTCTTGGGCATGGTAGTTGCGTACGGACTGTTCTTGATCGAGGAGCATTTCCTGCACGCGATTTTCGAAGATCCGCACTGAGCCAGTCCTGACTGAAACTAACCGACAGGGTGCTCCAGTCTTCGACTGGTCCTCGCACAATGTAACAGTACAACCACGATCAGCACTGTCAGTCCCAGCGCCGCGGTGACAATAGTCGACCAAGAAGGCGATTCGGCGAATCGAAGCTCACCTATTGCCTCTGCTTCCGTCACCGAGAGTCTCTGCTGATTCATAGTGGCTTCTCCAATGGACGCAAAGTAGTGGCGAAAGAACATTCTCACTTCTCGCTGAAACCGGGCCGCACGAACAATTCCCGATCCAGCCACTTCATGCAGTGCACGATGGATTGAATTCGCAGGGGAGAGGACTTGCAGGTAGTCCAATAATTTCAGGTCGTCATCGAGTTGCGCGTTGTACTCGTCGAGCAGCGATCCGACTTTCGAATTGATTGCAGAGTTCGATACGTATGCTCGTCGATAGTAGGCCGCCACGTTTTCCACTTCCGACGGGATTTCTGATCCGTGTTCCGCCATGAACGCTTCAACACGTTCATCTACGGATTGCAGTGCTTCAGCTTGGGCTGTCCGAGCCAACGACATCACGTGAATCTTCGAAGGTGGATCGGTAATCCGTACAGTGACTACCTGAAGGAGCGATGGCAGAAGGACTACGATGCCAACCCACAACGAAACGGCGGCAAGTGCGGCATTCAGAGGATTCTTGCTCCAAGTGGCCATCCATGCACACAGGGCAACCCAAAACGTCCAATACAACGATACGATCCCCAACCAGCCCAACAATCTAACCCATACTCCGGGACTCGTCGGATCATCCAATATCGCCCCGGTCACTGAAGCAACCACGATTACTGCGAGAGGCGCAAGCGAGTGCTGTATCGTTCGCGTCCAAAGAAGCCGGCTCGGTCGCCAGCCGTGCGTGATCAGTACGTCCAATCTTCCCAATTCACGGTCCGTGCTTAAGTTGTTGTAGTTCAACAGACACAGAATCAAAGGAAGCAACACGACGACGACGAAGACCATGTCAAGTTGTCCATGCATCAATGTTGAGGGTCCTTCGATTTCGTAGCGACGAAAGATGAGAGCTTCGTTGGTGAAACCATTGATCGTGGCAGTGGACGGATACAACTCTTCGTTGCGATGCGCGAGTTGGGCTAGAGGTCCTGCGGGTCGTTGAACGAGAACAGGCAAGTTCATAGGACGTGCCAATGCAGGAGAAACTGATTCTCCCGACTCGGCGCGACGAAGCGATGTAAACCATTGGCTTCGCGTTTCAGCGTGTTCCCGAGGAGGATTGGCTTGTTCGGTTGCGACGTCGTGCTTCCACGCCAATCCGCTGATCACCGCATAGGCAGTGATTGCTGCAAACGCCAGAGAAATCAGCGCATGTTCGAGTCCCTTGCGTCGCGCCATCATGCTTGCTCGACCATTCCGTAATTCACAATCTACTGGAGCCAATCTTGCGCCTGATTAGCATTGCCGTTGCGATGAAGCTAAGCATCATCCACACGAGCAGACACAGGATTTCGAATGTGTAAGAACGAACAGTGTCCGCCAGACTTCTCGGTTCCAGTGCAAAGTTCTCGATCTGCTCCCAAAGTTCTTTGTCTGCTGTGTAACGAAACGATGTGTCGGCTGCGTTGTGCATCATGTCTTCATTGAGTTGCCGGATGATCTCCCGCCGATGAGTTTCGGCTTTGGATAGGAAGTTGATCTGCGAAATCGTGTCGGTTTGAGCCAATCCCCGAGAGAGTTGCTGAATAGCAAGAATGGGAGAGAAGGCAGATGCCAACCGTAGGATGGATTCCTGCCTCAAATGGGTTGCGTATAGTTCGCCGTAGAGCTGGTCGTACGCCCGGTTGGCGAATCGTTCATGGGCTTGAAGCACGAGAGCGTCCCGATTCAGGCCCAATTCATCAGCCCCCATCGCTCGATGTTGCGTCATTACCTCCGCTTCGTAGACCGCAACTTCTTCATACTGGGCTCCACCTAGCCAGAACGGTGCCTGGGCTTTCTCTTGGATTGAAGCGACGAATTCTCTATCTCGAGGAGTAGGGTGCGCATCCTGGGCAATTTGAGCAGCCACCGTCGGAACGACGAATGCGATGCCGATCCAGAAGAAGATTGAGATCCAAAATGACTGGGAGCTCGAACTCGAAGCGGCAGACACAGCCAACACGGTTCCGATCATTGCCATGTAACCGGCCAGATACGTCAGTAGTAACCCAACAACACGACCCCAGTCCATGTCCTGACTAAAGGTAAACAGAGCAGGGATGCACGCTGTTGCAAACAACAAGACTACGAACAAACCGACAATAGCTAGGGCTGACAAGCACTTCCCGACGATCAAACCGTGGGCAGGAACGTTTTGCACGAGCAGAAGCTGAAGCGTTCCTCGTTCCTGTTCTCCGACAACTGATCGAAAGAGGAGAACGATGATGATCATGGGGACAACGACACTCAGAATCCACGC
The DNA here is from genome assembly GCA_963667455.2 of Pseudomonadales bacterium. Taxonomy (GTDB): domain Bacteria; phylum Pseudomonadota; class Gammaproteobacteria; order Pseudomonadales; family Azotimanducaceae; genus Bin55. The sequence goes on along the minus strand of CAXXFR010000039.1, from coordinate 79,675 downwards.
GGGAGTGGCGGTTGTCAGTGGAAACGAGCTCAGCTGAGACTCTGCTCGGCGATTGGTGGGCGGATTTTGAAAATGTGCCTCCATCCAAACACTCGCCCCTGCGTAGTCGTACACGCCGGGATCGAACGCCGCCAATGGTGGAACGGGACGTAGTGCGAATCTGCCAAAGTGAGCCGCATCATGCGGATTGACACTTCCTTGTCCTACCCACGTCTCGTGCTCGATTCGTTCAGCTTGGGCCTTCAAAGTCTGGCTATCAGCGGTCCGTTGCCATCCATCCAGCGCGGCGACGGCAGTCAGAGCAAGCGTAAGCACGCACAGCAACAGGAATCGGCGATCACTGATCGCTTCCTCGAGTTCTCTCTTCAGTACGACAAACACTGCTGGCACCAACAAGTCCCGGACGATCTACAGAGAGTCTTGCATACGTTCAAGATATTGCCGTTCCAGCTCGTAAGCACTCATGGACGCAGAATCGAGCGTACCTAGCAGATGTCCGTTTCTGAGTAGAGCAATTTTGGATGCAAGTTCGCTAACGTGAAAGATGTCGTGCGTAGCGAGCAGAATCGAAGTTCCGTTAGCGACAATGCGCTTCACATGGTTCGAGAGATCCTTGGCCGACTCTGGATCAAGACCCGTAAACGGTTCGTCCATCAACACGACCTTGGCCTGCTTCGCCAATGCTATTGCCAAGCCAATCTTCTGACGCATCCCCTTGGAGAACTCCTTCGCTTTCTTATCGTGGAAACGCTCATCCAACCCCACTTCGGTCAACAGTTGCCGAAGTTCACCCTGCGTTGCCTCGGGACGAGCGAACGCATTGAAGAAGCTGAGATTACGAATGGCCGAAAGTTCCGGATAAAGAGAGACAACCTCGGGTACATATGCCAGAAATTTGCGGGATTCAACTGGTTGAACCGATGCATCGATGTTCTGAACCAATGCTTGGCCGGAATCGGGTAGCACAAACCCAAGAAATACTCGCATGAGTGTTGTCTTTCCAGCTCCATTGGGACCGAGCAGGCAGACAGTTTCCCCGGCGGCTACGTCGAGATTCACGTCGTCGAGAACGGTGACATCCGCAAATCTCTTGGACAGATTGACTGCTCGAAGAACGCACATCAGCGAGAGGGAACGAGGCAAGTAGGAGAAATCATTTGATGCCTGCTTGGTTCTGCGAACATGGCAAGCGTTTGACAAAATCGTAACAGTGCGGATAGAGTAATGTACGAGTTACTTATGCAGGTTGTCTTCGTGAACATAGGTTGCCCGACGAACACACCACTTTCGTGTTGTAGGGTCGCCGTGTATTCCGAGACTATGGAGGGTGCTACGTGATGCAAAACAAGATTCAACCGTTGCTGATTGGTCTCGTCATTGGCCTGGCTCCAGCAGCTTTGTCACAGACCACGACGACTCTAGCGGATATCTTCGCGGAACCCGTAATCAACGAGATGAGGCTGTCCCCCGACGGGAAGCACATGGTTGGTGTGGGGCCCTACGCATTTCGCTTTTTGGATACCGAGACTTTGCAGCCGACTTCTCCTCGGATATCCGTAAAGATGGAAGCCCGCGAGAGCATGATGGATCTAGTCTGGGTCAACAATGAACGGGTGGTGTACACGGTTGAGCAGATCGTGGGACCTTCACCGTTTCCCTGGTGGCAGGGCAACTTCTACTCGGTCAATTACACCGGCAATAGACATTCCAACCCGTTTGATCGCTTCGCGGACGCACCCGAGACACATCTGGTCCTGCGCGACGTCAATGAGAGCAATCGGCGCACAGTCTTCATGCAGGAAAAGGATTTTCGAAACTTTCGAGTGATCCCGAATAGCCGACCCACGATTCTTGAACTGGAGGTCTACTCGAAGAAGCGAGGCAAGCGGAGCAATCGTCAATCGGGTCCAGTCGCCTACGGCGATCTGTTTGTAGATCGTAATGGGTTGGCCAGAGTCGCCTACGGTGCACCATCTGGGATACCGATCATGCATTACCGGAGCGACGCGGACAGTGAGTGGCAGGACATTTCGCAAGCAGCAGGTATCGAAAGATGGGGGGCAACCATCGAATTCATAGGATTCGATGCGGACAACGAGGGCTTCTACGTGTTGGGTAACCATGAAAACGGAATTTCCAATCTCTATCGATTCGCCCCTGATTCTGAAGAATTCGCGATGGTGTATGGAGACTCTGTCTTCGACATCGATCCGAATTCGATCGTCTGGTCTGGAGACCGAAACGAAATCGTCGGTGTTGCGTTGATGGATCCGTTTTCATCGTTTAAAGCGATAGCTAGCGAAAACATCTCGGCCCGCTATTGGCTGACGCTTGCTCGACAAGAGCACTTTCGTGGCTATCGGCTATCCATAGCTGGAATTTCGCAAGACGAGAAAGTCATGGTGTTGCTCGCAGATAGCATGTCGAACCCCGGCGTCTTCTACCGATTCAATTCGGAGACACGTCAGTTGGACATCGTCAGTCCGAGAAACCCGGAAGTTACGGCAAGCGAGATGTCGAACACTGCAACCCACCGAATAACCACACCCGACGGTCTTTCACTCTACGTCAATGTGACTATTCCGAAGAATGCGACAGATCCAGTTCCTCTGGTCGTGCTGCCTCATGCCGGACCCCACTACGTCTACGACGCTTGGGGATTCAATCCGGAAGTTCAGGCATACGCGTTGAACGGCTATGCAGTCGTTCAGGTCAGCTATCGCGGCGGTGCAGGTAGAGGATTGGACTTCATGTCCGCGGGTTTTGGGCAATGGGCGGATGCGATCATCGATGATGTGTTGCTTGCCACTCGCTATGCAGCTAATCTCGCGGAAATTGACGGCGAACGGATATGTATCGCCGGATCTCACTATGGGGCTTTCGTCGCTTTGAAGGCGGTGATTCAAGAACCGAAGATGTTCAAGTGTGCAGTTGGCAACCAGGGACTCTACGACTTGTCGCTTTTATGGAACGGGCAAGTGCCCGCGTGGCCCATCGATCCAGCGTTGTTGAATTTGACAGTCGGAAACGATCAGGAAGCTTTGGCGGCTGCTTCTCCTGCCAATAATGGGGAGAAAGTTCAAGTTCCGGTCTTGCTGTCGCATGGAGGAAAGGATGGCTTTGCTCCGCCTCAGCATCACACCAAAATGGTTCGTGCACTACGACACTCGCAGGCGGACCACAAGATTGTTGACGAGATTTCGGGTCAGCACGGATTCAGGGATCCTGAATCGAAGACTCGGCTCTATGAAGAGATCATGAAGTTTCTGGAACAGCACATTTAGACTAGGCATTCCCAAGTTGAGGCTTCTTGGAATCTGCTTCGATTCAGCAAGCTCATCCAAGAGATTTCACGCCGCATCGGAAGTACTTTCTGACGGTGCGGCGTTTCTTGTATTACTTATGAATTTGCTTGAATAAATGATTGTAAATGGTTGAATCGACTGAATTACCAAAGACTGATCGGTCCATTGGGCATGTCGTCACGCCTGGCATGCGTAAGTTGCTTCTCGTTGTATTTGTGCTAGTAGCCCTTCTGGTTATCAATTCCGTCTATCTCGTCCTAGTTAGCCTAGTTCAGCAGGAGACAAACGAATTTTTCGAGAACGCCTTCTATCAGTCGATGTTCCTAGTTCATCTGCTATTGGGGCTTGGAGTCATTCTTCCGACTCTGGTCTTTGTCGGACTGCATCTCCGTCGTGCTTGGGGGCGCGCTAACAGGATTGCAGTGCGACTAGGGTTGGCGACCTTTATCTCGCTGCTTTTGGTTTTTGTATCCGGTCTAGCGCTGACTCGAGGGTTGCCCCTGCTCGAAGTCAAAGAAGCCACCTCGCGGCAGCTGATTTACTGGCTCCACATCATTGCTCCGATTGCAGCCGTGTGGTTTTTCGTGCTTCATCGACTCGCCGGGCCACGCATCCGCTGGAAGGGTGGTGCAGTTGTTGCAGTGGTCAGCATTGTGCTTGCGATCATTGGGCTGCACTTGTTAAGACCAGGAGAGGCTGCCCAAGTAGCAAAGGCAGATTTCTTTCCTGCACTAACAACCACAACTAGTGGAGGCTATCTGACCGTTGATGACCTAATGATGGACCAGTATTGTGCGTCGTGCCATCCAGACGTTCACGCCCAATGGGCTGTTAGTGCGCATCGGTTTGCTTCATTCAATAATCCCGCCTATGCCTTCTCCGTCAACAACACCCGTTCGAAAGTGCTGGATCGGCACGGCAACGTTGAAGCGGCACGGTTTTGCGCCGGGTGCCATGATCCCGTTCTGTTGCTTACAGGTGCGTTTGACGACCCGGACCTCGATGTCGTGAACAACATGGCTGCTCATGCAGGGATTACGTGCATGAGTTGCCACTCTATTGTCGATGTAACTAGCCCTCGGGGGAATGGTGCATATCTGATTGAAGCACCACGCCACTATCCGTTTGCTCGATCCGACAATCCATTCTTGCGCTGGCTCAACGGAGCTCTGATTAAAGGTAAACCCGAGTTTCACAAACGCACGTTCCTGAAGGAGATCCACCGATCTCCAGAGTTTTGCGGTTCTTGTCACAAGGTTCATCTCCCGAAGGAACTCAACGACTACAAGTGGCTGCGAGGTCAGAACCACTACGACTCGTTTTTGCTCAGCGGTGTCTCTGGGCATGGCGTGATGAGTTTCTACTATCCGGAACAAGCAGAAAAGAACTGCAATGGTTGTCATATGCGGATCGTTGCTTCTCGCGACTTTGGTGCCAAGTTGTACGACGAGTTGCCGACTCTTGCTGTGAGAGACCATCAGTTCGCTGCTGCCAACACTGCGCTAGCGGACATGGCAGGAATACCTGTAGAAGCTCTCGAAGCACACCGACAGATACTTCGTGATTCTCTACGCCTTGACATCTTCGCCATTCGGGAAGGGGACAGGCTTGAAGAGACTCCGACTGCGCCGATCGACTCCGCTACCGTTCGAGTGGGACCAGGAAAATCCTACGTCTTCGATGTCGTGCTCAGAACGCTGACATTGGGGCATCATTTCACCCAAGGTACGTCGGATTCGAACGAGGTTTGGCTTGAGGTTGAGGTGAGCAATGGAGATCAAGTCCTCGTTGCGAGTGGAACTCTGAGGGAAGACGGTTCCGTTGATCCCAATTCGCACTTCGTCAATTCCTACATGCTCGACCGGTTCGGTTCGAGAATCGCCGAACGCAACGCCGAAGACATCTTTACCAAGCTCTACGACCATCAGATTGCACCGGGAAGTGCGAGTGTGGTGCACTATCGTCTTGACGTTCCCAGCGAGTTGAGTGGTTCGTTGACCATCAGGGCAACACTCAACTACCGCAAGTTCGACACCACGTTTCTGCGTGCGTTTCGCGATGATCCCGCACTTCGCAACGACTTGCCCATCACTCTAATTGCGGACGACGAAGTGCTACTTGTAGCGGAACCCGACACAAACGAAGCTTCAACAACCACCCAGTCCAATGAGGACAACGAAGTTCCTGAATGGATGCGATGGAATGACTATGGGATAGGATGGTTGAACAAGCCCAACAACAGTGCTCTCCGCCAAGCCGAATACGCCTTTCAGCAAGTCGCCGACTTCGGCAGGGGAGAAGGCCATCTCAATCTAGCCCGTGTGTACCTCCAGGAGGGCCGGCTGGACGAGGCAACTACACAACTTCAGCTTGCCGAGCAGCTAGGGGCGTATCCGTGGTCTATTGCATGGTTTGGCGGCTTAATAGACTTGCAATCGGGGCAACTCGATGAGGCCATTCGCAAGTTCAAGGCGCTGGCTGATACCCAATTTGTGGACGCACGAAATCGAGGGTTTAACTTCGCCCTCGACTACAGATTGCGCAACACCCTCGCACGGACCTATTTCGAACGCTCTAAACTCAAGGCGGAAACTGCCGAAAATCCCTGGTTGCAGAGTGCGATCGATGAGTATGTTGCAGTGTTGCGCATCGATCCCGAAAATGTCACTGCACACTACGGGCTCGCCACGATCTATGCGTTGACCGGCGATCAAGAGTTGGAATCGTTCCACCGCGAGCAACACGAGACCTACAGAGTTGACGATAACGCTCGGGACATTGCTGTCGCTACGGCCCGCCGAAATGATCCCATCGCTGACCATGTCGCCGACGATGTAGTGATCTTTGAGTTGCAAGCGAATCAATCGACGACACCAGCCAATTGACTGAAGCAGAACAGATCCGGCGCTTGAAGCGAGCGCTTTGGGGATCGTTGGTCGTTCTCCTCTTTATTGCAATCGTAGTCGTGGCTGTTCTTCTGCTTCCTCGCCCTGATCGAATCGACCCAACGGTCGATCAGCCAAGCCAAGTTGCGCCGATATTGACCCCTGTGGAATACGAGGCACCGTCGCCAAGACTGTCCGACATTACTCGGTCCTCGGGAATCGACTTTGTGCATGTCAATGGAGCGACCGGAGAGCGGTTGCTACCCGAGACGATGGGGGGCGGAGTCGCGTTCCTAGACTTTGAGAACGATGGCGACCAGGATCTCATCTTTGTCAACTCCGACAACTGGTCGTGGAGCGACTCAGGTGGCATTGACTCAGCTTCAGCTCTTTACTTGAACCAAGGAGACGGTACTTTTGAAAAAGCAGTAGATGTCGGTCTGGAAGATCCGCTTTACGGCATGGGCATTGCTGTCGGCGACTTCGACGGCGACTCGTACGTCGACGTCTACTTGACAGCGGTGGGTTCGAACCGGCTGTTGCGAAACGAGAAGGGAGTTCGCTTTCAAGACATCACCGAGTCGACTGGAGTGTCAGGTGCCCACGATGCCTGGAGTACAGGTGCTTCGTTCTTCGACTACGACCAAGACGGCGATCTGGACTTGTTTGTATGCAACTACGTTGTCTGGTCGCAAGATCGCGACCGGGAAGTCGACTACCGACTAGCCGGAATTGGACGGGCATACGGTCCACCCACGGACTTTGCAGGAACGAACTCGTACCTTTTTCGAAATGATGGTGGCCGATTCAAGGATGTCTCCCAGTCTTCGGGAATAGAAATCTTCAACGAGTCCACCGGAGTTGCCGTCGGAAAGGGACTAGCCGTTGTCACAGCCGACATCAACGGAGATTCCTTCGATGACATTGTTGTAGCCAACGACACAGTGCGCAATTTTGCTTTCCTCAATCAGGGAGACGGCTCATTCGTTGAATCTGGGATATCGCTTGGACTTGCTTTCGACACCGCAGGCTTGGCTACAGGAGCAATGGGAATCGATATTGCGCATTTTGCGAACAACGATGCCATCGGACTGGCGATTGGAAATTTCGCGAATGAGATGTCGTCGTTCTATGTTCGTCGAAAGGGAGAATCAACGTTTAGCGACAGTGCCATCGTCGCTGGAGTTGGTCCAGCTAGCCGACGTGCTTTGACCTTCGGTTTGCTTTTCTTGGACTACGACCTTGATGGAAGGCCGGATCTCTTTGCTGCAAATGGTCATGTGGAACCCGAAATCAATCGGGTGCAATCAAGCCAAGAGTATGCGCAGAGTGCTCAGATTTGGTGGAACTGCGGAGATGACTGCAATCGTCGTTACATCCCCGTCGACTCGAAGGGAACGGATTGGGGCGAGTATCGAGTGGCTAGGGGAGCTGCTTACGCGGACATCGATGGGGATGGGGATTTGGACGTGGTTCTAACCAACGTTGGATCACAACCAACTTTATTGCGCAACGACACTCCCAGAGAACACAGCTGGATTCGAATCGAACTTCGTCAGAATCCTCCGAACGTCTATGCAATTGGAGCGAGAGTGGAAATTCAAACACCCGATGAACATCTCATCCGATTTGTGTCGCCCACTCGAAGCTATTTGTCTCAGGTAGAAACTCCCGTGACATTCGGTCTGGATAGCGGTGTGACTGAGACCGATGTGACTGTTCACTGGCCAGATGGATCCACAACGACTGCTGATGCATTGACGACGAATCAGGCACACCGGATAGTCAAGCTCCCGTAGCAATCCAAGGGAACTAAGCGTAAGTGCAGTACATTCTGTATGTGTAGAGACTCGAAATACTCTCTCGAGTCTCGGTCTTGTACATGAATCTCAGCAACAGCGATCTCTGCAACAACGAGAAGGGCGATTTGTAAGGATTGCTTCCGATGCTGTGGCATGAAAATACGCCCGAACGCAAAGGGGCGTTCGAGCGCCGATCATTCGTTGATTTCTGGAGTTTTAACCAATGACCAACTTGGATTGTAGTCCCGCGGACTGGAAGAGCAAGACGGCCGCGAGCAGTCTCTAATCTTGATTTCAATCTTGCCCACCCACGACGCAAAATCACTACTAGCACACAGTCTGTTGGTCAATGCTGCTTGTTAGTGATTTGGTCAATCAAGTAAAATGCTCTCCACGATCAGAACCTAGGCGCGGTTCCGGCCCTTGCGGATCGATTCGCTGATCCATCGCCGCGAACGGTTAGCCGACTCTTGTTTTGCCAAGATACATGGGTGGCGGGTTCTCGATGGGTGGCGGCCACCGAGGGGGATTTCGGTCTGGACCGACCCGGGAACAGTCATCCTTCAAGCATTTAGGACACCTCAAGAAGCTTCTTCCCTACTGTAAGAGATACGGTTGGGTCATTGCTTTTTCCGTTACCGGACTGCTGCTACAGCGGTTCGGTGCGATGTGGATTCCTCAATTCATGCGGGCTGCAATCGACAGCTTGCAGGATCCCACCATACCGCCAGATCTCACAACTCCAGCAATAGCTATTCTGTGCGTTGTTGCGTTGCAATTCCTGATCTACGTTTGGGCTAGAAGGGCACTGCGTAGAGTATCGATAGCAGTCACCTATGACCTGCGTAAAAGGATATTCCGCAACGTACAAAGTCAGGGACCGGGATTCTTCAACAAGTACGGAACCGGGGACTTGATGTCACGTTCCGTCAATGACGTCAGTCAAGTCCGAATGTCCGTGTCGTTTGGCTGGGTTACCGTCGTAATGTTCTTCTTTTCACTTACGACTGGACTGTTCTTCATGTTCGCGATGTCGCCGACACTGGCTGCGTTCGTGATCCTTCCGCTTCCATTTGTAGCGTTGACTGGTTTTCTGATGTCGCGGAGCATGTATCCGTACTTTATCCAGCGTCAGCAAGCCATGGCAAAGGTGACGTCGTTCGCTCAGGAGAACCTCAACGGCATTCGCACGATACAGGCGATGGCGCAGGAAGGCAGAGAAATCGAAAGATTTCGGGAAGCGAGCACTCAGTACACCAAGAAGTCCTACAGGGCCACCCGTTTCATGCAGATCATGGGTCTGTCCATGAACGGATTGACGATGATTTCTCCGCTGATCATTCTTGGATACGGTGGATCCTTGGTACTTCAGGGAGATATCACGCTTGGTACTTTCACTGCTTTTTCTGCATATCTTTGGATGGTTACCGGCTCGGTGACTCAGATTGGCTGGTCGCTTTCGATGTTCACGTCAGCCGCGGCCGCGACAGAGCGGATTTTCGAAGTAATCGAACACGAGCCGGAGGTTTCTGATAGTCCCACATCGGATATCGAAGAGGAAGTGACTCCAAGTGTCGCGATTCGCGGACTGACTTACACCTATCCGGAAGCTGCTACGCCTTCGCTTAACGAAGTTGACATCAAAGTCGAGCCTGGTCAGACAGTTGCCATGCTGGGACGCATGGGATCTGGCAAGTCCACAGTGTTGAAGTCGATCGTGCGTTTGACTGACACTCCTCGAGATACGGTATTCCTTGGTGGACACGACATTTGCGACTATCCAATCAAGAGACTTCGAGAGGAAGTTGCCTTAGTTCCTCAATATGCATTCCTGTTCTCGGACACTGTGAAGGGGAACATTACCTACGATGATCCTTCACGAGACGACGAAGCCGTTTGGGATGCTGTCGAAGCAGCTGGATTGGATCAAACCATCTCGGAGTTCGCCGACGGATTGCAAACCATAGTCGGGGAAAGAGGAGTCACTCTGTCCGGCGGTCAAAAGCAGCGAGCTACATTGGCACGTGGTTTGATCCGCAATTCCAAGGTACTGCTCCTAGACGACGTGTTCTCCAGCGTGGACACCGAAACCGAGGAACGAATCATTCGAGGCCTTAACCGGCTTCGATCAGACAAGACCACCATTCTCATCTCCCACCGCGTTTCGACGGCCCGTCATGCCGACTACATCTACGTGTTTGACAACGGCCATATCCAGGAGCACGGAACCCATGAGGAATTGCTGGCTTCGGGTGGTTACTACTCGGACCTTGAGGCTATTCAGAGCAATCAAGATCAAGATCAATCTCGACGTAATCGGTTGATCCAGCAACTCACGGATCAACAGAGTGAAGCGGAAGATCCTGACGTTTCATCGGGTGTAGCAAGCTGATGGCAGAAGATACACAAACACAAACTGGACCCGGTCGAAACTACTCTGCGTTCGACGCTCAGCTCACACATCAGGCGTTAAACGTTCGGATGTTTATGCGGTTGCTGCAGTGGACGAAACCGTACCGAATTACCTTGATCTCCAGCATTGTGCTTATGCTGGTGTCCTCGACGATCACAGCGATCATGCCGGTCTTGCAGAACAAGGTCATCATCGACAACATTTTGTCGCCTGAGACAAATTTTGGAGATATGCCGGACTACGGACTGCTCGACCTGACCCAGTGGATTTCGAGCTTCTTCTCCATTCACATGCTGGCAGCTGCGGTCGTGCTGTACGTGTTCATGATCTTTGTGCAATCGTTTCTGGGGTTGGCACAGTCATTGACCCTGACGAGCGGATCGCTGAAGACATTGCGTGATTTGCGTGTGGACCTGTTCGCTTCCTTGGAGCACAAGCCGTCTTCGTTCTACGACCATGTGGCAGTAGGCCGCGTGATGACTCGGGTTACCAACGATGTTGAAAACCTCTACATGCTCATCACGAACTTCATTCAGCACTGCGCCGATTTTGTCCCGTTCATCATCGTGCTGTTCATCATGTTTCACTTCAGCGTCGATTTGACGCTGGTCGCTCTTGCGATCATTCCGGTGGCGGCAGTGGCAACCTACTGGTTCCGCTGGGCAATGCGAGAGATATTCCGATTGATCCGCGATTCCGTTTCGGCACTCAACCAATACATGCAAGAAGACTTGATGGGGATTGAAGTCGTTCAGCTATCGGGTCGTGAAGAACACAACATCGAGGAATACAACGAGCTCAATCGCGAAAACCGCAAGCAGGAATATCGCGCCATCAACTACGAGGTCGTGTTCGAGACCTTCAATACGAGCCTCACTAGCATTGCGACAGCTGCCATCCTTTGGTACGGAGGCGGCCAGGTGGTGCAGGAAGCACTCTCTCTGGGAACGCTGATCATGTTCACGCATTACATCAACATGATGGTGCAGCCTGTATCCGCAGTGGGTCAACTGTTCAATACGTTGTTCCGATCAATGGCTTCCGGTGAACGCATATTCCAAGCTCTGGATTGGGATGAACGATTACACGAACCCGAGAAGCCAATCGACTTGCCAGACCGACTCAGAGGAAAGGTCGAATTTCGGAACGCTAACTTCTCCTACGTGATGGGGGAGCAGGTCCTCGAAGACGTCTCTTTCACAATTCAGCCCGGCGAGAAGTTGGCAATCGTAGGACCTACCGGTTCCGGCAAGAGCACGATAATCCGGCTCCTTGCCCGTTTCTACGACTTTCAAGATGGGATGATTTTTCTCGACGACTATGATGTCAATGAGATCACCAGCTCAGACCTACGTCGCCGAATCGGCGTAGTTCTGCAGGACTTCCATATCTTCTCAGGATCGGTCCTCGACAACATTTCTCTGAACAATCCCAGCATTTCACGGGAGAGAGCGGAGTGGGCCGCACGAGTTGTGAACGCCGACTACTTTATCCAGCAACTTCCAGACGGCTATGACACCGAACTTGCTGAGCGTGGACACAACCTCTCGCAGGGACAACAGCAGCTATTGGCGTTTGCCCGTGTACTCGCCGCCAATCCCGAAATACTCGTATTGGACGAGGCGACATCGAGCATCGACACAGGTACCGAACTGATTATTCAAGACGGCCTGCATAAACTGACGGAAGGGCGTACATCGATCATCATCGCCCACAGATTGCAGACCATTCAGGAGTGTGACCGTATTCTCGTGTTGCATCGAGGCAATGTGCGTGAGCTGGGTACCCACGAGGAACTGATCGCGAAGAAGGGTATCTACTACACCTTGCACGAGCTTCAGTTCCAAGATGTCGACAAACCAGACATCTTCGATGATGGTCTTGAAGAAGAGCGACGGCGTAACCGAAAGCGATGGGTCGAGCAAAACGACGATGACGACCCGATGCGAGGTCCCACAGGTGGCGATCAGATGGGCGGCATCGGAGGACCTCGATTCGGCGGTCCAGTCTGACTACTTCAGCTGTTCGAAACGCTTCAGCACTCGGTTCAATCCGAATACCGCCTATACGTCTCAGGGACAATTGTCAAGAGTTTTTCCGTTCACTTGATGTCTTGATTTTTCCTTGACATTTAGTAGCCATTAGTTAGTTGATTTGATAAGTCGTCGATCTCGGCCGATTTTCTACTACCTCGTAGGTTCGGGTTCATGGTTTGCGTTCTACGGAATTCAAAACGTCCTGTTCGCGTGGTTAGTTGCGATAGTGCTCCAAGAATCTCCGGCGATGGTGGGAGTCGCCCAATCGGCCTTCCTGCTTCCAGCGACGTTGTTCATGCTGTTGGGCGGAACCATGTCCGATCATCTCGGAGCGCGACGTGTGGCTGTTATTGCGCAGTCCATCGCTGTCGTTCCTCCCCTGATGCTGGCGGGAATTCTCTTCTTCAACAAGCTAAACCTGCCGCTCATGATTGTGTACGCGGCTTCCATCGGCACGTTACAAGCGTTTATTACGCCGGCTCGGGATGCGATCCTCAATTCCGTCGCGCGTGGCGATATTCAACGCACTGTCGTGAAGTTCACGCTTGTTCAGTTCCTAACGCAGATGGTTGGATTTGCGTTTGCCGGAACCGCTCAACGAATCGGAGGAGTTCCCATTCTCATCGTTCAGGCGCTAATCATTGCATTAGGAGCTTGGTCGTTGAGCCGTGTGCCGCAGCTTCAGCGAGATCTGCGTCCGGACAAGCAGTTTGTTCCCAAGCAGGTGGCGAACTCGATCGTCGTCGGCTGTCGAGCGGTGCTGAAGAATCCCGCGATGCGGGCGGTTGCCTTGCAGAACATGTTCGTTGGCATCTGTTTCATGGGCTCTTACGCGGTCACCGTACCTCTGTTGATTCGCGACATCTACCAGGGATCGTCGTTCGACATCGCTTTGATCAATCTCGTAAATTCGACAGGGTTGGTCGTGACAATCACGTTGTTGCTGCTGACCAAGGGTATTCGAAGAGCTGGGCGAGCCCTGCTAATAGCTCACGGTTTGGGAGCTGTTTTCCTTGGCATTGCAGGCATTGGGTTTGCCTTTCCAGTCTTTGCCGCACTGCTGTTCATATGGGGAACCTGCGGAGGAATTGCCATCAGCATGGCGCGAAGCGTAATGCTAGAAAATGCTCCTGAAGACCTTCGGGGACGCGTGATGGGCTTCTACGCTTTCTCGTTCATGGGTTCCGGACCCATCGGAGCACTTCTGTGGGGATTTACAGCTGGAATCGTCGGTCCAAAAATAGCGTTGGTGCTTGCTGGAGCGTTGATGTTCATAGTTGTAGTGATAGTTAGCTCGCGCTCAAGGCTCTGGCGAATGTGAGCCGGTCCCCGAACGGCCCAACAGGGTAGGGATTGAGACTAGGGAATTGAGATTGACCGAGTAGTCGTCAACGGGTCTCATCGCCACCTGTTCCCATTGCTCTCAGTCATTCAGGAAACTCAGTGGAGTTCCCGGTGTGTCCCACTGCATTTTGACTAGCTGCCCAGTTGACGACAGAGTGATATAGGCAGTTTTCAAGTCTTCCCCGCCGAAACAGATATTGGTCGTCAAGCGATCCGGCATGGGAACAAATTTTGTCGGCTCTCCGTCGGGAGAAAGGACGGTGATTCCTCCATCCATCAGGGTTGCAACGCAGATGTTGCCTTCTGCATCGACGGCCAACGAGTCGTACATGCAGTAGGCCATCCGTCCATGAACCACTCTACCTCCATCCGGACGATCCAACCTGTCTCCTTGCAATTGGCCTGGACCCTTGAGCGGATATGCCCACAACCTTGCAGTGGGAGTCTCCGCAATGTAGACGACATCCTGGTTGGGAGAGAGGCCTATACCGTTGGGAGCTTCTAGCGGCCAGATCACTTCCTTGATGGACGAGCCATCGGGCTTGGCATAGAAAACACCTGTCCGGTCACGTTCCCGTGGACGGTTCTTCCCGTGGTCGGTAAACCAGAAACCGCCCGTACTATCAAAGACAATGTCATTGGGACCGCAAAGAGGAACCCCATCGCAACTATCGTAGACGACATCAAAGTCGCCGGTAGTTAGGTTGACTCTCTCGATTCGACCTGACGTGTAATCCGACGCTTGGTTTCCAGGGTAGGTACGGCCGCGTCGGTGCACCCATTCAAATCCCCCGTTGTTGCAGACGTAGCAGTGACCGTCAGGTCCAATTGCAGCACCATTCGGTCCACCGCCGAGATTGGCCACCACATCGATGTTTCCACCAGCATCTACACGCGAGAGGGTTCCGCGTTCAATCTCGACGACGAGAACCGAACCATCGGATAGGGCGACAGGACCCTCTGGAAATCGGAGTTGTGACGTTACTACTTCAAACTGGTCAGACATAGCGTGAGTCCCTGCGATTCGATCTGTTTACATGACCGATGTCACTCGGTCACTTTGATATTTTCTCGAATCTGTGTAGCTGAGGGAAGGAGAATGACCCGAATTCGCGGTCAAAGAGATAAGGGAGTTCATGTGCACCATTTCGACAACGCTCCCCAGACAGAAACGAGCTCCATGATGTTCGAAAATAGGGACGAAAGGGGTTAGCTGTGGCATGGTCCATTCAAATGATTGATGAAGTAGCGGAACTGATAGATCAGCATCTGACCTGGCTAAGAGACCGAACCAGATTGCGTAGCATTGGAGACTCCGTCGAGATAACCACACCGTATCTGGATCGGCACAACGACTGTCTGCAAATCTACACAACACGGGACCGTGCGGGATTCGTTCTATCGGACGATGGCTATGTGCTTGAAGACTTGGAGCTATCAGGTCTCAATATCGATTCCGCAAAGTGTCAAGCCAGTCTCAAGACAATTCTCAATGGGTTTGGAGTCCAACAGAAGGGTACAGCATTGCAGGTCAACGCATCAGCGGACAATTTCTCGCTGAGCAAGCACAATCTCGTGCAGGCAATGTTGGCTGCCAATGATCTCTCGTGCCTAGCATCGCATTCTGACACATCCAGATTTCACAGGGAAGTGGCCACTTGGTTGTACCAGTCGGACGTGCGGTATAGCCCAGATGTCGAGTTCATCGGCAAGAGTGGTTTCAACCACCGTATCGACTTTGTCATACCGAAATCGGATGCTCAACCCGAACGAGCAGTTATTGCGATGGATCTGCCCAGTCGAAACGCCGTTCAGGCATTGGCTTTCTCTTGGATCGACGTCAAGGATGGGCGATCTGCTGACACACAGGCTTACGTGATTCTCAACGACTCTAATAAGAACATATCGCAGGACGTTGAGCGTGCATTGCTCATCTATGAAGTGAGACTGGTTCGATGGACCGAACGAGACGACATTCTCGAAGAGTTCGCTTCTTAATTGGCACATCGAGCCCATCCTTGAGAGTCTCAGTGTTGCACTGTTAGTAGTATTGTGTGTTAATGGCCAAACTAGGAACGTGTTGACTGTAGCATATTCGTAGATTCAAGAGATCGTTGCACCGGACGTGCGAGCAAACAGAGTTCGAGCCCGTGGAGGAGCGAATTCGCCCAAGAATGGGTTTTCCGACAGTAACTCGAAGATGTTGACTAGGTAGTCGAATCCAGAGCGATTGATGTTGCAATTCGTAGCTCTACTTACGAAAATTAATTGATGCCCGATTAGGCACCTTCAGTCAAATCGATGCCTAGCGGGTTGGAAATCGTCTCCGTGTTGTGCGAACCGACGAATCCTCAAGTGGCTTTCACAAGGATGTCAGAGTGAACTACAAGCAAGTCTTCACAATTCCCCGCCTTTGGGCGATCTTCATCGTATTCCTCACGGCTATGTTCGGTGTGTTGCTCCTCGTGGGCGGACTGTCGTTTCGGGAAGCGCCGCCAGTCCCCGAACGAGTCGTTGTCGAGAACACAGACCCTCCGGCCGTCGTAATCACCTCCGAGGAGATACATCAAGGAAGGGATATCTGGCGAAGACTTGGTGGTATGGAACTTGGATCTGTTTGGGGCCATGGAGCGTATCTCGCTCCGGACTGGACTGCCGATGTATTGCATCGAGAAGCTGATGCAATGTTGCGAGCGGACGGGCAGTTCGACAGTATCAGCGAGGCGGAGAGGGCGGCAAGAATTGCCGCTCTTGCCGTGGAGTTTCATACCAACACCTACGATGAAGAAACGGGAGTCATTACTGTCTCCTACGAGCGTTTTCGCGCTATTCAAGAGGTACAAGACCACTACCGACGTCTGTTTGGGAATGATGTCAACGATGCGGAATACGAAGAGTTGCGTCGTGCATATGCAATACCCAACCACCCATTGGGAGACGTTTCAACTGCTGAAATCGATGCATTGACGGCATGGTGGTGGTGGTCTGCTTGGGCAGCCGGAACGAATCGCCCCGGAACTAACGTCACATATACCAGCAATTGGCCGCACGAACCATTGATCGATAACAGGCCGACCGCACAAGCCTTCTTGTGGACCTTCATTTCGGTTGTGATGCTGATCGGAGGAATCGGCTTGCTGTGTTGGTTCTTCCTTCGAGAGCGGGAGGAATGGCAACGAGATGTCAAGCCAGAGGAAGGTTACGCCGATATCAACCCAATGTCCAAGGTCTCGTTGACACCTTCCATGTTGGCCATCAAGAAATACATATGGACAGTCGGCGCACTGTTGGTGTTGCAAATACTCCTAGGAGCGGTTACGGCGCATTACGCAGTGGAGGGTCACGACTTCTACGGCATTCCTTTATCGGAAATAGCTCCCTACGCTCTCACGCGAACGTGGCACGTTCAATTGGCGGTTTTCTGGATTGCAACCGCTTGGCTTGGGGCAGGCCTTTATCTAGGACCAATGATCTCCGGAGTAGAACCCAAGTTGCAGAAGCTAGGAGTGAATGCGCTGTGGTTAGCTCTTGTGGTCGCAGTTCTGGGTTCGCTCATCGGTGAGTGGCTCACGATCACTGGTCGTGTTACCGATCCTGCATTGGTGTACTGGTTCGGCCATCAAGGCTATGAGTACTTGGATATGGGGAGATTCTGGCAGATATTGATTTTTGCCGGTTTGCTGATTTGGCTGGTGTTGATGGCGCGTTGCCTAATTCCGGCAATTCGGGCTCGCAGAAGTGATCGAACGCTTCTGATACTGCTCTTCACCTCCACTGCCGGTGTCGCGCTTATGTTCGGTGCTGGTCTGTTCTACGACCGAACGTCTCACCTGACTGTTGTGGAGTATTGGCGCTGGTGGGTGGTACATCTTTGGGTCGAAGGAGTCTTCGAAGTCTTCGCGACCGCATGGGTTGCTTGGGTGTTCGTCAACATGAGAATGCTACGAGCGTCGACCGCGGCGATCTATGTGATGTTCTCGGCCATGATCTTCTTGGGGGCAGGAGTCCTTGGTACGTTCCACCATCTGTACTTCGCAGGTACTCCTCAATCAGTGCTTGCTCTTGGTGCAGTTTTCTCGGCGCTTGAAGTCGTCCCACTGGCTCTTATTGCATTCGATGCCTTTGATCATTGGCGGGCGGAGCGATACGCGCCTTGGGTTGAAAGATACAAGATGCCTTTGAAGTTCTTCCTAGCTGTCGCGTTTTGGAATCTCGTTGGGGCAGGGGTGTTGGGATTCCTCATCAATCCACCGTTAGCGCTGTACTACATGCAAGGACTATTGACCACTCCCACACACGGTCATGCGGCACTCTTCGGTGTCTACGGGCTGTTGGGCATCGGTCTGCTCTTGCTCTGTAGGGTCGACTTACCGACTGTTGCGAATCGGTGGTCGGACAAGATGCTGAATTGGATTTTCTGGTTGTTCAACATCGGACTGGCGTTGATGGTCTTTGGCTCGTTGCTTCCGCAAGGACTGCTTCAAGCTTATACGTCGTTCAGCGAGAGCTATTGGGCTGCACGTACTGCGGAGTTCATGCACTCGGGAATCATGGAGTTCCTTGTGTGGCTGCGGGTTCCAGGAGATATCTTGTTCGCAGCTGCAGCATTCCTGCTAGCTTGGATGCTTGTCCGGCTGGATCTAGGAAAGACCAAGTCACATGATTGGACAGTCGTAAAGGACTGATTACGACAAGTAGCCAGTAAATTTTGTTGGCGGGCTGTAGTCGGGTGGTCTGACTACAGTCCGAATCCAGTCGATAGCGGACGCATCGAGTCGCTCCACAATTCCGAGGGCAACTGGTCTATACGTGAGTTGCTAGTTAGAACCCCTCGATTTCGTTCTCGTCGTTGAGTTCGAAGTCCAACGCTGCCGGAGAGCGGGGCAGACCGGGCATCGTCATTACGGAACCCGTCAGTACGACCACAAATCGTGCTCCGCTACTTAATCTGACACTACGAATGGGCAATTCATGATCGATTGGTGCTCCTAGAGCTTTCGGATCAGCGGAAAAGCTGTACTGTGTCTTGGCGATGCATATCGGCAACTCACCGAAGCCGAGTCTCTCGAGCTCAGCGAGCTCATCCACCGCACGATCGCTATAGGTCAGGCTACCTGCACGGTAGATCCGTGTCGCCACGGCTTCAATTTTTTGCTCAAGCGACATGTCGTCTTCGTATACGAACTGCATCTCCTTGCAATCCTCGTTGCGAATCGACTCCATAACTGCATGCGCAAGATCAAGCGCACCTTCGCCTCCACGTCCCCAATAGTCTGAAATACAAGCTCTGATGTCTCGCTCTCGAAGAATGGCTTGGATTTCGCTCAGTTCCGATTCAGTGTCGCTACTCAGCCGATTGATCGACACAACTGGTTTCAATCCCAAACTGACGAGATTCTCCACGTGCCTCAGCAAGTTGGCGGAACCAATCCGCAACGCTTCTATGTTTGGTTTCTCGATGTCCGATTGCGGAACACCACCATGTAGCTTCAACGCTCGGGTTGTACACACAAGGACTACCACATCGGGTCTTAGTCCAGATTGCCGACACTTGATGTCCAAGAACTTCTCTGCTCCCAGATCAGCACCAAAACCGGCTTCAGTGACTACGACCTCTGACAGCAACAATGCAGCTCGCGATGCAAATACCGAATTACACCCGTGAGCAATGTTGGCAAATGGGCCGCCATGGATGAACACTGGATTGTGTTCGAGCGTCTGCACGATATTGGGGTTGAGGGCATCGTTCATGACGACAGACATCGCTCCCTCAGCTCCCAGACTTCCTGAAGTGATGAGTTCACCAGACTTCGAGCGTCCGATGACCACATTTGCCAATCGTTCCTGAAAGTCCTGCCGGCTGTTGGCGAGACACAAAATCGCCATGATCTCGGATGCTGCTGTGATGTCGAACGCACTCGTGCGCGAACCACCATACCGTAGAGGTACAGTTACGTTTCGTAGAGCGCGATCATTGAGATCGACAACACGATGCCAGGAAACTCCTTCGGGATCGATTCCATACTGATTGTCCCAATACAGCTCGTTGTCGATCAGGGAAGCGAGCAAGTTGTGTGCCGTACCGACCGCATGGATGTCTCCAGTGAAGTGTAGATTGATGTCGGTGAGCGGCGCAACCTGTGCTCGTCCGCCACCGTGAGCTCCACCTTTCATACCAAAGCACGGTCCGAGCGAAGGTTCTCGAAGGCAGGCGGAGGAATCCACACCTATGCAATTCAGCGCATCGGCGAGACCGATTGATGTTGTGGTCTTGCCTTCACCGGCGGGAGTAGGGGAAATGCCAGTTACCAGAACGAACTTTCCTCGGTTCGACGAAGACTGCATCAAGTCGTTTGTGTAATCAAGGAGTAGTTTCGACTTGTAGTGTCCGTAGGGATAGAGAGCTTCGGCCGGAATTCCCCAACGATCGGCAAGCAACGACTGAATGGGTTTTAGTTCGACACCAGATGCGATTGTTGGATCTATGGAAGGCATGTCGTCTTACTCCTCGGCGAGCACGTCGTGGCTAAACAGAAAATTCGCGATGCAGGACGGAACAATCTTGGTGGGCTATTCACGGTGCGGTAAGTTTCATGAAATTGCTCTTTGAAGTTCTTGCAATGCCGAATTTCCATTTCTTATGTCGTGTCTCCGTGCGGTCTACTGAACAAGCTGACCGTGAGTCGTGTGCGAATTATGGACTCAAAGCTCGTGAAATTCTCGCCACAGTTGGCCAACGTGCTTCGTGAAGGAGTAATGCTGCGTGTTCATTGCGAGGCTATGAGACACGTTTCGCCGATATCCAAGCATGCTCGATGGCCATTCAGGCAGATAGACAGATCGATCCGGAGTGATTGCCTAGATGCCGTCAGAAATGATGAATCCGACGGGTAGTGAGTGCGGGGTGATACGGGTCGAGAAAATGGTGTCGATCGCTAGGGAATAAACCGAGTAGTTCTATGGATGAGCAGTCAGCCCCTAGTCGCGTGTTCTCAGACACCTTACCGTATTTAACATAATATGGATTATGCGCAATTAGGCCTGGGCTCGATGAACATCTCGGCTAGGATTTATCGGGTTAACACGCTCTCGTCAAGAGTCGATACTCATCCACGATCGATTCCCATGGAATCACATTGAAACATTCACCATGTTTGTAGTGCTTCGACCATGCGGTGTGTTCTTGACGAGTGAAAGCGACGAGACCCGGCCCGCTTCCCGGAGGAAAAGCCACTGCGGCATCCGAAAGCCATCGCGATTCAGATCCTTCCTCAAGGTCTGCAGTGAAGTCGAAGATTCCAAATGACCTAGGGACTGAACGGGCTCCAAAGACCTTCAAGGTGTGGTAGAGGTCGGGATGTACAGGACCGAATTCCCACGCCTCAAAATTGCCGTGCACCAACGGAGAATCATCGGCTCCGAAGTGAAAAACATGGGCAATGTACAGGATTTTCTGCAATTCGAGATTCGAGTACTTCCATTGCGATTGTTTGCTCAAGTACTTGGCGGCTCTAAGTGCCAAAATGGTCATAGTTCAATTCGGTCGCAACTCTGCAACTCTTTATAGGAAGGCCGACAGTTCTGTCAACTCGACGACTGGTGAGCTAACACCACCTTGGCTTGATTGCTTCGAGAGCACTGGGTCCAATAGATGCTCCGAAGCAATCATTGACCGAGATCTTGTCCTACTCTCGAGAATGTGTTGCCCGAGAGTCCAGATCCTGTTCGATGGACAAGTATCCTCTCTCCTAACTCGAAATCGATCCGTTAGCCCTTCCGTGCCTCGATCTCCAGGGCATCATGTGTGCAAGAAGCCGTGCCAGATTGTTCGCGGGTCCGATCCCCACCTGACGCTACTGATCAGACGCTCTCGGTCATCCGGTTCCTGGCCGCTCCCGCAATACCCCTTAGCCATCGAGTTGATGTAGTGCACGGGCATTGGAGCCATGGCTCCGACAAGTCTCATGGCCCTTGCGATTTCGTAGATGGTACAGCCGGTCCTGAAGTGGAATGTCCACAGATCGAAGAATTGCCAAGAGTCTACAAACTCCCTCAATGCCGCCTTTTGGTGTCGCTCCAATTTGTGCGGATTCTTGACCCATTCAACCGCATCTGAAGCAGAAGGCTTATACGGATGACCTGCCATATAGGTGTTCAACATCAACGCAATCACACCAAGATCGCCGTCTCCTCGAGATTTGTGATTTTCAGGACAGTCAAACGCATCCAGAGGCCAAATCTTGTCCGGTGTCGGTAAGAGCATTTCTTGTGGTTCTGTGTTTTGTCGTAGACTCTCTGTCTAATTATCGTGTTTTCGTTCCTGCCGTCGGAAGCGAAGGCAGTTCGATTTCTCTCCCGTCAAACAGCTTCGCTGCCAGTTCCCAAGTGGCTTCAGCGACATCTTTGTCATAAGGGTCTTGAACTTCTCCTAGTTCCAACGAGGAAGAACCGACGCGCGTTTTCAAAATCTCCGTTATCGCGGTCTTTTCTCTTCTCGTGAGCACATCCATGGCTTGTTCGTATGCTTTCGGATCGCACTTGCTCGCAACCACTAGGTCGAAGAAGTCTCTTTGCTTCCATCGACCATCCACCACTCTAAATGCTAGTTTCTTTGCCAATATCTCGCATGTTGGCTCCAGCCTGATTTCAGTAGTCTCCTCATACTCGTATGTCTCTTGCACTGGTGTCAACCTACTACCAGCAACCAAGGACATCTCTCCAAATTGAGCGAAGTTCATAACCAAAGTTCGTGAGTGTAGTTCGTAATCTCTCAGTATGCCCTCTTCCTTCAATTCTCGAAGCGCTTCAGCCATCGATGACAAGTCTCTCTCGTAGGACTCCGAGAATCTCTCCACACTCATAAAACAGTCCACATCGGTACTGTGTCGGTGATGCCATCGAGCCGCAAGCACTGTACCTCCACCAATTTCAACGTGCGATCGATCCCAATACCGATCCAACAATCGGATTCCGATGCTCAGAATTTGGTCAGGCCCAGATGGTAGGCGCAGATGCTTTCGTTCTAGACCGCACTCGCTGCTGTTTGGCTGTAACCGGTTCGAGTCGCCACCGACTTGCTGGTTGTTGTCTTCGTTCATGTCAATGTTCCGCATCTTAACTGATGCTGTACACGAGCAATTCAATCAGCTGTTGATGCTCTGACAGTTTAGGTTCCTGCCGACTCACAGATCCATTCCGCCTCAAACGCTCTCTTTTAGCAAAAGCATGTGGAGTTCTTGAACCATCCCATCAGCGCTCCTTCCCACTTGGAGTCGATGACCCAACTGAACACCTTGACAAGGCTTAATCAGCCACGACCAAGTTCGCTGAGAACCGCGCGAGAAACATAACTGATTGATGCCATTTGTTAAAATCTACAGTTCAAAAGACTAACAATTCGCATTTGGACACGCTTTCCTCTTCTGCTTGGAGGGTCAGAGTGCACGTCCTCCTCGGTTAGTGCACCGAGTACGTGCTAAAGGAGCGAGGTGACCCATCGAGCGCCCCATTCGCGATCGTCGTGAACGTCGCAATCGAAACCAACGCCAGGCCAGTGCAACTGACAAGAACATAGGTCAGTCGGCGCATCGACAATTTAGACCTGGTGAGGAAGACTTTCGGCAAGCGCTGAAGGACATTTTTCGAGTCATTCCCAGGGTTTTCGTATTCCTGTGGGGTGTCTCACCTCCCATCTTAATCACCATCGCCTCGTTGATGCTGGCAACAGCACTGATTCCTCCAGCGATCATTTGGACGCACAAGCTCATCGTAGATGCAGCGGCCGACGCGTATACCCAAGGATTGAGTTGGTTAGCTGTACTCACTCCACTCGTCATTATGTTCGCCCTGTGGACCTCTCAAATGGTGTTTGGTGCAATCAGCGGAGTCTTGCAAACACTGCTTCAAGAACGCGTTCGATTGAAGGGTCAGAGCATGTTGCTTGAGACGGCCGGGAATCTCGATTTGGCGTTCTTTGAATCGCCACGTTTCTACGACCAGCTTCACCACGCCCGAGATCAGATGTGGCAACTTTATTCCAGTTGCTTCGGTACTTTGACCCTCATTCAACAGTTTTTGCAACTGTCGGTGACCGTGAGCTTGCTACTGGTCTTACACCCTCTCGCTATCTTGGTGTTGATCGTGACGACGCTACCTGATGTTGTCGTTCAAGCCAAGTACGCCCGTAGGTACTACACATTCGATGCAGATTTAATACGGAACAGTAGAATGTCCTTTTATCTATCTGATATCGTTACGAATCGATACAACGCAAAAGAGGTACGAATCTTCAGTTTGAAGGACTACTTCATCAATCAGTTTCACTACTTTCGCAACATCTACATCGACGGTTATCGAACTCTGATCTTCTCGGAAATGAAGGTACAGTCGGCATTGAGCGTGTTGGCACTCGTAGGTGTAGCCGGCATTTGGATATACGGAGTAATGCAAGTTGTTGCAGGATCGCTGACAATCGGCGGGCTGGTCGTGGTATTCCAATCCTCACAAGCAAGTCGTCAGCAGTTAGCAGGACTGATTCGCGGAGCTGGCAGGTTCTATCGGAACTCCTTGTTCGTAACCCGTTTCTTTCAGTTTGTCGACCTTGACCCCCAATCTATCGAAGGTGCACTGGCACCTCAGCCCAACAATCCCGTGCCCTTCCCCGATCGCATTCGACGCGGGATCGAATTCAAAGACGTTTGCTTCAACTATCCACTGACTGAAGCCCAAATTCTGAAAAAGGTGTCGTTCCACGTCCCACCGCGAGGAAAGATCGCGATCGTCGGACTCAACGGAGCCGGCAAGACCACAATCATCAAGTTGCTTACGAGGTTGTACGATCCAACTGAAGGGCAGGTACTGCTTGATGGCGTAGACCTCCGCGACTACGACCTGAAGCAGGTTCGGCAAAACATCAGCGTGGTCTTTCAGGATTTCTCTCGCTACGACCTGTCTGCATCGATCAACATCGGGTTGGGGGATGTCTCGAATGTCGATAACAACTTCAGGATCGAGACAGCCGCCAAGAAAGGCGGAAGTCATGAGACCATCGCAGATCTTCCCGAGGGATACGACACCATCTTGGGCAAGCGCTTTGACGACGGCGTGGACCTGTCAGGTGGTGAGTGGCAACATCTTGCGATTTCGCGATCGTTTATGAGTCCCGCTCAAGTGCTCATCCTGGATGAGCCAACCGCCGCACTAGATGCCTTGAAAGAAAACCAGCTCTACGAGAAATTCTCGGATCTGACGAAAGACAAGACCGTAGTGTTCATCTCCCACCGGTTTTCGACCGTTAGGATGGCCGACGTAATCGTGGTAATCGAGAATGGTGAAGCCATTGAAGTTGGACCTCACGAGGAATTACTCGAACTGAATGGCAAGTATGCGAAGATGTTTCGGACCCAAGCAGCTCGTTACGTCGCGTAGGACTCGTTGTCTTCTAGGACTGTCGATGACTCGGGACTGCGCACGTTTCGCTGGACAGTTCTTGCTTAAGGTTTTCCATCCTACGGAACCAATCGCTCCTCCGTCTCGTCCAGCTCCGCGATCCTTTGCAGTTCCTCCCGCAGCAGGGAGGCTCTGCGTAGACGGTTGTAGATCAGCAGAAAGTATGAGTCGATCTTCTGGGCGGCTTCCGTCCGTGTCTCGAACCTGCATCGGTTCACCGCGAGAATCCGAATCAAACGATGAAACTATTGCACAAGGTCTGGGGTGCCACACAGAATTACCTCAGCCACTAATTACCACCAAGAACCGACAGCAACCTTAAGAACAAATATATTCTACTTGTGACAGACCCAACGCTTACTCCCACAAGTACCACCGTGTACTTTAAGAACTTAATTTCTAGGTCAGAGACATCTTTCTTAGTCGCGTAATGCTCTCTCACTAAGTCCTGATGTGCGAGGAACGTATCTTCCGTAGTGAACTTAGTTCGATCTTGGCCCTGAATACTTTCATCATTCACGACTATCGAGAAACCTCCATAGTTGCTTCGAATTGAAACCCGAGAATGTACCGTTCAATTTACAGACTACACCAAAGATTTTTCTGTCGGCGTTCACCAATCCAACTCGTTGTGCAATGTCGTCCACAGACTCTACACTGGCAATGACATAGACGTTCTCGGCAAGTCGAAATGAACTCTTTTCCAGTTCATAGCTCTTTTCGATCTTCTGGCCAACAAATTTCACATCGTCTGGACTATTCAGGTCGTTAAGTACGGCTAAGTAGATATTCATGGACACTGATTGAAGCGGCGGTCGTGCGACCAACTGTCTCAGTGACTGATCTTGCAATTCGATTGCAGGACGAGATCACTGTTTCGATGTTGAATGCATACTGGCACCGAATTAAACACACTTCGACTGCTTGAGTCTCCGTTCACCGGTCGTTGGAATCCATCTTGAGCATGACAGCGAGGGTCGAGGGGCTCATTCCTCGCGCCGACAATCCTCGGCCTTGAAGAACACCCAGCTCGGCACTCAATGGGGACTATTCAGCTCTTATGTAACACCTAGGAACAACCGGCCAATCGATTTGTCGAATACACCATAGTTAGCTGATTAGACGATGAAAATTGAATCGGACGGAATTCTCAACTTGGTTGAGCCGGTACGAAGGGTTGACGGCATCCCGAGAGCGGCTTCGGGAAGTAGCGAGAGAAGACGAGGACTCCGTTTAGGAAGCGCTTCGATCCCCCAAAGCCGAACCTGACGATTCCCGCATCTGCATTCAATTAGGATCCGGTGGCATCGTGCACAACGACAAGAGAGCCGGCTTGAGGGTTCGAACTACCACAAGCCATTCCATGGATTACTGACAGATGTTATTCTTGAGGTCTCTAGAACAAGCCATGCCGATACACTGACATCGGACGCTAGGAATTACGTAATCTCCGGTTCATTCTATAGTAGTGCTCGTTCCACACTTTGCCTCTATGTTTCAAAGTCTGATCAAGCAACCACACCGGGATTCCAGCTACGCCTGCAGCGTCAGTTCAGTCAGTTCATTACTTGCCACAATGGTGTCGTGCATGCCATCCCATTCACTCCAGTGATCACACATGTTCGCGATTGAAGTGGAGAACGGGTTGTAGTCTTCCGGATAATCTAGAAAGTCACCGTTCAACGCTCGATCTGGATGGTCCGAGACTCCCCAGCCGACTCGCTGGTCGCCCTCATACGGATTCTCTGATCGAAACTTGCGGATCCGAAAAAACACATTCATGCGAGGATCATCGCTCATGTTTGGAGTTGCGGTGTGAGGCAGAGAGTGGAGTGCTATGACTGCGTCTCCCTCTTCCATTCGAACAGGTGTGAGTTCCGGCCACGGCCATCCATCCATCTCGAATCGTGTAGCCGGATAGGTTTCAACCATCTTCGGCGGCATGATTCCAGCGAAGGCTTGGTCTTCTCCCCACGATTGGAGGCGAGGCCAATCCGGTCCACCTCCACCAAGCGGGCCTCCCTGGTCGCGTTGCCGCCGAAAAAACGCTTCGACTGCTTCGTGAGCTCCACGACGAACCGAGAACTGGCCTTTGCAGGGTGCTAACTGATCACTCAAACACACTCCTACCAATGCGGTATAGCTGCCAATAGCAACAGTACGTTCACGGTCTTGCCACAGAGGTGCTCCTCCGGCAGGTCCCATTGATTTCGGATCTCCGTCACTGCCCCATGTTTCCAACGACTGCCCCGAGGCTTCGATCTCGCTCTTTTTCTGCGGGCAAAGCCCTGACCAGCCACCGTCGACATGGGCTTGTGGATGGAAAACCGTGGTTGCCTTGCGCCGCACTACGGCATCTGAATAGTTCGGCATTGTGACCGCAACCTGGGCATTAATCGGTGCGGTGTGCTCACCCATGGCTTCCAGCATGATTTGTCGCAGAGACGATCGGTTGTAGAGATCATTTATCGCCGGATTGTCGCCGTGGACGATTTGTGTGGGATTCTTGTTGATCACTTCCTTGGCGACGGAAGTGATCTCAGGCGATACAGCTTGTTTGAGAATGACGAATCCGTCTCTCTTAAGGCTTCTTTTCTGACTATCGGAGAGTGCGAGCGAGGACATGTGGTTGGTAAGTATTGTCGAGCACGAGGATGTACTCGATTATAGGAAGCAGTTGAGTCGTGATACTTCCACAGGGCAAGCTAGAGAGAAAATCAGATTGCTTGTGTACGTCCGGTCAGAGGACAGCGAATTGAGTCACCAATTCGAGACTCGTACCACCCTGTTCGGTGCCCAAGTAGCACTGTTCGTTACTGAACGACGATCCTGGCATCCACCAAGCCGGCTCCCAGACGCAAAATCCGTGCCTGCGAAACATTCATTCCTTCATCATTCTGAAGCGAGAAGAGCCATCCGATAACACCATCGAATTCCTCTCGGGTTATCTCAATCGTGACACCATCAGTGACCGGCTGAATGCGTTGGAGCGAGATGTCGTGAAGACTAGCACTTCGGGATATCGATGCCAGTTCGATATCTCCCGAGCCTGACCCAGATTGCTCGCTTTGACCCTTGGCCCGTGCGGATTCTTCGAATGCTCTCATGTAAGAGATGTCCGCAAACGATGATTGATATCGCGTTACATTGGCATCGCGAAAGTCGAGCGTTGTAGGCAGCACAAAGCCAAACATCAAGACTGCAACGAGTGCGGCGACGCCCAAGGAAACAAAGCCTTTCTCCCGCTTCGAAAGCGCTCTAAACCACTTGGCTATCGTGGAATTTGTGATTTGGTCAGTCAGTGCGCTCATGATTTCAAACTCATCGTTAGGTTGGCTCGAACCCCCATCCCTGCTTGTTCCGCCGTGTTGATTTCGACATTCATCGATCCGCTCTCGAGAGCTTTTTCCAGAGAGTCAAGTGCCTCAAGCGACGAGGTCTCAAGTTCTGTTGACAAGGACTTCTGTACGTCTCGGAAATTGAGACTGTGTACGGAAATCGACGAGCCCATTCGGTCAACCACAGTGGCGAATTCACCCAACAGCAGTTCAAAGTTGCCTGACTGCCCTGCTCCACCTCCAATGTGAGAACGCATCCTTCTGGCGGGATTTTGACGCCCCGAACTTTGTCCGTAAATGGATTGGTAAAGCTCCTCAGCTTTCTGATCTAAAGCATCAGCTCGAAACCCAGCCCACAGACCCTCTCCTGCCAGAACCCCAATGTAAACAAGCAAACAGCCCAGTGCCACCACTGAGGTCGTAAGCCAACGTCGAGTGTCGATGTCCTTGTGTTCAAGAACCGAAAAATCTCCCTGCATCAGATTGATTCCAACATCGGGATCGAAAGACTGAGCTACATGGACAAAGAGCGACTCGGTTGAGTCTTCCAGCTCTGCGAGCGGAAACTTACGCATGCTCTGCGAAAATGTGCCGTTGGAGGCGAAGTTACGCACATGCACTTCGACTTCCTGCTCAGCGCTTGGTTGAGCAATCATCGGGATAGCATCCACCGCCACCTCGGGCTCCATGACAGCGAGCTCTTCGCTGGATCTAATCCAAACGCTATCCTCGTCAGCCAGTACCGCAATCGAGTTCCCGGACGGTTGAATCTGCAATCCGACAGTCGAACAGTAGGAAGGCTGGATCTCGAACGCTGAGAGCGCATCGACGATCGTCTGCATTTGGTCCTTTTCGATTGCCACGCAGTCGACTCTAGCCCCGCGTCTAACAGATCCGTGCGCTATGTGCATCGTGTCGATGTCAGAGGAAAGGTAGGTCTCAACCGTAAACGGTAGCGCTTTCGTCATTTGTGAACTGGTGCGCCCCGGAACCTCGGTATTGACGAACAACGTCAACGCATCCGAGATAAACAGTACCGTCCGGGCAAACGATTCGGACCCCGTCGCCTCTGCAACATCCGCAAGCAAGCTCGGTGCATCCGAGCTCCCCTCGTCGATAAGGTCGGATTCCTCATTGAGCACGACCCAACTGAACTGAAGCGTCGATCCATCGAACTCCTCTTCAGAGTCGACTTCGATCTGCTCGTTATGGAGTCTTAGAAACAGTGAATTCATTGTTAGTAGCCATCCGGGTTTTCTTCGTCGATCGTCCAATCGTGCCGTTGCGATAGGTCTCTCTTGTACGGGACAGTTCTTCCTTCCGTTGGGGAACGGTACAGCGTAGACGTCAAGTCGACTCTCGAATCGTTCTCCATGATCACGGTTACGTGCAATTCGAAGAAGTCACTTCGAACCTGCAAGTAGTCTTCAATCGCGGCAAAGGGACCAAATGCACTCGATGCTCTTTGCACCGAATCGTATGACCTCTCCTTCTCAACAAACGATTCGAGGAACATACTACTCTCCGATTCCGGGATCAACGACGCAAGCACAACTTCAGAGGCTGTGTTGAGATTCACCGACAGCGTAGGGGTCGGCAGTACCGTCAAGTGCTCCCGCAGAACCTCGTAGGTTTCCTTCAACATCGGAGCGAAGTACAAGACTTCGGATATATCAGCCGCAAACTGATTGGGAGTACGAAACGGCGTATCGAAGGCCGCGTAGTCCCAATCCTCGCCTCCGTTTTGCACCGTTTCACTGTTCGGATCGATCCAGTCTCGAATGCGGGCTGCCACGGAAATGTCGATTCCCAATTCCGAGCAAATCCGTTCCAAAGCCAGCTGGGCTACAGCATTGCTCTCGTCAAACATCGAATTGATGTTGAACCGAGACATCAAATCTATCAGGCGCAGATGGACCTCACCGTTCGGCACTTCAAGGGGAGGCAACAGCGACGCCCACTCTTCAATTTCGGAATCGAATCCCCTTTCCGTTTCGCGTTGAAAGTCCTCCACGAGTTTCTGGATCGCGAACTGCTCCACACCCAATGCGTATGCGAACGCACGATCCTGATTGATTGAGAGACCCGAGTGCTCGATTGTGAGAGATTGCATGGAAATGACGTGATACGCCAAAGCACCAGTAATTCCCGCGATTGCAATGACGCTCAGCAACGCTACACCAGCCGTTCGTCCCTTGGTCACAACGTCGCTCCCGATGTAGCCCCGGGGCTCAGCACAAACGGACTCCCTGGTCCGCCCGTTCCCGGTCCGCCTTGACGCTCCCTAATCTCGATCACTGTAGGCGGTTCAAGGATTCCCCAGATTCGTCTCACATCGCCGATTGGATCAATGGTCATGGTCAATTGAATCCCGATCGGTCTGCTGGCGTCTCCGGTCGTCTGGTCGACCGCGCCTTCTTCCGGCGGCCACACCAAATGCTCGTTTCCTGAGTTGTCGATGATTGCGAACTCAATGTCTTCAACATCCAGTAGCAGTTCCTGATCGATGGGCTGGGACATCTCTGTGCGGTCTAATACCGGCCAATATCGTCGAATCAGGTTTCCGGTGTTGTAGAAGTACTCCACTCGCTGCAATGTTGACCTTGGACGATTCAGCAGATTCGACCATCCGGTTCGCGTGGCGGAAAAAACTCCAAACGTGTCCAGGTTCACATAGCCGACGGAATCGCCAAATTCGTCTCTGACGCTGCGACCGACGATCTGATGGAAATCTCGAGACATCAGGCTCATAGCACGCTGAATCTCCACGAGCCGATCACCGCGTAGCAGGAGCGAGTCCGACACGTCGATGGTCTGTCTAAGCAACTGACTAGCCATGATCCCGATGATCGCGAACATTCCCAGAGCGACCAGCATCTCCATCAATGTGAAGCCACGTCGACTCATTCGGTTGCCTCGACGAAGGTGTACTGTCGATCCAACGGCGAACTTTGGACACTGCCATCTCGTACAAGGAACACCGTGAACTCGATCATTTCGATGTATTCGTTGTCAATCTCTACTTCGTCGTACAAGACTTCGTATTCGTTCCCTGCTTGTAGCACTCGAATGGGCGGCGGGCCGCTGAAGAATGGCTGACCGATCTTGATGTCGAGGTGGTAGCGTGCAATTTGATCCTGCAGGATCCAGTTCCCGACGGTGAGTTGCTCAAGCGTGTGTTGTTGGCGCAACGCGTTGCTGTTGCTCAAGAACACAGCAATGGAGGCGATTGCAACGACGGCAATTGCCACCATCATTTCAATGAGTGTGAATCCTCTTCTTCGCCGGGAGGCCATCATCGTCTTACTGTACGAAATCTAAATCGGAAGACTCAAAATCGGGCTCCACCTCGGCAAACAGCTGAATTTGCGCGAGACCGTCAGTTCCGAACGCGGTGGATACAAAGCTCGTAATGTGCTCGATCTCAATTTCGAATGGAGTGATCTCTCCGCTTGGCTGAATGACAATTTCCGGCATTTCGCCTTCGTTTCCTGCTCCTTCGTTATAGATGTCTTCCGGGGTTGTAAAGACAATTTGAAGATCCTGTTCGAGCTGATTTCCGACGTAAGGACGGCGTTCGATCACACTCCACTCTTCCGAATCAAAGTTAAACTGCACAAACTCGTACTCGTCGCGTTCCAGTACAACGCCCCACAGTTCGTTACGCATCGTCGCTTCTCGTCGAGCCAGTTCGAGCGTCCGAATCATGCGGTCAGCTTCGGAACGAACAAGATTCGAGTGATCTGAACCAAACATCGTCACAATGACCACGGTGGCGAGGATGCCGATGATCGTCAAGACGACCATCAACTCGATCAGCGTGAATCCTGCATCTCGCCTGAAGTTGCTCACAGCCGGCGAATGCCTCGAAATCACGCTGTTGACTCTCAACGGCCAATTGAACGATTGCGGTCGAAGGCTAAATTTCAGTCGAGAGGATATCCTCAGCCACTCCTTCCCCGCCATCCTGTCCATCGGATCCCATCGAGTAAATAAGGAAGTCGGTGCCGTCGTTGTTCTCGTAGATGTATTCGTTGCCCCATGGATCCTTTGGAATCTTTCGGAGATACGGATTGGGTCCCCAGTTTTGAGGCTCGGGAAATCCACTCGGCCGTTCAACAAGAGCTTCCAACCCCTGATCCGTGGACGGATAGTGGGAGTTGGCAAGGTGATACATCTGAAGTGCCACATCAAAGTTCTTGATCTGCGCCTGCGCCATTTGAATTCGAGCTTCGTCGGGCTTTCCAACCAAGTTCGGGACCACAAGGGCGATGATGAGCCCAATGATGAGCACAACGATGAGAATCTCCAACAGAGTGAAGCCACGTGTACTCTTGCGACCACGTTTTCGTCGATTTTTCATAGCCAAATTACAGTGCCAGTTGGTTCATATTGAGAATGGGTAGCAGGATTGCCACCATGATCATGAGCACGATTCCAGCCATGAACAACAGCATTAATGGCCGGAACAGCTCAACCATCGTTCCGATGATTCGTTCAAGATCTTTTTGCTGGTACTCGGCAGACTTTTGGAGCATCGAGTCCAGCGTTCCACTCTGTTCGCCGCTCGCGACCATGTGGACGAAAATGGGAGGAAATTGTTTCGTCGAATCCAACGCCTTGTTCAAGCTAGTACCTTCACTAACCTGATCCAAAGCGCGATCAAGCGACTTTCGAATCCACAAATTGGACACGACGGCGGAAGCGATCTTCATGCCATCGACCAACGGAACGCCGCTCGCACCCAGAATTGCCAAAGTATTGGCGTAGCGCGCGGCGTTCGTACTCTTCGCGAACCATCCAACTGCTGGAATCTTCAGTTTGAGTTGGTGCCATCGAGTTCGAATTGCTGGAAACGTCAAGGCGTACCGAAAGACAATGATGGTGCCCACCGAAGCAATCAACAACAGCCAAGTCCAAGATCGCAGAAACTCACTCACAGTGATTAGCAGCTGAGTTATCACCGGAAGCTCATCCCCTGTGGAATCGAAGACCTCCACAATCGTGGGAACAACATGCGTCATAAGACCGCCAACGATCAGAACGGCACATGTAAACAACAGAATTGGGTAGTACAGAGACGATTCAACGTTTCGCCGAGATTCGTAGCTCTTTTCGAGAAAGTCAGCGAGATTCTCCAAAACGGCATCCAAACGCCCCGAGCGCTCACCGGCGGCAACCGATGAACGATACAGCTCATCGAAAGTGGCTGGATGCTCGATCATGCTATTGGTAAGCGAATGACCTTCCATTACCCGACTGCGAACCGACATGAAGATCGAACGAGCCTTTCGTCGAGTCGTCTGTTGAGCTACAGCCGACAGTGCTTGTTCGATCGGCAGTCCCGCGTTGACGAGGGTCGCGAGCTGACGAGTGAACACAACCATGTCCATTGGGCTGAGTTTGCCGAACCACCGGAAGAAAGGTGTGCTTTTTTCC
Organism: Pseudomonadales bacterium; assembly: GCA_963667455.2. Classification (GTDB taxonomy): domain Bacteria; phylum Pseudomonadota; class Gammaproteobacteria; order Pseudomonadales; family Azotimanducaceae; genus Bin55. The sequence continues at coordinate 45,665 of CAXXFR010000039.1, read as the reverse complement.
TTAGGCTCCGATGTTGTTGTGACACCGACGTCCATCGGCGTGAGGCCGGCGTCGCGAAGCAACTGCCGTACGTGTCGGAAGCTGTCGCCTTCCAACACCCCTTTCTTGGTTCGACCGTCTTGGTCGAGTGCTACATATTCAAAAGCAGGCATAACTTACTCGGTCAGCGAGACTCGCATGACTTCTTCCACCGTTGTAATTCCGGCCGCAACTTTGCTACGACCATCGTCTTGAATGGTCGGGAATCGTTGGTGAGCAAGATGTGCTAGTTCCTGCTCAGAAACCCGATCATGCACTTTCTGTCGGATTTCATCGTCCAGCAGCAAGAGCTCGTAAATACCGGTTCGACCTCGATATCCGGTATAGCCACACTTCTCGCAACCTTGTGCGGAGTAGAACTGAACGTCTTGGCCCTTCATGAAGTCCCGTTCGTATTTCAACGGATCACGAGGGGTTTTGCAATGAGGGCATAGCACTCGAACGAGACGTTGCGACAACACACCCATCAAGCTTGTCGCTAACAGGTAAGGTTCGACCCCCATGTCTACCAATCGCACGACAGTGCCCACTGCCGTATTGGTGTGAAGTGTTGATAGAACCAGGTGCCCTGTTAGGCTTGCTTGAATGGCGATCTGAGCCGTTTCCAGGTCTCGAATCTCACCAACCATCACAATATCGGGATCCTGACGCAACATCGCGCGCAGTCCTCGTGCAAAGGTCATTCCGGTACGAGTGTTGACTTGGGTCTGGCCAATTCCGACAAGGTTGTATTCGATGGGATCTTCCACCGTCAAGATATTGACGTATTCGGTGTTGATTTCGGACAGCGATGCATAGAGGGTCGTTGTCTTTCCCTCGCCCGTCGGACCGGTCACGAGGAATATGCCGTGAGGCGAGGCAATGACTTCCCGAACGCGTTCAATGGATTCGTCGTTCATGCCCAATGCAGTCAGTTGAAGCCGGCTGACTTCCTTGTCGAGCAATCGAAGTACGACTCTCTCACCTTCTCCAGTCGGCATTACCGACACTCTTACATCGAGCTCTCGGCCGGCGATTCGTAAAGATGTTCTGCCATCCTGAGGTACGCGCTTCTCTGCGATATCCAGACGCGCCATCACTTTAATACGCGAAACCAGTAGTGGCGATAGCGACCGTTGCAATCGAACGATCTCGCGCAGGACACCATCAACTCGGAAGCGAACCGCTACCGACTCGGGAAATGTCTCAATGTGGATGTCCGATGCAAGTTCTCGAATCGCTTCGGTCAATAGAGCATTGATCAACCGAATTACTGGAGCATCGCCTTCCTGTTCCAGCAAGTCTTCGGTTTGCGGAATGGTTTCCGCAAGACTCGCAAGATTTATCGAGTCGTCGATGTCCTGTACAACTTGGCGGGTCTCTGTCGAGTCGCGTTCATAGGCCTTCTGCAGCAACTCGTTGAAGTTGCTTTGGTCGACCTTGACGAACTTGGTTCGGCGACCTGTATAACGTCGAACCTCCGCAATCGTGCGAAGTTCCGGAAACTCCATGCAATACACAGGCAGCTGCTCATCGGGTGCTGTGTCTTCACCGGTGATTAGCACTCCGTTGCGATGCGCGAATGTAAACGGAAGCAGTTTCTTGTCGTTTCCGTTAGGAGCGGCCGTTTCGACCTGTTCGGTTTCGCTCAAATTCCTTCCTCAAGCTGACTGGCATCGTGGACGATTTCATGCATCTAGTTTGACACAGTTCTGCGTGCAGTGTTCAAGACTGTGAATAATGCAACATATAGTACGGAAGCACATGGCGATTCTGTTGATTTCCTCATAAACCAAGGGAAATAACAGACCATTCCGATTTCCGGCACTTGGAGACCCAGCTAGTTCGGCAAGGAACTTAGTGGAATTCGTTGGCGAGCACATACTATCGGTCGATCAGTTCGAACGAACTGACATTTCTCGCGTATTCGATGTCGCCGACCGAATGGAACCCTATGCCCGACGTAGCAAGATCACGCGAGTGCTGCAGGGAGCCATCCTCTCCAGCATGTTTTTTGAACCCAGCACTCGAACACGAGTCTCCTTTGGCTGCGCTTTCAATCTCTTGGGAGGAGATGTTAGAGAAACGGCTGACATCGGTGCCTCGGCGATCGCCAAAGGAGAGTCGCTGGAAGACTTCGCGAGGGTTCTTTCGGGCTACAGCGATGTAATTGCCATGCGGCATCCGACCGCCGGATCCGTCGCAGACTTTGCCCGTGCATCGCGTGCTCCCGTCATTAACGGAGGCGACGGCGCTAATGAACATCCTAGCCAAGCTCTTCTCGATCTTTACACAATTCAGAAGGAACTGACTTCACGGAACAAAGGAATCGATGGACTACGCATTGCCGTTGTTGGCGACCTGAAATTCGGACGAGCCGTCCACTCACTTCTGAAGCTTCTTGCTCTATTTGATGCTGTTACCGTTCACTTGGTTTCACCACCTGATCTTGCTGTCCCCGAAGAAATCGCCGAATTTCTGCAGACAAGAGGCCACAAAGTTGTGGTCTACGAGAGTCTCGAAGAGGGAATCCAGTCAGTGGATATTCTCTATGTGACACGAACCCAGGAAGAACGATTCTCGTCGCAAAGCGAGGCAGACCGCTATCGAGGTCTGTTTCGAGTGAATCAAGCAATCTACACGCAGAACTGCGAACCCAACACGGTCATCATGCATCCCCTTCCCCGTGACTCTCGGTCCGCGGCTCAGGAACTCAGTGCCGATCTTGACACCAATCCCAATCTCGCAATCTTTCGACAAACCGACAACGGGTTGGTGATCCGAATGGCACTCTTTGCGCTAGTGTTGGATGTAGTCGACAAAGTCGACAGCCATGCGATTCCGGTTACCTGGAAAACACGCAAACGATTGCTTGAGAACGAACAGTCTGAAGGAGGCGAGCTCGACCTTGATTAGTCAGCCTTCAGTGCGGTTGTCAGTTCTGGTACTGCTTGAAAGAGATCAGCTACGAGACCAAAGTCGGCAATCTGAAAGATCGGAGCATCAGGATCCTTGTTGATCGCCACGATGACCTTGGAGTCCTTCATTCCCGCCAAGTGCTGAATCGCCCCGGATATCCCAACCGCGATGTAGAGATCGGGAGCGACGATCTTGCCCGTTTGTCCCACTTGCATGTCATTTGGAACAAATCCGGCATCGACCGCAGCGCGAGAAGCTCCCACCGCGGCTCCCAGTAGATCGGCAATCTCATCGAGAATCGCGAAATTCTCACCGCTGCCCATACCTCTTCCACCTGAAACAACTATCCCAGCCGAAGTCAGTTCTGGTCGTTCGGACTTCGCCAGCTCGTCGCGAACGTGACTTGAGAGTCCTGCATCGTGAACGCTGTCCACAGTTCGAATTTCGGCCGATCCACCTGTTGCTTCCACAGGATCAAAGCCAGTTCCTCGAACAGAAATCACTTTCGTGGCATCGTTCGATTTGACTGTGGCGATTGCATTCCCTGCGTAGATTGGTCGCTTGAACGTGTCTGCAGAGTCCACTCCAATAATGTCGGAAATCATCTGCACATCGAGCAGGGCCGCCACGCGTGGAAGGAAGTTCTTTCCTGTGGTGGTGTGTGCTGTCAGTACGTGGTCGTACGAACTGGAGAGTTCAACAACGAGGGGTGCGACATTTTCAGCCAAACAATTCTCGTATGCCGAACTATCGGCAAGCAGAACCGAACTGACACAGCCAACTGTCTGAACCGATTCTGCAACTGATTGACAGTCGCTACCCGCGACCAGTACGTCGATGTCCCCACCTAGCTCGACCGCAGCTGCCAAAGTTGACAGCGTGACCGGCTTAAGTTCAGCATTGTCATGGTCTGCAATGACTAGAGTGCTCATGTGATCACCTTTGCGTCGTTGCGCAGCTTGTCCACCAGTTCATCGACACCTTCGACAATCACCCCCGCCTCCCGCTCGGGTGGACGGTCCACTCGCAAGGTTTCGGTATGTTGTTCCACCTCCACTCCCAGATCTGCGGGCGTTATCGTGTCGATGGTCTTTCGACGTGCATCCATGATGTTGCGTAACGAGGCAAAACGTGGGGTGTTGAGACGCAAATCCGTCGTTAGTACAAACGGAACGGACAGCTTGACGGTTTGTAGACCTCCGTCTACTTCTCGAGTTATCTCAGCACTTTCGCCATCCATCGACAGCAACGATGCAAAGGTCCCTTGCGGAAGCCCTGTCAGAGCAGCGAACATCTGTCCCGTTTGTCCGTTGTCTCCGTCGATGCTCTGCTTGCCGAAAATCACGATCTTCGGATCTTCCTTTTCGTAGATCGCCTTCAACAGCTTGGCGATCGCCAACGGTTCGATATCCTCACCGGCATCCACCAAGATCGCACGATCCGCACCCTGAGCAAGACACAACCGTAATTGCTCTTGACTACTGCTAGATCCGATAGTTACTGCGATTATTTCATCTGCAATGTCAGCTTCTTTGAGTTGGGTGGCCTGCTCGATTCCAATCTCGCAAAATGGATTGAGCGACATCTTGACGTTGGCTAGGTTGACTCCGGTTCCGTCGTTCTTCACCACGACGTTCACATTTGCATCCACCACACGTTTGACGGCGACAAGTACTTTCATAGACGACTGTATTTGGAAACCTCAACGATCCCCAGAGACCCACGCCGATCCCTCCCTCAGTTTGTCGGCATCGTTTCTGGGCGGCGCATATTGTCCCACAATCCCCAGACAGCAACTTTCGGCGCGATTGTAGAAGAGAGAGCCAGTCGCGGATAGTGCGTTGCCGATTGGCCCCTAACTACAATTTAGCGAAGTCTTTGACCCCTTCCAAGCGAGAGCAAGTGACCGAATCAGCCAGAGAATCAATGGACTTCGATGTAGTCATCGTTGGTGGCGGGCCTTCCGGCCTGGCTGCAGCCATTCGATTGATGCAACTAGCACAGGAACAAGATCGAGAGACGATGATCTGTCTAGTCGAGAAAGGCAGCGAAATCGGCGCACACATCTTGTCTGGAGCCGTGATGTATCCCCGAGCGCTCGACGAGCTCATTCCAGATTGGCAAGATCAGAGCGCACCGGCCACAGAAGTCACATCGGATGAAGCGTATTGCATGTTCAATGGGCGAAGCGCCACGGCAATTCCCCAGTTTCTCGTACCGAAAGCTCTCCATAACAAGGGCAACTACGCCATTTCGCTCGGCAACATATGCCGATGGCTTGGAGAACAGGCAGAGGCCATGGGAGTCATGTTGTTTCCAGGGTTTGCCGCAACAGAGCTTCTCTACGATGAGTCGGGAGCAGTTTGTGGTATTGCTACAGGCGACATGGGTGTGGACCGTGAAGGGAATCAAAAGGCCTCCTACCAGCCGGGCTATGAACTACGCGCGAGCTATACGCTTCTGGCGGAGGGTTGTAGGGGCCATCTGGGCAAGCAACTCATTGAGAAGTTCAACCTCGATGGAGACTCCTCCCCGCAGCACTATGCGATAGGCCTAAAGGAATTGTGGGAAGTCCCAGCTGACAACCATGAACTCGGCAGAATCGTCCACACGCTAGGGTGGCCGCTGGGACTGTTCAGCGGTACAACCGGCGGCGGTTTCGCCTATCACGTCGAAAACAATCAAATTTCGCTTGGGTTAATCGTGGATCTGGCGTATTCCAATCCCTATCTCAGTCCGTACGACGAGTTTCAGCGGTGGAAAACCCACCCCCTCATTCAAAAGCAATTGCAAGGCGGTACGCGAATTTCCTACGGAGCACGAGCGATAGCCAAAGGCGGCTTCAATTCGTTGCCTGAACTCGCTGTTCCCGGTGCGGCACTCCTCGGAGACGACGCTGGATTTCTCAACACTCTCAAGGTAAAGGGCTCGCATACAGCCATAAAGTCCGGCATGCTTGGGGCCGAGGCAACCTTTGAAGCCCTGTCCGCAGGCCAAAGCCATACCAAACTTAATCTGCAAAAGCACTTTGAAGACTCGTGGTTGTACAAGGAACTCCACGACTCCAGAAATGCCGGGCCCGCGTGGCACAAGTTCGGAATGCTCATGGGGTCAGGATGGTCATTCGTCGAACAAGGCATGCTTCGGGGTCAAAAATTCATCAATCTGAAGGACGACACCCCGGACCACGAGAAAATCCGTCCCGCCAGCAAGTGCAAGCCCATCGAATATCCCAAACCTGACGGAGTGGTTAGTTTCGACAAGCTCTCGAGCGTCTTCCTGTCGAACACCAATCACGAGGAGGATCAGCCGTGCCATTTAACTCTTAAGGATGATTCGATCCCGATCAAAAGCAACCTTCCCCTGTACGACGAACCCGCGCAACGGTATTGCCCAGCGGGTGTGTACGAAGTGGTCGAGGAGAACGGTACGGCTCGTTTCCAGATCAACGCGCAGAACTGCGTTCACTGCAAGACTTGCGACATCAAGGATCCCGCTCAGAACATTGAATGGATTGCGCCCGAGGGTGGAGGTGGGCCGAACTATCCCAATATGTAGCTGGAGCTAGTTGCTTTGCAGCACAAATCTAGTTCCACAGCTCCAAATCGCAAATTCATCCTCACAAATTGTGACAAGCTCTTCCGCCATTCGGTAGTAGACACTACGGTTCACCACTGCCTCCAAGCCTGATCGGATTGCTACGTAGGGCACGACCGAAGTGTTGCGCACACGCATGAATATCGGATGCTCGGCATCGAGAAAGACGCACTCATCAAAGTTCGTCTTTACAACTACGGACTGGTCCCTGCCGTTTCCTTTGCTTTCGTAGTCAACTACGACGAATGGAGCGTCATCGACGCAAATCCTGAGTTTCTCATACGGAGTGGTTAGAAAATATTTCTCGTCTTCTCGAACTAGGACCGTCGAGAACAATTTGGAGATGGATGTGCGAGTAATCTCTCGGCCTTCGTGGAACCACACGCCGTCTCCCCGGATGCGAATGTCGATCTCCCCCGTCCGCGTTGGATTCCACTTGTCGACAGGGGGAAGCCTAGACGAACCAACCAACGCAACAAGATCGTCAAATGCCTGACTCATCCCCCGATGAACTTCATGACTGTGGTTTCGCCCGTGAACGCCAAACGTTGCTTGCTCGCCATTGCGTTGCGCAACACCTGTTGCAGTTTGTTGATCGCGATGTGGTATGGCTCGTCTAGCAGATCTCGAATGGAATAGTTCTTGGAGCTCGAGAGGCACCCATAGATGTGGCCGTTCGAGGAAAGTCGAAGACGGGTGCATGTTCGACAAAATGGCTCGCTCTCGTTTGCAATGATTCCAAACTTCCCTCGACCGGGTATGTTGAATCGAACGGAAGTTGAGTCAATTGGTGCTTCGGCACTCTCAACCTGGTACTTTCGACCAATCAACTCGAGCAATGAGTCCATGCTGACGAATTCGCGTTCATAGGTTTGGTTGTGCTTGAGGTGGCCCATGTTCATCAGTTCGATGAAACGAAGTTCAATGCCTCGATCCAGGCAGTAGTCCAACAGTGGAAGTATCTGATCCACGTTTGCCTCGCGCATCGGAACCGTGTTCATCTTGACCTTCATTCCGTGCTCAACAGCGGCATCGATACCGGCCAACACCGTGTCCAGATCTCCACTTCTGGCAATCGATCGGAAGCGAGACGAATCCAAAGTGTCCAAGCTGACGTTGATTCGAGACAGCCCAGTCTCCTTAATGACCGGCATTTTCTTCGACAAGAACTGACCATTGGTCGTCAGCGCGACATCCTCAAGTCCCAGAGTCATAACGCGACGCAAGAACTCATCGAATTTCGGAGAAATTAGAGGTTCGCCGCCGGTAATGCGAAGTCGGGTCACACCCGCTGCATCGACAAGCATTTCGACGCCCCGTGCCATCTGCGCGCCGTCCAATTCCTCGCTTTGTGCCTGGAGCTTCTTCCCGTCAGGTACGCAGTAGGTACATGCGTAGTTGCAGGCCGCGGTCAGACTTACGCGCAAGTTTTGAAAGCGTCTGCCGAGCGAGTCAATAATCATTCGAGACGAACTGTGGGGAGAAAGTGCGGGATTGTAGTGTTCGCGACGACCAACCGTTGAGCCGATCTACACGTGTCGCTGAATCTCCACTTTTCCTCGATTGACAATCAGTCGCAGTTCTTGGCCAACTTTACAGTTCAACGACTCGAATACATCGCGTAGATAGCCGATGTGAACACCGTTTGCAGAAGCTAGTCTCCAGTTGATACGAAGATCCCGACATCGTGTCGGTTGGTTAATGGGTATCCATGCAAAACCGTTCGGACTGACACCCAGCATGTCCGCCAACTCCGGTGGAAATCCGGTAACCGAGTTGCCTTGAAGGTGCCGCTCTTGAACGGTAAACGTCCAATACGGTGCTCCGTTCGTTGTTCGGCCGTCAATGGTTTTCGAAATCGGTCGCAGTTGGATTTCGTTCGGTCTCCTCAGCCTGACCGAACCATTCGATACGAAGAATCGCGATGTCGCAAGAAATGTGTTGAAGCTCGAGTCCTTTACGTTGCATCGGCTACGGATCTCCTCTCGCAGGAAATCAACAGTGGCCTCTCCGCCGTGCTCCTCGAGAATCTGCTCGATCATGTCAACCACACCAACATACTTCGTCAATCCTGGCTTATCGAGGGCCCACATGTTGTTGGCAACTTTCACGACTTCGTCCATGCACCACAATCGACTTAGCAACGCTTTTTCGGAAATGCCGGTCAATTCGGAGAGTTCCTCTTTCGTTACCGGACCACCCATGAATCTCAAAGCATCGATGACTCTGACAGGCAGGGTGTCTCTCGTAGCTATGGATCCATTCGGCAAGAACGACAAACCCAAGCATTGGACAATCAGATTGCGATGCCGGTACCAATAGTCGGGATTGATGTCTGTCAGAGCCTTGGTATCGACGATGGACGCTTCCTTACTTCTGTTCACGAGATCCTTAGCGAAATTCAAGAACTCCTGCCCCGTTCGAGCGACTCTCACGCCTCTGACCAAACGATAGTCCGACCGTTGCATGAGATAAGCCGTGTACGCCTTGTCCCACGGTTCTTCCGATGAGCCTACGATTTCTTCGAGACTCCGCGTGAATTCCTCTTCGAGAACGATATCCCCGCAGCGTTGCTCAAGCTCTTCGAGGATTCTTGAAGTCTCAATTTCCAAGGTGTCGTCGATATGGTCGAGAATGCGCACTTGAATCTGTCGCACTCGCTCTCTTGTCAGACCGAGTTCCTCGCCCACGTCTACGAGAGTCCGCTGTTCGTCCAAGGGTGCGAGCCTAGCGGCTGCGACAGTCCTGTGTTTGTCCGACAGTGATCCCCAGAGCTGTCGCATTCGATAGCTGTGACTGGGAATGTCCGCGATATCTTCAGTTTCAGCACTTTCCTCGAGGTTCGGAGAATCAACGTCTTGTTGATCCTTGCGCGATGCTTCAGCGGCTTCAGTCAGCCATGCAACGTGGGATTCAAACCATCTCTTCTTTCCCTCGTACTCACCTTGAGCTTCCCTTCTTGGTTTGGGCTTGTCTTCCATTCTGACTCCCAAAGTGCTACCGACACAACGTTGCACGAGGAATAATCCATTTCGTTGCAACGAATTGTTGAGAAGGAAAGCTCGTCCATGTACAGTCAGCTGCCTTGCTTTCCTGGCAATTTAGCGTACAACTTCCAATCATAATGTCAATAGCCAATGAGTGAAGTCAACGAATAGATCATTCTGTTCTATGATTGATTCAGGCAAGATCTGGCAGTAACCATGACCGACGCACTATCTCACGAGTTCATCAGGGCCCAAGGGCACTTTGCACACTCTCGATACAAAAACGTTCGCATGCCCGACTTCCAGGAAGTCTCCGACGAAGAGGAACGACGGACGATGTATTCCAATCAGCCTATTCGAGTGTTCAACGCCAGGCTGTTGGATCCGCCCGCATCGATCAAAATTCAAGGCTTCGAACTGATCCACCAAGAAACTTCGGTCCGAGACTTTCTCAATATCGACGTGGCACGAGAACACTTCTACCCGGAATGTGCCGAAGTTGTGAAGCAGTTGACTGGCTGTGTGGCTACGGTCGTGACTCAACACCAGTATCGCAACGGATACGGAAACCTACCCAAAGGACATCCGCGAGCAAGCACTCCCACCCCCAATGGCGCGCCTGGCAACTATGGTGGCACCCACTCGGACATCAGTGCACATGCCGAGAATCGCTGGGACGACATCGTTGATGGTCGACATTGCGCGATGTTCAATTTGTGGCGCAGCATCGATCTGGAGAACGACATCCAAGTGATGCCTCTGGCGGTGCTGGACATGACATCACTGGAACGTGAGGACATCATTGCAGCTGATGCCTGGGGCGGAGCCTCGGCACAACAGCAACATCTAGTCAGTCTGCGTCTAGCTCACAACCACAATCATCGGTGGTACTACTTCCCTCGCATGAAACCTGACGAAATGCTGATCTTCAAGCAATACGACACACGCGAGGAAGACCCCTGCCTCCGGCAGGTGTACCACGGTGCGGTTCACGATCCCCACGCTCTAACCCATGCGCGCTTACGACAGACAATCGAAGTTCGAGTACTAGCGTTGTTCGACAAGGAGGAGGATCGAGAGGCTCGTAAGCACCGCTTTCAGTCCGCAATCCCCGATCGCCTCCCAGATGGGACGGTTTCCCAGTGGGCGTGGCGATAATTCCCTGCCTTCGGGAGTGAATCAACTCGAATCTTCAACGACCGAGAGAAGTTACATTTCGTCAAATAGAGAATTGAATTCGTACACTCGTGCAAGGGAACCAGTCTATTGGCAGGAATCATGATGAACAGATTACGCTTTTTCGTTGCTTTTGCTTGCATCCTTGGTTTCGTAGGTTGCAACCAACCACCGGAGTCAAGCTCAGTTGCCGAAGAACCATCAGAGGCAGATTCGGTTGCGGAAGATGCACCAGAGCAACCATCCGTCCAAGTTGCCTACGTCACAACCGACTCATTCCAAGAAGACGTTCTCGAGTCTGATGTTCCCGTGCTGCTGGACTTTACTGCGGATTGGTGCGTTCCCTGCAAGATAGTGGATCCAATCATCGAGAGCATTGCTCCTGATATGGAAGGCCGAGCCAGGGTCTTCAAGCTCGACATCGACGAGTCTCCGGAGATCTACCGTCAGTATGGGGTGAACGGTGTACCGCACATTCTGTTCTTCAACAACGGAGTAGAACAAGACCGGATATCGAGTCCTCAAGAACGCGAGATATACGTCGAATACCTCGAGGCAATGATTGCCGGTACTTCCGCCTTGGATGTAACGATGAAGCTACTGGCCCAAGATGACTTTCGTCGACACTTCATCCTGACTAAAGAAATACCTCACATTGACCGAGCGATGCAAATTCACGAAAACTTGCTGTCGCAAAATTTCGAGAACGGTCAAACGCCGATTTCGCTAATCATCAACGCACCCAGTATTAGGCAGGATGATCTCATTGAGCTTGCGTTGGCGCAGAATCCTCCGTTGTCTGCCGCCGACTTAGCCGGGCTCGGTCGATGTGAAGAATTCGAGAAAGTCGTCGCTGAGAATCCGGACCTGGTCAATCAGCTTGACCCAGACGGCAACGCGCCATTGAGCACGGCGATGATTCGATCTTACCGGCTTCCTGACGGAGACTGTGTACGTGAGGTACTGGATGCCGGCGCTGACGTCGCGCTAGCTGAAACATCGAAGTCATCGTTTTCTCGAACCGTCGCGCTCTACGACGATCACACAGTTCTCTCTGAATTGCTGCAAAAGGGATGGGACGCTGAACGTTTAGATGAATCTGGTCGCAACGCATTGCATTGGGCAGCTACGTATGGCGACCTCGATAAAGCCCAGATATTGATCGACCACGGTGTGAACCGGTCATTGCAAACAGGCGACGGCCAAACAGCGGCCGAAATTGTTCAATCCGTTCTGGAACGACGCAAACGAACACTTGAAGAACAGGGAGACGCCATCGATCCCGGATACATGGAATCGATCAAGTCGGCAATCGCAGATTTTGAGACGTTGGTAGCGATTCTGGAAACGCGGGAAACCGGATAGCCCGACACATGTGAGGTCGCCATCTCACATGGGTATCGACTGGCGATGTTGGGGGTTCTAAGCCCGTACCAAGTGGGCGAGCCCTTTAATTCCTTTCGGTTTTTCCTCCAGCAGCATTCCCTTGCTGTAGATGCGACCAGCAATCCATCGGCTCCCCCATACCCACAGCAACAGCCAAGCGACGATGATCAAGTAGATCGGAAGCGAAGGTAATTCGGCTGCCGTACCCATCATGACGAAGGGCGTGAAAGGAGGAATCCATCTCATAATCAGTGCCAACGGACCATCGGGGTCCATCGCAAGCGGTACCACCATGAGAATGGGCACGACGAGAATAATCGATACTGGAGCCATCAGCACTTGGGCATCGCGAATTGACGAGCAAACGGAACCGACTGCTGAAAACAGATATCCGTAGAAGGCAAAACCCAAGACGAGAAACAGTGCAAAGTTGAAGACATACGCCGGGTTGAAGATGAACCCAACCCAATCGAGATCCATAGGCATCAAGTTTGGTAGCGCCATGGTTCCGAGCATCATGGGTGTGCCCATCAGCACTATCCAAACTCCCACGATGGTCATCATTGTCAAGGCGATGGCAACCAGCTTGCCGTCCATGAGATGAGTCGCATCGACATTGCTCAACAGCACCTCGACGAGCTTGGTGCTCTTTTCCTCCACGGTTCCTGTCATAAGCATGGTGGAACCCATTAGCACCGTGAACCACAGGATGTACAGATAGACTGCTGGAGCGAACTGCGCCATCTGCTCCAACATCGAGACTTCGATTGACTCTTCAACGTCCAAGATATCGCGAGATGGGTCTGCATCATCGACCGGTCTGTTGGTGCTGAAATACACCCCTTGCGTAACCCATCGAGCAGTTTCCAAGTCGAGATCGGCTTGTTCGACTCGATACCCTCGGACGATTGTCGAAACGTAACGACTGTACCAGCTCGACAAGTCTGTCTTCAAGATATCCATAGTTACGAACTTGGCACCTTCGCTCGAGTTGACTATGTTCTCGGGAATGATGAAGTAACCCAGCAAGACTTCTAATTTCAAAAGAGAATTCAATTCTTCTTCGGAATAGATCTTCTCCGGCGCCAACTCATCAAACTGCGCAAAGGAGACATTCGGAGCAAGTTCGATGACTGTTTCGGTGTTCTCAGTCCACCAAGTCGCGAATCGACCCGCAGTGGACGAACTCGTTGGCGATAAACGATCCGCACTGGGATAGCTCAAGTACGGCATCACGTCGTCAACAAATGCCCTAATTGCTTCGCTCTCGTCGTCACTACGCAGTCGTAGTTGGTCATCGACCTCTTGCAGTACTTCCTCCTCAACGGACTCCGGTCTTTGGATTCGCAAGAAACGACCTAAGTCCGTCCGGGTGATGCTGTTGCGAACCTCGTCGCTAATGCCGTTAGATTGGTCAATGACTGCGTACTTACCGCTCGAGGTGCCCGTTTGAAACGCAAGTACACCCACAATAATCATCATCGCGAAGAACAAGATGGGCCCTAACAGAGCTCCGATCCAGAACATCTTGGTCGAAATGTTCTCGAACCAGTCTCGTCGCGCGACCAGCGAGGATTTTTGAATCCACTCAGGCACTTTCCGTTTCTCCTTCCTGCTCTGCTTCTGAATCCATCTCATCTTCTCCAACGTGGCGTATGAAGACCTCGTGCAACGACGCTGAACTAGTGTCAAACTTGACGACTTTGGTGCGTCTCAGAATCTCCTGAAGAAGCGCTTGTGTGTCGCATTCCTGCTCGATTCGAATGCTGGCTTCACGACCGATCTGCTTGACAGAGGCGACACCTGGCAAGTTTTGCAGTACCTCCTCTCCCTGGTCGTGCTCCAAGTAGACAGTGTCTCCAGAACGCACCTCGTCAATTGATCCCTCGATGACCGCTCTACCTTTGTTGATCAGCACCAGTGCGTTGCATAGCGTTTCCGCCTGCTCCATGATGTGTGTGGAGAGGATCACCGTAGCATTGGCCTTCACGCGATCCAGGATCAATGACCGAACGAAATCGGTATTGATTGGATCGAGTCCACTGAAGGGTTCGTCAAGTACCAAAAGATCGGGATCGTGTACGAGTGTTGCAATGAGTTGCACTTTTTGGCCCATACCCTTGGATAAGGTCTGGCACTTCTCCTTTGTCCAATCTGACAGGTCAAAGTCGGACAGCAACGCTTCTGCTCGGCTTTGCGCAACCTTCCGGTTCATGCCATTGAGACGTCCCATGTAAACGATGAAGTCCACCACCTTCATTCGTTTGTAAAGACCTTTTTCTTCCGGCAAATAGCCAATTCGAGAACGAACCAATCGACCGTCCGACTCTCCCAGGACCGAGACAGTGCCTTCGGTTGGTTTCGTAATTCCCAGCAAGAGTCGCATCGCAGTGGTCTTGCCAGCTCCGTTGGGGCCGATAAAGCCGTAGATGCAACCTCTCGGAACATCGAGTGACAATGAATCCAAAGCATTGACGTTTCCGAAAACCTTGGTCGTTTGGTCGAAGACGACCGAAGAGGCATCAGTCATGTCTAGTTTCCTGTTCGGTGAGAAGCCATTCCAGTTCCTCAGTGCTCGCCAGCACGGAGCTTCTCGACAAATCGTTCCACAAAATTCGCTTCCCAGAAGAAACTGTGCGAGCCTTTGATCAGTACACCATCTCCTTCTTCAACAGCACTCAACAGATAGTCCATGAGGTCGTCGTTGACTGCCTTGTAGAAGCGTTTCTGCGTTCCCTCGTCCAGACGGGAGTACAAGTGCTTCATCAATTCTCCGACACAGATCACCGCGTCGGTGGAGTTCGCTAGATCAGCGAGTTCGCTATGGTACTCAACCTCTCTTTCACCGAGTTCATTCATCTGCCCCAGCACAGCGATTCTTCGACCGTCCAAGTCACGCTGCAAGAATTGCTCGATGGCTGCCCTCATGCTGGTTGGATTGGCGTTGTAACTCTCGTCGATCACTAAGACCCCGCCTTGACGGTGTACATTGCCGCGCCCCGTGGGCAGAGTCTCTCCTACACGATTCAAGTGCTCAAGCGGTCGGTCCAAAGCGACAAGGACAGCTCCAGTCGCCGCCAGAGTCTCGGCTCGGTGTCTGCCACCACCTGGGACTTCCACACGCACAGTCTCACTCTTCGATGTAAATTCGTATGAATTGCCAGCAATTTGGTCGAAAGCGACCGAGGCAGCGGGGTCGGATCCAAAGGTATTGATGAACGCGACATCGGGAACAAGGCGGTTCTTTGACAATTCCTCAGAGCAGACGAATATCCCTCCCCCTTCCAGACCATCCGCAATGGACAGCTTCTCGACCATGAGACTTTCGAAGCTCGGAAAGTGGCCGATGTGCACCGGTAGGACGTTGAGAACCACTGCAACAGTCGGGCGAGCAAGGCGGGAGAGCGGAGCTATCTCGCCTTCGTGGTTGGTGCCGATCTCATAGACTGCACAGGTCGCACTCTTCGGTGTGGAGGCAACGCTGAGTGGCAACCCAATGTAGTTGTTGAAACTACCTTGCGGAGCGAATGCATCCAAGGCCTTGGCAAGGAAGGTGGTCAGGGTTGTCTTGCCACTGCTGCCTGTGACGCTAACAACTGGGCAGTCAAGCTGACTTCTACGATAGCGGGCTAGTTCCCAGAGTCCGTCGATAGTGTTCTCGACTCGCAGAAAACACCCTTCGCTGGACACTTCCCGATCAACCAACGCCCCGGACGCACCTTGTTCGAGCGCTTGTTCAATGAAATCGTGGCCATCTCGCTCGCTACGCTGAGCTACGTTGAATCGAGGCCCTGGATCACCGGGAAGTGCGATGAACAGTTCTCGAGGTTGCACCAGACGAGAGTCGAAACACAGTCCAGTTACGTCGGGTCCCTCGCTTCGCTCCAGCCCAAGTGCGTCACAAAGCTCAACCCATGTCCATAAAGGCTCTGTCGAGTGTTTCGTTTCCATATCGGTATGTTAGTTAGCTCTCTTGATGTAGTAACTCAAACTGAATCGAGGAGATTCCAGCTGACTGCAAGCGTATTTCGACATCATTGGCAGTCTTGGGTTTCATCTTCGCTCCACCTTGCATAATGGAAGATCCCTTCTCTCCTTCTGACCACCTTCACCTCTCGTATTAGACTATCTCCGGCATCGAGTTCCAACTTTGTTAGGCAACGAACAGCGTGGCACGCATCGAATACGAGGTAGTTGAAGGCTGGGAGAAACTGCCCGAAGGATGGAAATTTGTTGAAGTTGCTGGTGTAGCGACCGATTCCAAGGATCGCGTCTACGCCTTCAATCGGGGCGAGCACCCCATGATCGTGTTCGATTCCGACGGTAACTTTCTCGATGCTTGGGGCGAAGGTGTATTCACCAACGCACACGGCATTTTCATCGGACCCGACGACACGGTCTATCTCGCTGACAATTTCGATCATACGGTTAGAGTCTTTACAACTGACGGCAAGCTTCTTCGAACACTCGGTGAGGCTGACAACCCTTCGGATACCGGCTTTGAACCTGGTAAATCCCCAGTCCAATTCGGAGGCGGACCCTTCAATCGTGTGACCAACGCCTGTCTATCGAGTACTGGCGAACTCTATGTTGCTGATGGCTACGGCAACGCTCGCGTCCACAAGTTTTCGAGTTCGTTGGAGTACGAGTTTTCATGGGGAGAACCCGGCACCGGGCCAGGGGAATTTCGTCTTCCGCATGCGATCGCCATCGACTCGGATGATCGAGTCTTGATTGCGGACCGGGAGAATTCACGGATCCAGTTGTTCTCCCCTTCCGGACAGTTCCTTGACGAGTGGACCGACGTGATTCGTCCAGACGATTTATTCATTGACTCGACCGGTACGCTGTTCGTTGCCGAACTGGGTCAAATTGCTGGGAGAAGCCCCGATGTCGAAATTCTGCCTCATACACCTCACGCTCGTGTGTCGCTATACGATTTAGATGGGAGTCTTATTCATCGATTTGGCGGATCAGATCCTGTGAAACCAGGCAACTTCTTTGCACCACACGGGATTTGGGCTGACTCAGTCGGTGATCTGTACGTAGCAGAAGTCGTGTACAGTGGCGGCGGGAATCGAGGTCTTGTGCCTCTCGATTGCCATTCATTACAAAAATTCAGGCGTCTTACCCATGAGTGAAGTTGAACATTCGCAAGAGCCAACAGCACAACCCAAGCGAAAGCGTCGAAACCCTGTGGTTATCGTCTATCGAGCGATAGCTGGGACGTTTCGGTTTCTTCGAGCCACAGTCGCCAACCTGCTGCTCATTCTCGTTCTGGTCTTAGTCTTCACAGCCATAGCGAGCATCGAACCTGAACCGGATGTCGAGATCGGTTCGATCTTGTCATTCGAACCCAAGTTCAGTCTTGTCGAAGATACTCAGCCCGGCAACCCACTGATGGACCTGTTTCTGTCAGGTTCCGGTATCGGCGCCGATCGTACTCGCGACGTAGCGGAAGCAATTCGCTACGCAGCAACTGATGATCGCATCATAGGATTGGAACTTCGACCTCATCGATTGTTGGGTGCTGATCTAGTTCAGCTCGAAGCGATCGGCGATGCCGTGAACGAATTCAAACAAGCCGGAAAGTGGGTTGAAGCCTATTCTCCCCAGTACACCCAGTCTCAGTACCATCTGGCCAGCCATGCGGACCAAGTCTTCATGCATCCGTTCGGCGATGTCGTATTGCAGGGCTTTGCCTTTGAGACTCAATACTTCCGCTCGCTGATCGACAGAGTCCGACTCAATGTGCATGTGTTTCGTGCCGGCGACTTCAAGAGCGCAGTAGAACCCTACACTCGAGACGACATGTCTCCTGAGGTGAAGTCCTCATACGAACCGATTCTCGATCAGATTTGGTCCCAATACGTCGAACGTGTCAGCGCAAATCGAGAACTTGAGCCTGAATCAGTGCGTGGGTATGCCGACGATGTCGCATCACTGGTGGAATTGAGCAATACCGACGTCGCTTCGATGTCATTGCAGAAGGGATTGATCGACGGACTGTTGAATCCTCGTTCGTATCGCGACCGACAGAGGAACGAACAAGATGATGGAGAACCGCCTCGTATGAGTATGCAGGACTACATCTCGGTCATTCCCAACGGCATTCGACGCTTACGTACGCGAACCGCAGAAGAACAGAGCTCGCGAGTTGGAAGAATCGGCGTTGTAACCATCATGGGTGCTCTACTTGAACTTCCAGGTACATCAGGATCTGACATCTACTCAAGCTATTCTCCCGTCGAGCAATTGAAGAGGGCTCAACGATCACGCGTCGACGCACTCGTACTCAGGATAGACTCGCCAGGCGGATCCGTACTAGCTTCCGAGAAAATACGCGTCGCCATCCAGGAACTTCGATCGAAAGACATTCCCGTTGTCGCGTCGATGGCAGGAACGGCAGCATCCGGCGGTTATTGGATTGCCGCCGAAACGGACTTGATTATGGCTTCGCCGTCGACGATTACTGGTTCGATCGGAGTGTTCGCGATGTTTCCATCGTTCGAAGAAACGCTTGCGGAAGTTGGTGTGAACACCGACGGGGTCTACTCGGTACCCAATGCATCAAGATTGGACCCCTTTAGGGGACTCAACGAAAGCGATGCGATCTTGATGCAAGCACTTGTCGATCGATCCTACGAGAATTTTCTCAACATCGTCAGCAACGGTCGCGATATGACGGTCGATCAAGTTCGTTTAGTGGCGGGCGGGAGAATTTGGACCGGGCAACAAGCAATCGATCGAAATCTTGTCGATGAACTTGGCGATTTGGACATGGCGTTTGAACGAGCGGCAGAGCTCGCCGGACTCACCAGCTATCGGGTTCGAGAGTTCAAGGAGTCCGCACCATCAGGACTAGCCGCGTTTCTGGTAGAGATGGGAGTACGAATTCCCCTCATTGACGAGAGGCTGGCCCAATGGGCAAACGAGTCAAGCAAGCTAGTGAATGACCTATGGGGAAGCTTGCAACCTCGTCAAGTCTATGCGTTGTGCGAGCCGTGCAGTTCCCCGACTGCGAACTAACTGAGGAAACGGATCGGAACAGTCGGCTGGCTCTCGACTATCCTTTGCACGTTCAATTGAAAACTCTCAAGTCGTGATTCCACGAATACGCACGAGCGCGAATTTCGCCCACAGCCGTCATCGGGGGTATAGAGTTCCCAATCACTATTCGGCAATCAACAAGGAAGATCTCAAGACACTCGGCAAGTTGGAAGAGATCGAAGTCCACAACGCACGCTTGCTGGACCCTGCCCCCACGGTCGATACCCATGGCTTTCAGATTGTGAATCGACCGACGAGTGTCGATCTTCTCGATAACGAAGCGGTGAAGACCGTGTTCTACAAGGAATGCCGAGAGCTAATTCGCGACGTTCGTGGTTGCTTTGATGTACGAGGCGGAATGCACGAGTACCGCAACGGCTTTGGAGGGCAGAAAGGACCTCGGGGTGTCAAACCCACTCCCAATGGAAGCGGCGGGGCCTATGGAATGGGCATTCACTCGGACATGTGTGCGGCGATTGAACGTCATTTTGATCGAGTAGTTCCCGATCAACGACACTTCGAGAGTCTCAATATTTGGCGAAGCACCGACCCCAATCAACCCGTTCAAATGATGCCTCTCGCTGTCTGCGACATGTGTAGCATCGAGCCCGAAGACATCGTCTTCGGCGACGGAATGAGCACCGCCAATATCCGTCAATACATGAAGGTCGTTGACCAACGCCTTATTCACACGCCTCGCCAACGTTGGTACTACTTTCCAAACATGACCCCGGATGAAGTACTCGTCTTCCGGCAGTACGACACCAGGCAAGAGCGACTCAACATGCGCACGGTGTTCCATCAAGCAGTGGTGGATCCCACTTCTGACCCTGACGCGCCAATGCGATCATCCATTGAGGTACGGATGCAGGCCATCTACGACTTCGAATCCAATAAGGAATCGAGAGTCAAGAGATTCGTCGCACAAATCAGCGATCAGTATCTCGATGGTCGGCAGAGCAACTGGTGGAGCGGACCCATTGAAGAGTATGTCGCGCCAAGCGAGACTAACGTGGAAGCCTAGGCTGACTCTTCGCTACTGGCGATCATCTTCTCCAATGTATCTGGGAGCCCTATTCCGCCTCCCTTCGTGATCAACAGTTTGTCTTGGAACAAGCAAGCCGGAATCCCCGTCGCCACTGTACCCATTGCGTGAACTGTCGAATCCCCGATCAGCGCTCCAACGGTATCTCCTCCGATCACGATCAACGAATTGAACTGATCCAACAGTTCGAGGATTCGCCGATTCATTCTCTGGGACATTTCCTTGGCATCCGAGATAGAGATGGAAGCATCCGGAAGAGGTGTCTCAAGAACGGAGACAGATTCCACCAGCTTCTCACTTCCGGTAATGTGAACTCTATTTGCACCAAGACGAGCGATTTGCTCCCGGCTAACCGAGTTCAAGCTCCCACTTGCAACGAGAATCGGCTTCTTTGGGGTCGCGGTTTGCTTTGCTGAATGCGGAAAAAGCAGTCTTCCGTACATCTCGATCGCACCAGTCGGACCAACCAAGACCCTTTCGTCCTGCATGCTGCGTTTGACAGCTAGCTCGAGCTGCTCATTCGAGACTGCGTCCCACACTTCAACCTCGTCAAATAGGCAACCGGCCTCTTTCAGAACATCCACAGGTTTGTTGCTGCAGGGAGCTGATAGAGGATCGGCTCCGAACGGCGAGTCCAACAACAGCACATCGTGAATGTAGACCACACCCTCGCGGCAGACTCTTCCTGCATCCGGATAACTGGGTACAACCGCAACCCGATGCCCAAGTTCAACTAAGGCTCGAACTTCGTGCGGCCAATTTCCGCGCAATCCTGAGTCCATTTTGTGGCAACGAGCTGAAGCTTGTCGTTGGTGTATCGCAAACATCCTTTCCGCCGCCTCAGGGGGTCGGACATGCCTGGAATCGATATCGACTACACAGACTCCTGGGTCGTCCGCGTTCGGTCCGACCGGAACGTGGAAGTCTTGCGATGCCAGCACACCTCCGATTTCGAGGCATCCGGTACGATCATCGCCAGTTACAAGCAGTTTTCGATTCATGGTCGCTCTTGCCGTCCACTCCACGTTGATTCAATTCGAACAGCGGGATTTTGCGAACGTTGAAGTGTAGAACACGGTCTAGCCATACCGCCAGGTAGCCAGCATCTCCTATTGACAACTGAAATACTTTTCGTGATGCTCAAATCTCTAAGCAGCCTGAAATCGAGCGGATTTGCACACAATTTAACAAGAATGTTAGGGCAGGATAGGAATCGTGCCAATGCCTCGGTGGTTTACTGTTGTCACTGTAACGACTGAACTAACAAGACAATTCAGTCTTTCGACTGCAAATTCAGCTGAGTACGAAAAGGCACTCAGAAAGCACGAATTGGGGAAAAATACACCGATTTCACTGGACTAATGATGTCAAAGACAAACAGTTAGGCAAGCAAGTTGTTAGGTGCACTTCATGATTCACTCTTGTTGTTGAAGTACGCTCTGCTTCAAGCTCATGGCAGACTCGTAGGCACCATTTCCGCTCTTATGTAGTAATGGGTGTAGCTGGACTAACAATTTGTTGGAATACGCGATAACTAGTTGAATTGACGACAAAAAAAAGAATCGGGAGGAATTCTCAACGTGGCTGAGCCAGTACGGCCGGTTGACGGCGGCCCAGAAAGCACGGGTTCGGGAAGTGGCGAGAGAGTACGAGGACTCGGTTCCGGAAGCGCTCCGATCCCGCGAAGCCGAGCTTGACGAGTCCCGCGTCTGCCTGCACTGCGGATCCAACGGCGTCGTGCGCAATGGCAAGAGAGCTGGCCTTATTCGCTTCCGATGCCGCTCGGAAGGTTGCGGTCGCAGCTTCAACGCCCTGAGCGGCACGAACATGAAGAACATGCGTCTTCGAGGGAGGTGGGAGCTCTACGAACAGTGCCTGCGCGATCGGCTGCCGTTGCACGAGTCTGCGAAACGGTGCGGAATCAGCTACCGGACGGCGTTTCTCTGGCATCATCGCTTTCTGGCGAGTCTCGACGGGTCCGACAAGCTGAACGGGGTCGTCGAGATGGACGAGACGTACTTTCGCGAAAGCTGCAAGGGGGGTCGGGCCCGGAGCAAGCGCAGGAAGCCCCGGAAGTGCGTGCTCGTGACCGACGGACATCCCAGCTACCGAGCGGCCAACCGGAAACTCGGACACCAACACGGGTCGCTGAACCAGCGACGCGGCGAATGGAAGCGAGGCAGCTTCCACCTCAACACCGTCAACAATCGGCACGAGGCGATGAAGAGCATCTGCAACCGACGTCACAGGGGCGCGTCCACTCGATACTTCGACAACTACGCGTCCTGGCTCATGTGCAGCGAGTTTCGAACCGACAAGACTCACGATCCGCAGCTGTTCCAGGTCGAGTCAGTCCTTCAAACTCCGATAAATACATAAGAGCGCAAAACACCCCTATCTGAGTATCCAAGGGTTTGTTCTCTGACTATCAACCGAGAACACTATTGACAAAAAACCGATGTCAATACTGACGACTCGTCGTGTCTTGTTCGACCTCATGTAGCCATGTCGGCCTCGCCGGTTCATGAGTCTGACCAAGAGTGTTTGGTCCGGATTCCATAACGCAAGCCTACCTTAGGTGATCGGTCGGACGAAACTGGTAGGATCATGCCACGGGTTGCTAAAATACGTTCCTTGATAACAACAGTTGGGAGTTTGATTCCTTGAATTCAAAACTACTGCATTTGTGTGGCATCTTGCTGGTTGGGATTGCGATCGGCGTTTTGCTCACCGTCTTAGTCAACATCGGGTTGACTAAGGGTGAAGGAACGGATGTGCAAGGCTCTCCAACTTCGAGTTCTTCGGGGACGCCTACCGATGGAGTCACTCAGCAAGTCGCAAGTGGAACAGGTGAGACAAGAAGCTCATCTCGTACCGGGCTTACAGTCGATGCAGACGACAGCTTGATTGCCTTGGTCAGTGACGACATTGACGATCGCGGTCAATTGATTGCTCTTACTCAAACGGCGTTGTCGATTCAGAACGAATACGGAATTGAGAGTTTGGCGCAGATTTACGATTCAATTGAGAATCCCACTGTCCGGGATGCCGTCCTGAGTTCTGTCTTGCACACTGCCATGCAAAGTGGTTTTCGACAGACGTTCGAGCAAGCCAAGAGCCTATCAGGCGATATACGACGATGGGCATTGCATGAAATCGTTCAGCAATGGGCTAGATCGGATCCCCAGGCAACCTTCGAAACGGTTTGGAACCTTGAGCCGACCGACCCATCGATCAGGATGCTGCAACGCAGGGCCGTCTGGGAGTGGGCGAAATCCGACCCGAAGACCGCGTTGTTGGAAATGGACACAATTCCAGACAACGTTCGAGATTTCGCAACGGAGAAGGCACTATTTGCGCTCGCACGGATAGCTCCTTGGGAGGCTACTGAATACCTAGCGGAACTGTCCGGATCCAATCGGGAGGCCACGCTCGCGACGGAAATCGTCGCCCATTGGACTATTCTCAACCCAGAAGCAAGCATAGCTTGGGCGGACGAACACAGTTTTTCGACAGAGAAATTGAGACGCTCGGTCGTTAGCAATGCATTTCAAATATACGCCCGCGATGCTCCAGAATCAGCACTGCAAGCTGCGTTGCGACAACCCACCCACCTTATCGAGGGCGGAATGGAGTCCGTCGTGATCGAAGAGGTAGCCAAGCAAAATTCCGATCTGGCGGTCAGTATGCTCTCCCGTGTCAGAGAAGACGCGACTACGACATTCAACGCCTATTTGAAAGTCGGTCGGGAGATGGCACGAAGCCATTTTGAATTCGACAGAGCCATCGATTTAGGGACCAAGATTCCGCTGTGGCAGGACGACTACTACGTCAGGCTCGCCATGCATTGGGCGTCCTTCAACCCGGTTGATCTGCTTGACCGCATTGAAGATTTTCCGTCAAAGCACAGATCCCACGTCGCTCTGTGTCTAGTCACCTACAACACCGGGTCTCTTGTATTGAGTTCCTTGCAGGTCGAGCAAGCCAAGGGATACTTGAGCGAAGAGCACCTTGAACGTGTACGCAGTCTGCCAACGCAGTATGTCAACTCGGCTAGGGTTTCCACTGTTCAGCAACGTCCTGCCCACGAGGACCAAGATTAGAAATTGGCATTGCGGTCGTTGGAAAACGCTAAATCGCAACATTCCATACGGGTGTTAATTGATATTCGGGGCAATTGCAAGCGACGAGATCAACTAAACTCACGGAACAGCTTCTTCCTCGCGGAGCATAGTCCCATCCGGCCAGATTGAGGATGAGTTTGCGTTTGCGCTTCACTGCCATGTCGGAACCCTCCATCCGCGGCGTATTGGTGGGAACCATCTTGTGCGTACTGCAGAGGTTCGTGACTTCGTTGTGCTCGTAACTGCGAAACTGATCCTCGTAGACTCCGACGGTGGTCTTCCTTCCGACGACCTTGAGCCTCCTCTCGACTTTGACCAATAACTTCAGACCCAGACAGTTGTACCCCTCGAGTACCCACTCGTCATCTCTAGTGCAGATGGCAGTCAGCGTTTAGTTCCACCCTTGGTGCTTCTCCAGAGCTTTCTGGACATCTAGTGCTCACATGAGAGCCTGGATGGTCTAGGAACCAGTTGATGTCCACGTGGAAATCTCACCGGTTGCCCTTTACCGGTGTCAGGTTGACGGCACATGAATCGACGATCCGGTACCAAGATGAGGTTCGCTCCGTTGCGGAGCCAGGAGGCGTTGATCGAGCAATCCATGCTGTGAATGTCTCAACGAGCAATTCCAAGTCTATGGCGAAACCAATCGTTCGATTTGGATGCGGGAGAGTGAGCGTCGGAATCTGGATAGTGCGGCGGGTCGGGACGAATTGAGTTGGGATCTGACTCGCCTGACTGACACAGCCTGAATTGGCACCAACTCTCCGAACCGACTGAGACTAAAGGAGATTCCGGGATTCGGTGTGTTCGGAACTATGTGCCTGGTGGCAATTCTCGGTGACATCTCGGAGGCAAGTCGGAGTCTTAAAGCGGACGACAGTTCGCTGCGAGCCTAGGAGTGGTTTCCCGGCAGAAGTTTGCCGTCGGAAGGCAGACGTTGGGTTCTATCACCAAGGCCGGCGACCCACATCTGCATTCCTTCTGTTCGAAGGACCAAGCGCCGTGCTGTGCAAGCGATTACGACGACAAGTCCAACTCTGGAACGGCAAGATGAGTACGGGAGAAGTCGCTTCCCGTACTGGCGGTCGAACGAACCAACCGTAATGCCCGAACGGCGTAGGCCATGATCCACAGCGGAGAAGAGTTCAATCTACAAACCGAGCGGGCGTGAGTCCGAAACAAAGAGTGACTTACGGTCTTTCGTTCCGGGGATTGATGGAGAGAGGATTGATTCCACACCGGGAGAACTCGTATTTGAACAGGAGCTTCGAGCTCGCTGACCAGATTGGAACCTTGCCTCAAGTAACACTAGAGGCACAGAGAAAATGCCGTATCGCAACTGGTCAAATGGAGTAAGGCAAAGTAGCTACCTACATCACTTTGTTGCAGTGTCGTAGCTAACAGGAAAATGGTCATGGCGTCGGGCTCCACTCCGCGAGGGAAAGGCATCCGTTTAAGACGAGGAAAACAACGTAGACTTCCTATGCTGTTGCCATGTGTTGAAATAGTGACACTCAGCCACAAACGCAATGAGTACAATGAGTACTCATCCATTACGTCATCAACAGACTACACAAGGAACTGTTATGTTGAAGAAAACTGCCGTTGGCTTTTTGTCGGCCTTTTTGCTCGTAGGAGTTGGAGTCAGTGTTGCGCACGAAGCTAGGCATGCAAATGCATCGCTCAATTGTGCGTCAACCCTTACGGGTCCAACGGAGTTGCAAGCTGGATGCTGGGCTACCGCATATGGTGAAGATGGCACGGCTCACAGTCATACCCTGAATCCGCCTGATGCCAATGCGGAAAGGACAATTACAACGTGCCGAGCGGACGGATTTATCCCAAGAGCAGATGTACTTGTCACGAACGTCGAAGGTCCCGACTTCGATGGAAGTACGGGAGAAAACAGCTATACGATGAGGGTGCTTACAACAATTACTAGTCCAATTAAATGCACCTAGCGGCTCGTTTAATGGCAAGTTGAAATAGCCATCCACGCTACAGAGACGGGGTGATGCGGGATCTTTTTCGTGTCGCCCATGTCCGTTTAGCATGTAGCCAGCAAGGACTCTATCTTGAATCGAAGTGTCAATTGACACCCGTCAGTCGTAAAGTGAGTTCCTCGGCGGCGACGGCAGCTTTCTCCGCGGGTGACTACCTGAACACTACATTGCGTGCGCGTCTGTGTGAAAATGCCGTCTTCACAGTCGAACGAGCAAACATCATTGGGTAGTTTCGATTCCCTCGGTTTGTTACAGCAACTGTCAGGCGACAACTATTCCTTCAGGTTTGTCCGTGAATGAATGAAGGCTTGGCCTATATAGGTGGAAACGATACTGTATTAATGTTCATGAATTAATAGATGGTTAGGCATGCAATCAGTAATATCTAGCGAGCGTGATTCTCTCCGATGAGGGTGTCCCGCTCTTATGTATCTATCGGTGTTTGATCGACTGATTCGACCTGGGACAGCTGCGGATTGTGAGTCTTGTCGGTTCGAAACTCGCTGCACATGAGCCAGGACGCGTAGTTGTCGAAGTATCGAGTGGACACGCCCCTGTGGCGACGGTTGCAGATGCTCTTCATCGCCTCGTGCCGATTGTTGACGGTGTTGAGGTGGAAGCTGCCTCGCTTCCATTCGCCGCGACGCTGGTTCAGCGACTCGTGGTGGTGTCCGAGTTTCCGGTTGGCAGCCCGGTAGCTCGGATGCCCGTCCGTCACGAGCACGCAGTCCCGATTCAGCCACACTCTCATCGAGAGTCGCACGGCGTCCTCCTCCGTGGTCGGCAGCAGCCAGGCACGGGTGCCTCCCCCTCGTGCCACGGCGGTCAGCACGGGAAGCTGCACCGCGTCGTCGGCCTCCGAAGGACGCTTCCCGACCCCGCGCTTCCTCGGCTTCCTGCGCTTGCTCAGAGCTCGTTCCCCCTTGCAGCTTTCGCGAAAGTAGGTCTCGTCCATTTCGACGACCCCGTTCAGCTTGTCGGATCCGTCGAGATTCGCCAGAAAGCGATGACGCCACAGAAACGCCGTCCGGTAGCTGATTCCGCACCGCTTCGCGGCCTCGTGCAACGGCAGACAATCGCGCAGGCACTGCTCGTAGAGCTTCCACTTCCCTCGAAGACGCATGTTCTTCAGGTTGGAGCCGGTGAGGGCGTTGAAGGTGCGACCGCAGCCTTCCGAGCGGCATCGGAAGCGAATCAGGCCGGCTCTCTTGCCGTTGCGCACGACGCCTTTCGATCCGCAGTGAATGCAGACGCGGGCTTCGTCAAGTTCGGCTGACACGCGGGATCGAAGCGCTTCGGGAACCGACCCCTCGTCCTCTCTCGCCACTTCGCGAAGACGCGCTTTCTGGGACGTCGTCAGCCGGTCGTACTGGCTCAGCCAGATTGAGAATTCCTTGCGATTCATTTTTCATCGTCAAATCAGCTAGTTGTCGTGTATTCTAACAAATTGTTAGGCCAGTTACACCCGGTACTACATAAGAGCGCACCATTTCCCACCTAAGAGCTCAGTTGCTCCAATTGCTCGAGAGATGTGCTAAATTGATGTAGCGGATAGATGGCTCATGGCTGACGAGCAAGACCGCTCCAGTCAGCGAAGATCCGGTAACACAGTGCTCTGAGAATGGAGGTTGTCGAATGTTCAGGAGAGAATGGTGGAACGGCAACGTTGCGCTAGAGTACGTAGAACTAGGCATCCTGCTTGGCTTTCTGGTTGCATTGTCCTATGGGCCCTCGGTTAGTCTCACGCTTACCTGTTTTGCAGGGATCGCTATCTCTCCTTTATTCGGGTTCTTCTTTCTCTGGCTTCGATACGACGTGTTCAAACGACCCTTCCGAAGTGCTGGCCTACGTATTTCAGACGTAATCTTGGAGAAAATCAATTCGGGCGAATCCACGAGTGGAGATGATCGGCTATTCAGAAGAGAATGGTGGAATGGCAACGTAGCGCTGGAGTACGTGGAACTAAGTATTCTGCTTGGTTTTCTGATTGCACTGTGCTATGAACCTTCAATCGGTCTCACGGTTACCTGTATTGCAGGTATTGCGGTCTCTCCCTTGTTCGGATTCTTCTTTCTCTGGCTTCAATACGACGTGTTCAAGCGACCTTTCCGAGGTGTTGGCCATCACATTTCGGAGACGATTCTGGAGGCCAGCAAAGTCAGCAAGGGGGACGAGACCATCAGCATCACTGTCAGTAGCAGTAACGCAAACAACAATCGGTAATGCGACCCAAGAGATTGAACCCAACTGTTGGGGATTGATCAGCCTTCATCGACAGCGACGGATCCAATCAGAGAAACCCAATCGACTGAAGAGGGATTTGCGATAAGAACTCCCCTACCGGACACAGAGCGGAGACGAATGTATGCGCAATAAGTGGTGGTGGAAGTACGAGACAGCCATCGAGTACGTGTACCTAGGCATCGGGTTCAGCTTTCTGATCGCCTTGTTTTCTGAGCCCTCGATTGGTCTCACGGTTAGCTGTCTAATATGGATTGCGATTGCTCCTGTGATCGGGTACTGTTTTCTCTGGCTTCGCTATGAAGTGTTCAAACAACCCCCTCTCGGTAGCCACAGGAACTTAAGAGACAGCCACAAGGATTGAGACGAGACAGCCGGTACGTCTGGGCCCGAGGCAACGCACCTGCAAGACAGAGAGTCATATTCCAAAATCCTGGGATTCCGCACCAGGACTCTGACAGCCTAGCGTTGATTTGGCGAAGTGAAGCCAAGCTAGCCAGAATATTTGAAGGCCAGTGTATCCGCCTCGGCAGAGTCTCGCTGTCGTAAACTAGACGAGCACGAGACTCAGTGCCACTGGACTGAGATCGCACAATCACAAATCGACAAGAGGGAGACGGAATGGCAGCATCAATCAATGTTCAGGGTTCACTAAGCGGCCGTAGCGCGGTTGTAACCGGCGCAAGTCGCGGTATCGGCAAAGCAATCGCCTATCGGCTTGCAATGGAAGGCGCAAACGTAGTTGTCTCAGCACGAACGGTCAACGAAGGCGACCATCCTTTGCCTGGAACCATTACCGAGACAGTGGAAGTTATTCGAGCAGCTGGTGGACAAGCACATGCCGTTCAGTGCAATCTTGGCCTCCCCGACGACAGAGCCAGGCTAGTCGAGGAATCCCGGGCGGCTTTCGGATCCATCGACATTCTTGTCAACAATGCGGCAGTTACCTATTTCATTCCGTTCAAGGACTTTCCCGATAAGCGTTGGCGATTGATGTTCGAAGTGCAGATGATCGCGGCGATGGATCTCAGTCAGCAATTTGTGCCTGACATGGTGAACACGGGTAAGGGGCATATCGTCTACATCTCTTCTCACGCAGCGATTCATCCACAAAATCCTCGGGCGGGTGGAGGCGGTGGCACTGTCTACGGCATGTGCAAGGCAGCCATGGAGCGCTTTACAACGGGCTTTGCAGCCGAAGTCTACAGTGACAACATCGCTGTCAACGCGATTTCTCCGGGATTAGTCGCAACCCCTGGAACTGAACTTCACGGGCTAGTCAATGAACAGACCAAGTCTCGAGAGTCTCCGGTGGAAGCCATTGCGGAAGCGACTTGCTTCATCGCGAGAAGCGATCCGCATGATGTCACGGGCAGGATTGATCACATTCCTGAGTTCATGAACGAGTTCTCGTTGGAGCCAGTCGAACTCATCGAGTGACTCATGCGGCGTACTTGGGCCATGAGAGCGGATTCAAGCTGGGTCATCGAAGTCCACAACCACTGCTGTGATATGAATACCATACTAGACGAATAGGGATCATGAAAATTTGTCTACATAGTTCTATACCGACTAATCTATTGACTCGAATCTTGTGACTCCTTCAGTTACATGACGCTAATCCATTAGTTTGGCCTGAGAGACATACTCTGTCGAGATCCAAAGATAGATCGAGAGATGTCGACTATCACTTCCGAAGATTCAGTACTTATCGCGATTTCTATGTAACTTTAAAGTAGGTTACCACTTAGCGACAGCAATAGCCCGTGATCCGATCTTGCCTGAGTAAATCGCAGTCATGCTCGGATCAATTCTCAGATCTAGCCTGTCCCAAATATGACTCTAACGTACACGATCCGCACCGAAAACTTAAACTGTGCAATCCGCTAGGAGAAGGACCAAACTCGTGCCGCCAATTCTGCAATCTTCTCTTGTCGTTTCTCAATCTTATCGGGTGACCAGCTGGTATGACGCGACAATTGTCTTGTGATAGCTATGCTACTTTCGCGGTAAACAGAGATCTTATTATCGAAATTTCCGTTAAACTTACTGCCAGGTCGGTTGTCTGCTCTTGATAAGAGAGTTAAGTTTCCAATACGATGCTTCCACTCATTACCATCGCAGTCCTTAAAACCCATCCATCCAGGCCAATGCTCTTCACCCTCAGGAAAAATGTGCTCAACCGAACACATTGCATCAGAAAGGATGATTGCATCTGGTCGCCCCTGCCTATTAATTCCCAATAATAATGCCTTAATCTTCGGGCCTCCACGCAAAGTCGCAGTCTTCATGACGGATTCAAACCTTGTATCATTCAATACATTGTGTTCCTTTCGATCACATTCCTTAATGAAGTCCAAAAAGTCAGTGTCAGGTACGTCCTTACGGTTATATATCTTCGACGCGAAATCAGCAAATAGCTTCTCAAAGTGCGATGGCTCAAATTTACTGACCAATGCTGTACGCATTACGAAAGAGGCGAGCCGACTCAAGTTCCTATTCACAAGCCGGGCAACTTTTCTCTTGCTTCTACCATCCGTTTCGTGTGTATACTTTGAAAGCAAGGCGAAGACTAGCGTGTGTGTCACATGATAGCCGTTCAATTCACGAAGGAATACAGTAAGGTTTCTGGGAGAGTCTGTCGTTTTCGACGTAGACTCGAATTCGTTAAGAAATTCTGGATTCGGAGATTTTGAACTAATTCTTCTATACAGTTCTAGGTCGTCGTGGCGCGCAACATCTGTGGCCACGTCAAAGACAAACTCAACCCCCGATTGCCGATCAGGTTTAGCTCCCACCTTTGCTTTAATGGATCGTCTTACATCGCGATAGAATTTATCCTTCGTCATATATCCAAATCGACACTGCATCCAACACCGCATATACTCTTGTGCCTTCTTTGTGCTTCTACTACCAGAAAACACGCTCCTAATACGTTCTAAACTACTGTGCACCGTCTCTCGTCTCTGGAGCTCATCGTCACTACTAAAGTATGAGTAGATAAAGTTACGAATACGGTCAACGTCATCGAGAGGTGAGCTTGCCTCATGTTAGCGGACAGATGAAAATTTGTTGTTGTTGTTGTGCCTCGTGGGAATGTGGGTAACTCGCCAGAGTTATCCACATTTCCACAGGCCGTTTTTTTTTTCGAAAATTTGGGTTTTTCCGCTTCTTCACGTCGATTTCCCGTTGTTCATCTCGAACTCCAGCGGCGACTGGTAGTCCAGCGAGGAGTGCAGTCTTCGCGTGTTGTAGAACCCCTCGAGGTAGTCGAAGATCATCGACCGCGCCTGCGCTCGGCTCGCGAAGCGACGACGAGGCTGACGGTCGATCAGCTCGGTCTCCAGGGTGGCGAAGAAGCTCTCCGCCATCGCGTTGTCGTAGCAGTCGCCCACGGATCCCATCGACACCGTCACGTTGGCCTTCTCGCAGACCTCGCGGAACGATTCCGACGTGTACTGCGAACCCCGATCCGAGTGATGGGTCACGTCTCCCTCCGGACGTCGCCGAGCGACTGCCATCTCGAGCGCTTGAATCATCAGCTCGGCGGGCTGCCGACGAGACATGGACCAGCCCACGATGAGACGCGAGAACACGTCCTGCACGACCGCCAGATACAACGTCCCCTCGTCCGTCGGAACGTGGGTGGAGTCCGCGACCCAGAGCTCGTTGGGCCGTTCGGCCCGGAACTCCCTGCGAACCAGATCCGCGGCAGCCTCGGAGCCGTCCGATCGCGTGGTGATCCTGCGACGACGACGACACACTCCTCGAAGTCCGTCCGCCGCCATCAGGCGTCCGATCCTGGCACGACCGGCATGCACGCCCAGCTTCCGCAGAGCAGCTTGGACGCGGGGTGCGCCGTAGGTGCCCCGCGACTCGGCGTGGATTCGACGAATGTGCTCGATCAGCTCCCGGTCGGCGGCCTCCCACCTCGACGGAGGGCGTTTCAGCCACGCATAGTATCCGCTGCGGGAGACTCGCAGCACTCGACACATGGCGGCTATGCTGAACTCGGCCCGGTGCGCCTTCATGAACTCGTAGACCGGCTTGGGGTCTTCGTGGTCTCCTTGGCGAACCAGGCCGTGGCCTTTGCCAGTATGTCCCGCTCTTCCGTGACGCGGGCCAGCTGGCGACGCATCCTTCGATGTTCCTTCGGATCGATCCACTCGCCGGGACCTTCCGCGTTCGCACGGTCGATCCAGTTGCGGATGGTCTGCTCGGTCGGCTCGAACTCCTCGGCAAGCGACGACACGCTGCGTCCGGACTTCGCCAGCTCGACCAGCCGATCCCGATACTCCTGTGGATAATGCCTTCTGCCCATGATGTACCTCCTTGGGTCATTTTGCATGTCCACTAACTTGTGGCAACTTCAAGGCTTGCCCCTGCAATTGATAGTCTCAAATACCGCGTTAGATCCGATTTCCGACGGAACTTGCAAACACGCTACCTCCAAATGTCTTCGAATATAATCAAAGTAGTTGTTCAGCAGATCATTTGAATCGAACGACTCCAAAAACTCTTCAATAATTTGCCACGCTATAGTCATCTTGCCGTTTGTGCCAATTGTATGGCCTCGTATCAACTGATGGTATTGCACTCGATCGTTAACCGGAGTTTCTATTCGGGGAGCGTATTTTTCCGATTCACTCAATACACATATATTATCACTCGACTGATCAAACACCATACGAAGAGCAAGACCTTCGCGCTGTGCATCACTGGACTTCCACGCAAAATGGCGGCTCAATGCAGACAAAAGCAAGGACACCGTAATCATTCTCTGTTGTCCATCATTTATTTCCCATTTTTCGTCTTCTAATTCGACCAATATGATTGCGCCCAAAAAGTAACATTTTCTCTTATCCTCCATTGCTTCCTTTATGTCATTGAGTAATTCCTGGACGTTCTCGTCGTCCCAGTCATAATATCTTTGATGCCAAGGTACTACAAAACGTCGATTGAGTAACAGGTCAGAAATCCGTGTTCCTTCTGCGTCAATCAAAGTCTTTGAGGTAGTCATTGGATGCTCGGTGTCGGATTAACGAATTCCCTCTGACCATCCAACGCAAGTCGACAATCCTCCAAAATCGAATCTCGACGCCAAATATCGTGGATAATTTCTATCTCTGGCATGGAGATTATAGAACTACCGACTTGTTTTTCCAATTCAGTTAATTTCTCAAGAATATGCTTACGTACGTCAATTTTGAACGGACCGAGAACTCGGCTCCCATCTGCCCTATTCCGAGTATTCCCATCTCGTCGGACCTTTTGTCTATTGTCTTCATCTTCGCGCAATTGTATTAACCACTCTCTAAAGTCAAAGAGTAGTTCTAGAGTGGCTGCATCTCTGTGTCCAGAAGCAATCAATCCCCGCATACTTCGATCTTTCGCGACAACTGTGCATGTCCAACATCCGAATCTTGGGGAAGTCGTACCGCATGATGGACTATCATCCTTTGAGAGAATGAGCGGACACTCTCCTCCTCCCGCGTTTCGGTATAGTGTGATCAAGTTCTTATGCGTCCCTCCCCAGGGCGCTTGTCGTTGCATCAGCACTTTCCATACGTCTTCATCGTCGAGCTCCGCTAGAGGCGCAAACATATGACAATTAACAATGGACCCGTGCGGAGTCAATGTTACACCGGACACCTGCCTCTTCGACATGTTTCTACGACGCTCTTCTGATTCACTCTTTCGAGTACCTACTAATAGTATAGCAGAACCACTCCTCCGTACCAACCGTTCAAGTAATTGGCTCGTAGGTAGAATCTTCATGCGATCTGTACACCATCGAAAGTTTCTAGTTGGTGGAATGTATCCTCGACCAATCACGTTAACCCAAAATGTCTGATCGATGTGTGGACGAGTAATGTGAGTCTGAAATTTCAATCCTATTTGCTTTGCGACATTAGCAATTCTATCCAAAGAATCTCTTAAATGCTTTATTACCAGAGGTGACTCCACTAAAGTATCGTTTCCCACAACGTGAATTTCCCTTTGTCGTGCGTGGTCTCGAATGTTGCCTACGACTTCCCATATAATTTGCAAAAGTAGCGTGGAGTCTTTTCCGCCAGAGTAGGCGATAACCCACGGATGAGAATGGTCTCGACTGTATTCCTGCATTACAGCTTCGCGACATCTGTTCAGTTTTTCAGCCGTACTCATTGCTTCTAATTCCATGTTGTACCAACAATTCCCTCTCTCACTGCGAGTCATAAGTAGCTGAAGTTCCATTCCACCTATCCGATAGCGAACGTAGATCGAACACAGCACTTCTTATCCTAGCTCCTGCACACCGTAATTGGGCCTGGGTGTTAAATCTACCAAGACTCAAACGTACGGAGGAGCTAGCTTCCTCATGAGAGAGACCCATTCCTAAGAGTACGTGGGAAGGCACCAGATGCTCTGACGTACATGCCGAACCTGATGACAAAGCCACTGCATCGCTTATCGCTAACATTAGCGATTCATTATCTACACAATCAAAACGAATGTTGAGAATACCAGGAACTCTTGATTGTCGACAATTGAGAGACGTTGCTGGGATTGACGCAAACTGGTCTAACAATACTCTCTCATGCACCTTGGTTTGATCTACTTCCTGCTCTCTTCGTTCAACGATTAGCTCCGCAGCTTTCCCCATTCCCACTATTTGGTGCGTTGCCAACGTACCTGCTCTCATTCCCTGTTCTTGATCTCCACCATGAATCTGAGGTTCTATACTGAAACTTGTGTCACGTTTGTGATATAATGCTCCAACACCTTTCGGTCCGTACATTTTATGACCGCTGAGAGACAATAGATCTATATTCATCTCTTTAACGTGCAAGGGGAGACGAGCCGCGCTTTGTACGGCGTCAACGTGAAAGGGAATTCCCTTTTCTCCCACAATTTTGCCAATAGCTGCTATATCTGTGATAGAACCTATTTCATTATTCACGTGCATGAGTGATACTAGGATTGTGTCTGATCTCAGTGCAGCAAGCACGTCCAAACTGGTGATCAATCCATGACAATCTGGCTTCAACGCGGTAACTTCATATCCTTTTTGAGCAAGGAATCGACATGTATCGAGCACCGCACTATGTTCAAGGCATGACGTCAAAATATGTCTTCCTTGACCCTGTCGTGAAGAGACGATTCCCTTTATCGCGAGGTTGATAGATTCCGTTGCTCCAGATGTCCACACTATCTCATCGGGATCGGCACCGATCAACTCTGCAACTTGCTCACGGGCACTCTCGATTACCCGGGCGGCTTTCTGTCCCAATTTGTGAGAACTGGAGCTTGCATTCGCAAACACTCCTTTTGGCCCCATGTACTGCAACATTTTTTCCACGACTGCTGGGTCCACAGGAGTCGTTGCTGCATAGTCCAGGTAAACTAAGCCGTTACTGTTTGGTTCACCTGCGGGTTGACTGATCGACATCATGTACTTGAGATCGCAGTTTTGTCGCTATGGGTTGACAACCGTTGCTTGAGATAATATAGGAAGCGAAAGACGACTATAGCCATGCGAGACATTAGGTCCTTAGAAAACCCTTTCTGTAATTTAGTTGAACTAGGGATCCCGTATTGAATTCCAATACCGCAACACTCTCGTTCCATTTCTGAATTTATCAGTGTATACATGATCTTTGAGACCCACGGCACTTTGAGCTTGTGTTCCGCATCTTCCCGACGTACCTCACATGTTTGTAATCCAATTGGTCGTTTCCCGTAAACTGCATAGATTTCACGTATGTATAAATTCTCATCTTGTACAATTTGTTCACTTCTTCGTTCCCAACCGCTCGTTGAGACTGTTTCGCCATTCGGCAAAGTCATACCATCCGCAACCTACACAACCTCTCTTATCCTTATCTTTTGCCGGTCCCCATTTCGCACCACCTCGGTAGTAGAAGGCAATACCCATTGGTTTGCCTCGTACTCCTGTCTTGAAGCAGTTTTCGCATGCTCGGCTCTTGAGGAGATTGTGGCTCACGCTACCGTTTGAAGCTTTGAGTAGTTGAAATCTCTGTCGAATCTCGGAGTCGCTCAGGTCTTCGTAATCTGTTTGTCGTTTGCTCTCCGCGTTTGACCATCGGATCATCGGGAGTTTGTGGTCAACAGTCAGTTCGTTAGGTTGACGCTGGCTACCGTCCACCACATCGCGATAGCCCAAAACCTCCACCACACGCCTCATAAACGGCTGTGGCATTGAACCAATAATCACAGATTCTCTGAAAGCACCTGTCCATCGATCCTGATAAGTCGTTTCCCCACAGGTTGCACAGAAGTGATTGCCGCTCTTGATTACAAGGCCAGGTCTTCTTCGATTGCCCCTCTTGAGTCCTTGCATGCCTCCGCTTCCTGCAATCTGTGTTGTGCCAACGTGCTCATATTCACAAGACCGGCAGTGCCATTGCTTATCGCGTAGCACCTCAAAGACGGCCCCGACCTTTGAGCCCTTTCCGAATTCCAATGACTCAGTCATAGGCATAAACAATCTGTTACACGCTTTCGGGCACGTTGATAGATGCTCCAGTCATTCTCGAACACTGTCGCACTACGCTCTTCCCGGATTGCCGCAATTAACGTTGTTGCAGCTCCGCCGAATGGGTCGACTACCATTTCGCCTCTATTACTGAACAATCGCACAAACTCGCGGATGAGGTCAATAGGTTTCTGTGTGGGATGGATTCGCTGTTGCGGAGACGGTGATTTGTATGTAAACACGTTATGAACTGCATGGCCGTTGAAGTTAGTGCCTGGACGCTTGCCTGCTACAAGGGCTTCCCAACTGTTGATCGGTTTGTACTTGTGATTGAAGGGAACAGGGTTCGTTTTCTTCCAGACCATTGGCACAACCGAATTGAACCGGTGGCTTAATAGCAGGTCCATGTACTGGCCAATTTGGGCGTGAGCACAGAAAATAACTGCCCAGCCACTCACCTTTGGAAGCACTTCCGCTGTCCACGCTTCTGGGTCAACAGCTGTATCCCAATCACCAAAGTGTCCCTTCGGCATGATGAAATCCGCACCATTGCTTCGTAGCCTCCTTGAAACCTGGTTCTCGCAAACATAGGAACTGCTGATACCATAGGGTGGATCAGTAAGCAAGAGGTCAATAGACCGATCCGCAAACTTGGCTACGCCATCCAGTCCGTCGCCAAACCAGAGTTCAAAGTCCTGGCCTGCAAGAACACTCGGTTGTGTGGGTGCGTGACGGTCGTTCAAAGCTAAACTTTCGATTTTGTTTCGAACTTCATTGATGTCGATGGTAGAAGCTATTATTTCAGCATTATCAGACAAGAAAATAGCTCCGGGCAACTCTTGTGGAGCAAGATCGTCAATTCGTTGAGTGACCAGCCGCACGGACCACGCCCGCCGCTGGTTGCTGTATGTTGGTCTAGTGTGTGTCAAATGCCGTCGGTGGGATTGGAAGGTCGCCCCAATCCATTCGTTAGCTGCCGCCCTTAAACGAATTTCGGCATCGGTTGCCAAGGTCACTTCATTCACTACCTGAACTCCATGTGGGTGAGTGCACTCCCGCACACTCTACTGCTCCTAAAGTCGTATCTGTCCAAGATGTCCCACTTGACGTGTCACTGCTCGGATTGAAATGAAGTCTCTTGTTCAAGTCACACAGGACCTGGTCAATTGGTGGCGACAAGCGCTGATCAACCCGCGTTTGAAGACTTCGCATTTCCACTCGATTCAGTTCAACTGAGCCATGACGAAGACAGCTATCTCGTAGATTGGATTAAACAACCCTGCTCGCAAGAGCTACCTTGCAGACTGTCATTGCCCGATTCTTAGTCCGTGCAGGTGTTGAGCCTGACTCAACACCTTCGTCGAAGAAAGGGAGGTAATCGGTTCGGCTGTCTGGTCCACCTTTGTATGCCTGCTCATTGCCATCCCATGCGAAGCGCACGAAGAGAAGAATTACCAACCGTATTGTAGGTTGATGGTGTTTCTTACTCTTAGGCGCGACAGCTTCCCTAGCACCACTCTCGGTTTGTCCATACTCGACCTCTCCCTTCAAGTCGAAGACAATCCCAGTAGATGCAGCCCACAATGCGTAAAGCGTATGGCAAGCAAGGTTGTCGTCGCTGTTGCACACTTCACTTCTCAAAACTACAAGCTGATTTCTCTGCGAGAAGCCGCTAGCAAATACGATGCACAAGCTCATTTGTGCCGGAACACCGGTTCGGTTGTACTGGAACAGAGAACCAGTACTAGATTGAAGTTCTGAGAAAAATGGCAACGCGCGAGAGTCGTCCTCATTCCTCGGCTCAGTGATCTTATCCACAATTTCATCTTGAGCGAAAGTCGGAGTGACAAACCAACGGACATGCCCAATGTACTCTATTGCAGAACCCGTTTCGGAGAACAGCCGTATCCGGTCGAATAGGCTCAGAACTCTTACTTCTTGCACCGATTGCCGCACGTTGGTGGTCCCCCTAACAAGAAGATCATCTTAGCAAATTCAACGATTGCCTGTCAAGAAATCGTCTTGGGGAACTCTGTCAGCTTCTCGACAATCCGCAAGATTGGCTCTTAGTAACCTAGGACCACCCAAGAGCTACCAACGACACTCCGAACGTATTGCAGTATGTCCGCACAACCAGTTTGTAGCCTCTCGATCAATGAGGAGACAGTTCACACTGTTCAGTGTGCCGGCGTAAGTTACAGTGCCGTTCTTGAGTAACAGGATCATGAACGAAGTAGAGTCTGGGCACAACTGAAGCAATGCCATGGCGTGTTCGAGCAAGGGCCGGTCGTGTAGGATTGCCAGCGTCTATCGGGTCTTGACCACAGGGTGATTCAGCTTTTCTCCGAAAGCCCGTCGATTTGACATCATCCACACGGTTCAGGAACCCTGAGGGATCCAACTGTCGCTCAAGCTGATACCCATGCTCACCAATGCAGTGACGGCGGAGTAACTGAAGCGGTCTAGATACATCCAGAGTATGGTCCTGCAGCTGTACGACAATTGGTAGTCGCGCAATCTTGGGCTATCCGATGACAGAACTAGATTAGTCGGGGAGTCCCGAGAGCCGCCGTTAGAGGCCATTACGGAAGCGACTTGCTTCATCGCGAGGAGCGACCCACATGATGTCACGGGAAGGATTGATCACATTCCTGAGTTCATGAACGAGTTCTCATTGGAACCCGTGGAACTCATCGCTTGACATGCGGGAACTGGAGAGGGAAATCCCTTCTGCGCCCCGCCCTGCCTGATTCACCAGAACCAGATCCCAAGTCAAGTGGCGGAGGAGCCGACTTACGGCTGTCGAGTTAGAAAATCAAAATCGCTGGTGAGTTGCGTCGCGTAGTAGACCGTCTTGGTGCGAGGTTCGCCCTTGCGAACTACCGGATCTTGGGTCGAAATTCGTCGTTAGCCGCTCCCAGCTGGAGACTGGCTCAGGTTACTCTGGCAGGCTTGTGGCCGGTACGAGGGCAACGGAGGCGCTAGCTCGCCTTCTTCTCCTGCTCTTCTTCTTCCTTCTTGGCAGCGCTTCGGGCTTTGTCTGAGATTTTGGACGCGGCGTTCGCGATGCTGTCCAACAAGTCGGCAGTGTTTAGATCGCTGTGCAGTTTTCCGAGCTCGCTCAGTCCCATGCCGAGGAAAAAGAAGGTTCCAGCCAGCACCAGCATGCCATGTGGGACCATATCTTGCGCGGGGGTAATCCAGGTGACCACAAGGGTCATCAAGATCACGACTGCTAACAGGACAAACAGCCAGTAGGCGACCTTTGCTCCAATATCAAATAGCTGCTTCATTCGGACCTCTTGTCTTCAATCAGAACCAAACGGTTTGCTCTCATTGTATAAAGATTTGTTAGCAACACAGCGAGCACATCGATGTCGG
Organism: Pseudomonadales bacterium; assembly: GCA_963667455.2. Classification (GTDB taxonomy): domain Bacteria; phylum Pseudomonadota; class Gammaproteobacteria; order Pseudomonadales; family Azotimanducaceae; genus Bin55. The sequence goes on along the minus strand of CAXXFR010000039.1, from coordinate 5,256 downwards.
ACATGTTGAGCGACGAACAGGTAAGGCAATTCATAGCAAACGGCTTCATCGAGATCCGGTCGGAGCTTCCAGCGGACTTTCACGAAATCGTCGTCGAGGAGCTGGAGCGATGTATGAAGAGCGAGATGTCTGGACTGGGCGACAACCTCGTCCCACGCATCCCAATACTCCAGCAACTGCTGGACTCGCCCAAACTCAACACCGCGCTGCAATCGTTGCTAGGACCCGAATTTGTGTGGGCTCCGCACCGCTTTCCACACAACAGCGAACCATTAGAAGCGGAGAATCGGGAGCAAGCATTCGACCCGTTTCACAATGGGCCGGCTATGGGACGCGGCTCGCGTTCTGGGTCTGGTTGGCATCAAGACGGGCACTCGAAAGGAGCTCGGGGACGCTGGCATACCGTACGTGCAATCAATGTCTTCTACTTCCCTCAAGATGTCCCTCTGGAAATGGGGCCGACCCGTCTGCTCGCTGGTACGCACTTCTACGCAACTCTACGCGACATATCGAAGGGTCAAGTCGTCTTCAAGGAACAACGGGCAGGATCGTTGATCCTTGCTCATTTCGACCTGGGGCACGCCGGATCGCCCAACCGGACCGACCATAGCAGGTACATGCTGAAGTTCGTAGCACTTCGAGCGTCCAATCCTTGCAGTCCACTGTGGGACAACCGAGAGCCGAACTGGACTGAGCCTCGAAAGCTACTCACGACAGATCGAATCCCGTATGCGTGGAATTCGGTGTGGAATTGGCTACGCAACGAACCTCGACCCAGCGGATTACCTGTCCCACCTCGCTCGGAGCTTCCGAATCTGCTCGACGAACTGAAAAGCCGGGAGAATGCGACTCGATTGGAAGCAATGTACAAGCTTGCTTCCATGGGTGAAGATGCGGTGAGTCCCCTACTCTCTCGCCTGCTGGAATGCGGTGGGAAGAATCGACACGAGTCTCCGGCAAGCGATAGTCCGGGTTACTACGCGATGGCCAAGGATCCCGACGAGAGAAGATTCACTCAGCGTCAATTTGTCCCCGAAGACTCTGCCATTGCGCTTGGAGCGATTGGCTCGCCAGCAATTCCTGCGCTGGTGGAGCTACTGAGCCATTCCGATCCTTGGATTCGCCTCAATGCGGCCTATGCAATGGGAGACATCGGAACTTCCGTACCGTCAGACGTGGTCGACGAAATCGCCAAGTTGCTGGACGATCCCCTAGATTGCGTCGTTCGTGTGGCACTCGACGCTCTCTGCTACCTGCCACACTTTGGATCTTCGACCGTTGCCAGAATCCACCGATTACTAGTCAATGACCGCGAAGACTGGAAGCATCCTGCGATGGGTCCACGCCGCAAAGGAGCAATATGGACGATTCAGAACCATGTCCGCTTTGTAGCCGTGTTGGCATTGCTTGCTAGGTCGCGTAACGAACTGCCTCCGAACGGTGTGGAGGAGGCTTTGATTGCCGCACTCGACGAAAACACTGGCTATACACCTGCGATTGCCTGCCAAGCGTTGGAGGCGATCGGATCGAAGACTGCATTGCGAGCGTGTGTAAATTACCTGAGCACTCGGAGATGGGACGCAGTCACAATCTCAGGTCATACCGAGCGTCTGAAAGCAATGGACATGGCATGATGAGGAGTGGAATCTAAAGCTGAACGCAGTGCCTCAGCAAAGTTAACAAGGAGTGATCGAACCAACAATGGGAGAAGTGCTGCGCAATGACAAGACTGGCTTTGTCACTCGATCCGAAGTCCAAATTGCAGCGAATGCAGCCGACGTTTACGACTTGTTTGAGCGAATCTCGGAGTGGTGGGACTCGGAGCACTCGTTCAGTCTCGATGCCAATAATTTAAGCATCGACCTTCGTCCTGGCGGATTGTTCAAAGAGAAGCTCCCCAATGGTGGAGGTGTCCTTCATTCCACCGTGATCTTCGCAAGCCGTGGTCGTCTCATTCGTTTGAGCGGAGCTCTCGGTCCACTTCAGAATCTCGGAGCGCACGGAACCCTGAGTATCGAGTTTCAAGAGGTCGAAGGAGAAACGAAACTGTCTGCAGTCTACGAGGTAATCGGACACGACTTGAACGACTGGGCATCACCTGTGGAGCGAGTATTGCATGAGCAACTGCTCCGATTGAAGAATTTTATTGAGAAAGGATCATAACTACTTGAAATATATTGAATATCCTTACTTGGATTCTGTGAATTTAGTTGGACCTGGATGTAATTGCCCAAATCAGCTCTACCACGTCAACGAATTTCGGTTTCTCGGAATGCCGAGACTTCTTGAGTGGATATGACCTTGGTTGATTCGACTCCTAGCGTCTGATAACTGCGAGACAGAGCGAGAACTTGTGAACACGAACCCGATCTTCGGATACAGCTATCCATTCGTATACACATTTTCTGATCTCGCGGCGGCCAAATCTCGCCATCTGCTGGCTTGAATTTCCCTTGCCACGCGGCAGTGTCCAGATATGCGAGCATGCGAGCCCTCATTGTTCTGCGAAATCAGCCAGTATGAAGTCCACCGGGAGTTCCTCACCGTGATACTGCACGTTGTCATTGACCATGAGGACTGTACCGTTGTGGCTTACGATCCGCCCAAGTTCAGCGACAACAAGTGCCATCTCCAAGAAGTAACCCTGGATCAGCCGAATGATGTTCGGATTGCTCAATTCGCTCCTTCGTTCGCCGAGAAACCTCAAGACTTCGCGCAGACGCTTCCTGTTTCTCGAACAGCTGGATTGACTTATCCAATGTCTGCCGATTCTCACCATATTGCCGACCCAATTCGGTCAACTTGCCTCTATTCTCGACGGTAGCTGACAGCATTTTCTGACGCAATGCGGAGAAGCCCGCCTGCTCCACTCCCATCCAAGCCAGTTCTAGGGCATAGGTTCGCGTGTAGTCGTAACGATTCGCGTATGGGGGAGACGTGACAACCATGATCATAGAAATCTGTGGGTATAGCGTTGAAGAGTTCAAGACACGATCCCTCGATGAGCTCTGGGAGTTTCTCCCCTGTACCGTTCTCTTAGTGAATCGATGTCCTTCGACCATCTGATCGAGTCGTTTCTCAAGTGCATGCCTGGAACGATGGGATCGTTCCCTTGTGCATCCGAGAGCGCAGCGAACGTCCGGATCGGTAGTCCCACCTCAAGTACTGTCCGTCTTTTCGTGTGTAGCTGGCCTCTTCAAGGACCGACACGCATGCAAGACTTAGCAAGTCGTGCATGCCCGGGTCTGACGACAGTTGAAAGGAACGCTCGAGCTCTAGCTATTTCCAATTCCGAGGCACTGCTAAATGCTTTTTCCGTGATGCGAACGTGGGGAAATGCAAATTCTCGGTCAACGGGAGTGTTGCTAGCAGTCGCCTGAACCAAGGCATTCCCTTCCCTCTCGATGTCTTGTGGATCCAAATCGTTTGCAGCGGCTACGAGAGACCTCCCCACAAGGACTCCAATCGGCATGATCTCGATACCGGTTGCCTGACATCCCATCCCACTGGCAACGAGAGGAGCAGTGCAAATCCCTGCAAACGGATCCAGTACGGTTTTGGGGATTGTGATCGGCTATGAACTGCTTGACGAGTGAGTGGGAGAATCCCTCCTTGAATTTCATCCATCTCAAGCCAGGAGCATCTCGGTTGCCCTGATACGAAACAAGCTGACGTGTTAGTTCTTCGCCAACCTCCACCCGCGATGCAAACCGATCAGTCAATTCTTGCCGACTGCGCTGTGCTTGCTCCGTTGGAAGATACGTTACGGGCTGTACAGGATCCATTTTCACTCACTGGTGGTCATTTCTCAAATTGTGCTAGCGGGCCGTAAATACGTTCTCGTAGTAGCGATTAAGTGTGTTGCTGAAGAACTGCCCAACTGCTTCCTTGAATCGCAGGCCATACATCAAGACGACCATAGAAATTGAACCACTTCCGTGCTTCGGGGTCGTCAAACGGATAGTCGGCCCCCAACTGGCGCGCAGCGGCAAGTCCCGTTACGAAGCAAGTTTCCTGACTATTGATCAGCGTGTGTGCCCCACAATGCCACGTCCGACGCTTTCCCTGAATGAAGCGAAACATCGGCAAGAGCGTCGTAATGTGACGCACGTCGTGCACGATGTGTTGGAACCACCTCTTCTCAACGATCTTGTCCTCGTCAATCGGTTTTACGGGGTTGTAAGTCACCAAGCATGGCTTGTCTGAACCATTCACCCATGGTTGCTGGTTGTGCATGATGTAGGTGATTTCGTAGTTGTCGGGACGCGAACCGTATTGCTCGATGTGATTGCTACGTGTGGCGAGAGGTTTCGCCTCGTTGTCGGGAAGCACGGAAGCATCGGAATGAACTATCGTGTGGTTGTGCAGTTCGCTCTCGTAGCGAATCGACGAAAGTAGCCTGCTCTCAAACCGTGTCGGTCGATCCAAGCATCATCAACGTCTGGTTGGCATTGCAAGCGAATATCACGTAGTCAAAGGTCTCTGATTCCCCGGACTCATCCTCCACAACAACCACATTGGCATTGCGCCGCACCTTCTGTACAGGCCGGTTCAAATGGATCTTGTCGCGAAAGTCTTGCAGATATCGACTCATAAATGCGTTGTGTGCCGCGTTCCCAAGTCTGCATGGGCGTTGCAGACTCAATATCGAAAAACTCCAAATATCGCGCGAACAGCGAGGCCGGCATGTCGAAGACGTTCGTAGCCATGAGGAAGTTGACGAACATAGGCTTAAGAATCTTGTATCGAAAGTCCCCTGAGAATCCACCTCGATTCAAGACATCTCCCATGGTCTTGTAACTGTAGGGATTCAACGCGTTCAGAAGTATGGAGCGCGAGCGACTGAGAGCACCCCACTTTTTCAATCTGGCTTCAAGATGGCCTGAAATTTCGCGATTTCGTGCTGAAGATCCTGTCTGAGTTCGGTGTCGAGGTCGTGCGCATAGATGCCGCCTTTGTACTTCACGCTGTAGCTGAACTGCGTATCGATGAGTTCGATGCCATACTGGCGCATGAGCAACATGATGTGGTGGTAAACCGACGGGATACAAGCAGTAACCGAAATGTCGAAAGGAATAGACGTGCCGTCGTCTTGTGGCATATTGACAGTGACAGCGTTCCCTCCGACCTGAGATTCCGCTTCAAACACCGTGAAGTCGAACCGGTCCGGGTGGTGATTCAGTGTCCAGGCCGCAGCAAGGCCCGAAACCCCAGCACCGACAATCGCAACTCGTTTGGGTTGAGTCGAGTCATTGC
>CAXXFR010000038.1:0-24054 GCA_963667455.2 Pseudomonadales bacterium | reverse complement strand
TGGGAGCTTTCAACTTGAGAAATCTCGGTACTGGCAATACGCTCGTGCTACTGAACGGTCGCCGACTGGTCAATGCGGCAAGCTATCAAACCGAAGAGGTAGGCGGTAGCTTTGTGCCAGTCAACACCGTCAACTCCAACACTATACCCGTGTACGGAATTGATCGAGTGGAAATACTTCGAGATGGAGCTGCGGCAGTCTACGGTGCCGATGCGGTCGCAGGAGTTGTCAATACCGTTCTGGAAAAGGACATCGAAGGCTACGCAGTTCGATTGCGCACCTACACCTATGACTTGGTGGGTCGACAAACCTACGAGTTGAATGGGGAGTGGGGAGGTTACTTCAACGACGGTAGAACCCACATCGGCGTGATGTTCGACTATTTGACTCGCGACAACATTCACTCGAGCGAAGACCCGAAGTGGGCCGATAGCGATTTTCGAAGTTTGGTTCCAGAAGACTCTCCGTGGAGCGGTTCGACCTCGTTCCGCAACAACAGTGCGAATTCTCTGTATGGACAATTCGACATCGTTCGCTCTGTGTCGCGATTCAGTTTGCGAGGCATAACTGATTCGAGAGGAGAGTTCGAAACCTTTCCCCTCGGTCATGAGGATTGTGACTGGCAGCTCAACGAAACAACCTGCGGTGCAGTGGACGGTAACGGTACGTATCGTTACAACCTAAATGAGTTCCGAGATATCTCTTCGGAGTTGACTCGGTTCAGCACCTTCGTATACATCAACCACGCATTCGATAACGGAATGGTGGGTTTCTACGAAATCCTTGGCTATTCGTCACAATCTGTAATGTCGAGACATCCATCCGCTCCCTTTTCGTCGGTCAAATTGCGAGTGGGTCCGGAGAACTACTACAACCCGTTCGGGCCCTGTGGTTCGCCCAATCGATTGAGTGAAGACCTCATACCAAGAGTTCCTTGCGAAGGGTTGTTGCTGGAAATCGATAACTATCGATTCGCACAAGTGCCTCGAATCGTTGAGAACGACGGTGGTGTAGGTAGAGTGCTTGCGGGACTTTCGGGCGATTACGACGGATGGGACTGGGAGACTGCATTGGTTTGGTCGGTCGCCATGCGAGAGGATCTCACCCGCAACCGAGTTTCGAACAACCTAATGGCGGAAGCACTGTTTGATTCAACGCCTGCGGCATACAACCCATTTAGCGGTGGAGAGAACAGCAATATCGAACGGGCATTGATCGATGTCACACGCAACAACGAGATGAGTTTGTTGATGATCGACTACAAAATGTCGCGAACCGATGTATGGGATCTTCCTGCGGGACCAGTTGGTGCGTTAGCCGGCGCTGAATATCGTCGGGAGACGTTTGAAGACGATCGCGATCCAAGATTGGATGGAACCATCGTGTTCACCGACTACCAGGGCGATACCTTCCCGTTCGTTTCGGACGTCGTCAATTCCAGTCCAACTCCCGACAGTAGCGGCGATAGAAACGTCTTTGCACTGTTTGGCGAGTTGCAGATTCCAATCGCAGATCGACTGGATTCTCTGGTTGCCGTGCGCTACGAGAATTTCTCTGACGTTGGAGACACAATTGTTGCGAGAGTTGCTGTAGGTTGGCTACCGATAGATGAACTTCAGTTGCGCTTGTCATGGTCGGAAGCCTTTCGTGCTCCCAATCTGGTAACAGTCAACGAAGAAATCGTGGCTCGTCAGAACACTCGTACGGACTGGACTTGTATGTATGCGGCCAACCGTGGCGGCGATCCAGATCAAGACATTCTCGATTGCCGGAACTCCACGCAGCGAGTTGCTCAAGGGAGCGAGGATTTGATCCCTGAACGCAGCGACAACTTATCACTCGGCGTGGTATATGACCCAGTGGAATGGTTGACCGTAACTTTGGACTATTGGTCAATTGTCAAGGAAGACACCATTGGTCTGTTCGGTGAAGAAAACCACACTGTTTATGACCTGTTGCTCAGACTGCGACACGGAAACCAGGACTGCTCCACGTTGCAAGCCAACCCCGCAGTCAATCGCCTAGACGACATTGCAGACGACGAAGCAGCTGTGTATGAGGCCGCAGGCATTTGTCCGGCAGGACTCATCCACAACATCGTGGACAACTATGCAAATCTGGATACGCGTTCCCTGAACGGTGTGGATGTTGGCATCTACGGCGACTTCGAGACAGATTGGGGCGATTTCCGCATCAAGTATCTACGAACCAACACGCTACAGTTTGAACAAGAGCCGGGAGGTCCATCGGCGGAGCTTGTCGCGGCGAAGCAACAAGGGATTCTTCCAGCTGATACTCCGGTAGCCGGATTCCATGATCTCATTCGCCAGGACGGCAATCAGGAATTCAAGGAGACACTGTTGGTACGGTGGAGTCGTCGACCCTACGCGGCCTCGTTGACAAGTGTCCTTCTCGGCGATTTCTATCAAGACTCACTGACGCTTTCCGATGGAACTCAGTACATCGTGCCTGAGTTTCGGACTTGGAATGTGTCGTTTGACTATTCCTTGAACTATCCGGTTGATCGCACTCGTCTACGATTCGGAATTCGCAATGTGACGGGAGAACGCGCACCGCTGGCGGATCGGTACTTCGGATTCTTCTCCGATGCTCACCGCGACTATGGGCGCTACTACTACTTTGACGTTCGAGTCTCCGGTAAGTAGTGGAAGAAATGTGATTCTTTCTGCCAAGTCGACGTTTGTAGTCTGACTTGTGAACTGTTCACCACTTTCCTTGGGGTTGAGCTTTGACAATGCACAGCCCCAAGATTTTGGCAAGGACGTTGGAGCCGGATCGTTCCTACCGACCTTGCGGGGTCCGCAAGAGCTCAACCATTGTCCGAATCTGCAGTCTTAGCGAGTTTCCTAGGGATGATCGAATCGTGGGAACTACAGTGCAGGTCAGTTCGAGAAATCCACATTCGCCCCCACACCCCGATGGGGAGAGGACCTCCAAAGCGTTGTCATTCGTGTGCGGTGGGAGGAGCTTTGAGATCACCTCCTGTTGTGTAGCTCGTGTAGGATGAACGGTTTACCGGCCTCCGTCCATTGGATACACAACGAGACTTTGAATGGAATTGAGTACCAAGCGCAATCGAATTTGGATAGTAGCGATCCTGGCGTTGACCAGCTCCTTCTTGGTTGCGAATGAACAGTTGGCTGAGTCCGAGATCAGTGAGGTGTATTCCACAGTGTTCAGTTTTGGCGTTCCTGAGTCATACAACAGCGGCACAGCAACACAAAAGGAGTTCCTCAAGAGCATCGCACGAACTGAGTTTACGCTTGAACACTTAGATGATTCAACACAAGACCTGCTTAACGAAGCATTGAGCAAGAGTGGGATGGAAGTCCACGAGACATGTGTCGTAGAACGCGCGATAAGCGGAAAATTCAGTGCATTCTTTAGAAGCACCGATCACTCCGAACTCAGGGTATTTCATCCGATGAAGGGCAACAAGAACGAAATTAAGTTGTCGAAACCTGAAAGCAACACAGCTGAGTGGAATCAGGTCGTGGGCGATGTCTCCTCTTATCCGTACCCCTTCAGCGAGGACGAAAAGTTGCCAAAAGCGATTCCCATCGATCTGAGTTCGATCGAAGAGATTGAGGCCAAAGAAACCGAATATCGTTTTGCCGGTCGACCTTCGCGTCTGCTAACGGCTGGACTAAGCGATTCGGACCGCATCCTTGGTGAGGAGCATTTGAGGGTGGAATTTTCTGTAGATTTAGAGACTCGTCGAGTAATGCGTCAGATGGTCAGCCTCGAGAAGCCGATAAGCGTCCACTTTGGGATCAAGGTAAGAGATTTCCGGGTCAACTACGAGTTTGGTCTCGATCATGTCGTTGGTCAAAATGTAATGCAGTCGATGCGGCACAATATGGCAGGTAGTGTTGCATTGCTCTTCAGACCAAAAATCGACGTAACGTCACACTTGGTGTATCGAGATTGTGACAGCGAGGGAGCGGAACAGTCTTTTCTTTACCGAGCCATCGAAGCGATAAGCAACTTGGACACTATCTAATCGGAAAGTCTTAACTTTCAGGTCGCTGGCTATGGTGATCGTTCTCGTTACTTGGAGTGAAGTGGTCGTTGACTCGATCCGGAGTCGTGCTGAGTTGTCTACATCCCTCCGAGACAAGGGTCGATTGCCTCGAAGGGAATGGAGGAGTGATGAATTGACACAATCACTGAATTTAGTTCAATACTGATCTATATTGCGATTGCGAGCCAATACGGGAACTTAGCCGAATCCTGTTAGCCTGTGAGTCAATAACGAATGGTAGTTATCGCAATTTGGAACGGAAGCGACCGTGTGACTAAATCGAGCATCTCGCCGAGACCAATGTGATTGTGTCGGTCCTCTTCCCAGCTCTTGTCAAGGAATCGAAAGTGTGACCAACCCATATTGGAGTGATCAATGTGTTCCGCGAATTGATACTTGGAATCCGTAGTAGCCAGTACGATTTCTCGTCGTGTTCGCCAGACGTAGTGGCACTTGCTTCCAATGACCACAGGGGAAGGCCGAGAACTCCTGATCCTGGTACTCCAGATCGAGGAATATACACCGACTTGTGCAAAGGTCTTCTCGTACGAGTCCTTGACTTCAAGACTCTCCCAAACCTGAACTGCTTCTTCATGAGTCAATTGCAAACAAGCATTTTCAAGTGCATTGCATTGGTGCACAATCTTGTCGCTGTCAATCTCCACCAATCCAATAGTTACGTTGTTTCTTCGCACTACCCAATACTCCGTTCCGTAATCAATCCTTTCGTTGAGGTAGTCACGTGCTACAGTAAGATTGGCTACACACAGTTGGAGCTTCTTGCCAACTCTCTGCATTAACGAAGTTGTGAGTACCTCTTCAAGCTCCAGGACACTCTTTCCATGAAACGACAGAACCCTCGCCTCTGCTTGGCGAATTTTCTCGTTTCTACGAAGTCCTGACATATACAGCACACTTCTAAACTTCGATAACTCTTTCGACAAGTCCATGAAATTCCAGTGGAACAGAGATCGTATGAGCTTATTCGCCCGATGTCTAACTTGTGGATCAGGGTGCTTGTCCTTGTGGTGAAACACTCTATTCAGTGAATTGAGTGACTTAGTCACTTCTGTGCGAATTGAGGACTTTACGCCTCGGCGGTCACGGTTTTGAGGTTTAGATTCGTATGCACGATGAATCCTCTCCACAGTGCGCTTGATTCGGATATCATCCGTCATCAATTGGTACATTTTTTTCTCCTTAAAGTTTTAATGTACTAGTTTAATAGATATTATATTATATCATGTTATTGTATGTCAAATGAGTTCATAAGAAGCAATACTGCAAGAGTTAGGGACGGACGAGACTCGAGTGTCAGGGATTTCCCTAAACAGTTAAGTGTTCAACTCAACACGTCCAATTGGTCTTGTCAGCGAGGCAGACGACTTGTGCGAAAAGACGTTCGAGGTTGGTGCGTCGAATAGCAACCTTCTTCTGCTCGACCTCTAGGAGTCTGCTGGCGAATCAGTCTGATGCGGCTCGATGGATTGCTGTAGTCGACACACTATGTCTTGCGAGAACTATCGAGAGCTATTAGCTTCAGTCGGTTGCCGGAGAGCTTTTCGAGCATGCAGTAGCTGACCCATACGCAGTGATAGCTTGGTACGGGCAAAACGAGTTCACGCGGCTGCAATCGTCTGTTTGCGGCAGGGGAGTGCTCTTCTTGGTTAAACGACCAGAAATGCGCTGTTTTGGCCAGGCAAATTGAACATTTAAGCGAAGATAAGACGTGAAGGGAACAAGATTGTGATTGATATAGACAGACTGATCCGTTGAAGTCGTTCAGGTATTGCTTTAACTACCACCACGCGGTAAAAGGGCTGTTCGCCTCGCAACGAACAGCCCTTGACTCTTTGGTCGGTCAGACCGGGTATGAGTTTCCCCTTAGTCTCGACGATTCACATTGCGGCGAATACGTGAACTTCGATGCCGCCTGCCGTCACCGGGACCCGGCATGTGTTCGTCGAGTATTGGCTCATCGTCCTCGACCTCGTCGATCCTGAAAGCACAGAGGTGGATGCACTGGCCATCAACTTCCAATGCTCCACCAGTCAGTTCCTTGCCTTCGATCCGCAAGTCATTTCCCATGCCAATGGCCGGATACCCACGCTTCTGCGCATCAGCAATTTGCTTGAGAAAAGCGTCCGCCCGGGACAGTTGCATCTCGTCGGTCTCTTTCTTACCACCGGAACCTGCGAAGTCAATCGCATCAAGCGCGTAGCTCTCGACTAGCTTCGGGTTCACAGCGGCAGCCGTTTCTGGATTGTCAAACAGATCGATGCCGTGATTGTGGCCTTCGATCATGAACATCGAACCGACTTGGTCCTTCTGTACCTTAAATGCACGACGGTATTCATCGAGAGATTTTCTATGCACGTCGTACATCTCCGCAGCGGCACTCGTGTCCGACGGAGCCTGCATTCTGGCAGCCTTGTCGCTGATCTCGTCCCACACTCGCCCTTGGTTGGTTCGACGCTCTCCGCCGGTGCTCATTGAGACGTTGACCTCTCGCATCTTCCTCGCTCGGCCATTGGCGAAGTGTGTGCGAGAGGCCGTTTGAAAGTTACGACTGACCCGGTTCCATCGACCGGCTTCCACGCAACTGACCGGAATGACCAGGTCTGTCTTGGCGGGAACCATGATTGAAATGTTGACGATGCGATTCTGTTTCGCACCGATCAGTTCTTCGCCATCCACGACGAAGACCGGCTTCGATCCGGTATTCCTAAACAGCAGTTCCGGCACGGTGCCGGATTCGCCGATCTCCTCGATGACGGCGGAACCGCCAGCGATGGCATCGTCAAGCAGTGCATAGTCCAGCTTCTCCGAAGCTTCTGTGAACAGGGGCACCATGCTCAACGATCCAAACCTCTGCAGGTCGCCCAATACGACCTGTTCTAAACGATGATTAACAATGCTCATGAAGCATCTCCCAATCGACAAAACGTCATTGGGAAGTAACTTTAAGGGGTCAGTGTCTCACTAGGTGAGTTAGTAATCGAGAACTTTACGTTTCAGTACTGGGCCATGGCTTCTTTCAAGCTCTCGCGAACTGTCTTGCGGAGACTCTGGGGTGCCAAGACTCGTACATCCGGTCCGTGACGAAGGATGTCCATTACCAATTCACGTTCTTGCGAAAACGGTACTCGAAGCAAGTAGCTTCCATCTTCTGTGCTCTCGCCTTCTTGCTTCTCGTGCCAGACCTCGTGCTTGACCCATCGACTTGCTCGCGGAGAAAACAGCAGTTCTGCTGTCTGTGTCTTGAGCCCAGCGAAGATCCCATAGCCGGCTCGAGTATTGCTATCCAGGACTTCATCGCTGAGTTGCTTGTAGGGAGACTCAACGGGATCCGCATCTTCAATGGCATCGATCGAAAAGGAACGCAGCGCTTTCCGCATGTGACACCACGTGTCCATGTACCAATTGCCTCGGTAGTAGACAAGGCGTTGTGGTGAGACCTCACGTTCAACCAACGCATTCCTTTCACGATTGAAGTGCGTGAGTTTCAATCGCTGCCGCTTCAGCACTGAACTCGCACAAATTCGAAAATAGGTAGGAGACAGCTCTCGACTCACCGACCTTGCTATCCGTATCGCGGAGCGAATTTCGTCAACAGTGTGGTCGCCACCGCCCAGTATTTGCTCAAGGCGTTCTCGTAGTGGATGTATGTGGACATCCAATAGTCCTGTTGGCTGAATGCTGGACAGAAAATGGTCAAGAATGAGGATTGAATGAATTTCGGTCGCGTTGAACCACAAGCCGGGAAGCGCAAATTCCGGTCCCGACTGGTGAGCGATGTCGTAGAAATACCCACGTCGGAGCGGGTTCCACTCGATGGGAGCGTGGAGTCGGTCGCGCATGTACTGAATGTCGCGACTGATCGTCGCGCGGGAAACCTCCATTTCACCGATCAGGTCTTGCATGGAGATCGTGCCGCGAGCCCTTATTAGTTGATCAATTCGGTAGAACCGTTCGCTTCTATCCATAGTTAGGAAAACTGACTGTCGTTGCCAGCTTCATTATCGGCAGATTGCGGGCCGATTACTCGATCTCTTAATTGGTAGAGCAGGAATCGCCAATGGCGAAGATGGGTAGGGGATTGATCTGAATGTCCTGAGGAACGGAGCTTACCCCGGACAACAACTCTGAGAATTCAGTTCTCAGTCACTATAGGTGTCGAATGGTCTGTAACGAAGTGGTTGGCACAGACCGCTCTCGGGCTTTACGAAGTATCTAGTCTGAAACCGACTCTTGAAGACGTTCTTGTGCAGAGATGAAGTCGTCCATGAAGTCGTAGACAACCTGTCGTGAAGTCTGAATTGAGTTCATCAACCCGACTCCCTGACCTACAAACGATGTAGCCAAGTGACGAGCTCCTTGGTGGCCAGCTTCAGCCAGTCGCGTCACTCGAGCGAGTGGCGCTTCGCTCACTAGGGATTGCAATGGCATCGGCAGTGCTTCGGGAGCTTCTTCCGACTCCCAAGCATCGGTCCATGGTGAGCGTAGCTGTCTGGAGTACTTGCCAGTACGGTGTTTGGAGCGGACAGTCTGTCGCGAACTGGCTGCGACGTACTTCTCCTTGATCACGGGAGATGTTTCAGCCTCGGTCGTCGTTAGCCAAACGGAACCTGTCCAAGCTCCATCTGCTCCCATCGCCATGCACGCAGCCATCTGTCGCCCCGTGACTATTCCTCCGGCCGCGAGGATCGCAACGTCTGATCCTCGTCCCTGTACTGCCTCGCAAACTTCCGGAACCAGTACCATCGTCGACACTTCGCCACAGTGTCCACCAGCTTCAGTTCCAGCGACGACCAGAATGTCAACTCCGGCTTCGACCTGTTTAATCGCATGTTCCTTGGCACCCACCAATGCAGCACACACGACTCCGTGTTCACGACCCATTTCAATCATGTAGCGAGGGGGCACACCCAACGCATTTGCAATCAGCTTGATCGGATGCGAGAACGCGACGTCGATGATGTTTCCGGCACGCTTTTTCGTCAGAAAACCACCACCTCCACCCGTTTGGCGGTCATAAACACCCTTTGTGTCGACTTGGTGCTGGGCAAGAATTGACAACGCATAGTCGCGATTTTCCTGCGGGACCATTTGGACATGTTCACGCGGCGTGGTGTCGTCTGTAGTTGCCATGCTGGTTGGAGCAATCAAGTCCACACCGTACGGTTTGCCCTCGATGTGTTCGTCAATCCACTTGAGTTCGATTTCCAGCGATTCCGGACCGTAGCCAGCCGCGCCTAGGACTCCCATTCCTCCAGCTTTGGAGACTTCAACGACGACGTCGCGACAGTGAGAGAACGCCAATAGTGGAAAGTCAATTCCGAGCAATTCGCAGATTTTGGATTTCATAGTTCTGAATGAAGTAAAGTAAGCTAGTTTCTCACCAACGAGAAGGGAAGGATCAATGTTTTCGTCGCAATTGTACAACCAGCTCACGACCTGGGATGAGATCAAGAGCGTGCTTATGGCTATGGAGTACGGACGCTGGGAGAGCGCGTATTTCTACGATCATTTCGTGCCCCCGTGGCACAACGACCTTGAGGTTACGGAGTCGGATTCGTTTCCGACCTTCGAAGGACTGACCTTGATGGCTGGCGCCGCTGCAGTGACCTGCACGTTGAAGCTGGGAGTTCTGGTCTGTGGAAACACCTACCGCAATCCGGCTCTCATGGCGAAGATGGTCGCCACCATGGACGAAATGTCGCGAGGCAGGGCGCAATACTGCATCGGCGCAGGCTGGAATGTTCGAGAACACGCCGCGTACAGCTGGGAGTTCCCGACCCTCAAGGAACGATCCGATCGGCTAGAAGAGGCTTGCGAGCTGGTCAGAATGCTGTTTACGGCTGACGGCATCGTCAACTACGAAGGCGAGTACTACAACCTAAAGGATGCTCCTTTTGCTCCTCGCGGCTACGAAGGACGCCAAATTCCGATCATGGTTGGCGGAAACGGGGAGAGACGCACCTTGAGAACTTGCGCCAAGTACGGCGATATTTGCAACTTAGTCGGCGTGAACCCGCAGCAAGTGGCTCACAAGAAGGAAGTTCTTGCTCGCCATTGCGAGGCAATTGGCCGTGACCCCGCGGAGATCAAGATGTCAGCTCACGTCCCAATGCGAATCATCCGAGATGAGGAACATGCGAAGCGTGCACGTCGTGGAGCAGACTGGCAGATGGTTGGATCTCCAAACTATGTGATCGACCGAGCCAAAGACTACATCGATGCGGGTGTAGAAGAGTTCATGCTGCAGTCCATTCAGCAGAAGCCCTGGGTCTACGCTGAACTCGACGAAGAAATCTTCAGCGCATTCGACTAACAACGGTTCGCGGTTGCGCGATCCTAACTGCTGGGATTGAGTGCGTCTGATGCAGTGGAACGCTGTTAGCCTTCTGCAGAACAACTGGTTTCGGCGAAATCAGGAGAAGCTTCAGCTAACTCCATTGCAAGAGGAGTTTATCACTGCCGCACTTGGCGAAGTCTCCAACAACTGGCAAGCAAGTCCTGACGTTCAGCGAACGCTCGATATTCTGAACTCCAATCCCGCCGTTCTGGATGGAGGCGTGGGAGAAGCTCTACTAGCTCGTGTCGTAGCCATGCGAGGATGCGAGCGAGTGGTTCAAGCATTGTTGGAGCAGGGTGTTCGCGTCAGTTTCGACGAGAGCGAATACAACCAGGTGCACGAGGCAGCGTGGGCAAATGCGCACGAAAATCTCGACCTGATGTTCCAGCACAAAGCTGCGAATCCGTTGATGATCTCGATCGACAAACCCCACACCGGTTGGCCCGACGACCTGTCGTTGCTCTATTGGGCGGCGTGGGGAGCTTTCTTGAAGCTGGCTAAGGTATTGATTAAGCACGGAGCTGATGCCGTGTTGGAGCATCGCATCCGAGGAAACGGAGAGCGCGGCACGACCGTTCTTCAGGAAGCGTGCGCTCCATCGCTGTTTCGAGAAGCTGAACGGGTCAGAGATCGTATGCGGGTTGCCGACTACTTCATTGAGAAGGGAGCTGAGTACGACATTCTCTCTGCCTGTGCACGAGACGATGTCGGTCGTATTACCAAACTACTCGCGATTGATAGTGAAGCCGCAACTCGTCCAGATTCCAATGGAATGACGCCAATGCACTGGGCAGTTCGAGCCAACGCTACCAAAGCAGTCAAGTTGCTATTAGACGAGGGTGCGTCTGTGGACCCGTTGAATCGTGCGCAACGTACCCCTTTGCAGCTCGCCGCCGAAAAAGATGCGGTCGCAGCGATTGAAATACTGTGTGAAAAGGGTGCAGATGTCGACACCCAAGACAAGAAGGGCAGAACTCCCTTGCACAGAGCGTGCTACGACGGCAATCCGCAGGCGGCGGAAACTCTCTTAAGCTATGGTGCCAGTCCGCTGGTTCTCAACAAGAACGGACGCACGGCGTTCGAGATTGCTCGCAAGGATGCAAAGTACTTCAAGTCTCGAGTGTAGCGGTGCCGAGATTTGCGTTTTGACAAACAGTAGGCTATAACCGAAAGCACTTGTTTGTCAGAAAGGAGGTGTGCTGTGCCAGATGCAGTCACCAAGACATCGACCAGACTGGGATTCGGACTGCTGTTCTGCCTCGGAGTTGGCTACGTCACGATGGGAGTCGTCTTTAGCGTGATGGCGATAACGTCGCACGAGATTCCTTGGTTTCTCAAAGCACTCATCGTTTTTGGCATCTTGGGCATGGGCATCCTGATGTTTGCCGTTGTTCGAAACAGATTGATCGAGTACAAGACCGACAAGTACAAAGACGTGGAGGTATAGAGTGATCATCGTTACGAGTGACTCGATTCCGGGCAAACGCATCGTCAAGACCATCGGATTGGTTCGCGGAAATACCGTGCGCGCTCGCCATGTCGGGCAAGACATCGTGGCTGGACTGAAGAACATCGTTGGTGGTGAAATCAGCGAATATGCGAAGCTCGTGGCTGAGAGCCGGGAGCAAAGTTTGGATCGCATGATTGAACATGCGGAAAGCCAAGGTGCGAATGCCATCATCTCGGCGCGTTTTACGACCTCGGTAATGGCTGCGGGTGCAGCAGAACTCTTGGCTTACGGTACTGCTGTAATAGCCGAAGACGAATAGTCGAATCTTTACCTCACACCTTTTCATAAGCTCGGCTGTCCGCTGAGCAGAATCAACTGAGTTGTGCTAAATCCGGTAGCCTAACTACGTCAACCCTGTAAATTTAATATCAGACTTTCAATTTTCGGTGTTAATACCCAGAACAGTACGCAATGCCCTTGAGCAAGCACTAGCACGACAGTCAGCAGCTTTGTTGATTGGCCCGTGCCAAGCCGGCAAGACAACACTGGCATTGGAATGCTCACGGAACATTGACTCGGTCTACTTTGACCTTGAAACATTTGAAGCTCGCCAGAGCCTTTCCGATCCCGGTTTTCTCCTACGGCAATTCGAGCACAAGCTCGTCATTCTCGATGGAATACATAGGACTCCCGGGTTGTTTGAGTCGTTGCTTGGGATCATTGATGAGTATCGACGCAAGGGAAGCGCAACAGGTCGATTCCTGCTGATTGGTGCGGCTTCGCTGGATTTGCTTAAACAGTCCGGTGAGTCGCTCGCCAGACGCATCGAATATGTGGACCTGCACCCGTTCAGTTTGATCGAAGTCGGTCACGACCGTTTACGAGATCTATGGATCCGTGGTGGTTTTCCATTGAGCTTCATGGCATCGAACGCAGGTGAGAGTCTAGCTTGGCGCAGGAACTATCTGAGAACCACGGTAGAAAAAGACATTCCGCAATTTGCACTTCGGCTGTCCACCGACATGTTCATGCGACTCTTGATGGTGCTGGCAGTTGACCAAGGAAATATGCTGAACCTCTCGAGATCAGCCAATTCCTTGAACGTCTCGTCGCCGACTGTATCTCGGTATGTTGGGGTGCTACGCAGCCTATTCTTGGTCCGAAAACTGAACCCGTACAGTGCCGATCTGGGTAAGCGGTTAGTGAAGACTCCGAAGGTCTATATTCGCGATAGCGGATTGACTCATGCATTGCTGAATTTGGCAACTTCGGACGAGGTCATGACCCACCCTGTATGTGGACCAAGCTGGGAAGGATTCGTCATCGAGCAAGTTGCAAGTGCAATCGAAGATCGTGCGACGCCCATGTTCTATCGAACTGCCGACGGCGCGGAGATCGATCTAGTGTTGGAGTTTCACAGATCAAGGGAGCTCTGGGCCATCGAAGTCAAGCAGTCATTGAGCTCGAAGCCTTCTCGTGGCTTCTATACGTCCATCGGAACGCTACAACCCTCTCGAAGTTTCGTCGTGACGATGAATGACGGCCATTCTCAAATTCGTGCTGGTATCGAGGAAATAGGAGTCGGTCAATTGCTGGAATTGCTAGCGGCAACTCCATGATGAGAGTCTGTTGGAAAGAAAGACTCTAAGCAATAGCTGTCGAGCGAAACGTCCGCTGTCCCGATGGAACCACATGGTACTTACTCCTCGAGATGGTCAACCTCGACAGACAGATCGTCGACACAGCTTAACCAACCCTTAATTTGGTCGTAGCCGCTTGAGTCAACGACGATGTCCCCCTTTGAGACTTTGCGGTAGCGTTCGCAAGCTTCGGTGGCAAACCACGCCTTAGTTGAAGTATCCACATCAAGATTCAGTTCGTGGGTTACAGTGCTATCGGGTAACGTGGCAGTGCAACTCCACACATGACGAGTAATCGTTACCCTGCCTACGAAAGGAAAAACTAGACCATCAGTGACGCTCTCGCCACGATCTTCACAAGAAACGTAGACTCCTTCATAGGTCCCGTCCGCTAGTCCTCCGTCGCTAGCGTTCGACGAATCTTCACTAGTCCCATCTCGATTCAAGAAAAGCATGAGTGCAAAACAGACAACGGAGACAGTGATCAACGCGTACAACAGGAGCACATGGAAATTGTTCTGCTTTAGCATCTAATCCATCCGTGTAGAAAGAACCATTGGCGGGTGCGCTGTCCAGAGGGAACTACGGGACAGTTACACCTAGAGAAGGTCAACCTCGACAGACAGATCGTCGACACAACTGAACCATTTTCCAATATCGTCGTATCCGTTTGAATCGACGACGATGTCGCCTTTTGTCAGCTTGCCGTCGGGTTGGCAAGCCCGGGTGGCACCCCACGCCTTACTTGCGGTATCGACATCGAAATTCAGATCGTAGGTTACGGTGCTATCGGGCAACATGGCTGAACAAAGATACACATAATGAGTCATCGATACACTTCCTACGAAAGGAACGGTAAGACCATCAGTGACGCTCTCGCCAGTATCTACACAAAAAATGTAGACTCCTTCATAGGTCCCGTCCGCTAGTCCACCGTCGCTAGTCCCATCTCGTTCGAAAAAGAGCATGAGTGCAAAACAGACAACGGAGACAGTGATCAACGCCAGCAACACAAGCACATGGGGCTGCACAAGTTTCCCTAGACCGTTCTTGCTCAAGGTGTTATGTCGCAAAAACCGCATCGCTCCTCCGTCACTTACTGTTCCGAGATCCATTGCAGTTCGTTCGCATCAGAGAAGCTCTAACCGCACAGACTTCGCCCTAACAGGATACGACATTCAGACTATTCCACTGAAATTGAAATCTCCTTGTCGGTAATGGATTTCAACAGGGAGGCTGACCATACTTGGTCGCCGAAATTCCACGTTGAATCGCCAGTGCAATGTCGTCGGGACTAGTGATCCCCTTGCCGTATCCGTCAAACGCCGTCGCCATGTCCGCTTAGTTACAGGTCATGTCGGTGGAGCCGTACTCGTCCTGTAAAACTCGTTTGAATGGGATCTCGATGGTCATCAAGAAGTTGCTCAACAACCCGGGAAGGACGGAGACAGTCTCCCGTGTCGTGGTCTTGAAGAACATGCCGATCAGAAGAGCATCTCCCAAAAGGGGACTACCGACCTCATCTGCAACATTCACAGGATCGACCATCGTCTTCAGTAACTGACGACGCAATGGCTGACGTGGCGGGGAACACAACAAGAACTGTGTCTTCAATTGCGCTGAGCATAGGTGCGTCTCTCATCAAATCGATCTGCTGTACTATCACTCTAGGTATCGACACTAGCGACACCGCGAAGCACGTTGCACCTTCTGGACTGTTCAGAGTTGTGGTCGAAGAATGTGTCAATGGTGCGGAAGTCCGTGATGTGGATACCAAGGGGACTGAGGAAGCAACGGACTGACCAATGAAATTTAGTGCCAAACTGCTCGCGTTGAGCGCGTACCTGATTTTCGCGACGAATGCTATGACCGTCGAGGAGCAATGTTGCGAGTCTGACGAGTTGACTCTTGAGTTAGATCAGCTGACGATCGAGGATGTTCAGAAGAGGAGATATGAAAAGCTGGCTCAAGCAATGCCCGAGCTACATCGTCAAATGATCGACGAAGGATGGGAGTCAAAAGATGGTTTCTCCAAACTGGAAGTCATCGTTGCTGGCATAACCAAAGCTTGGTATGCAAGTCCCCGTCAGATGCAAATGCACACCGATGCATTGGATCGATTGAAAGATTTCATCAATTCAGTTGAGAGTCCAAACGCCGATGCACCCGTGCTAGAAGACCCCTTGAGTGGAGTGAGAAGGAATCTCATCTTTCATGTGGTCAACTTGGAGGGCAAACGTCAAGTGTGGACGAAGGCCGAAAGTTTCTTAATGACAGAATTGCAGAAGATCATGCCCGACGAGGTACCGGGCTTTCGAGAGTGCTTCAGTGATGCTCTAGACCGAGCGCAAGGTGAGTCCTTGACTACGCAAGGAGAATTCTTGGACCGCATTTCAAGGACTTCGGATCAGTTTTCATTGTTGACGGGATTCATGGAGGAAACAGCGCAATTAACTCGTTCTTTTTCGAGGCACAGCACTGGTTATCTTGGAGATGTGCAACGCTGTTTGTCTTTAATCCAATCTCAATTGGACTTGGTTGAAGAGGACTAAGTGCCGACGGCACACGTTTCACAGGCAATGGCCAGTTGGAGGACGGCGCAGACTCGAAGCCCAGTGCTTTGAAGTGTATTCTCCAACGTGGCTCAGACCAGCCGAAATTCGGCTGAACTCTTCCAAAGCTCCAGCTATTCAGCTGAAATCGAAATCTCCTTGTCGGTGATGAATTCCAACAGGGCGGGCTGACCATCCTTGGTCGCCGATATTCCGCGTTGAATAGCAGATGCGATGTCGTTGGGATCAGTGATCCGTTCGCCGTATCCGCCAAACGCCTTCGCCATGTCCGCGTAGTTGCCGGATATGTCGGTCGAGCCGTACTTCTCCTGCGCAACTCGCATGATTGGGATCTCGATGGCCATGGAGAAGTTGTTCATCAACACGGAGAGGATTGGGATTCGTTCCCGGGCCGCTGTCTCGAAGTCCATGCCCGTAAATCCGATAGCCGCGTCTCCCCAGACATTGATACAGGTCTTCTCGGGCTGTGCGACCTTTGCACCCATAGCCAGTCCAAGTCCATAGCCCAATTGTGTGGTCTTGCCCCATCCCATGTAGGACAGCGGAGTCGTTGACTCCCAGAAGGGCGATAGCTGGTCTCGAGGACTGCCGGCATCGTGAGTGATGATCGTGTTGTCGATATCGACGTTTCTATGCAGTTCGTTGAGCACTCGATAGGGATTGATCGGTTGTTCATTGTTGAATCGCTTCGCCTTCCACTCGCTGAGCCATTCCGACTTGAGGCTTGCTATGCGTTTTTGAACTGAGCCGCGCCGATCGTCCGCCTTGGAGTGGTCCCTGTCAGCCATGGCTTCAGACAACGCTTGAAGCGTCAATTGGGCATCTCCGATCAGACCGTATTGCGCTTCCACATCCTTGTTCAAGTCCATGGGATCGAGCGTAGCGTGAACGATTGTTTTGCCCCGCGGCATTGGAACCCCGAAACCTGTGAGGGCGAAGCTGCAGCCGATTCCGAATATCACATCGGCTTCGTTGAGAAAGGTCTTGACCGTTCGCGGATTTGCTCGACCACCGGATCCCAACGATAGTTCGTGGTTTTCCGGGAAGCTGCTCTTGCCTTCAAGGCTGGTGGTAACAGGTATCTGCCACTCTTCGGCGAAAGCCTTGAGTTCATTCCATGCTTTTGCATAGTGAACGCCTTGACCTGCATAAATGACTGGTCGCTCTGCGGAAGCCAGGACCTCTGCAGCACGCTCCACATCGTCTGGGTCTGGACCAGTGCGTGTGGCATAGGCAGGTTTGTATTCCCAGTGATCAGGAACGTCTTCACCCCATAGGTCTACAGGAACCTCAATGAGAACCGGTCCGGGTCGTCCATTGCGAAGCTGAAAGAAAGCACGCCGCATCACTTCCGGAATCGCCCGTCCCATAGTCAGCGGTTCGGACCATTTGGTCACATGCTTCATATTGAGAGTTGAATTGAAGTTAGGGTAATAATTAGCTAATCTTCTTGGATATCCCGCTGGTAGAACCAAGATCGGGGAAGACTCGGAGTAGGCCTGTGCAACGCCACCAAAGGCATTCTCGGCACCGGGACCGTGTTGCATGGAAAACACACCAATTTTCTCTCCTGACGAGAGCCGAGAGTAGGCATCAGCCATGTGCAGACCGATCCGTTCCTGTCGAACGATGATCGTTCGAATATCCGCTACGGCTGCCGCTTCGATGATCTGGTTAACCGGATACGCAAAGAGCACTTCGACTCCCTCCGCTTTCAGTACGTGTGCAATTGCGTCAGCTACCTTCATCTGTTGTTCCTTGTAGTGGGTTGGTGTATCGAATGGCCGCCTGACTAGCCATCCGACACCTGTAGTTCAGTTTACCGAACGAGCCTTTGGAGAACTACGAAAGCGGCTTGTAGTTGGGTTGAAAGTGGGCTTCTCTAACCGATTCTGGGCAATACTTCGTCCGTGAGAAGCTCGAACGAACGATGACTCAACGGTGCCGCCATTAGATAGTTCAACGGAATGGTCTCCTTGAGCTCTTGAAGCTTGTCAGCGACTCGTTCACTTGACCCATGAATGACGGTGTTGGCAACGTAGTCTTCGAACCTTGATTGATCATCTGCTTCTTGTCCTTCGCGTCGTGGTCTGGCACTGAAATAGCTTCCGAACATCCACTGAGCCCCAGAGCGTGCGATCTGTTCTGCTTCTTCGTCGGAACGTCCTACGGCAATAAGACGTGCCATGGGAGTCTCTTGATCGTTTTCTTGACCATGCTCGCGCAATGTGTCGCAGTACATCTGATACTTCTTTTGGATCTGTTCATGCGACGCATGAGGGTCCATCAGGATGGCGTGCCCCTGACTCGCCGACCACTCGACTGCTTCCGGTGAACTCGATGCGATCCAATGGGGAATCGGATCTTGCAGAGGCTTGGGTAGCACCTCCACATCTTCGTATTGGTAGAACTTCCCTTGGTAGGAGAACCGGTCATTGCTCCAGGCGGTAAGAACAATGTCGACGTTCTCCCGAAACCTCGCATAGGACTCTTCACGCGGCACATCGAAGTTCTTGAATTCAGTTGGGTCGAAGCCGCGGCCAGCTCCCCAGTTAACCCGTCCACCCGAGAGCTGATCCAGCAACGCCACCTCCTCGGCGAGACGTAAAGGGTTGTAGAACGGAGCCAGCGAGACTGCGGTGCCAATTCGTAGATTCTTCGTGATGTCAGCTACGTGCATTGCCATCACATGCACCGAGGGACAAACGCTATAGGTCGAAAAGTGATGCTCCGCCAGCCAAACTGCGTCGTAGCCGGTGGCGTCCATGGTCCGAATACGGTCCAATGCCCTCGTGTATACGGTGTGAAGGTCTCCACGGCGTCCCGGCCAGCTGAAGAACTGAAGCACGCCAAATTTCATGAAGATCCGGCTTCAGGCTCTACCACGACACCCTCATCGATCAACTGCTGAATGTCGTTGTCAGTTCGTTGCAGAATGGACTTCAAGACGCTTCGACTGTTAGCCCCAACGTCTGGAGCGCGACGTGGGCGACGCTTCTGCTCGTTGTCGATGTGTATGGGACTCATGATTGTGCGTTGGTAGTCTTCGGAAACTTCGCCGGTGTCGACGATCATCTCATTGGCCATTACTTGCTCGTCGTCTACCACCAACCCGTTGGGTTTGACCCAACTGTGCGTGATTCCGTACTCGTCCAACCTCTGCACCGCATCTTCGACATCCATGGAACGGACGCACTCTTCAATCATTTCGATAAGAGCATGCCGATTCTGAATGAGAGTCCTCAAGTCGACAAAGCGGTCGTCGTCGAGCCAGTGAGGTTGACCTAATGCTCGTGCAAGTTGCGGCCACTCTCGGTCAGCGTTGATGACTGTAAACAGGATGTAGTGGCCGTCGCGTGTCTCGTATACGCGTGAAAAAGGGTTGTTCACTCCATGGGTGTGTCGTCTCAAGGCGACATCGGTTCCCGAGAGAACTCCCTGTAGAAGCATCCCGTTCGACCAGATTCCGTTGGCGAGTAGCGACGTGGAGACATAACCCCCTTTGCCTGTCTTCTCTCGGCGATAAAGAGCCGCGACAATTGCGCTGAAAAGTGACATCGCCGTTGCGTGGTCGCCCATTCCGGGAGGGGAAGTGGACGGAATAACGTCTTGTTCTCGCACGAAGTCCATCATGCCGCTTCTCGCCCACCATGCGCTGGCATCAAAACCACGTTTCGCTACATGAGGTCCCTTGGTTCCATAGCCGGAGATGTGCGCATACACAATGCGGGGATTGAGCTCGGCGATGCGTTCGTACTCGTACTCGTAGCGGTTGAGCTGTTCGCCGATGAAGTTCGTGATGAACACATCCGCATGCTTGACGAGATCGTGAATGATCTTTCGACCTTCGGGGCGGCTGACGTCCAGACCCAGACTTTCTTTGTTACGCGAAGTGAGCAACCAGTTGTAGTCGATCTTCCAAGTACCTTTCAGTGTGCGGTAACGATCACCGCCCGGCGGTTCGATCTTTACAACACGCGCACCATAGTCTCCGAACACCGTCGCTGCTCCCGGGCCTGCCAGAAATGTGGCTGCATCGACGATCAGCAAGTCTTCAAACAAGTAGTCGATGGCGGGTGAGTCCATGATCAAACGGGCTTAATGATAGAGCCAAGACTCCCGCTACCCACATGATTTCTAAATCTCCTATGCTTATGCTCGATCAGACTAGCAAGGATCGTTGATGTATCCCGGACACTATGCGAAAACGACGCCGGACAAGCCTGCGGCGATTCTTGCGTCCACCGGCGAGAGTCTGACGTATGGTGAACTCAACGATCGCTCCAATCAGCTTTCGCAGCACTGGTATGCCCAAGGGTTAAAACGCGGCGACCACGTTTGTGTGTTCTCCGATAACTCGCTAACGTTCTTTGAAGTCGTTTGGGCCGCGTTGCGATCGGGTCTGTACATCTCGACCATCAATCGCTACCTGACCGTTGAAGAAGCGGCCTACATAGTGAACGACAGTGGGTCCAAGGCCATAGTTGTCGCCGGTGCCCTGCGAGATGTCGCCTCCGATCTTCCGCAACACATTCCTAATTGTCCTTCCCGTTTGATGTTTCACACGGTAACTGACGGATGGGACTCGTACGAAGAGGCGCTAGCTCAGTACGACCCTGTGCCATTGGAAGATCAGTGGATAGGTGCCGGAATGTTGTACAGCTCAGGAACCACCGGGAGACCGAAGGGAGTCATCCGCAAACTGGGAGACATTCGATTCACGGACTTGCCGGAACCATCGGGAGATCCATCCCCTCCGTACTACTTCGGCAACGACTCCATCTACCTATCGCCTGCGCCGTTGTACCACGCCGCACCATTCGGCTTTACGAATATGGTGTTGCGTCTTGGCGGCACGGTCGTTGTAATGCCGCGTTTCGATGCGATGGACTCACTGAAGTACATCGAGCAGTACCAAGTAACTCACAGCCAATGGGTTCCGACGATGTTTGTACGAATGCTCAAGTTGCCCATCGAGGATCGACATCGCTTCGATTTGTCAAGTCATCGCTGTGCAATTCATGCGGCAGCGCCTTGCCCAGTTGACGTCAAACGCCAGATGATCGAGTGGTGGGGACACATCATCGAGGAGTACTACGCAGGAACCGAGGGCAACGGTTCCACCCGCATCGGGAGTGCGGATTGGCTACAGCATCCTGGTTCCGTGGGCAAGTCAGCAGCTGGAAAGATCCGAATTTGCGACGACGAAGGCAACGAATTACCAACCCGAGAAGCTGGAATCGTCTATTTCGAACAGGAACATGTCGGCTACAGCTATCACAACGCACCGGAAAAGACTCGAGAAGTACACCATCCGATACACGACAATTGGACTGCGCTCGGCGATGTGGGTTATCTGGATGAAGAGGGTTACCTGTATTTGACTGACCGCAAGAGTTTCATGATCGTTTCGGGCGGAGTGAACATTTATCCGCAAGAGATCGAGAACGCCTACATCTTGCATCCCAAAGTTGTTGACGTGGCTGTATTCGGAGTTCCCAACGAGGATTTCGGTGAGGAAGTCAAAGCGGTCGTTCAATTGGCCGAAGGGGTTAGCGAAGATCCGGAAACGCAAGAGGAACTCATCGCATTTGGACGTGAGAAGATCGCGAACTACATGGTGCCCAAATCGATCGACTTCATTGATGAAATGCCGCGACTCCCGACCGGCAAGCTCTACAAGCGGTTGCTACGCGACCGCTATTGGGGCAAGAGGGATTCTCGGATAATCTAGTCTGCGGACTAACTAGACGGATACTCGCACCGCATCGTGCGACACCAAGAATTCGAACTCGTCGCCAACTATTCTCCGGCAGGCGACCAGCCAACGGCAATTGACGCTTTGACGCGCGGAATCGACGACGGGTTCGTGCATCAGACCCTGCTCGGAGTCACCGGGTCGGGCAAAACTTTCTCGTTGGCCAACGTCATTCAAAACGTCCAACGACCCACGTTGGTTCTTGCCCACAACAAGACGCTTGCGGCGCAGCTCTACGGGGAATTCAAGGAGTTTTTTCCCAAGAATGCCGTTGAGTACTTTGTTTCCTACTACGACTACTACCAACCCGAAGCGTATGTTCCGTCAACCGATGTCTACATCGAGAAAGATGCTTCAATCAACGACCACATCGAGCAGATGCGACTGTCGGCCACCAAGGCTCTCATGCAGCGCAGAGACACGATCATCGTTGCCTCCGTATCAGCGATCTACGGACTTGGAGATCCGGGTTCTTACTTGAAGATGGTGCTACATCTGGATCGAGGAGACCGAGCAGACCAGCGATACATATTGAGCAGACTGGCGTTGCTGCAGTACTCGCGCAATGACGCAGTGTTTCAACGCGGAACGTATCGGGTGCGGGGAGATGTCATCGATGTGTATCCCGCCGAGTCCGAAAAGGAAGCAGTCCGTATTGAGCTCTTCGACGACCTGATCGAGAGCCTTTGCATCTTCGATCCGTTAACCGGGGCAGTCATCAATCGGGTCCCGCGCTACACGGTATTTCCAAAATCGCACTACGTAACTCCGATGGAACGTGTGCAATCCGTACTCGATGACATTCGACAAGGAGCTACGAGAGCGACTCGAGTATCTGAATTCAGAGAACAAGCTTGTAGAAGCACAGCGCCTCGAACAGCGAACGCTCTACGATCTGGAGATGATTCAAGAGCTGGGATTCTGCAGTGGAATAGAGAACTACTCTCGATACCTATCAGGCAGAGAGGCTGGAGAGCCTCCTCCGACTCTGTTCGAGTATTTGCCGACCAATTCTCTGTTGTTTATCGACGAGTCGCATGTGACGGTTCCTCAACTGGGAGCCATGTATCGAGGCGACAGGTCTCGCAAGGAGACCCTGGTCGAGTACGGTTTTCGGCTTCCTTCCGCTCTCGACAACCGTCCGTTGCGGTTCGACGAATGGGAGCAACTTGCACCGCAGATGATTTTTGTTTCGGCTACGCCAGGTGACTACGAGGCAGAAAACTCCGCACAAACCGTCGAGCAAGTTGTTCGTCCAACCGGTTTAGTCGATCCTCATGTGGATGTGCTTCCTGCGACATCGCAAGTCGATGATCTGCTACACCAGATTCATGAAACCGTTGCCGCGGGCGAACGTGTGTTGGTCACAACACTGACCAAACGAATGGCTGAGGATTTGACGGATTACTTGCACGGCAACGGCATTCGCGTGCGCTACCTGCATTCGGACATCGATACCGTCGAACGTGTGGAGATTATTCGTGACCTCCGATTGGGCGAATTCGACGTTCTGGTGGGCATCAATCTGCTGCGAGAGGGTCTTGACATGCCTGAAGTCTCTCTGGTTGCTGTTCTCGACGCCGACAAGGAAGGATTCCTACGAGCTGAAAGATCTCTGATTCAAACAATCGGTCGCGCTGCACGAAACGCCAATGGCAGAGCGATTCTGTACGCCGATTCGGTAACTGGATCCATGCAGCGAGCAATGGACGAAACGGATCGTCGACGCACCAAGCAAGTTTCTTTCAACGAAACCCATGGAATCACACCACAGACGATATCGAAGAACATTGCCGACGTAATGGAGGGTGCACGTTCGGCCCGTGCAAGTCGTCGGGATCAACGAAGAAGAGAGACAGTGAGCACTCCCCCAATAGCCGATCTTCCTATCGATCCAGAGGATGCTCGCAAGTTACTCAAAGATCTCGAGAAGCGCATGTTCAAACATGCTGAACAGTTGGAGTTTGAAGAAGCCGCATTGATTCGAGACGAGATCGAGCAAATCAAGCGAGCAACGCTGCTCACCGCTTAATTGACTGGCGCAGATGGAGTGGTAGGCGCGATTGGACTTGAACCAACGACCCCCACCATGTCAAGGTGATGCTCTAGCCAACTGAGCTACGCGCCTACTGTCGTTAAATGGTACTGCAAGGCTCGGCGAATGCTTGGGTTGTGGTGATTGGCGAAGGGCAAATGCATACGAACCCACCTGAGCTGCTGACGCAATTGC
>CAXXFR010000037.1:0-5374 GCA_963667455.2 Pseudomonadales bacterium | reverse complement strand
TATCTCGACGAGAAGATCTACGCCGAAGAAATGGGATTCGACGGACTCATGCTTAATGAGCACCACTCGACTCCGTTTTGCATGGGCGGAGTCATGAATCTTGAAGCGGCAATCCTTGCGCGAATCACCCACAGAGCGAAGATCGTGCTGCTAGGCAACATTCTTCCGATTTGGGACGATCCTTTGTTCCTGGCTGAAGAACTAGCTGAAATCGACATGATTTCTGAGGGAAGGCTCGTGACTGGATGGGTACGAGGAACTGGGAGGGAAAGCGTCGCACACAATGCCGCAGCGCCGTACAACTGGGAAAGATTTCAGGAAGCCCACGACTTCATCATCGATGCGTGGACACGACCTGGTCCGTTCCGCTGGGAGGGCGAACACTACAACTTCCGCTATGTGAATCCTTGGGCAAAGCCTTATCAGGATCCTCACCCACAGATCTGGATTCCGGGTGTGATGAGCCGCAACACCGTTGCATGGGCGGCAGCGAAGCGTTACCCGTATGTGATGCTAGCCACCGAATTGGAACCGACTAAGGAATCGTACGGCTACTACACAGAAGTGGCCAAGGAACATGGATACGAAACCGGAACTCAGCATCGTGGCTATTTGTTCAAAGTTCACGTAGATGAGACCGAAGAGCTAGCGGAGCAAGCCGGCAGGAAGTACGTTCAAGGTCCAAGCAATCCGTTCCTCGAAGGGAATCAAGGAACAGTCCGGCCCTTCATTCAAAACCTGCCGGGACTGACCCAACGCAACAATCTACTTCCAACGATGCGTAGTTTCGCCGCAGCTGCCTCTCGTGGCAGAGCGGCACAGCACAAAGCTGAACAGAAGAAGGCCACTACTCCCCCGCCTCCTCCACCGAAGCGAGACACATACATAGATCAGACCGAGAAGTACAGCATCATTTCCGGTACACCCAAGACTGTCATTCCGCGAGTGAAGCATGTTCTTGAGACTCTTCGACCAGGTTCGATCTTCTTCTGGGACGGCGACGGAGCCATGTCTCACGAAGACTCCATGCGCAGTCTTCGACTCATGGGTTCGGATGTAATTCCTGCAGTCCGAGAAATTGCGGAAGAGCTGGAATTGAAGAGCCCCTTTGAAGTGGACCCGCAGACCAACCAACCCATCCCATCCGAGACGGACGAGCCGGCACTTGACGTCTCCCCCTCCGAAACCCGCAGTCACAAATAGAACCGAAGACACACCTCCGATCGTAGTCATAGGAGGTGGTCCTGCTGGAAGCACAGTTGCAACCCTGCTCGTACAACGCGGGTTTTCAGTACATCTATTCGAACATAGCAAGTTTCCTCGTCAGCACATAGGGGAGTCACTCCTTCCAGCAACGTTGGCCACGTTGGAACTAACCGGTGTGCTGGACAAGGTTCGCGACGCTGGGTTCGTCGACAAGGCAGGCGCAACCATGATCTGGGGGCAGAGTCGTGAACCCTGGACTTGGTACTTTCGCGAAACCAACAAGAGGTTTCCAACGTCCTTTCAAGTCAACAGACCGGAATTCGATCAGATTTTGTTGCATCACGCTCAAGAATCGGGCGTGGTGGTCCACCAAGAAACCAAAGTGGATGAAGTGGTGTTTGATCAAGAACGATGCATCGGGGTTGGTATCGACGGCAACACTGTTGAAGCCGCGTTCGTGATCGATGCATCGGGGCAGAAGAGCATGCTCGCCACACAGTTGCGCATACGCGAGTGGGACGAGAAGTTTCGCAACCTTGCCGTTTATGGTTACTTCCGAGGTGCGAGGCACCTAGAAGGCGAAGACGCCGGCAACATCTTGATCGAATCGGTTCCTTCTGGATGGTTGTGGAAGATTCCTCTGAAGAATGACGTTTCCAGCATTGGACTAGTTGCCGACCGAGATTCTTCCTTGGCAGACATTCGCAAGGCAGGGCTGTCAGACTTCTTCCACACGGGTATTCGTGAGTCTAAATGGGTCAGTGACCTGGTTGCTGACGAATCTTTGATCGACGGACCAACTGCAACACGAGATTGGTCCTATCAAGCGTCGCGATTTGCAGGGGATGGATGGGTGCTAGTTGGCGATGCTGCCTGTTTCATCGATCCGTTGTTCTCAACCGGAGTGCACCTAGCAGTCAGTGGCGCATTTATCGCAGCGGCTTACGTTACGACAGCTCTAACCAATGCCCCACTCGGCATTGAAGCCGCTGAGGCCTATGATCGCCTTTACCGTCGGCAATACATGGATTTTCGCGACATCACGCAACTCTGCTATTACGGCAATCGCGTAGTCGATTCGGACTTTTGGGATTCGCGCAAGTTCGGTGAGCGGTTTCCCTACCTGCCGCGAGAGCAATTTATTCGCACAGTGTCTGGTCAGAATGTGGCTGGCTACGAGCGTTCGCTCTTGTCACAAGTCGAGCTCCCTCCAGAATTTCAAACTGCACTAAACGACTACGTCGAATCAGCTACTGATTCCATTAACACAATGGATGATCGAATCCTGCTTAATCAAGTAGCTATCGCATCGCCAGAGGTGGAAGTCGCACAGAGCGTGGTATTCGAAGAAACCGAATTTAGAAAAGCCACGGTCTTGCGTGGAGTGGGACGGGACGAGCTTCCAATCAGTGAATTCGTTGCTGAACTACTCCGATCATGCAAGAATCCTGTTCCCGTTCACCAAGTCATCCGCAATCTCCCAAAACTGTCAGGAAGTGATCCTGAGTACGTAAGACGACTGACTCTCCAAGCTTTGCGTTTGCTCGTTCAAGATCGGGCGATTCGTTTGGTTGAAAGAGCCAATTAACCTGGTAGCTATATGTCCATCAGGGTCTGTGCAACAGCAACTACCTAGAGTAGCTTCAATGGGGAGAGAGTCAGAGGGACCTTGGGCAATTCGATGAAACAAGATGTGTCAACTGTTAGGGTTCGCATCGCCACGCAAGAGTCCTGTCAAGGCCTGTTTAATTCGATGCAAGGGTAGTCGCAGCAACTCCATAGCCTTGGCAATTGAAATGTAACGCTCCGCCAGAGCCTGATAACAGAGTCGCTCGAAACGCTGGGGTTATTCAAGCTGACCAGCAAGTTCAATTGGCTCTAGCGGAAATCCCATGTGTGGGCACTGATTGTCAGTCGCGAAGTACTTTCCGTCCCAATAGAAGACCGCAATGGTTCGTCCACTGGGCATTTCGACCACTTGTGCATATCCATTCTGAAGCGTGCCGCAATCAATGCCCTCCACCCATTCATCCGACATGTTCATCTACGTGGATTTCGCTCCAGCCAACCCAATCATATTGCACGTTCGTCGCTCTCGCGGCAGATCTATCGAACAAACGTGCGGACTCTCGGATCGGCAAAGAAACTCCTATCGGACTGCCTCCTACGTTCCTGTGTCAATCACATCTACGACACTATGGTTCTCAATTCCAGGAGTCACTATGAACGATCCACGTTGCAGGCGTCCAATATGTCGATATAATTGACTTTTTTCGACATGTTACAAAAACGTGTCGATGGAATCGACATGTTTGACGAGACACTAAGTAAGCCTAGACCAGTGAGAATTCCATTTAATCCCAATCGTCCATTCAATTCATTGCCCGATCTGCCACCGAGTACGGACCTCGAAACAAAGTCAGTTCTGCGTCGTTGCATTGCCGCACGCACAGCGTTGGAGGAACTCCGGGTGATGGGAAAACTCATCCCCAATCAATCGGTGCTAGTCAACACGATCCCCTTGCTCGAAGCACAAGCTAGTTCCGAGATCGAGAACATTGTCACAACGACCGATCGATTGTTCCGCTTTGCCAACGATTCGACTGGCAGAGCAGATCCCGCCACAAAGGAAGCACTGCGATACTGTTCTGCCTTGTGGCGAGGTTTCAAGATGTTGGAACAACGTCCGCTTTCGACTTCCATCGCGGTGGCGGTCTGTCGAACGATCAAGGGAGTGGACTTGGACATTCGCAAGACACCCGGAACTGCAATACGCAATGAGACCACCAACGAAGTCGTCTACACACCTCCGGTCGGTGAAGAAACTCTACGATCCAAACTCGGTGATTGGGAGCGCTATCTTCATGAGTTCGTGGAAGTCGACCCTCTGATCCGCCTTGCGGTCATGCACTGCCAGTTTGAAGCAATTCACCCGTTCATCGACGGAAACGGAAGAACGGGACGGGTGCTCAATCTACTCTTTCTTGTCAACATGGGTCTTTTGGATATTCCCGTCTTGTACCTTAGTCGGCACCTAATCCACGATAAGGCGAAGTACTACCAACTACTCCGTGGAGTGACCGCGGATCAGAATTGGGAGCCCTGGGTTCTCTTTATTCTCGAAGCGATTCGAAGCACGGCCAAGTGGACATCTTCAAGAATAGAGTCCATTCGAGGGCTTATCAACCAAACAGCCGCAACAATCCGTGAACGGATACCGAAAATCTACTCGCCAGAGTTGACGGAACTCCTGTTCGTGAATCCCTATTGCAGAATCAACGATGTGGTCGAAGCGAACATCGCCAAACGACAGACGGCCTCTGTGTACTTGAAGGCTTTGGTGGCCGAGGACATCCTTGAGGAAGTTAATGCAGGACGCGAGAATCTCTATATCAATCAAGACTTTCTCGCGCTACTCTCCGAACCTGGATGATCCTGATCGCTGTTCAACCGACTTGTGATGCACAATTCAATCTGGACATGCAGTGAACGAAGGCTCGGGGAGTTGTGCACACAGTCAATCTCTTCCTGAACATCGCATAGCTAACCAAGGATGATGTAGCCGTGGAACAGATGTTTGAACTCAATAAGTTCGCGGTTGGACTCATCGTGGTTTGCCTGCTCGTGGTCGTTGGAACTGTGTTGTACGTCAGATTTCAACCCGAGACCTACACGTTCGAGCCAACTCCGAACCTGACGACTTTGCGACTCACTGAGAGTGGCGAGGTAGTTGGCTTCCTTGATGTCACCGATGCCCGCGCGTGGCTCGGAATCCCGTTCGCCAAACCTCCAGTCGGAGAGCTACGATGGATGCCCCCTCAACCTCCTGACCGCTCACCGAACCGGCTGGAAGCCATTGAATTCAGCTCCTCGTGTGTTCAGTTCGCTTCCCTCATCTCTGGCGAACCACCTGCTAGAGAAGGCGGCATTGTGGGTAGCGAGGATTGTCTATATCTCAATGTCTGGGCACCAACCAACGCCGTTGATCTACCCGTCATGCTGTGGCTTCATGGAGGCGGAAACTCGGTTGGATCGGGAAGTACATACAACGGTTCGAAACTAGCCGCGCGTCACAACGTAGTCGTCATAACGATCAACTATAGGCTTGGGATCTTAGGTTGGTTTCACCTCCCACAGCTGGACAGTCGCAATCGCAATTTTTCTGGAA
>CAXXFR010000036.1:0-7711 GCA_963667455.2 Pseudomonadales bacterium | reverse complement strand
AGAACTTCAGCTAAACCCACTGCTTCAACGCATGAAGGCTTCGCGACGCAAGCAATCGGACCCGCATCGACCGCGATATCACTACGTTAACCCCGAGGGAACGCTGAACGACCCCAATGGGCTGTGCTTCTGGCAAGGCAATTGGCATCTCTTCTATCAGGCCTATCCACCAGAGGATCCCCGCCAACATTGGGGCCACGCGATTTCCAAGGATCTCATCCACTGGGAGGATCTCCCGTACTGCATCTATCCAGATCCCGAGGAGTGTTGCTTTTCGGGAGCAACGCTCGTAGAAGAGGATCGTGTTATCGCGATGTATCACGGCACCAAGGTGGGCAACATGGTGGCGACTTCGAGCGATCCGTTGTTGCTCAATTGGGAGAAGGTTGGGAACGCTCCTGTCATTCCGTTTCCGCCGGCAAGTGATGATCCACCGCCCTACAACGTTTTTGATCCGTGCATTTGGAGGGAAGGGGACTGTTACTACTCGCTGTCCGCTGGGAGGGAACCAAAGGGTCCAGGAAACAAGCCAGTTGCAGCGGATTTCCTGTTCCGATCGAAGAATCTAGCGGACTGGGAGTTTCTCCACTCATTCATCGAGGGAGATCGATTCACACGGGTTGGGGACGACGGTGCGTGTCCGTACTTTTGGCCGATTGCAGACAGACACATCCTGCTGTTCTTTAGTCACATGAGCGGAGGCCAATACCTACTAGGAGACTACGACAAGAGTCAACAGAAATTCATTGCAACCTATGGCGAAAAATTCAACTTCGGTGCAGCTGGGCCGTGCGGAGTTCACGCACCATCGGCAACTCCCAATTCCGATGGCACAGTAACCGTGATATTCAACATGAACCCTGGAAAGCGTACCGAGGGATGGGACCAGATCATGACTCTTCCGCGAACACTCTCCATCGGAGCGGACGGAGATTCCGTCGACATGGAGCCAGCGGGCGATATCGAATCGATTCGCGGCAACTTCACGGAACTGCCATCCTTCGAGTTGCCTGCAAACGAGGGAAATTGTGCTTGAGGGTATCGGTGGCAATTCCTACGAACTGCAATTGGACATCGATGAACAAGGTGCTTCGGCAATTGAACTCAACGTGCTCCGTTCGGAGCAGAAAGAGGAATTCACACGCATAATCGTGTATCGCGAAAGAGGCGTTTGGAGTCTTGGTCATCGCCCCTTTGTACGTAACACGTTGGTATCGATGGACAATACCTGTTCTTCGGTGGACGAGGTCAGCAAGAGCCCGGCCACCCGAAACAGGTAGCATCAGACTGCTTCCCGACGAGTCCATTCGGTTGCGTGTGTTCGTTGACCGAAGCGTAGTTGAAGTGTTCATTAACGAACGGCGATGTGTTGCCGAACGCGTCTATCCGGTATTGGAAGACAGTGTTGGAATCAGTTTGAAGTCGATCGGAGGGGCGGCTCGCATTGAGCGGCTCCAACACTGGGAAATGCAATGCATCTACTAAGAGCCGTTGTGTAGCAGTCGGCTAGTGGCAAGCAAGTACAACGATGTCGGAAGAACAGTTTGACGTAGTCATTGTTGGTGCGGGTCTAGCGGGGCTGTACATGTTGCACCGCGCCCGACAACAAGGAATGTCTGCAGTCGTTCTCGAACGCGCAGACGGCGTTGGGGGCACGTGGTACTGGAATCGCTATCCCGGTGCTCGATGTGACGTGGAGAGCATGGAGTACTCCTACACATTCTCTGAAGAACTCCAACAGGAATGGAGTTGGAGCGAACGATACTCCGGTCAACCGGAAATTCTCCGCTACATCAATCACGTAGCAGACCGATTCGATCTTTGCAAAGACATTCGCTTCAAAACCCACGTCAAGCGAGCAGTGTTCGATGAAGAAGCGACACGTTGGAGCATTACGTCGTATTGCGGGAAATCGTTTCATGGGCGGTTTCTCGTCATGGCGACGGGTTGTCTGTCTTCAACCAACACTCCAGAGATCGAAGGCATCGAAGACTTCCAAGGATCCGTCTATCACACGGGAAACTGGCCGCACGAAGAAGTTGACTTCACGAATCAACATGTGGGAATCATCGGCACGGGTTCGTCAGCGATCCAGGCAATTCCTCACATCGCATCGGCATGCCAGTCGTTGACCGTATTTCAGAGAACTCCCAACTATTCCATACCTGCTCAAAACGCTCCGCTAGCTCGGGAATTGGAAACGAAGATTAAGGCTCACTATCCAGCGTTCCGAGCACGCAATCGACAGATGCCAGCGGCATTGGGAGGCCGATTCAGCGGCAACAACCAGTCGGCTCTCGAAGCCAGTGCTGAAGATCACCAGCGAGAGTTCTCGAAGCGCTGGGAAGTCGGTGGATTCGCCTTTCTCGGAGCGTTCAACGACCTGACCATCAACAAAAACTCGAACGAAGTCGCAGCCGAATATGTTCGTGAGCAGATTCGCAGGACCGTAACTGACCCCATGACTGCAGAGTTGTTGTGTCCTGACTCAACGATTGGTTGCAAGAGATTGTGTTTGGACTCCGGCTACTTCGAGACCTACAACCAGCAGCACGTTCAGTTGGTTGATATCAATCAGGACCCAATCGTCCGATTGACCGAAAAAGGTATTCAGTGCAAGTCCACCGAACACGAGCTCGATGCAGTTGTGTTCGCAACTGGATTCGACGCTATGACGGGGACCTTGTTGCGCATCGACATTCGAGGCCGATCCGGAGCGACATTGCAAGATGCTTGGTATGCCGGGCCTCAGACATACCTGGGGCTTACAACCGCAGGTTTCCCCAACATGTTCATGATTTCAGGTCCCGGTAGTCCCTCGGTGTTGACCAACATGATCGTGTCCATCGAGCAGCATGTCGAATGGATCGAGAACTGCATTGTCTACATGCGAGACCACAAGTTCGCAACTATTGATGCAGTCGAACAAGCCCAGACAGACTGGGTGAAGTACGTCAACGAAATTGCGGGTCTGACTCTGTATCCGACGTGCAACTCGTGGTACTTGGGAGCGAACATTCCTGGTAAACCACGGGTGTTCATGCCCCACGTGGGTTTCCCCAACTATGTTGCACGATGTGAACAAGTGGTTGAGGAGGGCTACTCCGGATTTAGTTTCGGCACGTGAAGTGGTCAGTGTGTCTCGGTGTGTTACTGGGTGGCCTCACTTCCCCGGTCCGAGCTTCGTGATGGAGACTCGTTCTTGTGAACTCTTGGCATTTGCGGGACTGCACAGAAAGTTGCATATCGTCGGAGAGTGCGTTGCGAACTCGCTCGACAACTTCCAATCCGATTGCGACCGTGGGTTATGTTCTTGTGAAGTCGCTCTAGTAGTTCAAACACGGTCAGAGTGGCTTTGATGACTTTCGAAGTTTCAAACCTCTACGATTCCACCAGAAGTCCTAGCTCGCAGTGTGGATATCCATACTTGCATGTGTCGCCTAGCCACCACGTTTGACCGCGCTCTTAACTATTTCGATTACCCGATATATGTTGTCCAACGATGCGGCAATATCAAGCCGTCCGTCTTGCCCGTACGCCAGCCAGCCTTCGTCTTCATTAGGTATCCACTCGGCTACGCAAATCGGTTCGTTCTTATCGTGTTCCTGCTCTGGATCCACGAACAATCCTTGACCATTTTTGACGAAGTTGCTCGTCCAATAGAGCTTCTCTCGATTCAATTGCTTGGTTGAGCGCTTGTGGTTCAGATTATTCACAAGTACACCAATCCTGTCTTGCATGATCCGAAGAATGAACTGGCAGTTTCTGCTC
The DNA here is from genome assembly GCA_963667455.2 of Pseudomonadales bacterium. Lineage (GTDB taxonomy): Bacteria > Pseudomonadota > Gammaproteobacteria > Pseudomonadales > Azotimanducaceae > Bin55. The sequence goes on along the minus strand of CAXXFR010000036.1, from coordinate 3,940 downwards.
ATAACCCCCGGCACTATTTCCACTCCGCTATAACAGTCGCTTAGTGCTCCTAGTGGGCTTCTGCCTCCGGCGCTTTCTTTCAAGTTCTCTTCTATGTGCGCATACAAGCCTTCCCAGGCAAGCTGGGACTTTCCTGCCTCCTTTGTCCATTGCATGAAGCTGTGTGTCTCTTTCTCCAACTGAGCCAAGTGTTGCCGAAAGTCGAGCAGAATGGGATTGCATCCGTCGTATGTATCTAAGATGCCGCGAAAATCAGCCCTGTCAAACATTGGAATGACACCGTAGGCCTCCATCGACTCTCGGCTGGTTGGAGATAGATTTCCCGTCTTTAGGTAGATGGGTACGCAATCTTCGACTGATCCAAATACCGTCTCTCCATTGCAGACAGAGTCCCAGTTTTCATTGATTCGGCCATCAAAGAGGTACGTTCCCTGCATGACCTCGATTAACAGAACATACCGGTGGTCGATTCGAACCAAGATATCAATGTCGTAGAGTTGGTGCTCGAGCTCGACATGGATTTCGTCTCCCAGTTCGACCTCAATCTCTTTCGACTTTGCGAAGAGTTTGTTCACGAACATCCGGCCACACAGACGCAATGCCTCACTTTCGCTGACTGAGGACTTTGGGGTCCCTGCCCATGCGATCAACCAACAGACCATGGCGTTTTCCGCGAGTCCATCTGATGCATAGGAGAACAGATTGGGCATGGATTGGGATGTCACAGGTTTCGGGCTCTCCTTCGTTCATGAAATACTGCCAAGTCGCGCGGTGCTCTTAGCGTCACCCAAGTACCTGTTCTGAATCCAGCAACTCTTGAAGACGAACTGGTCTGTCGATTTGCTTCAGTGCATTGGCACTATGGTTGCGCTTGCGGACGACCGTCAGCCCACTCATTGTCGGAGAGTCTCCTGCCACGGTCGTTCGCACCATCGCGCGTGGCTCGTCGGATGGATAGCTCCGTGCCCGGTGCAAGACGCACCGATTGTCCCAAATCCCGATGTCTCCAACATTCCAAACGTAGCCCCAAGTTCTTGGCGGTTGGGCCGCTTCGAGGGTCAGCTCACGAAGCAGCTTTCGGCTGCTTCGAAAGTCCTCGTCGATGATGTGACTAGCGTGTCTCCCTATGAAGAGCACTTTGCGTTCAGAATCGGGATGGGTTTTGATGAGTGAATGTTGAACAGGCGGTAAATCGCTAAGTTCATCACTCGACAGAATTTCCAAGCCTCGGTGCCACGCGTGGCTGTACCGGTAGTTGTGAACCGCGATCTTGTCTTCGAGCCACTGCTTCATCGACGAACTCAAAGCGTCGTACCCCTGGCGCATGTCAGCCCATTCGGTTTGCCCTCCGGTAGAAGGAACCTGATGTGCTGAGAGAATCGATGCTTTGGCGGCCACCCGTTTGTACGAACTGTCTGTGTGCCAGTCGGAATTGCCTATATTGAACTGACGACCGATGTTCGACTCGGGGAGCAATTGGCCGTCTCGACCTACGTTTCCGATAGTCCCAGCTCCCGCACGTTGGTTCCGTTTCAGACCACGTTCCAATCGCCCAAATCGTCTTGTGAAGACGACTTGCTCCTCCCGATCAAGGTGCTGTTCGGGGAATACCAAGACGGAGTATTGGTGCCACCAATTCAGGATTTGGCGGAAACTTGAGGCATCCAACGCCCGAAGATCTACATTGAAGACGCGTGCCCCAAATTGGTCGGAAGCTGGCTCGAGGCGCATGTCAAATCCAGCAGCTCAGCACCCGACGGGTCTACAGCCGCTCGAATTCTTCCTCCAAAGTTTTCCGTTTGTCGGTAACTATGGTTTCGAGAGCTTGCAACCTCTCTTCGAACGAGTCATCGGCAACTCTCTTCTCCAGGGCTTCGATTCTTCGAAGAACGTCTTTGTTGGCACCTTTGCGCCTGTGTTGCAGGTAGTTGCCAAGTATTCCTCCGAAGACCGAGATGAACACAATGCAAACGATCATCGTGAATACATCCATCGAGAAACTTTCCATTACGAATATTGGCTGGCGGGGTGAGCAAATGATACTCCACCGACTACAGCCCGCAAACCCCAGAATATAATCCGATTTTGAGTGTCGACTGGACTGAATAACTTCAACGTGGGTATTTTTCGACGAATAACCGAAAAGCCGTGGCTACCCGCCGACGACAAGATCATGCGGTTGAACACGGGTGCAATCAGCACCCACAATCGCAAGACCGCTCTCATCATCTTCCTGTGCGTCGTTGGAAGCTTGTTCTTCCTGTTTTTCGCAGCAACGCACATGCGGAAAATGATGGCGACGGACTGGGTGCCGATGCCCGAACCTACGCTAATGTGGGTCAACAGCCTAGTCCTGGTTGCTGTCAGCGTCGCTCTTGAGGTAGCCCGCAACGCAACGAAAGAGCAGAATCTTGACCGATCGAGGAACTATTTCTTCATTGCGGGAGCCGCAACGGTCGTCTTCATTGTCCTGCAGTGCTTCGTTTGGCAACAATTGCTTGATCTTGGCTATGCAGCAAAAAGCAACCCAGCCAATGCTTTCTTCTATGTGATTACCGCCGCACACGCAGTCCACTTGCTTGGCGGATTGGTTGCTTGGTGGCGTGCGCTAAAGAGAATGCAAGTGGTCGAAGAAGAAAAGATCGAATACTCGAAGATCAAGGTCAGTGTCGAACTGTGCGCCATCTATTGGCACTTCTTGCTCTTCATATGGGTTGCAATGGTTGCGATGTTCGTAAGCACCTGACATGAATTCTTCCGCTGCGGCGACGCAGCGCCTAGAGCTGGACGTCGAAGGAATGACGTGCAGTGCGTGCGTTACCCGACTGGAACGTGCGCTCAATAAGGCACCGGGCGTTGCGGATGCTTCCGTCAACCTTGCGCTCGAGCGGTGCTCGCTTCAGTTCGACCCGTCCGCAACTAACTTTGACGATGTTGCCGGCGTCATTCGACGTACTGGCTTTCATGTCGGAGCAACCGAGAAGACCTACACCATCGAGAAGCCAATCGGTGAGAACGATGCGCTTCGACTGCGCGAGGTCTTGCTCAACATTCCCGGCGTACTTGGTGTCGAGGTGCAAGGTGCCTTCGAGTCTGTAGCGATTTCATTCGCCAACCATATTGTCGAGGACTCTTCGTTACTCAGTGCGGCTACGTCAGCAGGCTACACACTAGAGTCAGAGGAAATCGAAGATGCACCTTCGGAGTACTCGACTCGCATGGACTCTGACCGACGTCGAGTCATAGTCGGTTCGCTCCTCACTCTTCCTCTCGTCCTTCAGATGGTCGCTCAGTTCCTAGGATGGGAACGTATACATCTGATGCCTGCGGCGGAAGTTGTGCTAGCTACTCCCATTCAGTTCTGGCTAGGTTGGCGGTTCTACAAAGCGGCCTTCAATGCGCTGAGAACAGGGGGCACCAACATGGATGTGCTGGTTGCGGTCGGAACAACTGCGGCCTATCTATACAGTTGGTATCTGATGGTCTCCCTAGGAGAGGCGGCAGAGGGTGAACTGTACTTTGAAGCCAGTGCCGTGATCATTTGTTTGGTGGTGTGGGGCAAGTACCTGGAGGCTGGCGCAAAACGCAAAACCTCCGAAGCGATTCGACAACTCCTCGCACTTCGTCCAAGTACGGTCCTAGTGGCAACGGACACAGGAGAGTTCGTCGAACGACCCATTGAGCAACTGGTCATTGGAGACGTGGTTCGCTGTCTACCCGGCGAACGAATTCCGGTTGACGGATCAATTACATCTGGAAGTGCCAGCGTTGACGAGTCTGTAGTGACCGGAGAGAGCATGCCCGTTCTGCGAACCCAGAACGATCGTGTGCTAGAGGGATCGTTCAATCTCGATGGCATGATCGAAATCGCCGTAACGGAACTCGGTTCCGACTCCACTATCAACAAGATCGCAAGGTTTGTTGAGCAGGCGCAACTTGG
>CAXXFR010000035.1:0-6710 GCA_963667455.2 Pseudomonadales bacterium | reverse complement strand
GACGACGAGCCTGACTCCTAGCACCCATTCTGACGCTCCGTTGGCAGCCCGAGTCCGGCCGCAAACACTCGAAGAATTCGTTGGGCAAGAGCACTTGCTGGGAAGTGGCAGACCCTTGAGGGTTCTTGCTGAGACTGGACGAGTCCACTCAATGATCCTGTGGGGTCCTCCGGGGACGGGGAAAACCACACTCGCGAAACTTCTTGCCTCGAGTGCCAATGCCCACTGGATCTCGATGTCTGCCGTGCTAGCTGGCGTAAAGGATGTTCGGCACAGCCATTGCAGAAGCGGAATCGCAACCTGATGTCCAAACGGTGGTTTTCCTGGACGAGGTGCACAGGTTCAACAAAGCACAGCAAGATGCTCTCTTGCCGCATGTCGAGAGCGGAACGATCACGCTCATTGGAGCCACAACTGAGAATCCTTCGTTCGAAGTCATATCGGCATTGCTCTCCCGAACTCCGTGTGTTTGTGCTCAAACCGCTTGTTCCCGAAGAAATTCGAAGTGTCGTGCAGAGAGCAGTTTCGCTGGAATTCGATGAAATTAGATGTGTCCGACGAATCGTTGGAAGCCATCGGCGACTTGGCTGATGGAGATGCTCGACGTGCGCTCAACCTCCTGGAGATAGCAGTGCAACTCGGCCGATGGCAGCAGAGTTGAAGTGGAGCAAGTGACCGAGGCCGCCGGTCAGACCTGAGACGATTCGACAAGGGAGGAGAGGAGTTCTACAACCAAATTTCCGCATTGCACAAGTCGATGCGGGGAAGCAGTCCGGATGCCGCTCTGTATTGGTTCACACGCATGATCGATGGAGGTTGCGACCCCGTTGTACATTGCTCGACGATTGGTCCGATTCGCATCCGAAGACATCGGTACTGCCGATACTCGCTCGCTTTCTGTTGCTTTGGATGCGTGGGATGCATATCACCGTCTGGGATCGCCGAAGGAGAGCTCTGTCTTGCCGAAGCCGTGGTCTATCTAGCTTCGGTTCCCAAGAGCGATGCAGTCTACAAGGCGTTCAACGAAGCAACGGATTCGTTCAAACCAACCCGACTTGGCCGGTTCCACTTCGATTGCGGAACGCTCCAACAGGATTGATGAAATCCCTTGAGTACGGAAAAGGACTACCGATACGCACACAGCGAAGAAGGGGCTTATGCTGCCGGAGAGAATTACTTTCCGACGAGATGAAAGCGCGTCGTTTTTTATTTTCCGTCAGACCGTGGACTCGAGGTGAGGATTCGCGACCGATTGCGCGAGCTTCGCCGACGCGATGATGAGCATGGGAAAGGGCTAGATCGTAAGAGCGGAAGCGGCGCGATACATTTCTCACCATCTCGATTGCTCACTCGCTTGCTCCGCATTGCGTACACCGCAACAGTCAATGTGTAGGAACTAAGAAACTTTGCACGGTTTTAGGCTGTCAGAACACGGTTTGGACGATGCGCCGCCCTTGCTTCTCAGTGATGTGACAGCGTGGGCGGTGGCGTACTCTGTCCACTCCTATAATCTTTGCCGCCTGAAGACGAAGAAATTCGCTTCTCGGTGGCAGTTCTGGCTGTACATCGATGCAGTTGTTAGAGTGTTGAGGTAATCGCTGATGTTGGATCCCCGACTATTCCGGCAGGACCCGGATGCGATAGCTCGTGCACTCAGCTTGCGCGGAGTCGGAATTGGACCTCGACACCTTATCGTGAACTTGAAAAGGCTCGCCACGATTTCCCAGACTGAAATGGAGACGTTGCAGCACGAACGCAACGTCGCTTCAAAGGAGATCGGAGAGGGCTCGAAGGGCAGGAGAGGACATCGAAACCGCTGGTCGGAGCGGTTGGAGACTTAGGCCTTCGTCTCGATGTCGTCCGCAAGGAGTTTCACAAGGTCCAAGAGGAACTAGACGATTTTCAGCTCCACGTTCCGAATATCCCTCACGAGTCAGTACCTCCAGGCGAGACCGACGACGACAACTTGGAACTCTATCGTTGGGGCGACGTTCCAGACTTTGGGTTTGAACCGAAGGATCACGTTGACTTAGCTGGTAACGCACTGGATTTCGAAGCATCGGTTCGAATTGCAGGGAGTAGGTTTTCGGTACTCCGCGGACCCTTAGCTCGGATTCATCGAGGTCTGACTCAATTCATGCTCGATTTGCATATCGACGAGCACGGCTATGAAGAGCTGTACGTTCCTTTTGTCGTGAATCGCGACTCAATGACCGCCACTGGTCAGTTGCCGAAATTCGAGGACGATGTCTTTTGGGTTCGACACGATCAGGACTTCTTTCTAATCCCGACGGCGGAGGTTCCGGTCACGAACATGGTGCGCGATCAGATATTGAACGCTGACGAGCTGCCACTTCGGTATGTGTGTCACACGCCGTGTTTCCGAAGAGAGTCAGGTACTCATGGGAAAGATACGCGCGGACTGATTCGATTGCATCAATTCGAAAAAGTCGAGCTCGTTCACATCACGCATCCCGACCAGTCATGGCAGGCACTCGATGAGATTGTCAATCATGCTGAAACGGTACTCAAACGTCTCGGGATTCCATTTCGTGCTGTCAGCTTGTGTGGTGGAGATCTGGGATTCGCTTCTGCCAAGACAATTGACTTGGAAGTTTGGCTGCCGGGATTCGAGCGTTATCGTGAAGTTTCTTCATGTAGCAACTTCCTCGACTTTCAAGCTCGACGCGCGCAGGCTCGATTCCGACCTGGACCACAGGAGCGACCGATGTTGGTCCATACGCTCAATGGTTCGGGGCTGGCTACCGGTCGAATCTTGATTGCACTCCTTGAGAACTATCAAGACGAGAAGGGAAGAGTAAAAATCCCCAATGAGCTGGTGCGCTACGTCGGAGGAATGGAGTTCCTGGAGTTCGAGCAGGACTAACAGCAAGTATGTTGCTCACACCGGGAACTTCTACCTCAATCGCATTCGGTGAGAAAATCCCATTTACGTGTTTGACCTGTAAATCGTACCTATAGGGACATGTTTAGGAATTCTTGTCAATAGATACCGAGTTTCTGAATAGTCTAGCTTTCCTCGTCAAGGTCTCGTTTCCACCAACCTATAGACAGTCAGATGGCTTCGGAATTCCACTGATCTGTGCCACAACCTTGGTTGTCTGGCTCGTGAACAGCTTCGCCAACGTTATCGAATTACCCAGTTGCGGATCGAGTTGACGAGCAAGCGTCACCAGCGGTCGCATGGTTGGGCTTATTCCAGTCTTCTTATAGAACCCTCTGGCCGCTTCGACAATCTTCCAGTGATCGGCGGATAGTTCGACTCCGTAGCCTGCCGCCATTCTAGTTGCATGCTCCCGAGTCCAAGACTCGACATCCCGCAAGTATCCGTCCGCGTCTACTTCACTCACTTCCAAGTCACCGAGTTTGAATGAGCAACAACTAGCTTGAGGAAGCCGACGTAGTCTGTGCCTGTCACATGGGAAGGCAATTCGATTCCGCGAGCGTCGAGGTCTTCTTGCATCGCAAAGCATTGAGCAGATTCCACAGTCGTCGCAGCATACACACCATTGCCGATAAACAACACGGAATCCTCTTCACGAACTGTGGAGATACAGGATTGCAGTCCTGATGCGCTCCCAACGATGTGCAACATCAGTCGCTCACCAGGCAGTCTGCAGAACGTAACAAATCCTTGAACTCTTGGTCGGAAGCTGGTGCGACAAAGTCGGGCATTTGTCGCGGATCGATTCCACGGGAGATCAGGCTCGTCTCAAGAACGAAGATTCGAGAGATGTCGTACGTGGGCAGGGCGGACCATTTACTTGCGGTGTCCTTGCGCTGATTCTTGGATCCGTCGCCCAGAAGCTGGTACACGCCGTCGTCCATAAACACGACAGTTGTCGGTTGTTCAAAGACACCACTTACCAGAACCATGTCAACAGTCTCGTTGGCGGTGTTCCCCGGTTGATCGCGAACCAGATAGAGGATCGAGTTCATCAGTTGAAGGTCACTAGTCGGTCTGAAGCCATAGCTGCCTCAGCAAACTGCCCCAGTCCCACAATTTCAAACCCACTCTCGGAGTTGGCACTGTCCGAAGGAGCTTCCACACCCCGACGTTGGGCTGCTCCAACGCAAACTTCGAGTTTCAAGTTGTTTTGGCGTGCAAAGTTTTGCCACGCGTCTTGCACATTCCACTCGTCAGTCGGGACTTGAAAACTCCGATTGGCGATCAACGCTGCATCTTTGTAAAAGAACACTCGATACAGCTCATGGTTCTCTTCGAGCACCGCTTTCGCGAACTGCAGAGCTTGCCGACAGGCATCGCAGGAGTGGGGTGATCCTTGCACCAATAGGCTTATTCGCATCTGCTATCTATCCTTGGGTCAAACACACGATGGGCAAGTAACAGAATGGTGGTCAATTCTAGGCTTGGATGGGATTGAGTATGTCTTGTTTGGACACCCGATGGGACGGTCCTAGTGTTTGAAACGTAGTAGGGGGATGCGCACGTCGTGCCGAGCGAACCAATCTTGAACTCTCTTGTCTGAAGTCACGAGTATAGATTTGTAATCGTCTTGCCCTGGAAACGGGCTACTAGGGACTTTACTCAGACACGGCTCGTTGCCCGTGCGCTTGTCCGACTAATTTGCCGACCTGCAATCGGTCTTCGGCAACACTAAAGAGGGGCATCTCGTTCTGATGCCAATTTGGCTGTAAGCCTAGAAATTTTGAGTTTCTGGAATCTTGAAGTGAACATCGACACGACCTTTTTGCGCCAGTGCATCGCCAAGATCGAGCGCTCGGTCGAAGAGTATGAGCAACTTGAAGATAGTGTCGACTCAGTGAACGAAATCTACCTAGAGATCATAGTTGCGCAGTTCGAACAAGTTCTTGAGCAGAGCGGAAAGCTCCTGCGTAAACGTCTCGCCCCATTCTTCGCCAGCAATCTCCACGTCGACCGATTGGAATACAAGGATTTGTTTCGACATGCTGCACGACATGGCCTGATTGAGATTGACGTCGTCGAACGGTGGTTCGGCTACCGAGACTTCCGCGGTGCAACTGCTGGTAAGACCAGCGAGAGAAGTCCCGTTGCGATCTTTGAGCTGACACCGAGCCTCATTGTCGATGCACGATCACTTGCAGAAATGATCGGAGAAGACCAGAGTGACTGAGTCGCTTCACCTACTGTCAAGACACCTGCGCATTCTCGAGGCACTTCTGCTTGAGCACTTGCCAAATGTTGAGGTATGGGCATACGGTAGCCGTGTGAATGGACGAAGCCATGATGGAAGCGATCTGGATCTCGTATTGCGAGGTCCTGGACTAACGGAGATTCCAATTGAGCAGTTGATGGACTTTGAGGAGGCCCTAAAGGAGTCGAGGATTCCGTTTCTCGTTGAAGCAAGGGACTGGGCAAGATTGCCTGACCGCTTTCATTGTCGCATCGAGCAAGAGTATGTCGTCATTACACAAGCTTCGAAGAGCCGGAGGAGCCATGAAGCCTGAAGGAGGGAATTACCTTAAGCAAAAAGTGTCCAGTGAAACGTGCGCAGTCACCTGCACGTTTCTTCACCTTCACTACACTCACCACACCGATACCACTAAGACCGAGACGGCTGACCCATCGGAGGTTCACTCAATTTGTTGAAGGGCTTCTTGCATCTGTGCACGGCAAGTCGACGATGCGTTTATTGAAATCTAGAAGACTAGCTCTCTTTGGTGCGCTTGTCCTGTTGACGGCACTACTGGGAATTGGCTGGTTGTTGCTGACGAGTGATCTCGAAGATGGGTCTAGAGAGCCAATAGTCGATGCCCCGGATACAAGCGAGGGAATAGAAGATCGAGACACCACAGCTCCAGCGTTGGAGGAGACTGGGAGTCGGAATCTCGTGGAAGACGCTCCTCTATTCACTCCCGAACGAGTCATCCTGAACGTTGGATGTCGAATGCGTATGGGAGAAGGCGCTGCTAAAGAGGTTGCTGTTTTGACGTTTCTCGACGAGAACGGAACTGAGTTTGCAGTTCTGGGTGACACGGGTGCGTTGGCAAGGGGACGCATAGACTTTCGAGCCAATCACGCGAGGATTGGCCTTCGTGCTGATGGTTCGATCGTGTACGGCTTTGGGGATCTTCGACTCAACTCCAAAGTGTTTCGAGAGGAAAGTACGGACGAGCCGGTGAGAATCTTCCACAACGATCATGTTGTTTACGAGACCAACAAGGCATGGGACTTCGGAGTTGCGGACGACGGAACATCCTTTTTTGTTCACGAGCCCGCTCCCGGAGGAGCTTCGCGTCTAGTGGTGAGGGATCTCGACAGGAATACTCAGGTAGAGTACGACCTGGACACGAGGCTAACTCCCGTCAGCGACTATTCCGTAGGCCATACCCTAGGTTATTCGAACGACGGTTCCGAGGTCGTTTTCATGTCGGCTCAGGAAGATTCAAGCGGCATGGGAGTCTACTATTTCTATCCTGTGGAAGACACCGCCAAACCACGTCGGATCACGGTCGAGGCGGGTTGGGCCGCGCTGCTGACTTCGAGCGAGAACGGCTACTTCGTCGACAGTCCCGACGATTTGGAGCCACACGAATTTGGAGATGTCTGGCAGGTCACTCGACGTCGAATTGATGTCTCGAACGGCGAAACCGAGGATCTGTGGAGCAGGAGGCTACGAATTCCCTAACCACTCAGGTCGGCTGTCCATCTCTCAAAATGGCAAGTGGTTGGGATTGTCTGGCTA
>CAXXFR010000034.1:0-4639 GCA_963667455.2 Pseudomonadales bacterium | reverse complement strand
GCATCGCTCAATACATGGGTGTCGAGCCGTGGATCATTCGTCTGGTTTGCGTCTTGGGAGTATTTTTTGTTGGCTGGTTCATCGTCCCCGCCTACATCATCGCGATCTTCGTCATCGACAGGAAACCTGAAGACTACGAGGAGTACACGACCGGAGACGACAAGTTCAGACGCAGCCGCAAGAGACGTCGCAGCATTCATTCCACCGACGATGACACACCGAGGGAAGAGTTCGAAGACTACGTACCAGCGGAGAGTTTTAACTGGAGAATGAGAGTGGTCCGGCGCGAGATACTCAAGATGGAAAAGAAGCTCGAGCGAATGGAGACCTACATCACTTCGGGCCGTTACGAGCTATTCAAGGAATTCGAGAACATTTCCAAGCCTTAGGACTGTTAGATTTCTACACCCAGACTTCGATTGACAGACGATTAACTTAACGCTAAGGCACCCTTACGATGTCGGGGCGGTCGGTGAACACACCCGACGCCCCCATTTTCATTAGCTCTTCAGCTCGAGGCGGTTCGTTGACTGTGTAGACGAACAACTCAAACCCAGCACTTCGCACTTTCTCGACAACCTCTTGATCGACAAAGGGATCGCAGAGATTGATGGCCGTCGCCTCAACACTCTTGGCTTCTCGGATGGCTTGGTCAGTAAATCCGATGCGCAGCAACGCTAGGTCCACGCTTGGATCGACCCTACCCGCCGATCTGAACTGAACCAATTCATCGAGTCGAAACGACGAAATCATGAAGGGTCGCGGTGCATACTCGCTCACGACTTCAGAAACCGGTTTGCCGGTATCCGGACCCTTGAGTTCGATATTGATAAGGATGTGATCTGGAATGGAGTCGATCGCTTCCCGCAAGGTCGGGATGACTTCACCCTGACCAAAATCCAACTGACGTAGCTCTTCGAACGTAAACGAGGTCAACAATCCGGAGGCATTGCTGGTGCGGTCAACCGTATCGTCGTGTAGCAAGATCAAGTGGCCATCGACCTCCTGCACATCGAATTCGATTCCGTGCACTCCCTCTTTGACTGCTCGAATGAATGATCGGAGAGTATTCTCCGGTTCGAGAGCGGCAGCACCACGATGTCCGAAGACGCGAAACTGAGTGTGATCAGGCATCTATCTAGTACGACCTAGGCGAATAAAATGGACGTGAATGAGCTATCTAGTCCTTGCGAGAAAGTATAGGCCCCGAACGTTCAAGGAAGTTGAAGGGCAGGATCATACAGTTCGGGCGTTGACCAACGCCTTGGATCACGACAGGCTTCATCACGCCTACGTCTTCTCCGGCACCCGCGGCGTTGGCAAGACCACCATTGGACGAATCCTCGCAAATTGTCTCAATTGCGAACAAGGGATAACTTCAACCCCCTGCGGCGAATGCGACAGCTGCGTCGCGTTTCGCGATGGCAACTTCCTGGATCTGCACGAAGTTGACGCCGCTTCGCGAACCGGTGTCGACGACATGCGGGAGATGTTGGAAGGGGCGAGTCTGCGGCCTGCAATGGGGCGGTTTAGGGTTTACCTCATTGACGAGGTGCAGATGCTCTCCACGTCAAGTTTCAATGCTTTGCTCAAAACCTTGGAAGAGCCCCCTGAGCATGTCAAGTTTATCTTGGCAACTACCGAACCCAAAAAGATTCCCGTGACTGTTATGTCTCGGTGCTTGCAGTTCCATCTGAGGAACATTCCGCCACAAGAAGTCGTTCCGCTCTTGACCCGAGTTCTTGAACGAGAGGAGATCCAATCGGAGGTGGAAGCACTCGAAATCATCGGGAGGGCAGCCGACGGGAGTTTGCGCGATGCACTTTCGATTACCGACCAGGCGATCTCCCACGGTGGTGGATCAATCACCGTTGAGAGTGTCTCCGAGATGCTCGGCACTACTCGAACTGACGAAATTTCCCGGATTCTGGAGTTAATCGTTGCGGGTGATCGCAACAAAGTGCTCGAATTTGTAGACGGACTCGCTGAACGAGCGGTCAACTACCCTGATCTCATCGCAAGTCTCCAACGTGCAATTCACGCCATGTCGCTGTTTCACGTATCGGGCAAGATCGTCGACGAGAAGCTCGTGCCTCATGCAAAGCAGCTATCCCCGGAGTGGCTACAAGTCGCATATCAGATCTTGCTGATCGGTATGCGAGACATTCGCTACGCGCCCGATCACCGTACCGGTTTCGATATGACCATGTTGAGGTTGCTCGACTTTGAACCTGTTGCTGCATATCCAACGATGGAGCCCACTTCGTCTAGCACTCCTCAGGAGACTGAAACCCCACAAGGCTCCAGTCTGGAGCCAAACTCGGCTCCACCGGTCCCAGAGACACAAACTCAGCCCGATCCAGAGCAACCTCCAACAACTGCCGAAACGTTGGAACCGAAGAACTCAAGCGAGAGTTCTCAGGAGTCAGTTGCAGAAGACTCCCAAAGTGATTTGTCCAGTTTCGGGGATCTCCCTTGGCACGAGGTTGTCCAGCAAGTGGATCTGCCGAGCGATGTGAGACTGCAACTGAAACACACCGAACTGGTTAGTAGCAATGGGACTGAAGTCAGACTCCGAACCAATCCGACGAATGAATCGTTTTGGAGTGACAAGACTGAAGTACTTGATGTCGCATTGAAGAGCAAGTTTGGCAAGGTATTCACGACCGAATTCGATTTTCAAACACCGCAAACGGAAACTCCATTCCAACGATCCGAAAGACTTCGGCACGAACACGAAAGAAACGAGCAAAATCGTCGAGAACAGGTGCGCAAAGAGAGAGATGCTCGACTGCAAGCCGCTCGAGAGGAATTGGAAGTCGATCCGTTCGTCCAAACTCTCAAGCGGGAATTTGGGGTGCGCATTACCGACATCCGTCTCACGGGTAGCGAGAGTCTTCGGTTAGGTATCAAGATTCAGAGGCTTTGCCTAGCTTCAGTAAACACTCTGACTTGAGACCGTCAACGAAAGGGACAGCCATTGGAAGCATTTAGTCCAAAGATGTCGAGGCTGATCAGTTCCTTGCAGTGCATTCCAGGTGTCGGTCCCAAGACAGCGTCCCGAATGGCGCTCCATCTGGTTCACCACGATCGTCCCGGAGGGAATCTCTAGTGGATGCGCTGGAAGATGCGGTTGAAAATATCGTTGAGTGCAAGCAGTGTCGAAACATTTCCGATGAGGAAGTGTGCGGACTGTGTCGCAACCCACGTCGAGACTCTGACGTTCTGTGCGTTGTCGAGACCCCAGCCGATGTGCTGGCGATCGAGCACTCGGGCGGTTACTCAGGGCGATACTTCGTACTGCATGGACATCTATCGCCGATTGATGGAATCGGACCAATCGAACTTGGTCTTGACCAATTGATTGAACGCGTTCGCGACGAGCAGGTCCGTGAGGTCATCGTTGCTACCAGTACAACAGTGGAGGGCGAAGCAACGGCGGTCTACATCGCAGATCAATTTACGGCATCCTCTGTGGTTGTGTCCCGAATCGCTCATGGCGTTCCCGTAGGTGGCGACCTCGAATACGTCGACAACTCCACAATTGTTCACGCATTGCGCGGTCGGAAACCCATTGAAGACATCTGAATACTTTATTGACCGTCAAGACGGACTTGACCGAATGGTTAGGGAGATCGACTCGGAAGTAGGTGTAGATACCGAGTTCTTCTTTCGAAACTCTTTCTTCCGCGTTCCCTGTCTCATGCAGTTTTCGACTGGACGTACGATCTACGTGGTTGATCTTCGTGCTCCGCTCAATCTCGCTGAGCTTGAATCCATACTGATGAACCCTTCGATTCGAAAAGTCATGCATGGTCTGGGCGAAGACATAAAGATGCTGAACTACATGCTGGGAATCGTTCCGAACAATGTCGTAGATACTCAACTTGCTGGTAGCTTCTTGTCAGACGACACACAGATCAGTTACGAATCCATGGTCAATCAGTACCTCGATATCAGTCTCGATCAGAGCTCGTCAGTCTCAACTTCCGATTGGACTAAGCGTCCACTAACCGCAAAGCAGTTGCATTACGCCATGGAGGATGTGCGTTTTCTTCTTCCTTTGTGGAACACGCTCCTGGGCCAGTTGGAGTCGTTTGGACGCGCCAGTTGGTACTTCGAAGAAATGCAGCTTGTTCTGCAATCACCAGAAAAGACACCCAGAGAGGGTTTCGAATCCATGCGCGGTGTGAGTAGGATGGGAAACCAAGACCGGGGTCTCCTGTATGCGGTAGCCGAGTGGAGAGAGACTTTCGCCCGGCGCAGAAATCTACCCCGCAGTTGGATTGCTCGAGATGAAGACCTCTTGGAAGCAGTTGGGACTCAGCGCAAGTCCTCTCGCGACGTGGCAGCTAAGACTGGAAAGAAATCTGGCGAAAGAATCAAACGCACCGTCTTGAATGCAAGACGATTTGTCAAAGAATTTGGTACGGATCTAGTGGACCTGCAAAGTAGAAATGCTCGTTTGAGCAAGAAAGTCAAAAGCATGTTGCGGGACATTGTTGTTGAGAAGTCGCAGGAGAGCGGCATTGCTCGCGGCTTGCTGGGATCGCAGAGTCGTTTGCTCGCGTGGTCGTATCACTACTTGCAAGAACAGGAATTTCCCGCAAACTTCGGACAGTGGCGAGACAATCTCATC
>CAXXFR010000033.1:0-4854 GCA_963667455.2 Pseudomonadales bacterium | reverse complement strand
TGATGTTCTCCTCTTCATTGAAGAAGTTCTGCCCTTGCTCTGGCAACATTTCGAGCAGTTCATCGCCGGACGACACACCTAGCACTTCGACATCTTCTGCATCGATCACTGTCACTGGAAGGATGCCCGTTACATCGGCTCCCTTGATTTGGCTTCCCACGACGGTGATCTCTTCCATCGTCTCACTGTCCCTCATCATCTTCCTCCTCGGCTTGCTGGCGAGGACAGCTTGGCTAGGAACGAGAAGAAACAGTCCGGCAAAAATGGCTGATGCAATTTGACGAATGAATGCAAAATTGAGGGGGGTTCAAGTTAGTTTCTCCTGTGATGGCTGAGAATCAGCACACACTCAATTGGATGGTTTGGTAATCAAATCCTCGGCATCTGGACGAACACCGCTTCGAACTCCGATTGTTTCAATCGCACTTCAGTGTTTGTTCTTGCAGACATTGAAGAACGCAGTCTGCAACTCGATATCGGCACTCATTATCGCAACTATAGTCTGTTTGTGCCAATTGATACTTTCATCCAGTTCCTGACGTTGTTCTCCCCAACATGCGCTCGGTTTCAGCTCGTTGAGGACCTCCCAGTCCTTTGCGACCTTGCACCATTAGTTCAGGATTCATGGCATCGCGAACATCGGCTGGGTCGAGCGGTTGATCCTTGCCGAACATACCTTCGAAAGTCTGGTTGATTTCTTTCGTCGGTCAATGAGTCGAATGGTCGATCATTGGAACGAGCAACCTTCACCAGTTCCGCAGCCGAAATTTTGAGAATCGCGAAGGGTGAGCAACTTTCGTTGCACGTATAGTTCTGCAACTTGGGAGGCTGTTGCGAAGCTACGACTGATGGCCAGCTCTGCTCGCTCCCTGATTGAGAACCAGAACGTCGAACAAGTGACTCAATTGAGACAGCATGCGCAACGTAGCGTCAGCAAGTTCCGCTGTGTTGCTATCCAATCGATAGTCGTGCATTCCAGCATCGACGTTGTGACTGTTCAATTGCAGTTCGAATGCCTGCGCCAGTACGTTGTTGGCACTCGTTCGTAGTCGGTCCCAAGTCTCGTGGATTGCGCTTTTGAGGCATTGATGTGCTTGCACTGACGCTGGCATCTCCGAGGTAAAGCCATGGCAAGGGTTCGCGTTGCTGACTATGTACATTCGCGACAAATTGGTTGATGGTTAGCGCCAACCCGCTGACAATCTCTGCGAACTCGAGCTTGAATTCCATGCTATCGATGAAGTTGGCGTCCATAGCTGTTCTCGACTGGTCCGGAAAACCCGAGCAATCTTGCGAGCATGGGTCGGTCGATTTCGATTCCGCTCGTTGTTCCTGCTCCCGATCCTAGCGGGCTGTGGTTGAGTCTGTTGAATGCTTGTCGCAAGCTTTCGGTAGTGCGTTCGATTGAGGCTCCGTAAGCAAGCAATTGGTGTGCAAACGTAGTGGGCTGAGACGGAACTCCGTGTGTGTATGCCGGAATGACCGTCTCGAGATGCTGTTCCGCAGTTCCGACCAGTTGGGTGTGGGATTCCTGCAAGTGGGCATAGACGTCGAGAACCCGCTTACGGGCGAGCATGCGGCGTACCGTGCCATGAAGATCCTGTCGTGATCGCCCGATGTGAATGTCGGATGCTTCCGAACCTGCAATTGCCATTAGTCGCCTTTCCATCGGAGCATAGTTGGACACTCGGTCGAAACTCAGGCTCACTCCCCTCTCCTTGCCACAGCAACCAGAGCCTCCGCGGTACGACTTGCGATCTTCGGACTGATTACTTCATCTGCGACCAAAGACACCAGAGAAGCCTTGTTCGCTTCGATGAGGTAGCAATAGAAGTCTTCGCATGGTTGCACACGTCCGTCGCTACATGAATCGAACGAGTCTTCGACAACAGCTTCAGTCTCCGTCGAGCCTTCCAGCTCTTCGATCATCGCTTCCGCAAACCACCACATCTTTTGCTTCAGCGACTCGCGATCCAGAGTTGTCTCCAGTCTCGAAAGTGATGGATGGGACTCCGTACTCGCGATAGAAGTAGTTCTTGGAAGTGCCCAAGTCGGATGTTGGACGCGGTGCAAGTTCGTAGCCGGCGGCTCTTGGTGGATCCTCGTTTGCATAGCTCCGTTTGGCTATGTTGTGCATCCAGCGAGTGGCGAACGCTGGCGGCTCGGTTGCATCTTCATCCAGCTGCACATAGAGAACATCTCGGTTCGTCGAATGAAAGTCCAGCATGAGACGCAATTTCTCAGACGCTCCCATATTTTTCAGCTTCTCTCGTAACTGCTGTGGTCTCTGGTTGGCCAAAAATCCCCCAGTCTCGATTCAGATCGACGGAGCCGAGGTTGTGGCGCCAATGCCCAAGAGCCATACCGTCGGGATTCAACAACGGCAGAATCAGAAAGTTGTGCTCCTCGAACCAGTAACAACCTTCGGTGAGCTGCATTGAACACACGTCCGAGCGAATGGATGCCAGGGCACTAACGAAGTGTCGCCATCGCCATGGCACCAGGCAATTCGGGCGGATGCGCGCGACCGATAAGAACAATGAGATTGGATGCAGCAGGAATTAGTCTCGAAAGCCACGATGGGGTGCTTGGCGATCGAGTAACCGATCGTTTCAAACTCACCGCTCCGCCAATCCTCCTCGATTTCGCCATACCAATCGTGATACCAATCAAAATCCAGATTCTCTTGTGCCGATACGTAAAGGGGAACTCCATCGACAACCAAGTCGAACGATGCGGTTTCTTCCCCAACGACGATGGCATCTTCTTGGATTGGAGTCCACTTGGAACCGTCCGTGCTTGTCTTGGGGTGGTAGCGGTGATTGATTCCTAACGGGTAGGTCAACGTAATGTTGAGTTGAAGAAGCTCGTCGCTCTTCGGTTCGATCCGAAAGCCGTACCACGGACTTGGATTGATCTCACCTTCATCTTCCCGGCAACACGTTAATGTTGAGCGCATCAGTACTTGCTGTGCAGGTGTCGCTTGCACTGCTACCCGGGTAGTCGTTGAACACTACGAACGTATCGGACTCGCACATAGCCGCAGAAGCGGACTGAAGACCGAGAACTGCCGCTGTCGTCAACAGGAATGTTGCAGCAACGCGAATGCTAGTCGGCACGAGAGTGTCTGCTGATCTACTGCAGATGGCCTACAGGCCGAGAGGCGTCATGTAGTGGCAATGCGGTTGTCTTCTAGGACCATGTTGGCACCCTTGTGTCCGATCATGATGGCGGGCGCGTTGGTATTGCCCGAAACCAAAGTCGGCATGATTGAAGCATCGATGACGCGAAGTCCATTGACTCCCCGAACGCGCAACCGCTCGTCAACTACGGCCTCCGAATCTACACCCATCTTGCAGGTGCCTACAGGATGAAACACCGTAGCTCCGGTGCGGCGACACCACTCCAGAATATCTTCGTCGCTTTCTACTTTTTCTCCCGGATATAGTTCATGGTCTACATACTGTAAAAGTGGTTCTGTATCAACTACTTGTCGAGCTATCTTCATGCCACCTATCAAAGCTTCCTGGTCGACAATTTCCTCGAGAAAGTTGGGTCGAATAGCGGGAGAGTCCAGTGGGTCTCTACTGCGAACATGCACACTTCCGGTGCTCTCGGGTCTCAGCTGGCACACTGAGATAGTCATTCCGGGCTCTTTCTCTAATGCTCCCCTCCTCCCTCGAGCATAGCTGGCGTGAGCCATGTGAAACTGCACATCCGGTGTCTCCATGTCTTCACGAGTCTTGACGAATCCATGGGCGATTCCTGCCGTATACGTAAATGCTCCTCGGCGCAACAATCCCCACTTCACGGCTTCGAGTACAAGACGCCAACCCTTCGTCTGTTGGTTCAGAGAGTCGGTGCCTTTAAGTCGCCATGCCACCGAGCTCGAGTAGTGATCGCGCAGGTTTTCTCCAACCCCTCGAGACTCGTGAACAATGGGGATCCCAACATCCTCGAGCACTTCTCTTCGACCGATCCCAGACAGTTCCAGAATTTGGGGGCTCTGTATCGCACCGGCAC
Source organism: Pseudomonadales bacterium (assembly GCA_963667455.2). Classification (GTDB taxonomy): domain Bacteria; phylum Pseudomonadota; class Gammaproteobacteria; order Pseudomonadales; family Azotimanducaceae; genus Bin55. Next base: position 831 of record CAXXFR010000033.1, on the reverse strand, counting down.
ACAAAATCACCTCACGACGACAGGTAACTTCAATCTCTTTTCGTCCTCGCGTGGAGTATCGAACCGCGGCTGCTCGCCCACGTTCAATAGTCACAGAATCCACCATTGCCCGGGTGGCAATCGTCAAGTTGCCTTCGATGCCGGATTGGTTCGATGAACGCACTGTTCGCACTGAATCTACGCCCATCTCTCTGCGTGACTTGGTAAATCCCGAAACCTTCCTGAGACTCTGCGTTGTAGTCCCTGCGGAGTTGGATAGCCCAAGGTTCGTCCCGCATCTACATATGCTTCCAGCACGGGGTGAGATTCAACCATGTCGGTTACGTTGAGTTCCCCCGTCCGAGCCTCGATACTCATCGCCCCCACGTTCGAAAGACTCGCAAGCTTTGAATTCAGGCAACACTTCGTCGTAGGACCAGCCTTTGTTGCCTAGTTGAGCCCACAGGTCGTAGTCGTAGGCTTGGCCGCGAACGTAGAGCATTCCGTTGATTGAACTGGATCCGCCCATTACTTTGCCGCGCGGAATCGGAATTTCTCGATCGCGCCGTTCCGGGCTCTGGTTCAGTCTTGAAACACCAGTTCAGACTGGGACGGTCAATCATGTGCCAGAAGCCGACCGGTATGTGAATAAGCGGACTGGAATCGCGTCCGCCCGCTTCTAGCAAGAGAACTGAGTTTGACTTGTCAGCACTGAGACGATTCGCGACGACACATCCTGCCGATCCGGCTCCGACAACGATGTAGTCGTACTGCATGGCAATCTCTGCGGTCTTTTGAATGCGTGTGAATTTTATCGATAGCCTGAGTTTCGGGGACAATCTGAAGACTGAC
>CAXXFR010000032.1:0-33385 GCA_963667455.2 Pseudomonadales bacterium | reverse complement strand
GTTGAGTCTGCATGTCGCTCGGTGGGTTCAGGCTGACTGTCGTCTTCCTGGGGACTCGACTGACTTTCTGAATCTGCAGTCACTTCCTGAATCGCGCCAACACACACCATACAACCTGCGAGCAAAAACGTTAGTTTCAACGTGCGTAGGTGTCGAAAGAGCACCAAGAACGGTGGGTCAGTGGAGATGGTGTAGTTCATGCTCATTAGTTAGCTCAACTCCCGCTTAATTCAGCTTACTTTGGTCGACGACTCACTCGTACTGAGAAGGCCGATGGGGCTGCCTCATGTTAGCGGGCTGCTGCTTGCACTCCCTGCGTTCAACGCCTTGCCAATACGGTAGCAGCAACAACCAATGATCAGTATGCACAAGAGAAACTGACCGCGTTCCTGCTATGGACTACGAGACAGCAATAGCTCTTCTATAGGTCCCGTCGCTACGTAGTGAATTCTGACAGGTCAACCATCGCAAGCAACGGCTTTGGTCGGATGGAGTCTCTTGAGATCATTGCGTGCTCAAGTCCAGTCCGTCCCGAGAACACTCCGCATTCCCCTCAATGGAAATTGGAGAGTATGGCACTCGTTCAAAGCGAAAATTTCACAGTCTGCGAAGCGGGTTGTTGATAGAATGCTCGCCCGATTCAGGGAGGTAGTCGTGAAGGTCATTGGACTCACCGGCGGAATAGCATCCGGAAAGTCCACAGTGGCTCAACACCTCCAAGAACGAGGCCTGGTAGTGCTGGATGCCGACCGACTTGGCCACCAAGCCTATCTGCCCGACACGCCGGCTTATAGGAAGGTTGTCGAGACTTTCGGTTCGGAGGTCATCGCCGAGGACAGGTCGATCGATCGTAGAGTGTTGGGCTCGAAAGTATTCGGCGATCCGGACGCACTTAAGCGGCTAACCGACATAGTTTGGCCGGAAATCAAGAACCTTGCTCGAGATCAAATTTCACAGATTGCCGGGAAGAGTCCGGACGCAATCGTTGCTTTGGAAGCAGCCGTACTTCTCGAAGCGGAGTGGCAGGATCTGGTAGACGAAATCTGGGTTGTTGCGGTAGATCGAAAGACGGCCATTGCACGCGCAACCGCACGAGATGGATCGACGGCGGAAGCCATCGAGGCGCGATTAGACGCACAGATAAGCAATGAAGAACGCATAGCCGCAGCGGACGTGTGCATCTACAACAATGAGGCCGAGCATGTACTTCGAGATCAGGTCGACAGCGAGTTGAAGAAGCTTCAGCAACGGGTAGCAACGTGATTCTTGATCTCCATACGCACTCCATCAAATCTGACGACGGACGTGCGAAGGTTGATAACTACTGCAAGTGGATACATGCCCGTGAGGTGCCCATCGACGGCTTTGTGCTGACGGAGCACAGGCAGTTCGATTTCGAATCGGACTATTCCGATCTTGCCGAGGAGTACGGTCTAACCATTCTCAAGGGTAGTGAAGTCGAAACGGAATACGGACATGTCTTGGTTTTTGGAGTCTCTGAAGAACTGGTCGAGGAGTTCGATTTCTCAAGTATTCGTGTGCCATTGAAGACAGTTCTGGATTCTTGCGAGAAGCACAATGCATTTGCTGTGCCTTGCCATCCCGGGAGACCACGGGTTGGTATGAGCGCACACTTGGCAGAGTTCGGAGTCCCCGAGGGTGTTCGTGTCGTCGAAATCTACAACGGCGGTAGCCGAGCTGACGAAGATGCTGTCGCTCAGAACATGGCGAAGGAACTCGGATACCTGGGCACCGGCGGAAGCGATGCCCACATCGTCAGTCACGTCGGTCGTTGTGCAACAAAGTTCCCACACGACATCAAGAGCGAACGTCAGCTTGTGGACGCTCTCGATTCAGGTGAGTTCGAAGCGATTACGTTTCGATCTTAGTTTGAGTTAGCCGTTCGTGCATTGAACGGTATCTAGCTAGGGAACGTCGAACCCGGCATCTTCAATCGCCTCGGATATCTGCTCTCGCTTAACACGAGTGGAATCCATCAACACCGTTGCTGTTCCGTCATCCAGCGATACATCCACTGAAGTGATTCCAGGGAGCTGGGGACACGGCATTCTGCACCGCTTGCGTGCATCCCTCACACTCCATTCCCCTGAACTTCGACGACCAATTCTTCTGAACTCATGATCCTTCCCACTTTGGAGCCCACCTCTTCAGCAACAGCGAATTGCACACCACGCTCACGCTAGAGAATGCCATGGCTGCACCGGCAAGAGTGGGGCTCAAAAAAACCCATACACGCTACAAGGGAATCATTATCACGTTTATAGATGAAAGCCCAGAATAGGTTCTGCTGGATCTTTCGGTAAGTCTTTACGGCCAATGTGCAGCGTGGAAGCTACGAGTCTCGGGTCAGATCGCATGAGAGTAACGGGAGGCCGACTCGATTGCGATGTCGATGCCGGATTCCCATCGCAATGCCTAGGTCCCGCCTGTGCCAATGCCGGGGGCATCGTTGATCCCATCGCCCCACCATTGCAAACGTGGAGATCCAGAAGACTGCAAGGATTGAATTACGGTCGGCTTTCGATTTCAGGTCTGGGTCTCGGCAAAGTAGGAGTCCGATACCCAGTTTGTCCCGCGATGGAAGATGTGACGCGGCTCCACTATCTCCCGACAAACAGTAGAACCTTGAGCTTCGAATCTTGGAGCATCTTGGACTGCCGGTAGGGGCTTGCTCCCTCAGTTCGTCTTCAAATTCAAACCGAGAGCAACCAGCTGTCCCATCGCATGCCATCCAAAACCACACTCGCATTGTCGGCCTGCGAATCGATGTCCACTCCCATTTCGTCTCATCAACCTAGTGTTTGCCGAGAGGCGCACTCAAACATCCTCGACAGTGCCGGAGACTCCTTCTCCCAACTATCGCCCCGAAAAATCGATGGCATCGCTAGGGGCAATTGCTTGTTCCTTCGCATAGTTCAAGAATCCAGAAAGCTATTGGATGTTTCACTATTGGCTTGGAGCGATACAGCACGTCGTAAGTAGGTGTCCAGGGAATCTGAACTTCCATTTCCGGCGATATCCATTGAAGTCAAGACTGGTGTTCCCTTGGTCAAAGTTCCCGTCTTGTCGAACACCCACATGCTCAATACGAAAGGCCAGCTTCCCACAGCCTCAATGTCTCGAAACAGAAATCCCTGCCCTCGCGGCTGCGCCGGTTCCAGTCATTACGGCAGTCGGAGTCGCAAGCCCAAGGGGCGCAAGGGCAGGCCAATCACCAAACACCGCAACAGCATTGACCAAACGAACTTCCGGCATCCGACGAAATTGCAATCCACACTATGAACGTGATAACGGCGATGCTCATTACCACCGGCACGAATATTGCGCTTACCTGATCAACGAGGTCGCTGAACTCTAGCTTTGCCCAGTTGCGCCTGTTCAAACAAATCTTGCGATCTTGTTGATGGTTGAGTCGGAACCGAGTTCCGTAACCTCGATTTCGAGTGCTCCATCAAGATTGAACGATCCCTCAAGCACCCCGATCGCTTTGCGTTCGAAACAACGGGCATGCTCTCGCCCGTTTACTAGTGGACTCGTCAACACTGGCAGTTCCCGCTGTGATCGTTCCGTCAACCGGAATTCGTTCGCCAGGGCAAACACCGAACCACGTCTCCAACGATCAGCTGCTCAATGGGTCGTTCAACGAACTCTCCTGTGTCAGTCGCTACCAGGACCGTGCTCGGGCGAAGTGCTAGAAGTTGTCCGAATCGCTTCGGAGGTCTTGCGTTTTTGCGCCAGCCTCTAGGTACTTGCCCCCACACCACCAAACAGATGATCACGGCGCTGGCTTCGAAGTTACAGTTCGCCCCTCGGCCAACCCTCTCCTAGAGAGACCATCAGATACCAACTGTATAGATAGGCCCGCAGTTGTTCCGACCGCAACCAATACATCCATGTTGGTGCCCCCCAGTTCGGAGTGCATTGAACGCCGCCTTGTAGAAACGCCAACCTAGCCAGAACTGAATGGGAGTAGCTAGCACAACTTCTGCCGCAGGCATCAGATGTAGACGTTTCCCATCCCAGGAAACTGAGCGATCATCTGAAGGACAAGAGGAAGTGTGAGGAACGAACCAACTATGACCCCTACGTCGCTCGGAGTCCATGCGAGTCGAGTAACTCGGAAGGTGTGTCTTCGACTTCCTCCGACTCTAGTTCATAACCGGCTGAGGCAGCCGCACCCAGTAAGGAAGAATCCTCGACTATGTGGTTGGCAAACGAAACCGCCACGGACTCGAAAGCACCTTGCACCTCGACGCCAAGTACGCCGGGAATGTTGAGCAGGACCTCGCGCAGTCGAAGCGCATCGTTCTCACCGATTGGACTCTCGATGGCGAAGGTCTTTTCGGTTGATCCGACGTGAAAGCCCGTACGTCGAATGACGCCGGCGACATCGTCAAAGTTGGTTGCGGACGGGTCGAACTGAAGCGAGCAACGCTCGAGCGCAAGATTGACGGAAGCATCCGCGACGCCTGGTGCCTTGTTGAGCGCACGTTCCAAACGGGTAACGCAAGCGCTGCACGTCATTCCTTCGACGTCCAGCTCTAGGCGCTGCGTCGCCGCAGCGGAAGAAGTCATGTTAGGTGCTTACGAACATCGCAACCATTGCAACCCATATGAAGAGCAAGAAGTGCCAATAGATGGCGCACAGTTCGACACTGACCTTGATCTTCGAGTATTCGATCTTTTCTTCTTCGACCACTTGCATTCTCTTCAACGCACGCCACCAAGCAACCAATCCGCCAAGCAAGTGGACTGCGTGTGCGGCGGTAATCACATAGAAGAAAGCATTGGCCGGGTTGCTCTTTGCGGCATAGCCAAGATCAAGCAATTGCTGCCAAACGAAGCACTGCAGGACAATGAAGACGACCGTTGCGGCTCCCGCAATGAAGAAATAGTTCCGAGATCGGTCAAGATTCTGTTCTTTCGTCGCGTTGCGGGCTACCTCGAGAGCGACGCTGACTGCAACCAGGACTAGGCTGTTGACCCACATCAGCGTGGGTTCGGGCATCGGCACCCAGTCCGTCGCCATCATTTTCCGCATGTGCGTTGCTGCGAAAAACAGGAAGAACAAGCTTCCAACGACGCACAAGAAGATTATGAGAGCGGTCTTGCGATTGTGGGTGCTGATTGCACCCGTGTTCAACCGCATGATCTTGTCGTCGGCGGGTAGCCACGGCTTTTCGGTTATTCGTCGAAAAATACCCACGTTGAAGTTATTCAGTCCAGTCGACACTCAAAATCGGATTATATTCTGGGGTTTGCGGGCTGTAGTCGGTGGAGTATCATTTGCTCACCCCGCCAGCCAATATTCGTAATGGAAAGTTTCTCGATGGATGTATTCACGATGATCGTTTGCATTGTGTTCATCTCGGTCTTCGGAGGAATACTTGGCAACTACCTGCAACACAGGCGCAAAGGTGCCAACAAAGACGTTCTTCGAAGAATCGAAGCCCTGGAGAAGAGAGTTGCCGATGACTCGTTCGAAGAGAGGTTGCAAGCTCTCGAAACCATAGTTACCGACAAACGGAAAACTTTGGAGGAAGAATTCGAGCGGCTGTAGACCCGTCGGGTGCTGAGCTGCTGGATTTGACATGCGCCTCGAGCCAGCTTCCGACCAATTTGGGGCACGCGTCTTCAATGTAGATCTTCGGGCGTTGGATGCCTCAAGTTTCCGCCAAATCCTGAATTGGTGGCACCAATACTCCGTCTTGGTATTCCCCGACCAGCACCTTGATCGTGAGGAGCAAGTCGTTTTCACAAAACGATTTGGGCGATTGGAACGTGGACTGAAACGCAACCAACGTGCGGGAGCTGGGACTATTGGCAATGTAGGTCGAGACGGCCAATTGCTACCCGAGTCGAATATTGGTCGTCAGTTCAACATCGGCAACTCTGTCTGGCACACGGACAGTTCGTACAAACGGGTAGCCGCCAAAGCATCGATTCTCTCAGCTCATAGGGTTCCTTCCGCCGGAGGGCAAACCGAATGGGCCGACATGCGTCAAGGCTACGACGCTCTGAGTTCCTCCATGAAGCAGTGGCTCGAAGACAAGATCGCGGTTCACAACTACCGGTACAGCCACGCGTGGCACCGAGGCTTGGACATTCTGTCGAATGATGAACTTAGCGATTTGCCGCCCGTGCGACACCCGCTCATCAAGACCCATCCCGACTCTGGTCGTAGGGTGCTCTTTATCGGGAGGCACGCTAGCCACATCATCGACGAGGACTTTCGAAGCAGTCGAAAGCTACTTCGAGAGCTGACGTTCGAGGCTGCTCAACCTCCAAGAACTTGGGGTTACGTCTGGAATGTTGGAGATGTAGGCATTTGGGACAACCGCTGTGTCTTACACCGAGCACGGAGCTACCCATCCGATGAGCCGCGAGCGATGGTGCGAACTACGGTGGCAGGAGACTCGCGAGACAATGAATGGGCTGATACTCGCACGTCTTAAGCGTTTTTGACGGCATGCATCGAGCTAAATGTCGACTAATGGTTTGAAGCCGAAGTCACCGTACTCGCTACGATGACTCTGTTAGAGCCCGAAACCATTACGCTGGGGCTCACATAGATACCGCTTCCGTCGATTCAGCGAGATCACTCACCTCTGAGTAACGAGGTGAACTCCACAGGAGAGGATGTTCAAGCTTGTCTCGCGGGAGTAATATTTGCCGTTCACAAACGACTTCAAAAGATCAAATTATGGGAACTAATCCAAAACCGAATCTGTTTACCCATGCAACGAAGGAGCTCTCCCAAGATGAGTTACTTGCTGGTTAATAGAGTGGGCCGGGACAGCAAAATCCTCCAACGAGGCTCACGAAGCACTTCGTCGCTGTGGCCGACTGTTCGTCGACGAACTCTTCGCAAAGTGGAAGGACTATGGCGAGGTTGTTCTCGGCGATGAGATTCACGTAGAGATCAAGCGTCAGGACAAAAATATTGATGTCTTGGTTCGCATTGACCACAAGCATGTTCTTCTGATCGAAGACAAGACCGAAACCAGTACACACGATGACCAGCTTGCTCGCTATTGGGAAGTTGTGACTGAAGGTCAAACTGGATTCGGAGAAGTCCTAGGCGAAGATTGCTGGCCGATCTACTTCAAGACTGGAAACCAATCACCTGAACGCCGCAAGTGGATCGAGGAATGTGACTTTCGTGTATTCGACAGAAGTGACTGTCTAAGAGTCCTTAACACATACCAAGGAAGAAATGCCGTCTTGCTGGACTTTCGCAATCATCTCAAACGGTGGCAACAGGAGACAAACACGTACAACCAGTGGACCAGAGAGAGCGAAAAGACTCGGCTGGGATGGGAAGGATTGTACGGATACATTGAAGAAAATTTGCGCAAGAACGCAGGCGAAACGGGGCCGCTCCGAGATATGGTCAACGAGTACACAGGCGTGGAGATAGAGCCGTCAGAGACGAGCAAGAACAATAGCTTTGCCGTTTGGATCACCAACGAAACGATCAGCGTCCGGATGTACGGAGCAAAGACAAGACATTCAATAAAGGGAATGAATCGAGAGAAAAATTACTGGTCGAACGCCTTGGTTGAACACGGTGAGGGATTACTCGACAGACCCCAACATGGGCTGAAAGCCACAGCGAGCAAACCGATGTGCGTGGCCGAGTGGCGGCCTGGAAACACCAATGGTTGGCTCGAATACGGAAAGGACGAGTGGCTCGATGCTGCCGGTTCTCTACGCAACATATACAGGGTTCTCAAGATTCTGCAAAAGACGATCTCTCAAGGTCGGTAGTTCTGTTTCCATGCTGGCCAATTCGACTGACGAGGCATGGAGTGAAGCACAAGTACCAGATCATTCTTACTTGAAGTAACGAGGATCAGGTCTTCATCGCTGCAGCACCTGAGTTACCCGGATGTAAGACGCACGGCGGCAGTCAATTCGATGCCTTGAAGAACATCCATGATGCCATACAGCTCTGGCTAGAAACTGCACAAGAGTTGGGAGATACAGTGCTGGAGCCAAGGGGAGAATGGGTGGCCCCTGTCTAACCGTCTGTCTCGATCAGTACTCGGGGCGTAGCGCCGGGATCTACACGACGGGCAGTTTCTACTACGTCAACCGCAAAAACTAAATCCCGAATAGCCCTCCTCGACCACTTGTTCACACCGTGCTACATAGTTGGGGAACCCAACATGAGGCATGAACACCCGTGGTTTGCCTGGAATATTTGCTCCCAGGTACCACGAGTTGCACGTCGGATACAGAGTCAGATCCGCAATTTCGTTGACGTACTTCACCCAGTCTGACTGGGCTTGTTCGACTACATCTATGGTTGCGAGCTGGTGCTCTTGCATGTAAACGATGCAGTTCTCGATCCATTCCACATGTTGCTCGATCGACACAATCATGTTGGTCAACACCGAGGGGCTACCAGGACCTGAAATCATGAACATATTGGGGAAGCCTGCCGTCGTAAGCCCCAGATATGTCTGAGGCCCGGCATGCCAAGCATCTTGCAGTGTCGCTCCAGATCGGCCTCGAATGTCGATGCGTAGCAAGGTACCCGTCATAGCGTCGAACCCGGTTGCAAACACAACTGCATCGAGCTCGTGTTCGGTGGACTTGCACTCAATACCTCTTTCGATCAATCGGACGATTGGATCCTGATTGATATCAACTAACTGCACGTGCTGCTGGTTGTAAGTCTCGAAGTAACCGGAATCCAGGCACAGTCGTTTGCATCCAATCGTTGAGTCGGGACACAACAATTCAGCAGTCGCTGGGTCAGTTACGGTTTTGCGTATCTGCTCTCGAACATAATCGGCGGCGACTTCGTTCGAGTTCTTGTTAATGGTCAGATCGTTGAACGCTCCGAGAAAGGCGAATCCACCGACCTCCCACCGCTTCGAGAACTCTCGCTGGTGATCTTCAACACTGGCTTCGAGAGCCGATTGGTTGTTGCCGCTGAACCTACCTCCCAGAGCCGCGGGCATCTGTCGATTGCGTGCTCGGAACGCTTGGTAGTGTTCCTTTATCTTCGCTTCCAATTTTCGATCGAGCGGAGCGTTTTGAGCTGGAATGGAATAGTTGGGAGTTCTCTGAAATACCGTCAACGACTTGCATGCCGAAGCGATGTGGGGAATTGCCTGGATCGAGGACGAACCAGTGCCGATGATTCCTACACGTTGATTCGTGAAATCAACCTCTTCGTGCGGCCAGTTTCCGGTGTGATAAACGGATCCTTGAAAGTCTTTGATGCCTTCTATCTCGGGAGTGTTGGTTGAAGACAGACAACCCGTTGCCATGACAAGAAACCGCCCTTGAAACAATTCACCGCAATCCGACGAAACTTTCCAACATGACAACTCTTCATCGAACACCGCTCGCTTGACGTGAGTTTCAAAGCGAATGTCTTTCCGAAGATCGAATCTGTCTGCTACGTGATTGATGTATCGGAGAATTTCCGGTTGACCGGAGTATCGTTCGCTCCAGCTCCATTCCTGTTGGAGTTCCTCGGAGAATGTATAGGAGTACTCCATGCTCTCGACATCGCAGCGTGCTCCCGGGTAGCGATTCCAGTACCAGGTGCCTCCAACGCCGTCGCCTCGTTCGAGAACGACTGCGGACAATCCTTGACTTCGGGCACGGTGCAACATGTACAGCCCCGCTAGCCCTGCGCCAACAATGACTACGTCAAAGTGTTCTTTGGACATCGTTGAATTTGCCTGCCGTTATCCGATCACTTGAACAACTGCTTCTAGTAGATGCACTGCATCTCCCAGTGTTGGAGTCGTTCGATGCGAGCTGCCCTTCCGACCGCCTTCAAACTGATTCCAACACTGTCTTCCAGCACCGGATAGGCGCGTTCCGCAACACACCGACGCTCGTTGATGAATACTTCAACTACGCTTCGATCAACGAATATTCGCAACCGTATGGACTCATCGGAAAGCAGTCTGACGCTAGCTGTTTCCGGCGGCCTGGCTCTTGCCGTCTCATCGACCGAAGAACAGGCATTGTCCAGCGTTACCAGAGTGTTTTTTACAAAGGGGCGATGAGCAAGACTCCAAACGCCTCGCTCGCGATACACGATTATGCGTGTAAATTCCTCTTTAAGTTGCGAACGTAGCACATTCAGCTCAATCGCCGATGCACCTTGATCATCGATATCCACTTGTAGTTCGTAGGAATTGCCCGAGATACCATCGAGCAAAATTTCCTGGTTTGCAGGCAACTCGAAAGATGGCATTTTCGTGCAATTGCCGCGTATCGATTCGATGTCTCCGGCCGGCTTCATGTCAACGGAATCTCCGTCCGATCCAATAGAGAGAGTTCGTGGAAGGGTCATGATCTGGTCCCATCCCTCGGTACGCTTTCCAGGGTTCATGTTGAATATCACGGTAACCGTGCCATCGGAGTTCGGAGTCGCCGATGGTGCGTGAACTCCACACGGCCCGGCTGCACCGAAGTTGAATTTCTCGCCATAGGTTGCAATGAATTTCTGTTGCTTTTTGTCGTAGTCTCCTAGTAGGTATTGCCCTCCGCTCATGTGACTAAAGAACAACAAGATGTGTCGGTCTCCTATCGGCCAGAAGTAGGGACAGGCACCATCGTCCCCAACCCGCGTGAATCTATCTCCCTCGATGAATGAGTGGAGAAACTCCCAGTTGGCCAAGTTCTTCGATCGAAACAGGAAATCAGCGGCTACTGGCTTGTTGCCGGGTCCCTTCGGCTCTCGACCAGCGGATAGCGAGTAGTAATAGTCCCCTTCCCTCCAAATGCACGGATCAAACACGTTGTACGGCGGTGGATCAGTACTTTCCGGCGGAAACGGAATGACCGGAGTGTTCCCAACTTTCTCCCAATTGAGCAACAACGGATCGCTCGAAATTGCCACCATGTTGCCCACTTTGGTGCCGTGATACATGGCAATGACTCGATCATCTTCGACGAGCGTTGCTCCCGAAAAACAGCATTCTTCTGGATCTGGATAGATGCAGTACGGGAGATCCTCCCAATTGATGAGATCCTTGGACATCGCGTGGCCCCAATGTTGGCGGGGATCTTCAGGCGGATAGGCCTGATAGAAGAGATGCCAATTGCCCTGCCAGAAGCACAGTCCGTTGGGGTCGTTGAGCGTCCCCTCTGGATTGACGTAGTGGTAACGCGGTCGATGCGGGTCTGAATGCTTGCGTCGCGAAGCCTTCATACGCTGTAGCAGCGGGTTGTTCTGCAGCTCTTCAATCTGCGCGTCCAAGGTTGTCGAAAAGGTGTATTGGGGTACGCGGGATTTGCGATCAGTGGTCACGGCAACTCTCAAAAAAACGGATGTGGCACTACAATTCTGAAGGTGTATTTTGGCTGGAAAACGGGCGCGTTGACCAATGCTTGGATTTGACCACATTCATCTCATCAGCAAGGATCCCGAAGCTGCGGCTCAATGGTACGTCGATGTGTTGGGAGCTACGATCCGCGGAAGCTACGAGTTACGTAACGCCCCTCAGATCAGTGTCTCGATTGGCGGAATCACACTTCTCATTCGCGGCAAGCGTACAGGAGAAGAACCCAAGAGCCGACAAGAAATGCGTGACTTCGGCGACTACTCCAGTCACAACGTGTGGGGCACGGACCACTTCGGGTTCACCTACAAGGGAGACTTGAAGGAGTTCTGTCTGTCCATCAAGTCCAAAGGAGCAGAAATGCTGGTCGAGCCTTGGGAATTCACCCCGAATTCGTTGATTTGCTATGTCAAAGCACCGGACGGTGTCAGCATTGAGATCGTCGAAGCGCGACAATCCGGCTAGCTATTCAGCCTCTGAAGGAGTTCGTAAATTGGTGGAGCCAGGGGGGATCGAACCCCCGACCTCGACAATGCCATTGTCGCGCTCTCCCGGCTGAGCTATGGCCCCAGAACCCGCTGACATTCTACTTTAGCGATTTGTACCAGTTCGACCCTGCAGATTACTCCGACGACTGAACTTGATCCCGCCATTCTCGATCCAGTCTCTTGACTTGTTTCTTGGAAATTCCGCCCAAAGCTTGAATCGCTGACCGAAAGCGTATGGTTGTAACGTCTCGACCTAGCAACACCAAAGAATCAAACAGCGGGAGCGTTACCGAACGTCCAGATATCGCAACGAACATCGGAAACAGGAAGTCTCGAAATTTGATGTCCATCGTGTCTGCGAGGTTCCGTAGCTCCGAGTAGATGGCATCTCGGTCCCAAGTCTCAACCGAATCCAAACATCGATTAGCGAAATCCAGAACCTTCTTGCAGTCCTCGTTCGTGAGCTTCTTGTGGTCGAACGCTTCTGCGCTCAACTCGACGCGGTCGCCTAGAAGATAGTCCGCTTGGCGAAACAGGTCGTCGAACGTTTCCGTGCGCTCCTGTACGAGAGAGACCAAGTGATCCGCGCGAGAGCCCCCAAACCCCCAGTCGTAGACTCGGGTCTTGAACTCATCCACCGGCAAGTCGCGCATGTATAGTCCATTGAGCCAGCTCAATTTTTCGATGTCGAAAACCGGACCCAACGCAGACAAGCGACTGACATCGAACGAATCACAGAACTCCTCCATCGAGAACTTTTCTCGTTCGTCCGGCATCGACCATCCCATGGTTGCCAGATAGTTCACCAGGGCTTCTGGAAGAAATCCACGTCTTCGGAAGTAATCGATTGAAGTCGCATTCTTTCGTTTGGACATCTTGGATCGATCGGGATTGCGCAGAAGCGGCAAGTGAATGTGTTTCGGCATGGTCCAGTCGAAATACTGGTAGATTAAGAAATGCTTCGGCCAGGAACTGATCCACTCCTCTCCACGAATGACATGGCTAATGTCCATCAGATGGTCGTCCAACGTGGAAGCGAAGTGATAGGTGGGAAATCCATCCGACTTGATGAGCACCTGCATGTCCACTTGGGACCAGGGAATCTCGATCTCGCCGCGGATTTCATCGCGGAGCAAACATGAGCCTTCTTGAGGCACCACGAGACGAATGACGTGGGGTTCGCCCTCTGCGATTCTCCGATCGACCTCGTCAGCACTTAACTGGAGACAATGTCCGTCGTACTTAGGAGTCTCGCCCCGCTGCATCTGGCCTCGTCTAACTTCATCCAACCGCTCTTTGGTGCAGAAGCAGACAAATGCTCCTTCCCGCTCAAGTAGTTCGGCAATGAACTGACGATAGATGTCCAGTCGATCACTTTGCCGGTATGGACCGTAGTCTCCGCCCACATCCGGGCCTTCGTCCCAGGTCAGTCCCAGCCATTGCAAGGCGTCCATGATCGACGACTCAGCATTCAACCGAGTTCGCTGTTGATCGGTGTCCTCGATTCTGAGAATGAACTGACCGCCGTTCTTGATCGCGAACGCACGACTGAACAAAGCACTGTATGCAGTACCGACGTGGGGATCGCCGGTGGGCGACGGGGCGAGCCGAGTGCGTACAGACATGCTAGTGGTATACGAAGGAACTAGAAAATCATACAGCCTGACTCGCGATCAGTTCAGATCGCAGCTTCAGACGAGACATGAACTTTGGGGCTTATCAACCGCTCAGGCAATCACTACCTGCGCGATATGGGAAATCCCATCACGCCTCGTAGAGGAATCAGGTTGACACGTGGTCCGTCCGACTAGACGGTTAAGGGATGGCCCACCACTTCCTGATCAGACACAGCCAGTCCGTCGGAGTTCACGATCGACCAAGCTTCCGGTGTACGCAACACAGCACGTACCAACCGATTGTTGAGGGCGTGACCCGACTTGTAGCCTTCAAACTCACCGAGAACCGGCATGCCAAGCAAATACAGATCACCAATTGCGTCCAGTACCTTGTGCTTGACGAACTCGTCGGGGTAGCGAAGACCCTCTGCGTTCAGGATCTCAGCATCGTCGATCCCAACTGCATTCTCCAGACTCGATCCAAGACAACGGTTGACCGAATGAGCCATAGGTAGTTCGCTGACCAGACCAAAGGATCGTGCGCGACTCACATCATCGACGTATGAAACATTCGAAAAGTCCAGTTCGACGTACTTCGGGCATCGATTGAACACTGGATGGTTGTAGACGTAGGAATATGAAACCTTGAAACCGTCGTACGGTTTGAGCGAAGCCATACCATCGCCCTGCGTGACCGTGACTTCTCGTTCCAGCCTCAAGTAGCGGCGTGGAGAAGTGCACTGTCTCGTTCCAACCGTCTGAATCAAATCGATGAATTGACGAGCACTGCCGTCAAGAATTGGAACTTCCTCTCCTCCAACGTGAACGATAACATTGTCGATGTCCATGCCCCACAGAGCGGACATAAGATGTTCGATAGTGGATACTTCAACATCGTTGTACGCGATGCTTGTAGACAAGGTCGTATCGGACACGTGCCATCCAGAAGCGCGAATGAAGGTGTTGGGGAAGTCGTCTCGTACGAATTGAATTCCGAAGTTTGCCGCTGCCGGTCGCAGCGAGATTCTTGCTCGTTTGCCTGTGTGGACGCCGATTCCAATGGCATCTACGGGCTTATTGATGGTACGTTGAAACAACATGCTTCCGATCACCTCCTTGATCCCGTGCGTACTATAACCGAAAACGTGCAAAAAATGAAGAAAAAATGAAGCCTTTATGAAAAAATACTCCACTTCGTTGCCATTTTGACCGACTTTGAGGGGATAAGCAAGTGTTAGAGCGTCTCAAGGACCTCTTGAAGTCACGGGAGCGCAATGCAGAGGCACCGCCTCCCAATGAGGAAGAGATCGTGCCCATTGCTGCCGCTACGGTGTTGTTGGAAGTAGCCTGGGCGGATCACACGGTGGAACAGCAAGAACTGAATCTGATCCACGACTCCTTGATCGCGTTGTACGGAGTCAGCGCAGAACGTGCCAACGAAATCATCGAGCAAGTGCAGAGCGAAAGAAAAGACACCACTAGCATGTATCCGTTCACACGCCAACTCAACGAGCGCCTCGACATCGACGAACGCAGGAATTTGCTAGTTCATCTATGGCGACTGAATGCATTCGATGGTTCTCCCTTTCACTACGAAGAGAGCGTCATTCGAAGGATTTCGGAATTGCTGAACTTGCGTCACTCGGAATTCATCGCTGCAAAGCTCCAAGCCAAGGAAGAATAGACCGTCGGGTGTGTGGTCAACGCCTCGACTGTTGAGCGTGTGATAATTTAGTCTCAATTCATCGGCGCGAAAAACAACAAGGAGATCTCCCATGTCGTCGGAATCACGAGCAGTTTCACCTTCGGATGGCCCCGTTGCAGTCACGGGAGCTTCCGGGTATATCGGGTCTTGGATAGTCCAAGACCTCGCAGAGGTCGGCTACACAGTCAGAGCCTGTGTTCGAGACTTGGGCAATCCAGCCAAAGTCGAACACCTCAGCGCATTGAACGACAACGGGCTTCCAGGATCAGTTGAACTCCACGAGGGCGACATTTGGAAAGCGGGTAGCTACGACGAAGCCTTCTCGGGATGCTCGGCAGTTATTCACGCAGGCGCGGCAGTTGGGTACAACCGAGAGACTCCGCAACAGGTCTACGACGGCTGTTTCACGGAGAACGAACACGTCGTGGAATCTGCATTGCGCTCAGGCTCAATGAAGCGCTTTGTGTTCACAAGTTCATTCGCGGCTGTGGGACACCCTCGTCCTGAAGGGTATGTGTTCACTGAGTCCGATTGGTGCGGAGACAACGTCGAGGGATATCGCGGCCGTTGGACCGATGAGATGATCCCGAAGAACCGGGACATTGCCTACGCGATGGCTAAAGCCGCATCCGAGAAGTGGCTCTATGAACGTGCAGAAAGCGATGGGAATTGGGACGCTATGGCAATACTGCCGCTACACGTTATTGGTCCATTGATGTGCGAAAACCACGATCAGGGCTGGAGTTGGCAGAACTGCATCAAGTTCATGATGATGGGAAAGACCTACAGAAAATCACCTGGAGGTCGCATGCTGTGGAACAACGTCGATGTTCGAGATGTAGCACGAGCACATCGGCTCTGTGCTGAGAGCAAAGTCGCCAAGAACGGATCGCGGTACATTCTTTCGGCCAGCGATCGCACAGGAGAACTCTTCACATGGCAAATGCAGGAACGCTTGCAGGAGTTGTTTCCCGACGTTGAGGTCGGTGGCGAGGAGATGGCCGATGGCAAGCCGGCCGCAAAGACTTACGACTCGCCTCGTTCATACTGCACTCTTGCAATGGACGAGCTTGGATTGGAGCCTTATGGAATTGACGATACTCTGCGTGAGACTGTCGATTCCTACTACCGACTCGGTTTGCTCTAAGCCGGCATTGCAGAACATTTCTGACGTGCCGTGGTTGACTCTGCCACGGCATGTCGCCGCAAGCTAAAGTAGCCTCTCAATTAGCGCCAGTTCTTCAACCTAGCTCGCTACTAAGACAATTCCAGATCCTACAAACCTGTTTAGAGCGGCAAGAGTCCGTTCTTGCAGTCTCGACTCATCCATACCAAACTCCGTCGACATTCTCTGAACGAGTTGGCCTACGGTTGTAGGTTCACGAATCATCTCAAGCATTCGCAGAGTGTGCGCATTCGATACGAGGAACTCCACGTTGTCACTGGGTCCTCGGAATCCGATGATCCAAGTGGGATGGTCGGGCGGTTTTGTTTCCGCGTAATTGGAGTCGATCTTGTGAACTGGCCACTGAAAGCTCAGCAATCGAACAAGCGGGGATAACTCGACTTGCTGATCCAAACCGCCAATTTCACCCCCAAATGACGGATCGTCTGGAGCAAGCAACAATTCGGTTCTCAGGTATTCGAAGTGGCAAAGTTCCAGCACGTACGGGTAGTCCTCGGAGATCTGCCCTTTGGATGCTAGAAACTCGAGAAACTCGCCTGGTATTTCTCGAAAAAATGGTGTCGTGCATTGATGCCGCCGTATGAAACCCCTGACAAGCTCGTGCCAGTACTCGTCATCGACAATGTCTCGAAAGGTCTTGAACGACGCTGCGCAAAAACGCTCGATGTTGTTGTAGAACAAACGGTGGTAGACGGCCAATCTACGTTGTTCTATTCCGGCGGGTCCCGATTCGTTTTGTGGATCTCGGATTGAGGCCGAGAGTTCGGCTTGAACGCGTTGAAACGAGAGCGGATTCTGTTCGAGGTCAGCCACGGGGCTAAGTAGACACCAGCGATGCTTGGAACTCTTGCTGCAAACCGCTTATTCGTTTCACTTCGTCAAGTAGCTCCTCAAGAGGCGGAAATCTGAAGTCGCGCTCCAGCAACGTCGGCATGACGCCATGCTTCTTGTAGGTGAAGTGCAGCAAATCCCAAACTGGCTCGGACACAGCAGAGGCGTGCGTGTCGACTCGCAGGTCTTCGTCTTCAACCCAGTGTCCTGCAATGTGAATGTAGACGACCCGACCGAGAGGAAGTGAATCGATGAACGATTCGGGATCGTAGGAGAAATTGATGCCGTTGACGTAGACGTTGTTCACATCAAGTAGCAAGTCGCAGTCTGCTTCTTCCACTATTGCATTGATGAACTCGCTTTCGCTCAGTTCCTGCCCTGGAGCGGCATAGTAGGAAACATGCTCGATTGCCATTCGACGCTCAATGACATCTTGCACGGTACGGATTCGATTCGCAACATAGCGAACTGAGTCTTCAGTAAAGGGGATTGGCATCAAGTTGTAGAAATGCCCATGATCGCTACACGCGCTCAGGTGCTCCGAATAGCAACGGACGTTGAACGTGTTGAGAAATTCTCGAATTTGATCGAGCAGATCGAAGTCGAGCGGGTCTGGACTGCCCAACGAGAGCGACAGCCCATGACAAACTAGAGGGTAGCGCTCAGCAAACCAACGAAACTGCTTGCCGTAGCGACCGCCAACTCCTATCCAGTTTTCAGGTGCCAGCTCAAGAAAGTCCACAGTCTGGGACAGCAACGATGCTTGTCGTCGCATCTGTGGGAACATGCCACGACGCAAGCCAAGTCCCGTCCCTTGAACGGGATACTTGTGCATGACGAATTGAGGTTGGTCGCGCAGCGAATCAGGAAGCGATCAGCCACGCGACCCAAAGTCTAAGGAAGGAGTGAGTTACTCCTCTTTGGACTCCTCTTCCTCTTCCTCTTCCTCTTCCTCTTCCTCACCTTCGTCGTCGTCGCCGCATTTGCCTTCGCCGCATCCGCCTTCACCGTCTTCGCCGCACTTGCCTTCGCCGCACTCGCCTTCGGACTCGTCGTGGTCGCCATCACCGTCGTCGCCACACTCGCCTTCTTCGTCATGCGAAGCGTTCAGAATGTTGTCAGCGTTCTCAAGCGATTCGGCTAGAAACAGCTCGTCATCGTCGGCCACAGAGGCAGATACAGTTACGCCAAGAGAGGCTGCTAGGAAGGAGCCAATGCCGATCAATGCCGGCTTAGATTCACGGGTATTCATCATTTGATCCTCGATTCAAGATTGCATCCGTCTGACACGATTTTGCAGTGACTGCACGTCACAGAATCTGTCAGTTCACGTTGTTAGACTGGTGGAGGCGCAAATAGTTCATTCACTTTTTCTCCACATTTAGTCCACTTTCTACATGATAGCGAATGCTTCGTGCATTCCCAACCAGCATTGCAGTTATTTCGCGCCTGCATGTATGTCAAATGGCTACCCGCACGCTTCAACTATTCTTCTCGATGCTCGCAAAGGACTCTTCGAGACGTTTCGGGGACACGCGCACTCGTGTTTTCATGGTTTGGCAAAACACCGAAATCCTGTATTCCTGCAACATGTGAAACAACTCGTCGAGCTCCTCTGGAGGTGCTTCTGCCTGGCGAAGCTGGTCTAGGCGTTGCTGCCACAGGTGTACTTCTTCAGTCAGTCGAATGTCGCGATCAACCTTACCTTGGAGATTCGCAATTCTCATTTCCATGGCTTGCAAATACCGGGGTACATCGGCAAGACGTGCGTAATTGGTGGTGAAAGGAAAAGACTCTGGAACCACTTCGAGCAATTGAGTTTGCAGGTCTTGCCGGGAAGACTCGAATGCCGCGGCCGACTTCGAACTCAACGCTGCGATGATCGAACCACTGAGATCCAAGACGTCACTTACGAGATCCAGCAACTGCAACCCTTCCTTGACAAGCCCTCCGCGGTTGGAATC
Source organism: Pseudomonadales bacterium (assembly GCA_963667455.2). GTDB lineage: Bacteria > Pseudomonadota > Gammaproteobacteria > Pseudomonadales > Azotimanducaceae > Bin55. The sequence continues at coordinate 14,256 of CAXXFR010000032.1, read as the reverse complement.
GATCAATTGATCGAACTCTGCTTTGGTAGATGGAAGTTCGTTATTCTCGAAGTACACATGCGAGACCGTCTTCATCAGGAAGGCGTCTTTGAGTTGGGCTACGTCTCCATAGCCCAGTGCCGTCCAGTTTGTGTGTATGCCCTGCTCTTTCTCGAACGCATCCGCCAGGAATTTCTGTGACTGGCGTTCTGCAAACAGCACAAATCTACAGATGCCGCGAAGATTACGCTCACCAGAATCCTGAGCTTCGTGAACCACAGCGACATCGACGCAATTCCCTTCGTCGGAAAGGATCGTATGTCCGCTTATTGTCCCGCTTGGTGTCTTGATTGTGGGTTGCCAGTCGATGCCAGCACTGGGAAACTCCGTAAGTCCCTTGCGCTCAAACTGAGTCTTGTTTGCTTGAGCCAACCGATCCTCTATATGCTTGCTCACCCGTGCAATGAGCACGTTCAATTCACGATCTTGATCGATCACTCTTCCTCGATGATCAAGCGCTTGTATGTTCATGAACAAGTGAGGTGGGAGTTTTCCCAACTGCCATGAGTCGGGTGGTAGCTCGACGCCAAATAGCTCCAAGACGAGGCTCACGATCACAGACCCTAGACTTCCCTGCCGATAAGTAGCCTCGTCTAGCAGTTTGGGGAGCAGCTGATCGACACAGTCGGGTAGCGGTCCCAGTTTTTTACGTTCTGTCTTCGGCAACGAACGCAACAGTTCTCTGCACTTTTCGTCGAAAAATCCCGGTACGAGCCACTCCAAGGCTTGTCTTGGCAGTTCATGTAGCGCGGTTGCCGGCACCCGGATGGAAACTCCGTCCGCACGAGAACCCGGATTGAATTGATACTTCAATGGATAGGTTCTATCTTCAATCTTCAGTTCCGATGGGAAAGCATCGGGTCTCAAATGCAACTGCTCAGCAAGCAAGATGTCGTCTTCGGACATCGCAAGGCGTTTGCGCGAAGCCCTGTCAGAGTGCTGATACCAATCGACGAAGGTGGAGCAGTCCACCACCGAGTCAGGAATGCGAGATTCATAAAACGAAGCTAATTGCGTATTGCTGGCGAGGACATTGAGTCGTCGTTCCCGAGCCTGAAGCTCAGTCAACGACTTGACCAACGAACGGTTAGCCGAAATCTCTGGAAATTTGATTCCACCTTCATTTAGGACCAACGCGTGCAGTGCAAACAATCGTTGTGCACCCTCTGGGTCGTACTGAGTCCAATCGACTTTCCGATTGCTGACGAGCGGAATTCCGGACAAGCTGATGTCGACCAGCACCATGCTCTTCTTTTTCTCGCTATCCCAATAAGGATCGTGAGGTCGGTGGCGAAGGAGTGAAGCGGCATATCGTTCGATCCAACGAGGTTCGATGCGCGCCAAGCAGCGGGCGTAAGTTCGCGACGTCTCCGCAATTTCAGCGGACACTACCCACTTCGGGCGGTTGTTCACGAGTCCGGAACCAGGGAACAATCGAAACTTCAGCTCTCGAACACCAAGATATTCGTCTCGGTCGAGGCGCATTCCAATAAACCCCAACGAGCCACTCAGAATCGAGCAATGAACGTCCTCGTACTCGGCACTCTTGCGGTTGATCTTCATGCCGAGACGAAGACACGCTATTCGCAATTGTCGATGCAAGGAGCGCCATTCTTCATATCGTGGAGGTGAAACGAATGCCCTCTCCAAACGACGTCTGAAAGCTCGGGAGGAATTAGCTCGTCTCTCCGCTTCCGCCCAGTTCCAGAGTGCGACGAACGACAAAAAATCGGAAGTGGAATTCTCAAACTGCTCTTGGGCTTCGTCCGCGGCTTGTTGCTGACTCAACGGGCGAACTCTTGGATCCTGAGCAGCCAATGCGGCAACGATGATCAACACTTCCTTCAGTGCGTTCTTCTTTCCTGCTTCGAGCAACATGCGTGCCAATCGCGGATCAACCGGTAGCTGAGCCATTTGCCTCCCAAGTGGAGTGACCCGCTCATCTCGCATCGCACCGAGTTCGTGCAACAGTCTCTTGGCGGAGTTGATTGCCCTCGGGTTCGGAGCGTCTAGGAACGGAAACGTCTCGATGTCGCCGTAACGGAACACGACCATTTGAAGCAATACAGTCGCTAGATTCGTTCTCAGGATTTCAGGGTCGGTGTAGGCGCTGCGTCGCTCGAAGCTCTCTTCGCTGTAGAGCCGATAGCAAATTCCAGGAGCCAATCGTCCGCATCGTCCAGCCCTTTGGTTTGCGCTTGCTTGGGAGATCGCCTCGATGGGAAGACGTTGAATTCGAGACTGAAGGCTGTAGCGGCTGGTCCGAGCTTCTCCCAAGTCGATCACGTACCGCACATTCGGCACGGTCAGGCTGGTCTCCGCGACGTTGGTTGTCAGCAGGATGCGCTGTTTGGAAGAGCGTTGAAAAATCTTCTGTTGTTCTTTCGGCGGCAATCGAGCGTACAACGGTAGGATTTCAAACTGAGCGGGGAAATTGCGTCGAAACCAATGCGACCAATCCAGAATCTCTCGTTCTCCCGACAAGAACATCAATACGTCGCGTACTTTGGATTGGCTCGAGTTACCGATTTCTTCAACGCACTCCCGCACAGCTTCTTGGATCTCGTCAACCGGTGGTCGATATCTGACGTCAACCGGAAATGCTCGACCCTCGACGTGTACAACTGGGGCGTTGTCGAAATACTTCGAGAACGCCTCGACATCAATGGTGGCACTCGTAACGATGACTCGAAGATCCGGCCGCTTAGTGAGCAAGTTCTTGAGATAGCCGAGTAGGAAATCTATGTTCAGGCTTCTCTCGTGAGCCTCATCGACAATGATCGTGTCGTACGCATTCAGGTAGCGGTCTCGACGAATCTCCGTCAACAGCAAGCCGTCCGTCATAATCTTGATCAAGGTCTCGTCCCCGACCTTATCGTCGAAACGGACGGCATAGCCAACTTGGGTGCCTAGTTCCACCCCCAGCTGGTTTGCAATGCGATCGGCAACGCTTCTTGCTGCCAGACGGCGTGGCTGAGTGTGGCCTATGGTCCCGCGTACACCGAATCCCGCCTTAAGACATGCGAGCGGAAGCTGGGTCGTCTTCCCGGACCCTGTTTCTCCCGCTACAACAACGACTTGATTGGACTGCAACAGCCGCTCGATTTGCGGCAAGTGATCATGAATCGGCAGGTCTGTCTGGTAACGAATGGACGGTACGAGAGAGGATCGTTTTCGTACCTGTTCAAGACTTCGAGTGAATCGGTCGAATTCCTTCTGGCTGATGCGAGACTTCTTGGTGGCACGCTGATAGGCGTACACATCGCGCAACATCAACTTGGACGCATCAAATGCTTTCACTGTGATGTCGAAGTAAAGCCGACTCTACGCTCCTTCGGGGTAGTTGTAGTTGGAACGAGAGGTTTGAAAGGTGTGATTCAACGAGAAAGGAAGGTCATCCCCTCTTCCAATCCTCGAATGGTGAGCGGAAACATCCGCCCCTCGACAAGATCCTGCGTCATGCCGACCGATGAAGAATATTCCCATGTTTCTTGAGGTGTGGGATTGATCCAAATGATCTTGTCGTAATGGTCATTGAATCGCGCCATCCACAAGGCACCAGGCTCTTCATTCCAGTGCTCGACACTCCCACCGGAGTGTGTGATTTCGTAGGGAGCCATCGTTGCATCGCCGATGAAGACAATTCGGTAGTCTGACGCAAATTTGTTCAGAATCTCCCAAGTCGGAATGCGTTCACTGGTTCGACGACGGTTATCCTTCCAGACCGATTCGTAAATGAAGTTGTGGAAGTAGTAGCTCCCTAGATGCTTGAACTCGGTCTTGGTGGCCGAGAACAGTTCTTCGCAGATTTTCACGTGTGCGTCCATCGACCCACCGATGTCGAAGAAAGTCAGCACCTTAACGGTGTTGCGACGTTCCGGACGCATCTTGATGTCCAGCAGACCGCCGTTGTCTGCTGTCGACTTGATGGTCGAATCCATATCCAGTTCATCTGGCACACCCGTTCGAGCAAACTTTCGAAGGCGACGCAACGCCATCTTGATGTTGCGAGTGCCTAGTTCGACTGAATCGTCAAGGTTTCTGTACTGCCGTTGGTCCCAAACTCGTCGAGCCTTGCGCTTTTTCCCTCGACCCATGCCTCCAGGACCGTCCCTGCCCTGACCTTCCCGATCGCCCTTTCGTTCGCTCTCTTCCTGTGCCCTCTCTTCTGCGAGTCGTCGCTCCTCCTCTTCACGTTGTTCGCGAATCGCGTCGATGAACGCTTCCAACCCACCCAGCGATTTGATTTCCTTGAGGTCGGCATCCGACAGCAACTTTTCAATCTCTCTTCGAAGCCATTCGTCCGGCACGAGAGATTCCAATAGACCCTGTAGATCATCCAGACCCTTGAAGTAGGCACCAAATGCCCGATCAAACTTGTCGTAGTTTGATTCGTCCTTGACGAGACAGGTCCGACTTAAGAGGTAGAAGTCGTCCAAGTTCGCGTAGACGACGCGTTCCCGGAGAGCCGCAAGCAGGTCCATGAGTTCCCGCAACGTGACTGGCACCTTGTACCGTCGCAATGCTAGGAAGAAATTGATCAGCATGAGTCAGTCGTCCTCGAGGATCTAAATCAACCTCGGCTGTCCCGTCGGTTCATGAACGCCAGACGTTCCAACAACTGAACATCTTGTTCGTTTTTCACCAAAGCTCCATAGAGTGGCGGAATCGCTTTGCTGGTGTCTCGATTCGTCAGGATTTCCTCGGGAATGTCGTCGGCCATCAAAAGCTTCAACCAGTCGATTAGTTCCGACGTTGAGGGTTTCTTCTTCATTCCCGGAACCTTACGTACGTCGAAGAAGATCTCCATCGCCTCTTTGACCAGATTTTGCTTGATTTCGGGGAAATGGAGTTCGATGATCTCCTGCATCGTTTCCCGGTCCGGAAAGTTGATGTAGTGAAAGAAGCAACGTCGTAGGAAAGCGTCGGGCAACTCTTTCTCATTGTTTGAAGTTATTACGACGACCGGGCGATGCTTGGCAGTGATGGTTTCCCGAGTCTCGTAAACGAAGAACTCCATGCGGTCTAGCTCCTGAAGCAGATCGTTCGGAAACTCGATGTCTGCCTTGTCGATCTCGTCAATCAGAAGAACCACACGTTCATCCGAATCGAATGCGTCCCAAAGCTTTCCGCGCTTGATGTAGTTTCGAATGTCGCCAACTCGTTCGTCTCCGAGCTGACTGTCGCGTAATCGTGAGACTGCGTCGTACTCGTACAGACCCTGACTGGCTTTGGTTTGTGACTTGATGTGCCATTCAATCAAGGGGCACTCCAAAGTCTTAGCGACTTCAATTGCCAAGACGGTCTTGCCCGTTCCCGGTTCTCCTTTGACCAGGAGAGGGCGTTGAAGCTTGACGGCGGCATCGACGGCCATCGACAATTCGTCGGTCGAAATGTAGGTGTCTGTACTGTCAAAAATCATGAGTTTCCGCTTTCAGCCAAGAATGAATCGGAGATTGCCGGAGTTGGAGAGCGGAATAGGTTACTCGAATTGAGTTTGGGCACTGAAAATTCGGGCTCGCATTGAGTCTGTCGACACTAACAACTAGCCAGCACCTTGCCATCGCTCTCAAAGTGATTTGAAAATTATGCGAGTGATCGGGGCGATGGTGCAGACTGGTGTTCGCAGTCTTGCAATTCCTGTCGTTCACCGCACCACTCTCGAGCCCAACCAACGGAATGGAGACCGACCTTCATATGTTGAGTATGCTCGTTGGCTCACTCTGGATCTTTGCTCGTCAAGCGGATCGACGTGTTGCTCTCAACACTTGTGTAGGAAATTGGGAGTGGCGAAATCCGCCTTCTAGTGACGAAATTGACCAATCGACGTGTCCGATGGACTGTGCTTACTTCGATGAAATGCGAGGATGGAGGAAAATGATTGGCACGAAAGTTTCCGATTGAATTGAAAGGGTAACATCAGCTCCATCCGCACGGAAAAGCTGCAATGTGCGTGTCTTCGCTTGTTGCCAATTTCTCAGAGTTCAAGCAAGGATCGCAACATCAGACACAAGACTTCAACAGCATGAACCAGCTCTCGCAGTCATCCCTTCGCGTTTGACAAGTGCATTACGTGCTTAGTGCGTCAGTCGGCCAACACAGCCAAGTGTCCCCATGAGTCTGATTTCATCTTTACGTCGAATCCTTTACTTCGCTTTGGCGGAGATTCGAATTGCAAGGCGAATGGCTCGCCTGCCGGTTCTGATCGTCGTTCTCGCCCTGCTGTCGGGCCTCGGCTACGTCTTCTCGTGCCTCACGATGGCCTACGTTGCTCCCTTCAGTTCCAGTTTCGGTGGCGGCGCTCCGCTCTATCTTCTGGGCAACATCGATCCCACCATCGTTCTGACTTTTCACTTGTCGCTGCTACTTCTGGCTTTCGATGCGTCCCATCGGCACATGAGAAACCGCATCGAGGAGGTTCTGAACGTCAAGCCACTCTCCAACTTCGAAGTGTTGGCAGGAAGGACTATCGGCATCGCTTTCCTAGTCTGGCTGACTGTCGTGCTCTTCGTGCTGGCAATGCAGGTTGTCGGGTTGATCGCCGTGGCGACCCGATGGCAGTTCGCAGGTGTTCTTCAGTTCCATTCCATCGTCAACCTACTGGTTCTGGACGTTCCGGTAACGCTGTTCCTGTGGAGTTCGATCATCGTCTTTCTCACCTGCCTGCTCAGGGTGCGCCTGGCTGTGGTGCTTGTAGTCGCCGCGTTGATGTTCGGAGCAATGCTGATTGTTGTGGTCGTTCCCTATTCCCTGTTGCCTATTGCATCTCCCATTTCCTATGACTCGCTCTTTGTATCTGATCTAGTTCCTCAATTCGCCAATCTCTCCACGCTGTTGGTCCGTTGTGCATTCGTCTTGGCAGGTATCGGTCTCCTGGTTCTTGGTTCAATCTTCGTCAGTCGGACAGACAAACAGTCTCATCTTCGGGGCGCATTGACGGCTTCTGCGCTGTTCGTCGCTTGCTTCGCAGCGTTCACCCTTGCGACACTTGAAGTCTCCTCTAGGCAGGCGGAGAAGGAAAGTTGGCGATCTGCGCATGAAATTGCGTCAGCCATGGACGCTCCCGATCTGACGCGTCTGTCCGGCTCGGTTCGAATCAACCCCCGGTTGGTACTGGAGGTCGACCTCACTTTGGAGTTTGTTTCGAGCGGCACGGAGAACGAGCTGTTCACCTTCAATCCCTCGATGCGAATTGGCGAGCTCGAACTGGACGGTACGTCCAGCCAATACAGCTTCGACGACGGACTGCTACAAGTACACGGAGAAATCTCAACGAATCAAAACGACACCCGCACATTGAGAATCGTCGCAGAGGGCGTTCCCAACCCTCGATTCGGGACATTCGACGCAACTCTCGACTACGAGTCGGATCCTTCCGTTCCCAACCGCGTCGTGAGATTCTTCGGAACGGACGGATCGGTGTACGATCCGAGGTATGTGGCTTTGATGCCGAACTCGTACTGGTATCCGTCCCCGGGTGCGATCGCTAGGGACTTCACAGCCACGGAAAGAGGGATTGACTACTTCGATGTCGACCTCGAAGTCGAGCTGATTGCCAGAAACTGGAACTTGGTTGGTTCGGGGATTACAGAGCAAACTGAGGATCCGGGTGTCTACCGCGTCAGTTCGGCAACTCCGGTCCCCGAAGTTGGACTTTTCGCCTCTAAGTTCAAGACCGCCTCAGTCGAAGTCGCTGGAACGAAGTTTTCCCTCCATGTTCACAAACGGCACGACGAGGCGCTAAACCTTCCGCAGGAATCGAAGAGTCCTCTCGAGGCGATGGCCGAGGCGATGACCGGGCTTCTATCGGAGCTGGGTCTGGATCTTCCTCAAGGTCAGTTCTCTATCGTGGAAGTACCCGCTCGGTTGCGGATGGTCGGGGGCGGTTGGCGGATGGACACGCTGGCAGCACTTCCCGGGATCGTGCTGATTGGCGAGAGAGGATTCCCTACAGCGAAACTGGATCTGATGAATCGACGCATCAAACAGGACGAGTGGGAGTCGACCGAAGAACAGATGGAAGAGTACTGGGGCTGGCTGTTAGCTAACCAAGTGCGGACCGGGCTAGGAACGATGAACTTCTGGGAGACAGCTTCGGAGCACCACTGGACCCACGCAACGAGCGCGTCAGGCCCCGATGCCTTCGTGTTGGATCAGGTAATCCGAAGCCTCGTCTCGGCCAGATCAGCGGACCCATTCCGCTTCTTCTCGATCCACTCCTCCATCTTCGCGGGACCGTTGGCCTTGCTCAATCTCGAACTGGCTGGGCGGCTAGCTGGAGCTCATCCCGAAAGCGCGACCGGTAACTCCATGAAAATCCTGGAATCCGAATTCCTTCATGACCATCGGTTATCAGTTTGGGAGTCCGTCGAGACTGTTGCGCTATCCAACCTCCCAGATGGCTTCGAGGACCAGCACATCCTTGAACTGATGCTATTGAAGTGCGCCGAGATCGCCAAGGGACTGATGCTTGCGAACGACGAAGAAAGTGTCTTTGCTTGGATTTCTGATATGCGCAACCGCTTCGCGGGAACGACATACAGCAGAGATGATCTCTTGTCGGTTGCCGACGAGCACAGTGTCGTGGTGCATCCTTTTCTTACTGATTGGCTTACAACAGAAGAGCTACCGGCCTTCGTGGTCTCGAAACCCACTATTCGCCGAATCGCCGATGATGAGCGGGGAAGAACCCAATACGAGACGTCGTTCGCAATTCGGAACGCTTCGTCAGTCGACGGTTTCGTGTCAGTCTGGATTCCCACCGAGGAAGAGGCCGAATGGTCTTCTTCAAGTCCATTGCGAGGCATCACCGCCAAGATCGACAGCAACGTGTCGAAGAGGCTTAATCTAACCTCCGCTCACCAGCCTCACTCTGTGTATGTGAATCCCATGCTCTCCCGCAATCGAGGAGTCATGCAACTGAGTCTCCCAGACGGCGAAATCGAGGAAGACCGTACGGCGTTACCGAGAGCTGAAGAATCGGCCAGCGACTGGGCTCCGGATGACTCTCGAATCGTAGTCGACGACCTCGATCCGGGCTTTTCTGTAGTTCAGCCGGACTCCAACACCCAGCAACAAGCTGGCGTAGGCCCTGCAAGCTGGTTCGACACCTCGGTCTACCTACCGGAGCTCGAAAACGGACTAACCTGGGGAGGCGACCAAAGTACCGACTATTTCGTCCCACCGGGAGGACTGTGGGGAAGAATTGGAGATTCTGGTGCATACGGGGAGTATCGCCGAACGTATGCGATCCAGTGGGACTGGTCCGGGAAGGTTGAACCCTACCTAGCGACATTCTCTGCCGAACTGCCGCAGGAATCCACCTGGCAGTTGGAGTTCCATATGCCGAGCGGCATTTACTGGCTCGAATGGATTGGTGCATCAGAGCTTACTGCTGCGATCACAGTCGAAGGCAACGGAGAGGCATGCCCCGCCGAACTGGATTTGAAACAAGCGAACGTCGGATGGAACACTATCGGCGAATACACGTTGAAGCCTGGCGAGGTGAGAGTGACCGTCGCTCGAGTCGCACGACAGTTAATGTCAGTTGCCGACGCAATCCGCTGGACGGACTTGAACGAAGCGACTCAGACCCAAGCAGAAGGCAATTCCGGAAGTCCTAGTGCCAGTAACACCGAAGAGGTGAAACCTTGACTTCGAATAAAGAACCCGCGCAATCGCTTGCCACCTTCACTATCTAAACACGCCCGATATCGAAGCTCATCGTTGTCGGTGATGAAGTGCTTGAAAGCCTGGAAAGGAGGATTGGCACGAAAGTTGCAAAGTATTTCGAGAGCTTGGAAAAGGCCATGTCGGGTACAACCAATCACGGCGGCCTGACAACAACAATGGGATCGCCCCAATGAAGAGGAGTATTGGATGCATTCAAAATCCCCTTGGCAACGAACGGGACATCAGTCTTGCTGTCGTTGGTGTCGTCGACGTTGCAGTCTCCTGACACTATGAATCCTCTCCCTTCGCTACTCCGCATTCTGTACTTCGCACTAGCGGAGATCCGCAACGCTCGACGACTCGCTCGCTTTCCCGCTCTGCTCTTCGTTCTCGCTTTCTTCTCGGGATTCGGGTACGTTTTCTCCTGTATCACGATGGGCTACGTCGCGCCCCTTAGCTCCAGCTTCGGTGGCGGCGTTCCGCTCTATCTGTTGGGAAACATCGACCCAACCATCGTTCTCATCTTCCATCTAGCGTTACTGCTATTGGCCTTTGACGCGTCCCACCGACATGCGAGCAATCGTATCGAGGAGGTTCTAAACACCAAGCCGATATCGAACTTCGAACTGCTGGCGGGACGGGTTCTGGGCTTCTCATTCCTCATCTGGCTGGCGATAGTTCTGTTCGTATTGGCAATGCAGATCACTGGGCTAATCGCGGTCGCAACCGGATGGCGGTTCGCGGGCCCCTTGCAAACTCACTCCATCGTCAACCTGCTGTTTCTGGATGCGCCAGCAACTCTGTTCCTGTGGGGTTCGTTCATCGTCTTGCTCAGCTGTCTCTTGAGGGTCAGGCTTGCCGTCGTGGTGGTTTGCGTTGCGCTGATGTTCGGTGCGATGCTACTTGTTGTGGTCGTTCCCTACTCCCAGCTACCGATCGTTTCACCTATCTCCAACGACTCGCTCTTCGTGTCCGATTTGGTTCCCCAGTTCGCGACACTCTCCACGGTGTTGGTCCGATGCGCGTTCGTCCTAGCCGGTATCGTTCTCTTGGTTCTAGGTTCGATTTGCGTCAATAGGACTGATCGGTCGTCGGTCCTTCGAGGCGTATTGACTGCTACAGTGCTGTTTGCCTTGGGCTTTGCGTCCTTCGCTCCAGCGGCGTTTGAAGTCTCAGCTCGCTACACGGAAAAGGATAGGTGGCGGTCCGCTCATGCCGCCGCATCCCAAACGGCAGTTCCCGATCTGACACGGCTTTCTGGCTCTGTGCGAATCGATCCCCGATCGGCACTGGAGATCGACCTCGTTCTCGAATTCGTTTCGAGCGGGTCCGACGCGCAACTGTTCACCTTCAATCCTGGGATGCGAATACTCGAGCTCGAGCTGGACGGCGCCCCCTGCACATACAGCTTCGACAACGGAATTCTTCAAGTTCAGGGAGACACGTCGGTCAATCAGGACTCCACAATGTCGTTAAGGATCGCAGCCAGGGGCGTTCCCAATCCCCGCTTCGGGACCTTCGACGCCGCTGTCGACTACGAAGCGGATTCCTCCGTCCCCAACCGTGTCGTTAGATTCTTCGGTACGGATGGGTCGGTGTACGATCCGAACTACGTCGCCCTCATGCCGAACTCGCACTGGCACCCAACTCCGGGTGTCCTCGCTCGGGACTATGCCGCTATGCAGAGTGGTCTGGACTACTTCGATGTAGAGCTCGAAGTCGAGCTGATTCCCGGTGACTGGAGCCTTGTGGGTTCGGGGATCACCGAGCCATCTGGTCAGCCCGACACGTACCGTGTCCGTTCGAAAACACCAGTTCCCGAAGTCGGTCTGTTCGCCTCATCCTTTGAACAGGCCTCCGTTGAAGTCGAAGGAACGACGATCTCCCTCCATGTGCATCGCCGGCACGACAATCTGTTGGACTATCAAGCGAGAGAGAACAGTTGGCTGGAGTCGACGGTACAGGCGATGACGGGGGACCTGGCTGAGGTAGGTCTGAATCTTCCGCAGGACCGACTAGCCATCGTGGAAGTCCCCGCCCGGTTGCGAATGGTTGGAGGTGGTTGGCGCATGGGTTCGTTGGCTGCGCTACCTGGAATCGTGCTCGTCGGAGAGAGGGGCTTGCCCACAGCGAATTTTGATATGACACACCAACCTGTTGAAGGTCAGGAATTTGAAGTGGAAGAAAGAGAGCGATACTGGAATCAGTTTCTGGTGGATTACACTCGCTCCGCATTGGGAACCATGAATTTCTGGGAAACCGCGTCCGAGCACCATTGGAGCCATGCGACAAGCGCGTCGGGTCCAGATGCCCAGGTTCTGGATCAGATACTCATGAACCTAGTCTCCACCGGCTCATCTGATCCAAACAACTTTTTCTCAGTCCACACGACCATCGTGGCCTCTCGACTGGCCTTGCTCAATGTGGAACTGGCTGGAAGCCGAGCAGGAGAGCCGCTCGAATATGGGACGTGGGCCGCCATGGAAATTCAACGCGCGGAAACCCGACACTCCAAACGCCTGTCCGTCTGGGGGTCCGTCGAGACTCTCGCGCTCTCCAGCAGCGCCGACGGCCTCGACGACCAGCAGATTCTGGAACTGACTTTGTTGAAATGCGCAGAGATCGCCAAAGCGCTTCTGCTGGTTAACGATCGAGACAACGTGTTTGCATGGATTTCCGACATGCGCACACGATTTGCAGGAAGAAACTACAACGTCGACGAGCTGTTGGCCGTCGCAGAGGAGTACAGCATTGTCGTGCATCCGTTTCTTACGGACTGGCTGACATCCACGAACTTGCCCGCCTACTCGGTATCCAATCCGACCGTCAAGCGAATCGCCGACGACGAGCGAGGCAATCCCCGCCATGAGACTACCTTGGACATTCGGAATACAGCCTCAGTCGACGGTTACGTAACAATCGGACTCGTCACTGAGGGATCCTCCGAGTGGTCTCAAAACCCTTCTCAAGGCCCCAACTTTCGGATCGACGGCAACACGTCGAAGCAAATAAAAGTGACTTCGGTTCCTCGACCGTACTCTGTGAACGTGAACCCCATGCTGTCACGCAATCGAGAGGTTATGCAACTTCAGCTCCCTGAAGGAGAGATCGAGGATGATCGCACTGCTCAGCCGGGACTCGAGGAAGTGGCCAGCGACTGGGCTCCAGACGATCCCCGAATAGTGATTGACGACCTCGACCCCGGTTTCTTCGTTAACCAACCCGAACCTGACATTCAGCAAGTAGCGCCCGTGGGGTTGACGAGCTGGTTTTCCTTTTGGTGGGATTCGTCGAACGAGCTCTACCACGGACTTCCGTGGGCAGGAGACCAGTACAACTACCACATATCGAGTGGTCGTCTTTGGTCGAGACTGGGAGCGTCCGGTGCACACGGAGAGTATCGCCGAACGTACGCGATTCAGAGGTTCTACTCTGGAGAGGACACGTACTTGGCGAACTTCACAGCCAAGCTTCCGCGATCCTCCGCCTGGCAACTGGAATTTTTCAAGCCTAGCGGCCTGTGGTGGCTCGACCGGTCTCGAGTCCCGATCCTTCTTGCGATCACAGTGGAGAACGACGGCGAGACGCAGAGTACCGAATTCGACCTCATGCCAGCCGAGTTCGGTTGGAATGTGATCGGCAAATATGATCTGAATGGCGGTGAGTCAACTGTATCCGTAGGTCGAGCCCAGGGTCAATTTACCGCTATGGCCGACGCGATTCGTTGGACAGACATGAACGAGTCGACTCCAGAAAAAGCAGAAGAAAACGCCGAGACTGCTAGTGCAAGCAACCTGACTGAAGGCGAACCATGAAGTCTCGTGAATCACCAACGCAATCGTCACTTCGTCAGTCTCGCCTAGCAAGTGTTACGAACGATTCCTATCGCCACTAGAGCGACTACGTGGAATCCCAAAAGCCTTGTTGATCACAAGGATCGCCACATACGATCCCAATATACCCAACGTGCCGAGAAATCCAACAAATGCAACCGGTCCCCACTCAATGTCGGGTTCAAAGAACACGTGAAACACAAACACCACAAACAGTGGAGCTAAGTGCCCGTCTTCAAAAGAGATCGGCCAGAGTGCCCAGAAACTGCCAAGTGCAATGAGCAGCAGGGCCAACAGCTTTCTGCGTCGCAACGGGAAGTACACCAACAGTGCCAGTGCCACGGTCGCCAGCCCGACCAAGAACCAAGCAATCACATAAGACATGAGTGAATTGAAGCTCAGTCAACTGGGGCCAGGAAAGTCATTTGATCCACTTGACGACCTGCACTTCCAGATCTTCAGGATGGACGTCGCGCTCAGAGACTACCTGCCCAGTCACTGGAATTCCCAGTCGGTTCATCACATCGCGATTTCCGGCAATGAGAGGATGCCAATCGTAGAGATCCTTTCCTTCGGCTAGCAATCGATAAGCGCAGGTCTGCGGCATCCATGTCAGTTCGGCAATGTTGTCTGGTGTAACTTTGACGCAGGCTTCGACCAAACGCATTCGATCAGAATAGTGTGTGCACCGACACGTGGAGATGTCGAGCAG
>CAXXFR010000031.1:0-234099 GCA_963667455.2 Pseudomonadales bacterium | reverse complement strand
AACGAGATTCGAGGTCCGCTATGGGACCTCGAATCAGCAAACATCGGAGAATACCGACCAGGTAGAAAACACTTCCTGATCAGCGGCGATCAATCCTACTCGCCCTCGCCCTCGGATTCGGTCTCCTCGCCGTCTCCAAATTCTTCCGTCAAAGCAACCAGAAGCTCGTCCATATCGGGACGAGTCGAATACTTCTCCTCGGACCGCTTAAGAACTATCGTTCCTTCCGAATCCACCAGGATTACACCTGGGTGTGGAACGCCGTAGGCAAAGGTGCCTTCCTCATGCGACTCGTTGCGGATTCCTAGCCGATTGACAGTTTCCGCGTTTTGGTCGGAGAGCAATGGGTAGTTCAGTTCTTCAGATTCGGAGAATTCGGCGTTCTGCTCTGTACTGTCGTAGCTTACGGCAACAACACTGATTCCGAGATCGGTTATGGCATCGACTTGATCTTTCAGCTCAACTAGCTGTCCCTTGCAGTAGCCTCACCAATTAGACGTGCGGACAAAGAAGATCAATAGCCCTTCGTTGTCTCCCGTCAAGTCTTCGATGTCCCGGTCATTGCCTTCGGTGTCTTTCACCGAGAGCTCTGGGAGTTCGGACCCAACCGCGGGTCCCCAATTGTCTTGCCAATCCGAAGCCGCCACACTGACACCAGCGGTTAGGCAGAAAACCAGCAAGATTGAAACTATTCGTCTGGACATTTAATTCCTCCGTGAACGCAAGAATCGTAACACATTCGCTCCATTCGGACTCACGGAAACTCAAGCTCAATGGGCCGGTTAAACCAGAGTGCTAATATTCCGTGATTTTGAGACCTAATCGGTCAGAATGCCTTCATTCTCCACACCATCTGGAACGATCTTTTTCGATCAACGAGGATCGCGTGCGGATCCTCCCATCTTGCTCATACACGGTCTCGGTTGCCAAGTCATTCACTGGCCTGATTCTCTACTCGACGGGCTAGTTGCGGCTGGCTTCAGGGCGGTTTTCTTCGACAATCGCGATTCGGGTCTCACGTTTGAATTTGACGCGGAACCACCCGAAATTCCCGAGCTGGTTCAAGCGTTGGACGATCCCACAGTTGTCAGTCCGGCGTACACGTTGCAAGACATGGCGAACGACGCAGTTGCGCTTCTTAATCACATCGGGCAATCAGGTGCGCACATCGTTGGCGTCTCGATGGGAGGAATGATTGCGCAGCACATCGCGTTCCAACACCCAGAGCGAGTCTTCAGTCTGACAATGCTCATGAGTTCTACTGGAAGCCCCGACACACCGAAACCGGGGATGGAAATCGTGGCTGCCCTAGCCGGGAGCATCGTGAGCGATACGCGAGAGGCCAACATCGAAGCGACTCGGAACTCAGATCGCCTATTCGGGGGTCCTCACTACGATTCTGTCGAGGTGGGAATTGGAAGGTTCGTGGAACAAGCGTACGAGCGCTCCCACCGACCCAACGGGACACTTCGTCAACTTGGTGCCATTCTGTCGGACGGTGATCGAAGACCGAAACTTCGAGAAGTCGAGATTCCCTCGCTTGCCTTGCACGGCACCGCGGATCCGCTAGTGGATCAGTTTGGTTCGAAAGACCTCGCCGAAACCATGCCAAATTGCAAGCTAAAGATCATTGAAAAGCTGGGGCACGATCTGCCGGAACCAGTGATTCCCGAGATCTTGGATGCGATCGTGGACCACATCAGTTCGGTAGAAGCTCTGCGCTAAAAGATGCTTCTTGACTCGAATCCGAGGTGCGAGAGCTAGACCGTAACTAACTCACTAGACGCTGTGCGAAATTACGCACACAAGTCGATGGTTCGTGCAAGCGTGTCGAGCCGTTCGGCTAGTGTCCTACCCATCGGTGCGACACGTAGTGTCGTTACACCACACTTTCGAAACGCTTCAACACGCTCCTTCACGGCAGTCTCATCGCCAACGAGATTGGCCTGTCGCACCATCTCCTCCGGAACTTTGGCTATCGCCTCGTCTCGTTTTCTCTCAGTCCACAACGCTTGGACTTCGCGAGCTGCAGAATCCCACCCACCACGCTTGAATGCATCGTTGTAGAAGTTCGTCTTGGGAGATCCCATCGCGCCAAGTGTGAATGCCATTCCTTGTTTCAAGGAAGCAATAATCGGACCTTCGTTGTTGGTAAACGCAACTGTCCCGCCCGCCTGAAGGTCGATGTCGTCGAATGATCGACCGGCCGCGTTGGCACCTTCACGGATATGGTCGAAATGAGCCGAGGCGTGCTCAGGTGTAAATGAAGTTCCCAGCCAACCATCGGCAGCCTGTCCTGTGTAGTACAGAGACTTCGGGCCGAGTGTCGCGAGGTAGATCGGGATCTTTGGGTTGGCCGGCTGCGCTAGGCGAAGCGCTTTTCCTTCCCCTCCCGGAAGCGGCAACTGATGGAGGCGGCCGTCGTACATCAGCTTCTCGCCGCGAAATGCTGCTTGGACAATGTCAATGGTCTCTCGCATTCGCGTTAAAGGAGCCTTGAAGGGTCGGCCTTGCAGACCCTCCACAACTTGGGGGCCGGACACTCCAAGTCCCAGAAGGAACCGATCATTCGAGATTGCCGCCATCGTCATGGCTGTCATGGCGGTCATCGAGGGAACTCTTGCACTGATTTGCATGATGCCCGTGCCGAGCTTGATTCGCTCGGTCTTCGCCGCGAAGTAGGCGAGAGGAGCGATGGCGTCGTGCCCCCAAGCTTCGGCAGACCAAACCGAATCAACACCTAGTTTTTCGGCCTCGACAACAAACTCGGTCTGCGCGTCGATGTCGCGTTCTCTGCCCGATGCCGCCCCACCAACTCCAATGCTTACCTTCATGTGTTTCCAACATCATCTGGAAAATTCTCGGTTTGGAAGATGTTACTTGGGTCGGATCGCAATCGAGCTAGCCCAACCCGAATCGACCAACTCGCAAGTAAACTTAGCGAGATTCGAGTGTTTCTCGGTAGAAGCATCGTTCATGTCAATACCTCTAGCATTGCTGGAACGCATGATCAAGGCAGGCACTCTCCGTGTCGTCTTGCCCAATGGACAGCAAAATACCTACGGTTCGGGCGAACCCGACGTGACCTGGAGGATCAATAAACCAGGAACGCTAGCCAAGATCGTCAGGAACCCATTCCTCAACCTTGGTGAAACCTACATGGAGCAAGCGTGGGACGTCGACGACAATCGTCTGGCGGATCTGCTTACGGTACTTCGCTCAAACATGGAGCAGTCGATGTCGGTTCGATCCCCGATCCTGCTGCTTCCAGCACTACTTCAATCGTGGAACACCATCAGGAACAGCTTCCGCAACGTCGCACACCACTATGATCTGGATACGTCGTTGTTCCGTAAGTTTCTGGACTCAGACATGCACTACTCGTGCGGCTATTTTCGCGAGCCGGAAATGTCGTTGGAGGAAGCGCAGCAGGCGAAGTGCGAACACATTGCGAAGAAGCTGTGCCTCAAGACCGATGCCAAAGTTCTCGACATCGGGAGCGGCTGGGGATCGCTTGCAATGCATCTGGCAGAGAATCACGACGTGTTCGCGACAGGGATAACCCTGTCCAAGGAGCAGTTGAGTGTTGCGCAGGAACGAGCGGCAGAGCGTGGATTGGGCAATCGTGTTCAGTTCGAGCTGGAAGACTACCGCCAACACGAGGGCCAGTACGACGCGATTGTCTCTGTAGGGATGTTCGAACACGTGGGAAGGAGGAACTTTGTGAAGTACTTCGATAAGGTCAAGTCTCTTCTCAAACCCGACGGACTTGCATTGATTCACACCATTGGAAGCCACGCCCCGCCTTCGCCGACCAATCCGTGGATTCACCGATACATCTTTCCGGGTGGTTACATTCCAGCGCTATCCGAGACCAGCGCGGCGGTGGAGAAGTCCGGTCTGATTGTCAACGATGTCGAAGTTTGGCGACGTCACTATGCACGAACTCTCAAGGAATGGAATCGGAGGTTTCAGATCGTTCGAGAAGAGTTCGTCAAGACCTTCGACGAGAGATTCTGTCGTATGTGGGAGTTCTATCTCAATGGTTCGCAGACCGCCTTTGAATTGGCAACGCTGGTCGTGTTTCAGTTCCAGCTGGGGCACCGCAACGATTCTGCTCCGCTGACGCGCGACTACGTCTACGAATGACGCATCACGCTGCAAGACACCGACTTGTGGTAGGAGCTGTGAGAGCTCTTTTCGTCGGACTTGTACTTTCCTTTGGTGGGCTATTGCACGCCGAGTCGGTCTTGCGGATCGGGAGTCCTGGAGATCCACTGACACTGGATCCACACCGCTACACGTTAAACGTCGAAGAACACATTCTCAAGGACTTGTTCCTCGGCCTGACCACCATGGACGAATCAGGTGCGATCGTGCCTGGAAGTGCAGAATCGTGGGATGTCTCGGAAGACGGCCTGGAGTGGACGTTTCATCTTCGAGAGAACAGTTGGTCGGATGGGCGGCCGGTTGTTGCCGAGGATTTTGTCTACAGTCTCCGTAGGTTGCTCGACCCCGAGACCGCCGCTCCGCTGGCTTACTTCTTGTACGTCATCGAGAACGCACAAGACGTCAACGCAGGATCGGCGCCTCCAGAGGATCTTGGAGTCTCGGCACTCGACGACAGCACACTGTTAATCAAGCTCGAAAAGCCGTTTCCCTATCTTCCGGAACGTCTGTTTTATCCAATTGCCAACCCGGTACCTCGCCACGTAATCGATGAAGCGGGATCCGAATGGATTAAGCCCAAGAATTGGGTCTCGAATGGTGCTTATTCACTGCACGATTGGAAACCGCAGCAAGCGGTTGTAATGAAGCGCAATCCAGGCTTCTACGATGCCGAGAATGTTTCGATTGAACAGGTCGAGTATGTTCCGGTAGCAGATGCACTGGCCAGTTTCCACCGCTACCTAGCGGACGAACTTGACATCGTCGGAGATTTTCCGGCGGGAGAGCTCGACTCGCTGCGAGACTCGCATGCAGACCATGTCCGATTGGCACCGTTGTTGTCAACGATGTATTTGGTCTTTAACGTGGAGCAACCTCCTTTCGATGATGTTCGGGTGCGCCGTGCCCTCGCATTGTCGATTGATCGAGACAAACTCACCGGTCAAATCCTGCGCAGCGATGAGATCGCCAATGCTTCGATGGTTCCCCCAATGGTTGCCGGCTTTTCGTCTCTTGTGCCCACCGATCTGCTCAGTACGGAAGAAGCACGCAGTCTTCTCAAACAGGCGGGCTATGACGACGACAATCCGCTCAAGGTGACGTTGCGTCACATGTCCGGAGCCGAGAACAAGCAGATCCATGTGGCCATAGCTGCCATGTGGCAGGAAATCGGAGTTCAGACAGTACTGCACCACACCGAGCTCAAAGTTCACTTCACCGACCTTGGCAACGCTGAGTTTCAAGTCGCGCAAGCAGGCTGGTTCGGCGAGAACAATCCCGAACACTATGTCGAGCTGCTGTGGTCGAAGATCGGCAACATCAACTATGGACGCTACAGCTCAGAGGAATTTGACGCTTTGTTGGAACAGGCAAAGGACACGGCAAGTCTCGAAGATCGGGTTGAGCTTCTCCAACAAGCGGAGCAACAGGCATTGTCGGATCATCCAGTCGTGCCTCTCTACTCGGTGACCATTCGGAGCCTCGTCAATCCCAGAGTCGGTGGTTGGTCTACTAATCCACGCAATTCCCATGGCGTCCGCTACATGACCTTGGACTGAAGTCACTCTTCAATGTCCCGATTCGTTCTCAAACGAACGGCGTTCATGCTGGTCACGTTTTGGATTGTCGTTAGTGCTACGTTCTTTCTTTTGCGCCTTGCACCCGGCGGACCATTCGACAGCGAACGCAGGCTGACACCTGAAGTCGAAGCAAATCTGCTCGCTACCTATCACCTCGACGAACCTCTGTATCTGCAGTACTTTCGCTACGTCGGCGGTCTCATTCGTCTCGATTTCGGACCCTCTCTGAAACACCACGACTTCTCGGTCAACGAGCTGGTTGCCGCGGGATTGCCAGTGAGTTTGATGCTGGGTGGGCTTGCGCTGCTAATCGCATTCGTGGTTGGAACCACAGTCGGTTGTGTGGCGGCGCTACACCACAACACTTGGCTCGATAGTGCTCTGTCAGCGAAACTGACTCTCGGATTGGCGCTACCCCCTGTTGTTACCGGGCCTTTGTTGGTGTTGGTTTTTGCCGTTGGATTGGGGTGGTTTCCAGCCGGAGGGCTGGATTCAAGGTGGAGTCTGGTACTTCCATCGATGGCTTTGTCATTGCCGTTTATTGCTGCGATTGCCAAACTCACCCGCAGTGCCTGCATTGATGTACTGGCTCAGCCCTTCGTGGTGACTGCTCGATCGAAGGGCATTGATTCCGTTCGACTTGTGTCTCGCCATGTACTTCCGCTAACACTGGTTCCAGTACTTTCCTATTTGGGTCCAGCAGCTGCCACGCTCTTGGCTGGATCCCTCGTCATCGAGGAAGTGTTCTCCCTTCCGGGTCTGGGTCGATACTTCGTGCAAGGCGCACTGAATCGTGACTACACACTCGTGATGGGAGCTGTTGTCGTCTACTCCGCTCTGATTCTGCTGCTCAACTTTTTCGTTGACCTTCTATATAGCCGGCTAGATCCTCGTATCCAAACGGACGAGAACGTGAGAGCAACCGTTTCATGAACCGTTTCAAGAACGACATCCCTTTCTTGCTCGCGTTGGGATTGCTGGGCCTAATTCTGTTGTCGATCATTGTTGGTCCGTTGCTGTCAACCTGGAGTTATGTGGAGATCGATTGGAGTGCTGTCAATGCACCTCCCTCCGCCGAACACTGGTTTGGCACTGACGGTGTAGGTCGGGACCTGTTTGCACGCACGCTTGTTGGCGGTCAAATGAGTCTCACCGTCGCACTTCTAGCGACCTTGGTCAGCTTCTTAATAGGTGTGCCGTGGGGTGCGACTGCAGGATTTGTAGGAGGTCGCATCGACCAGTTCATGATGCGATTCGTGGATGGAATGTACTCGGTTCCCTTCATATTGATCGTAATTCTGTTGGTCGTTCTCTTCGGTCGAAACACTTATTTGCTATTCATCGGCATTGGAGCAGTTTCGTGGCTGGACATTTCTCGTATCGTTCGTGGGCAGACACTGGTTGTTCGCAATTCGCAATACATCGCAGCCGCCCGATCCATGGGTGTAACCCATCGATGGATCGTCGTGCGGCATGTGTTTCCCAACGTTGTGGGAATAGCCTTTGTTTATGCGACGTTGACGATTCCGGGAGTCATCATTGCCGAGAGCTTTATCAGCTTTCTTGGATTGGGAATACAGGAGCCGCAAACCAGCTGGGGCGTACTGGTGGCGGATGGCACCAAGGAGATGCACTCCTCGCCGTGGCAGCTTGCGTTTCCTGCTTCGTTTTTGGTCGCAACTTTGATCGCGTTGAATGTCATCGGTGATCGACTACGCGACGTTGTTTCTGGTTCAGCCAGTGCGCAAACCAGGGGTGCGGTTCAAGAACGACCTTTAATTAGGGGCAACACTCGGTTCTGAACACCACTTGCTGCGCAGTCTTGCCAATGGTTCCAAGATGGCTTTTGGCAGTCGCAGGATGTCAACAAGCAATCTTTGGTCGAGTTCGATCCTCGCGTCGTCTTCGTCTGCTGCACCGACAGCTTTGAACTTCCGTTCCTGCAGGTCTTGGAAGAGCTCCTCGACTTCAGCCAATTGATCGGAAGAAAGGGATGTCGGATCGAACCAGGGAAGTTCCGCAATGTCTGTTACCGTGACCATGCCTCGCGTGACTTGCTGCCGGCTGGAGTAGTACCAGAAACTGATTAGCCCAAGCGTTGAGTTGCCCCACAGTACAAATGCCTTCTCATGTGCTGGACTCTTAAGTTGAACATTCGGCCACGCTCTTCCGCCAATGACCGAAGTTGAAGCATAGGCTGTGACTAGGGACTGAGATGGGAAAGAGACTTCACGTGCAATCAGCGAACAGCTTCTTCGATCCCAAATCCTGAATGCCAAATCTTCTCGTTCAGTCTTGATTCGTCCTTCCTGGTCAGGGTCAACGACTAACGAACGTTGCTTGCTGGACTCCTTTTTCCAGACCATCGGGAAGTCTGGATTCTGCGAAACGGGAATCCGCTGATACGCCGCTCGGGTGTTGTTGGCGATGTTGTTGTCCGCGTATCCGACCGTTGCGAACGATTCAATGCGTTCAATGGCAATCTCATCTGATATTGGTCGTCTGCTACCTGGAAACCACAGTGTTCCCTTGGAAAGTTGATGAACAAACTGCGCCAGACTGAGATCGCGGATGCCGAGTTCGTTCCAACTCACATCGGACATGGGAACCGAGAGCAACTCGCCGATGACTTCGTCCCCGACGGTCAGTGGTGTTCCGCCAAACGGACCATCCTCTAAGGTTCTTGTGAGATGACTACGAGCTCCAACGGCCGATTTGATTGCTTGAGCGTACTCGGTTGCCATCATGCTGTTCGGCGGACGTTCACCTAGTGTGACGAGTGTGCCGCGGGGTTTGCGGTCGCTATTTTGATCGTTTGAGCCGTTCTTTCTCCCTACGATCAAGACCTCGGCTAGGTCGGTGTCGGCCGACCAAGAACAATCGATTGCTTTCCGTTTTGCGATGCTGACAGCCACAACATTCAAGTAGTTCTGTGCGAGCATCGTGCGAAACTTGTGCCAGGAACATCCTTGGAGTGAGGTCATAGGCAAGACGAAGGCGAATGTACCTTCCTCCTTGAGCATTCGATCTGCCACTCCGCAAAACGCTGATGGCATGGATTGATAGCCGTTGTAGCAATCGACGTTGGCGGTCAGCTCTCGCTCTCGACTACGCATTAGAGCTTGCGTTTCCTCGGAATTGCCCAATGCATTGAACGGCTTCCAAGTTCCGTGAGCACCATCGATCCAGTCAGACATTGATCTCGTGTATGGCGGATTCATGATTACGAGGTCTTGCGACTTGGGTATTGCGGTCAATTGGTATGAGAGCTCTGCTTCTCCTTCAGGCCCGATGACTTTGCCATCGCTAGGGTTTGGGAAGAGAGTGGAGAAATATTCCTGTTCCTCGGCGAGAAGCTCCAGTGAACCCAAGCAAACTCGGTCTTCATCACCTATGCGGCCATAGTCAGGCACTTCCACTCGGGAAGTCCGGTAGGTCTTGTGAGGAAACAATGAAGTGAGCAACGTTGCCGTCAAGTGTGCCGCAGATGGCACGATGTCGGCAGCCGTGACGTTGTTCTCCATCATGTGGGCATGTACGGAACTTGGGTTGCCACCAGCAAACTCGTACAAGTGGGACACGCGTTGATACACACCATGAACAAGAGCTCCAGTGCCGCACGCATAGTCCGCAAACTTGAAGCCTGAATACACGGATGGGCTAGCCCAATCTAGATCGGGAACAGCAAGATGAGCAAGTAAACGTGCGGACTCGGGGCGGGTGTAGAACGATGCGAGATACTTGCGCTCAGTCATGAAACGCTGGAACACAATGCCACACAAGTCGTGGGTGGTAGCCACTTCCAAGTCAATTAGCTTCTGTGTTGTGGCAGAGAGCCTTTGAACGAATTCCGAAGCTACGTACGGTTCGTCAATGGCTTCCAACACACTGACTGCAATCGAATATATTGGCCAGTAGTTAATCTCCAAGATCTTGCGCCCCTGGTTGATCACACCGGTTTGATGGAGCATTCCGCGCGCTCTCATTTGAGCCAGTGACATCACGTTGTCGTACTGAACAGCGAGCGTTTGCTGAAACAACGTTGCGTTGATGACCACCGTTGCAGCTATTCCCAGTCCTTGGGAAATACCCTCATCCGAGAATGACTGCATGAGGATATTCGCCAGCTTCGACTTGAGTTGGTCGCTGGTTTGCGTCATGGCCTTCAGCACTTCAATTGCTTCCTCTACACCTTCGTCAAGTGCTTGCAACGACTCATGGAAGAGGAAGTCTCCAGTTCCAGCGTTGAGAAGGAATTCGGCGAGAGCCGGAATTGGCCCCTTAAGGAACTTGTGCGGAGTCGCTGGAGTTCTGTTTACGTTTGTGGGAGAGTCACCCACAGAGTTCGGAATCAATCGAAAGAGTGCATATTCAAGCTCCAATGTGGATAGTTTGTCTTGTGCTTCCTCGACCGTACGGCACATATTGAGAGAGGCGGGAGTGCGCAATGCAACTGCACCGGAAATCACGCTGCCGTCGCTTGCGAACCTCTTTCCAAGGCGTTCAACGGCTACTTCTTCCACAGTCCTAGCCGGTGCAAGTTCATTCTGGAGAACTAATCGAGAGTTTTTGAACTGCTCAACCAATATGTCAACGCGTGAACCCGCACAGTCCTTGATAACGCCTGCAGGTTCAGCCGTGACTGACCAGTTCTGATTCATGCGAGTCAGAACGCTCGCGAGTGCTCCGTTGATTGCAGATTCTGGTAATTGCATCGGGAATCCTTGTTGTCTTGCGTTTTCTTACGCTTAATACGTTGCTCATAGGTCGTACACGAGAGGTGACGGCCTAAATGGGCTGACGACTTAAGATCGCTTCTTGATCTCAACGACAGCTAGTTAAGTAAGTAAATAGGCCGCTAATCGCTACTTTTCGCTTCGGTCACTCACGCACTTAAGTACCCTGCGTTGCGACCCCAGACCACTAATCTACCGGCAACTGTGGGGCAGTTCGAGGCTTCGAGAGTTGTTTGCGCTGAATGCTCATTAGGCAAAACCAATATCTTCAATTATCGCTGATCGGGCTCTCGTAGCAAGATGCATGGGAGTACTCATGAGATTGCGCATCTTGCGTCTGTAACTGCGCGAGAAGCCGACTCGTAAACGTCCCGACCGATGTCGAGGAAATTGAAGGGAATGGGCACCCGCGTATGAGCGCCGGAGCAAGGGAGAGTGGTCTTGAGGGGATATCGGACCGCGGGAGTTTTCGTGGAGATCTTGAGTCAACAAGAGACGGACACTTGCGATCTGAATCCGATGAACTGCGATTATCTTGCGTCGTGGAGACTTGAACCGGCAAGCCGTGCGGCTTGCACAGGGGAGTAGTGCCATAGGGCGATTGCGTACCGGAAGAAGTAACGTCGATATCACGGTACATGGACAACCTCACGAGCTGAGCCATTGAAACAGCGAGTTGACATCTGTGAGTTTGTGTAGTGTGATTTAGATTGAATTCAACTGACTTGCACACAGCACCCAAACCGTGTCGATGAACGAGACCAAACTGCGGCATCTGGCAACTGTGCTGATCCTTGTTGGCTGCGTAGCTGTCGCGCCAGTTTTCCGTCTCCTCCTATTAGACGGACAGGAAGCTCGAGCGTCATTTCCGCAGGCTAGCGATGGTCCACCTCAAGACGAAATTGACGTGCATTTGGAACTCGAGCCGACCCAAGACCCTGAGTTGAAGCGTGCATTAGCTGATCTTCTCTACTTGTACGGCGATTGTCCAGAAATTCTTGACGACGACGTTCGGTCTGATGAGCAGTGTCTGGATGCAGTCGAACGAGACTCAATGGACAGTGCAGCCTACGTTATCACTGGCTTGGCAATCGTTCCAAAGGAGGGCACATTCACCTACAGGACTATGTTCGAGAGCGAAGCAAGAGACCGGACACTGGTACTGGAAGCACTCTCTCGTCCCGAGTGTAGATTGTTGGAGGGACCGATGCGTTTGGATCTCAAGGAGACTTGCAACGCCGATGCGTTCTACCGCTATGGCTTACTCACGGAGAGGTGTGCTGACGCAAGGAATCACAAGACCCACTTTGAACCCAAATTCAATTGGCCGTACGAAGGATTGTCCGATTATCAGTTCGATTTGATAGGTTTGCCGAGTTGGAAGTTTTTGTACCCAGCGATGGTTGATGTAGGCGAGTGGCACGAGACCGAGGGTTGGTACTACGCGAGGCGAAATCGCATGAGAAGAGACACTCTTAGGAGTGTTTGGCTCGATTCCAGAGGACTGTGTCCATCGGATCTTCTCAGCGAACAGCTGCACAAGGGAGACCACCACACTTTGCCAGTGGAGATTGCGAACTGGTGGAGCGACATCGATAGGAAGCCGGAACATCCGATCAACGAAATTGCCGCACGATTAGGATTTGAACATCTGCTCTTCACTATGCGATTTAGTGGCCCTGTAGGGAGCCCCCAGCTTTCCAAATCCATGTCTGCGATGTATCCATGGCACCGTCCACTAGAGGATGCTGCGATGGATGACTTCAAGTACAGAGCTGTGAGGATTGCTGAATCGGCGCGAGGTCTAGCCGGAATGAAAGCCGCTGGATTCGAGCCCGATGTCGAGTCCTTGGTGAGACAGGTGTGTGGCTACGATTCTGAAGTACAGCAAATGGGCTTGGAAGACTGTGCTTCAGCATTCCGAGAAGCCGAAGCGCTCCTAGACGGGTGGGATGTCGAGGAACACGGTATGCTCCAAGAAATCGAGAAAACGGCCATAGAACTGGATCTCTACCACTACAAAGAGCCGCAATGAGAGTGAGAATTCTCTTGGCCGAATAAGGCCATAGTCCACAGTTTTGCGATTAGTGCTCGAAGCTCGCTATACCGATGAGAGTCTCGGAACGATTGTGAACGCGGACGATCTACCCGAAGTCTGACAGAACTCATACGAGCCTGCCTCGCTATACACTTACGGCATGTGGCAAAACACCATGAGTGTCACTCGATACCCTTGGCTTTCCTTGGCTTTGGGCGCAGTCATTGGATTGGTTGCGACAGGTTCGACACTCTTCAATCCCAACTCGGGAACGGAAGATTTCACAGCCGCGCTCAGACTGACCGGCCGGCTGTCGTTCCTGCTGTTCTTGGTTCCGCTCGTAGCACGGCCAATTCAGAGCTTCTTTCAGAACAAAGTCACAGACTGGTTGGTGCTTCACCGCGGGAACTTTGGACTTGCGATGGTGGGCAACCACGTAGTCCACCTCGCGTTGATAGTGGTACTGGCACAGCTTCCCAGCGAGTTTCCGGCTAAGCCCATAGAAATTTGGGGTGGTGCCTTTGGGATGTTCTACCTCGCCATCATGGCGACATTGACTTTTCAAGCTCC
Organism: Pseudomonadales bacterium; assembly: GCA_963667455.2. Taxonomy (GTDB): domain Bacteria; phylum Pseudomonadota; class Gammaproteobacteria; order Pseudomonadales; family Azotimanducaceae; genus Bin55. Next base: position 221,008 of record CAXXFR010000031.1, on the reverse strand, counting down.
AGCACGGCTTGTGGGACGCAAGATCACGGGGTGGGTCCATCGCTACATTCTTTACTACCTCATTTTTGTCTTCATGTACGACTTCCTTCTTAAGGAGCCATGGGGCACCTACCCGCTCTTTGCGGCGATCTGGATTACTGCGGTAGGAATCAGGTTTGTTGCGTGGATGAGAGGCTTTTTGGTGCGGGCTCAACCGCAAAGTTCAAACTGACCTGCAGCAGGCTGAACGATCTACGCGAACTCGGCAACGGCAGAGCTGATCGTGTGGGTGCTTCATCCACATCAAGAACAAGCAGCGGTGGGCATGAGCCCGAACTAAGTAAGACGATCCGCTGTCGAAATTAAGGGGTTGGTAGCACGCGCTCTTTCGTTTTTGCGCACGGTCACATTACGACCAAGACATGAGAAGACTTGGCACATTTCAGTGGATCGGCCTGGCCAGTGGAGTCTTGGTCGTGATAGTGGCGGCTGTCTTTCTTGCTCAACACGCCAGTCCCGACTCCGACCAAAGTGACAACGACCCATCAGGTGTCGGGGAGACGAAAGGGTCTGCCAGAAGCGAGAAAGACCAATCGAGCACTCAGATTGCTGACGAGTGGCTGGCCCAATGGGTCAAAATCGAGAGTAGCTACCAAAGAGCTTCAGTTCTTTTTGAATGGCTTGCGGACGCTGACACAAACGAACTCATCGGAATGTTGCGCAATTCTGAAAGCATTGGGCGCAACAGCCGGCGCACAGCGCTTCAATCCGCGGCGATACGCAAGCTCGCAATACTGAACACAGACCAAGCCCTTAGTTGGATTCTTGACGTTCCCAAAGTCCGTCGAGCTCCGCTACTTCGGAGCGCGTTTCACGAGTGGTCACTCACCGATCTAGACCACGCGACCGAAAAAGCCCAATCCTTACGAGGTATCGACCGACGGGTTGCTCTTGAATCGATGCTTTCTTCACGCAATGACCTAGCTCCATCAGAGATTCTCGAAATCGCCCGTGAATTGGGACTCGAAGAGGTGGGTTTGCAGAGCATCAGTGAAGCACAAACTCTCGAGCTTCTTAATGATCCCGCCTCGGCATGGGATGTTCTGGTAAATGACGGTCTTGACGATTCAAAACAGCTTGAATTGTTGAAGCTCGTTGTGTCCGCTTGGCAGGAACGGGAAGGCTTCGACGTACTCCTGCAAGTTGCCAACAGCTTTCCGTCGAAAGACGACAGAACAGCTTTGAGCACGGTGATCGCAGGAGTGCTCGAAAGTGACATTGAGAACGCCTTTGCTTGGTTGCGTAACGTGCCCCGCACACTGCGTGGGGAGTTGCCTTGTGCACTTGCGATGGCTTTAGCTCGCACTGATCCGATACGCGCTCTCGAACAGGTCGAATCTTGGTCCGACGAACCCATCCATGTGCAATTGGAACATTCTGTTGCCAACACCTGGGCGCACACTGACCCAAGAACGGTGCTGGATGCCATTGAGACAGTACCTCAAAGTGCTCGCTGGGATGCAATGAACATAGCCCTCATTCGTCTTGTATCAGAGTCTCCTTTGGAAGCGATGGAGTACTTGGAAGCGACCAAGAGTTTCGTTCGCAATGATGGGCGACTCCGATGGAGGATGGTCGCACAATGGGCTCACATCGATCCCGAAGCTGCGCTTGAGTGGGTGATTGAATATTCGGATCAAGACACTGAACTTCTGCGGTCGCTTCGACAAGGAATCTTTCGAAAGCTTGTACGAGTGGATGCCGAGAGGGCTCTCGACATCGCCCGTGAAACCACATGGAGCACTCTGATTAGCGTTAGAGATGCTACCGAATACGATGTGGTTTGGGGCCTCGCGGAAATGGGCAGGATCGAGGATGCGATCGCACTTCTTCCTCAGATACACGAACAGGCAAGATACTTCGCTATAGACGATCTCGGTGAGAGGCTTGTGCGTGCAGGAGATCCGTACGCGGCAGTCGAATTAGGAATTGACATCCCCTCGCTAGACGCTCCATTGATTGGACCCGTGTCGTATTTCCATTGGATTTTTGATCTGTGGGCGACTCGCGACCCACAGCAACTCTTTCAAGCGCTAGAGTCGATCACGTCGCCAGTGATTCGTTCGATGGCGGCCAAGAAGCTAATCGACCTACAGGAAGCAACACCGGCACTGACCGAGGATCAGATCGAGACAGCGCAGGCTCTGCTCAGCGAACGTCCAATCACTGGGAGCATTCTTCGACAGGAGCTGGAGTTGCGTGAAGAGAAGGGGCTAATCGACCTGGATGAGCTTGTTGTGCCTGAGGAGTGGCTGGAGTGATTCGTTGTACATTCAAAGTTGCTGGAAGGACCTCAGTTAGTGTCAGTGTTCGGTTGATGGTGCATTGAAGTGAAGCGCACTGAGAATCGATGTCGTAATTGGCACAGCGTCATTGCGATGGGCGCGGTGCTCTTTTTTGCAATTTGGTTTGTTGCGGAAGCAGGTGAAGCTTGGGCTACCAGTAACATTCAAGTTGGAAATGGCGAGCCTGCGACCGGCAGTCTTAGCCTCCCTGAATTGGCCGACCACGCCACTTCCTTTGATCGCACCGTCGCGCTCTACGCAATGCTTGACGGTGCCGTCGAAGTGGACTTGAGAGAGCTGTTGCAAGAGTCTCGGAACATTGAACACGCTAGCGTAAAGCACAACACCCAGGTCGCCATCGCCAGCCGGTTTGCATCAATCAGTCCTCAGGAAGCGTTGGTGTCAGCTCTTGAGTTTCCTGGACTTGAACGTGCATCCTTCATAGAGGGTGTATTCGCGGAGTGGTCCGAGTCGGACTTGGATGGTGCGACTGAGGCCGCGATACACCTTGATCAAGACTCCCGTTTAATCGCACTGAGGACCATTACGACCACAAGAGACGATCTTGACCTAAACGAGCTTCGAGCAATAGCACGCGAACTCGGTCACGCTGGATACACAAGCGAATCGGAGAGAGAGGTCCTTGTGCTCGACCTTGCCAATGAACCCACAGAGATCTGGCACAGACTGCTCCATGATGGTCGAGAGGATGAATCACAGCTAGACACGCTGATACAAGCAGCCGAAGCCGCCGTTGAATTGGAGGGGCTTGATGTCTTGTTCCAGCTTCGTGCGCCATTCTCGAAAGTGCCATTCGAGAAAGACCGTCTCGTTCTCGATGAAGCTGTGGAAGCTCTGATAAGAAACGATCCTCAAGGCACGTGGAAGTACATTCAGAGTGGTTATCCAGCCAAACCATCACAATCCGTTGAGAAGACAGGAATTCAGGCGGACGACGGACATAGCTTACGAGAGCGCGCGTACATGACTGACGTGGTGCAGGAACTACTGTTGAGAGTTTGGGCAGCATGGGATCCAGTAGCAGTGTTCGACAGAATTGATCAGATTCCGCGCCATCTTCAAGCAGTGGCGAGTGAACGTGCAATAGAGGCACTTGGGACCACAAATCCGGAATATGCCGCAGAACTCGTTCAGTCGTTGAAGCATCTTGGGACAAACAGTGAACGGACGGTGTGGCGTTTCGTCAGAAGGTGGTCAGTAGTCGATCCTTCGGCTGCTCTGGAATGGCTCCAGTCACAGGAAAGTATCACAGAGAACAATCGCAGAGAATTGTTGGAAGATGTTCTGCAGTCGTTGATCTTGGAGGATCCAGAACGTGCCCTTCAAGTGGCCTCAGCAGAGCCAAACGCGGTCCGACTCGAATCACGGGCAATCATGAGTCTCGCTGAGCGTGATGTGGAAGCCGCCGTTGCATTGTTGCCGAAGGTCAGTCCAGCTGCCGAGGATCTTTCAACCTGGTGGGTGGCTAATCAGCTCATAAAGAATGGCGAAGTTGATCGTGCTGTGGAACTCCAGATCCAATTCGAAGCGAAGTCTGGGGAACCTGAGAATTGGTTCATGTTCTTCTTGACTTGGGCAGATACAAACCCAATTCAGTTGTTTGAACGAATGGATGATTTTCCTCCGGTGTTGAGATACGAAGCTGCGCATGCTTTGGATTACAACTTCGCTCCAGAGCTCACTCAGGAGCAGAAGGACCATGTTCGTGCAATCTACGAAGAAGGCAAGGACTAAGTCTTGGCTCATGTTAGCGATCCATTCGGTGTGCATGCGTGTCGTCGGGTTTGTCGACTCCCTTACGATTCGGTTCGTGGACGAAATCCTGAATCAAGTCTTGTAGCGACGGTTTCCGGCTATGGCCAAAGATCCAGCTTCTTTGTGCTTAAGTCGAATGTCGACACCGTGATTGGATGCTGGCAGGGACAGCTCCTGACACGATCCGGAAAGAATCTTTCGCGGTAAGCATCCGCCAGGTAGTTGCCCGCTGTTCGGCTCGAGATGGGAATCCGACGGCTCGACGAGTCACGTCAATTGAACCTCAAAACCTGCCTCCGACCAAGCCCTCAGCCTAGTCCGACGCCTGCAAACGAACTTGATCCTATGTGCAAATAATGAACAATGAGTCTTGTGATTTCCGTCTTCTAGGAACTGAAGTACATGTTGAAACGGGTAAATAAAATTTGCTACAATCAATCAAATGATCGGCAAGGGTACAACCCAAATGAAGTTTCTCTATGGAGCTAGCATGCTCTCAGCAATCCAAGAATTGATACACCACAAGGAACAAGACCTTTGGATCGCCGTAGCTTATTGGGGTAAAGATGCAATCAACGAAATAGGTCTCACCGCTAAAATCACTGCGGACCCAAAGAGGGTTCGAGTAATTTGCGATTTGATGACCGGAAGTTGTAATCCAGAACCAATTCGAAGTCTGATCAAACGAGATGTGCAAGTTAGGACACTCGACGGCATGCATGCTAAAGTGTGGATTTGTGGAGACCGAGTCATAACTGGATCTGCAAATGCCTCAATAAATGGACTGGGCTACGATGACACCAGTACTCTTACAGCAAATTCCGAAGCAGCCATTCTTAGCGAGAGCAATTGTATTGCCGTAGCGGCAAGAAAGTGGTTTAATGAGATATGGATCGAAAGTAACAGCAAGAGAGTCGGAGAAGAAGAACTGCTCCGCGCAGAAGCACAATGGAAAGAGAAAAGGCCCACTCAATCCAGAAGAGAAAGATTAATGCTATCTGTAGGTGAGGTAGATAGGCAGTTACATGACTCGCTTAGGAAGGATAAGAGATTCAGTCGAGTTGTCAGGCACTATTTTGACATTGAAAATTCTAATCCGTATTGGAATGGAAAAGAAAATGAATTGGCCACATTGATTGCAGAGAGGGGTGTAATGAAAGACAATGGGGAGTATATGGAGCCTGGCGGGGTGTACTTTTATGTTACATCAATTCGGGTACTAGAGGGAAAGGGCATACCCTTGGATACTGTAAGAGGAGCTAAGAAAGAAGAAACTAAGCTGTACTTGGGAAGATTTTGGAGAAGAAACAAGAACGAGATGAGTGATCAATTGAAGGCAGAACTACAGGACAGAATATCAAGATTTTATTCAGACTTAGATTTCTTGACCAGACCAGGAAAGCGCAGACAGCAATAGGAATGCGTCCTTCGCGTTCACCTAGGCTTGCTTGGTGTTGTTTGCCGCCTGCTGGAGTAGAACCAAATAGATTGACACCTCGGGCATCGCATTGCCTGCACAACTAATGCTTAGTTGATTTGGCTCTAAAGTTGAAATACAAAAGGGCATCCGCTCTGAACTAGCAACCACGGCTTTGCTCTCATCGGCACACCGAGACCGTTGTTTGCGCAATCGCGAAAACGGATTAGGAATTGATCGTTTCTTGCTCCGATTCGAACAGTCCGTCTTGTCGGATTCTCGGAGTGGCATGCAACCTAATGTGAAGACACGCTTTTTGCAAGAGAGTTGACGATAGCTGTTGGCGTTTAGCAAGCGTAGGATGCTTAACCTTTCTCCGAGAAACGGGCACTGTTCAAGCAAAGCGAAGTTAACTTGCCATCGACCGTTGTGACTTCGCCCACTTGTTTCAATGACTCGAGTGTCTCGATTGATCTTAGCCGTGCGTTTTGCAAAAATGGATGTAAGACAATCTCCTGGTCCAAACCAAGCGAGATTTGCCGATGGATTGCCGGCGAGTCCCCTCCGAAGTCTGTGAAGTCAAACACGCTGTGAAAATTGCCTCGAGAGACCGACTCAGAACAAGGCATAGCGGATAATGCGCAACTTTCTCAAACGATTCTCTTCAATGTCGACTCCAGAGACTATCTCCATACTGGGTGGAACTGGCGATCTTGGCACTGGCTTGGCCATTCGCTGGAGCAAGGCGGGACACAAGATCATTATCGGGTCGAGAACACAGCAAAAAGCTGAAACCGCCGTCGCCAACCTTCTTCAGATCAGTCCTGACACACCGGCTCAAGCCATGGAGAACCCACAAGCCGCTGCGAGCGGCGACATCGTAGTGTTGACTGTGCCAGCCGCGCACCAAATCTCGACGTTGGAGTCAGTCAAGGATGGATTGAAAGGCAAGATTCTGATCGATGTGACAGTGCCGCTTGTTCCGCCTCGAGTTGGGACTGTTCAGCTGCCCGGCGAAGGAAGTGCAGGTAAGCGGGCGCAGGATTTCCTCGGTGATTCCGTAATGGTGGTTACTGCGTTTCAAAACGTCGCTGCCCATTTGCTGCAGCGCGATGTTCAGGTTGAGTGCGACGTTCTCGTCGCCGGAAACAAAAGATCGGCACGCAACAAGGTCATCGAGTTGATCGAAAAGGCCGGAATGCACGGTTGGCATGCGGGACCAATCGAAAACTCCGCCGCTGCGGAAGCGTTGACCAGCGCATTGATTCAGATCAATCGTCGGCACGACATTTCTCACTCTGGCATCAAAATAGTCGGGCAGGATTCGCAGCATTCGTGACGCTAACGGTCTTTCCGGTCAGAGGGCTGCCTCTTATTAAAGAGGGCGATGATCTTGCCGCGCTCATTAGTTCCGCAGTTCGCGAAAACGGGATCTCCGCTCAACATGCGGATGTGGTCGTTGTCGCTCAGAAAATCGTTTCGAAATCGGAGGGTCGGCAGGTAACTCTCAACACGGTCGAACCATCGGAGGAGGCTCAACGGCTCGCCGAAGAAACCGAGAAGGATCCCCGTCTCGTGGAACTGATCCTTCAAGAGTCATCGGAAGTCGTTCGGAAGAAACCAGGTGTGCTGATCACACGACACCGATTGGGGCACGTCGGCGCGAACGCTGGAATCGACCAATCCAACATTGATCACAATGAACAGGAATCTTGTCTGTTATTGCCTATTGACCCCGACGCCAGTGCACGTGGCCTTTGTGATTCGCTGCGAGAACTCATTGGAAGAAGTATTGGAGTGATCATTTCCGACTCAGCCAATCGCCCTTGGAGACTTGGAACGATTGGAATTGCCATTGGAGCGTCGAATGTTTGTGTTCTCGACGACCGGCGAGGAGGAACGGACATTTTCGGTCGAGAACTCAAAATAACGTTGTCCAATATCGCAGACAGCATCGCTACTGCAGCGACTCTGGTCATGGGAGAAACCACGGAAAGGGTGCCGGTCGCTGTCGTAAGAGGAATGCCAGAATCAAGGGGAAGTGAAGTGGCCGCCATGTCCAACCGACCCATCGAGGAAGATCTCTTTCGTTGACGGTTCTAGCTCTCACGGGAGGCGTCGGGGGTGCAAAGCTCGCCCTTGGACTCGCCCAAGTCTTGGAGGAAAAGGAAGTCGTTTTTCTGGTCAACACCGGAGATGACTTCGAGCATCTGGGATTGAAGATCTCCCCGGACATCGACACTCTTACCTACACGCTCGCAGGGATTGAGAATCGAACGACCGGCTGGAGCCGCGAGGGCGATACGCTGAATTTCCTTTCTGCTCTTGAAGAACTGGGAGGAGAAACGTGGTTTCGGCTAGGCGACAAGGACTTGGCCCTGCATGCGATGCGAACGAACTTGCTTCGCGAAGGAGAATCGCTTACCGGGGCTACCGCCCACATTTGTAGTGCTCTTGGCGTAAAGCACCAAGTCCTCCCGATGAGTGATGACCCAGTGCGCACGGTTGTCACAACAACTGAAGGAGCCTTGCCTTTTCAGGAGTACTTCGTGCGACGGAAGTGCGAACCCGCTGTCTCTCGCATTGACTACGAGGGAGCGGAAGCCGCTCGGCTGAACCCTTGTTTGAAACTCGATGAAATATCCAGCGTGATCATTTGTCCGTCCAATCCTTACCTCTCTGTTGATCCGTTGTTGTCGATCAACGAGCTGTCGGAGTTTCTGCGCAATACCTCAGTTCCAGTGGTTGCCGTTTCTCCAATCGTACGAGGGATGGCCCTGAAGGGACCGACCGCCAAACTCATGAAGGAGTTGGGTTTCGAGGCGGACGCTCGCAACGTTGCACGGCACTATCAGCCATTCATCAAGGGCTTTGTGTTGGATCACCAAGATCGGGAATACATTTCCGATGTCGAACGACTCGGTCTGCAGGCGACAGCGTTACAAACGATAATGCGTACTTTGGACGACCGAATTGAGTTGGCGAAGCAGGTGCTGGAGTATTGTTCGACTGCCTTCGCTAATTGATCCAACATGTGGGCAATTGTTCCCTTCAAGGGAGTTCCTTCGGGAAAAAGTCGACTCGCTGAGCACCTAAGCGTCGATGACCGAGCGACTTGTGCGTTTGCGATGCTTAGAGATGTGCTGACTGCGCTCTCGAACGCTCCCTCGTTGGACGGCATCATACTTTCATCGCCGATGCCGGAATTGCCGGATCTATCCGAGTTCAACAACCTGACGGTTTATCAAGATCATGCGCAATCCCTCGCCGAAGCGGTTACGGAAGCAAGCGACTTTGCAAAGCGGGAATTGAGTGCTTCCTCGACATTCATCGTGCCGGCCGACATTCCCATGATTCAATCGGCCGATGTGGAAAAGGCGATCTCTGCTCATGATCGAGCCACTATCATTCCCGATGCAAACGATGTTGGGACGAATGGATTGCTCTGCACGCCTCCCAATGCATTCAGATACGTGTTCGATGGCAGGAGTTTCCGACCGCACATGAGAGCCGCGCAGGAAGCCGGATTGAATCCACAGCCCTTACGAGTCGCGAACTTTGCGCTGGATGTGGACACTATCGCGGATCTCAAGAAGGTTGTGGCATTGGCACCCAACAGCCACACGGCTCGAAGCCTCATCGAATTTCAAGGATTCGAGTCGAAACATCAGCCGATTTCCTAGGAATCCGACATTGGGAACAACTCTACGAGAAACATGACCACTCTGCCGAAATTTGAAGTCTCAGACGCTTGCGCGCTGGAGCTGAGCAACGTCGACGACATCCGTGAGCTAGCGGACCGAGCGGCCAAGGTACGAGACCAAGGTTGGGGCAATACGGTCACTTACTCGAAGAAGGTCTTCATTCCGTTGACCCAGTTGTGTCGAGATGTGTGCCACTACTGCACGTTCGCTCAAACTCCCCGTCACTTGGACACCGTATACCTCTCATTGGACGAAGTGGTCGAAGTTGCGAAGCAGGGTGCTGAACTGGGCTGCAAGGAAGCTTTGTTCACTCTGGGAGAGAAACCCGAACTTCGTTACAAGGTTGCCCGTGAGTGGTTGCAAGAGCATGGCTACGAGTCGACAGTGGAATATCTCGGAGCCGCAGCGGAGAAGGTTCTCAAAGAAACAGGACTGCTTCCGCACCTAAATCCCGGAAACCTGACGACCTCAGAGTTGAAACAGCTTCGGAAGGTTGCACCGTCGATGGGGATCATGCTCGAATCGGCCTCTGATCGCTTGACGGAAAAGGGAATGCCTCACTACGGCTCCCCTGACAAGATTCCGGCCGTTCGCTTGGAGACCCTACGCAAGATGGGTCAGGAACGCGTGCCAACTACTACCGGAATACTGATTGGCATCGGTGAGACACGACTTGAGCGTGTCGAGTCGCTGTTGGCGATCCGGTCCGTGCATCAAGAGTTCGGAAGCATCCAGGAAGTGATCATTCAGAACTTCCGTGCCAAGCCGGGCACCAAAATGAAGAATGCCCCGGAGCCCGATCTTGACGAACTTTTGTGGACCATCGCCGTTGCACGCCTGATCTTCGGCCCGGAAATGAGTATCCAAGCACCGCCAAATCTCAGTCCGGGTGTTCTTCAGCAAATCGTTCACGCGGGCATCAATGACTGGGGTGGCGTATCTCCTTTGACACCGGACTATGTGAATCCGGAAGCTCCGTGGCCACACTTGCTGGAACTCGAACGAGCGACAAATTCCGCGGGAAAAGAGTTGGCTGAACGACTTACCGTCTATCCGTCGTACATTCAGCAGGGCGACGAGTGGCTCGACCAAGAACTCAACACGACAGTCCTTCAACGAATTGATGCTGACGGTTTGCCACGAACAGATGATTGGAGTCCAGGAGATCCAGTCGATCCTCCAGATGACATTCTGGAGCGAATCACGCAAACGCCAGTCAATCGCAAAACGAAACTCTCCGACATTTTCGATTCTGTGGAACAGGAGAAGGTGCTGACCGAAGAGCAGATCGTTCAGCTGTTCCAAGCTCGAGGCGAAGACTTCACGCAAGTCGTTCAAGCCGCCGACAACATCAGAACGACTGTGAACGGAAATGTCGTTTCCTACGTAGTCAACCGCAACATCAACTACACCAACATCTGTTACTTCAAGTGTCAGTTCTGCGCGTTTTCCAAAGGCAAGCTAGCTGAAAATCTGCGTGGACGCCCCTACGATCTCTCCGACTACGAAATTCAGCGTCGAGTGAGGGAGGCGTGGAATCGCGGTGGAACCGAAGTTTGCATGCAGGGTGGGATTCACCCCGAGTACACCGGTGCGAAGTACCTAGACATTCTGCGAACAGTCAAGGAAGCAGTCCCGGAAATTCACATCCATGCGTTTTCTCCGCTTGAAGTCTGGCAGGGAGCCGAGACATCGAATGTCTCCTTGCGTGAGTACCTAAAGGAACTGAAAGATGCGGGGCTCAGCACGTTGCCCGGTACGGCAGCGGAAATTCTGGACGACGAAGTTCGGGCAATCATTTGCCCCGACAAGATCAACACTTCACAGTGGTTGGAAGTGATGGAAACTGCGCATGAGTTGGGGTTTCGAACCACGGCGACAATCATGTACGGACATGTGGAACAGCCGAAGCATTGGGCTCGCCACCTGCTGCGGATTCGCGAGCTTCAAACTCGCACTGGTGGGTTCACCGAATTCGTACCTTTGCCGTTTGTCCACATGGAAGCCCCGATGTATCTCAAGGGCAAAGCCCGTCGAGGTCCGACTTTTCGCGAAGCGATCCTCATGCATGCCGTCGCACGGCTAGTTCTTCATCCGGTCATCTCGAACATTCAGGCAAGTTGGGTGAAACTCGGCCACAAGGGAATCACTGCCGCTCTGAACGCGGGCTGCAACGATCTTGGAGGAACCTTGATGAACGAGAGCATTTCTCGTGCAGCGGGCACTTTGCACGGACAGGAAACCTCGCCCGAGCAAATGGAGGATCTCATCCGCTCCGTCGGCCGTGTTCCGCGTCAACGATCAACTCTTTATGACGATGTGGACGAAAACGTTCGTGGAAGAGGAATGCAAACGATCCCACTTGAGGAAGTGATCAATACGCCAGCTCGAAAATACGAACGCAAACGAACCCACGAATTGATTCGCAACGAGGCGATCTGACCAGATCGCATGGGGTGAAACGAGTATGAGTCTCGGAACTCGGCCCTTCACAAAAGGCTTGCACGATCTCGGATCTGGTGGTTATGCGTGGCTACAACCCGATGGCGGTTGGGGTTGGAGCAATGCCGGGCTCATCGTCGATGGAAACGAAGCCCTGCTCGTCGACACACTCTTCGACCTCAAGCTGACTCAGGAAATGTTGGATGCCATGCGCCGTGCATCCAAAGCCGCTGAGAAAATCGGAACTCTGGTCAACACGCATGCGAATGCGGATCACTGCAACGGCAACGAGTTGCTCGGGGATTGCGAAATCATCGCGTCGACGGCCACACTGCGGGAGTTGGAGCAAGACTCTCCCGAACGATTGGCGTTCCTCATGCGAAATGCTGGATCAATGGGTCTGACGGGACAGTTCTTCAAGAAGTGCTTCAGTGCATTCGACTTCGAAGGCATCACGCAAACACTGCCGAATCGATCATTCGATGATTCGCTGGATGTGCAAGTCGGAGATAAGTCGTTGCACTTGCGGCGAGTCGGACCCTGTCACACGCAAGGAGACATCCTCGTCTATTGCGAAGAAGATCGTCTCATGTTCACCGGCGACATTCTGTTCATTGAAGGCCATCCGATTCTGTGGGTGGGTCCAGTTTCCAATTGGATTTCAGCGTGCGACTACATGCTCGATCTGGACTTGGAGACCATCGTGCCTGGACACGGTCCAATCACGGACAAACGAGGTGTACGGGCCGTTCGAGACTACTTGACCTACATCAGGGACGAAGCGAAGCTACGCTTCGACACAGGGATGCCTGTGTATGAAGCAGCAATGGACATTTCGCTCGCGGACTTCGACACGTGGGGTGACTCGGAACGAATCGCCGTCAATGTTCAAACTCTGTATCGCGAGTTTGGTCAATCTGACGAAGATACCGATCCGGTGAGTGCATTTGAACTGATGGCACGCATCGATCGCGACAAGCGCACCTAAGCCTGTAGTGAAGCTCTGTCCGTGTCGACGACTCGAACTTTCAAGTCGGTTCTGAGACGCGAACTTGAACTAAAGGTGTGCTCCGACGCGAGCCCTGATGTTCGTCAAGTGAAGTGCTACCAAGAACCCAAGGAAACCTTTAACTCTCCAGCTTGTATACCGTGAGGGTCTGATGCAAGGCGACGACGTGGAGTCGCAGCCTGAAGTTTGCTCAGTCCAACCGGTAATTCAGCTTATGAGATCGGATCTTTAGAAACGTTGTACTCGCTGGAACGCGGAACGTTGCCGTTTGCGTTCGCATGAGAACGATTGCCTCGATCCGATGCACCAGTCTCTGGCGAATCGACGCTGACGACTGGAGATCCAAATCGAATCCAGGCAGACCATAATTGTCGAGCCAGACCGTGTCGGGCCGGATTCGTAGTGGAGAGTGACATTTTCTTGCTTCCTTGGTAAGGACTCGGTTCACTGTCTCGTTGCGACTTGTGGTCACCGGACAGGGGTTGGTTTCTTTCTGTCGCTTGGTTGAAGCCGAAAGGAAATTCCAACTGTTTCATAGGACAGCGGACTATCGAAAAAGTTCACATAATCAGATGAAATTGCCGACTCTTGCGTTACGCGAGTGGCTCTAAGCTGTCCAGCAGTCGATGATCGGTTGCGATGCGCCAAAGTCTTGCATGAACTCCGCGAGGCGATGTTGAGTTTTCTCCACATCGGCGGCATGATCGGTTGCGATGTCGATTTGCGCATTCGGATCGTTTGTGAGGTCGTAGAACTCGGCGGTGCCGTCAGCGCCAACCGGTGCACATCCCCAATTCCCATCGACGACGAAGGGAGTAACCGATCGGTTCGGACATCTACCCTCTGTGTCAACTGCAACAAACCCTGAAGTCACCGCGAACTCTCGGTGCTGTGATTCAGACTTCAACAGCGCTTCTGCAAAACTCTTGCCCTCAATGGGGACTCGCGTTGCAGTCTCAAATCCTGCGAGTTCTCTCAAAGTTGGCAAGATGTCGATCGGTTGAGCCAGCATCGGAAGCTTGCACCCGGCCGGGATGGGATCACCGGCAATGATGAAGGGAACATGGCCTACTTCTGGGTAGATGGGCCAGTAGCGTTCATCGTGATCGCAAATGTTGCTCTTGCCGGTTCGGTTGTGTTCTCCCAAACTGGTTCCGTGATCGCTGGTCACCACGACAATGGTGTCGTCCCACATGTTCAAGTCATCGATCTTCTGAAGTACTCGACCGATGTGGCGGTCCACGAGCTCGGCTTCGGCCGCGTAGTGTGCCCATAGATTGTTGAGCTCTGCTTCGGTGTAGTCCGTTGCTGGCCCGTAGTTGCAGTGGATCATGGGCGGACCCTTGTAGTCCGGATCGTAGCGTTCGACCATGTACTCGGGAGCGTCCCAAGGCTCGTGCGGATCAAAGAAGTCAACCCATAAGAAGAACGGTTGAGCCTGATAGTTTTCTTCGAGCCAGCGAATCGTGGTGGCTGAAGTCTTCGCGGAGAACATGGACTCCTCCACGTTGTAGAACCGGTTGAGCCACCGATGCTGATCCGCAAGTGTCTTTCCCCTCCACATCGGTCTCTGTCGAGTCTTGGACGCGGGAGTCGCCTCGGGAATGGCATCGTTCAGATGAAGAAGGTGCTTGTCTCCTTCCTGACCGCGATGTTGATACGCAGCGGTGAACGCTCCTTGAAATCGATTGTTGAAGAGATGTGGACAGTCACAGATGAGTTGAGTCGAATAGCCTTGGTGCCCCAGAATGTTGGCAATGTGGTTGGGTCCGCTGACATCGATTGGTTGCCAACCGTAATGTGGCCAACCCAACACGCCCCGAGCTACGTCGGTGCGATGGGGGATGGTGGGAAAGCTGCCCGCGAAAAACCGTTCGACGCTTGTCGCACGTTCATTGATGAAGGCATCGAGCATCGGAGTGTTGACTGGGCGTTCCGCATAGTCGAACAGATTGTCGAAGCGGAACGTGTCGGTAATGATCAGGATCACATTCTTCATGTGCTGAATCCTAACCGAGAATGGTCAGGAAGAGAGGGCTAAGCCGAAGTGGCACTAGGGAGGGTCAGGTTGCGTTTGCCGTACCGATGCCAAGCAAGTAGTGATCAATTAGCAGAGACCCGAAGAGAACGAAGAGATAGACGACCGAGAATCGAAACGATCTCAAAGGGAGTTTGGGGTCTTCGGCGACCAGCATGGCAACCGAGTACCCAAGATACACGATTCCCAAGACGACGGCCGTTCCCAAATAGATCCAACTACTCATTCCGATCAGGAATGGCACGATTGTTGTGATGAACAGGAGAATCGTGTAGACAAAGATGGACCAACGCGTGTAGCGGTCGCCGTGCGTGAGCGGCAGCATAGGGATCCCGGCGGATTCGTAGTCTTCAATCCGGTCAATCGCTAGTGCCCAAAAGTGAGGAGGAGTCCACAAGAAAATGATCAGTACGAGGACTAACGCTCCAGGCTCTATCGAATTCGTGATTGCGACCCAACCGAGCAATGGGGGAGCAGCTCCGAACAATCCACCTATGACTATGTTCTGGGATGTCGTGTGCTTGAGAAAGATCGTGTAGAAAATCCCGTAGCCTACCCATGAAGCGAGATTCAGCCACGCGGCCAACGGATTCACGAAAATGAACAGGATCGTCGAACCTGCGATCCCGAGCAATGCGGCGAAGATCAGTCCGTCGCGCGAACGAATACGCCCTTTCGCTATAGGTCGGTTTTGGGTTCGCGCCATGCGGCGGTCCCAATGTGCATCAATGACGTGATTGACTACAGCGGCGCTACTGGCTACCAACGCGATTCCCAGCAGACTAATCAACACGAGCGGAATGGGAACCGCACCGTGGACGGAGACCAGCATGCCGACGAGTGCGCACATTAGCATGAGCGACACGACCTTGGGTTTGGTCATGTCCAACAAGTCGCTGGCGAGACTCGCTTGGCTCATGGGAAGGCGGTTGGGTGTACGGCTACGGCGACTATTTTAAGTTTGAGGATCGATCTTGACTGCAAAACCGGCGCCAGCGTCGCAGTCGGGCAATCGAATGATGTGAACAGACCAGCTGCTTTCAGTCAACGCTCTGCGTTGAACCCTGGTCTACAACCCCAATACGCGTCGGTTCGTTTCTGCGTCAGTTCCGGTTGAAGCAAAGTCGTCGAACGCCTTTTCCGTAACTCGAATGATGTGGTCGCGAATGAACTGCGCACCTTCTCTTGCACCGTCTTCTTGATGCTTGAGACAGCATTCCCATTCGAGAACTGCCCAACCACCGAAGTCGTAGCCTGCAAACTTCGAGAAGATTGATCGAAAGTCGATCTGTCCGTCTCCAAGCGAACGAAATCTTCCTGCCCGATTCAGCCAATCTTGAAATCCGCCATACACACCCTGTTTGCCTGATGAATTGAATTCGGCGTCCTTGACGTGAAACATCTTGATCCGCTCGTGGTAGATGTCGATGAATGCAAGGTAGTCGAGTTGTTGTAGAACGAAGTGGCTGGGGTCGTAAAGAATGTTGGCACGGGAATGCCCATCGACTTCATCGAGAAATCGCTCGAAGGTAATTCCG
Source organism: Pseudomonadales bacterium (assembly GCA_963667455.2). Classification (GTDB taxonomy): domain Bacteria; phylum Pseudomonadota; class Gammaproteobacteria; order Pseudomonadales; family Azotimanducaceae; genus Bin55. The sequence goes on along the minus strand of CAXXFR010000031.1, from coordinate 204,760 downwards.
TCGTGCAGGTCTTCGCCGGGATGAATCTCGTAGCACAGATCTACGCCACAGGTTTCGAACTCGTCGAGTATCGGCTTCCATCTCCTACCCAGCTCTCGAAAGCCTTCTTCCACCAAGCCATCTGGACGGGCTGGCCATGGATAGACCATGGGCCAAAGGAAGGAACCCGAGAAAGTGACGTGTTCGTCGAGACCTAGATTCCGGCTAGCCTGAGCGGCGAGTTTTACTTGCTCAATCGCCCATTCAGTTCGTGCGGCTGGATTGCCTCGAACGGACTCATGCGCAAAGCCGTCGAACAGTTCGTTGTACGCGGGATGAACCGCAACAAGCTGACCTTCTATATGCGTCGATAGTTCCGAAATCTGAATCCCATGCTGTCCTACACGGCCAGCGAGTTCATCACAATACGTCTTGCTTGTCGCGGCCTGTTTGACATCGATGAAATTGGGATTGCCGATGGGAACTTGAATGCCGACGAATCCGAGATTGGCCGCCCATTGGGCCATCGACTCGATGTTGTCGAATGGATGTTCGTCGTCCATGAACTGCGCCAGAAATATAGCTGGACCCTTCAATGTCTTCATGCTGTCAACTCCGTGTTAGTTTTCAATCGACGTCCATCGACCGTCGTTCGCCGAACTGTCCACGACGGCTTGAATGAACGCCATGCCTCGAATTCCATCTTGAATCGATGGAAAGTCATTCTCAACTTCCTCGTCGTTCTCGTCGTCTTGAAACGAGTGTATAGCCGCGGAAAAATTGCGATAGATCAAGGCGAACGCTTCGAGAAATCCTTCAGGGTGTCCGGCCGGCAGACGCGTGGCCGTCGTAGAGGGTTCGTGTACACCCGCCCCGCCGGTTCTTCTGACTTCGAAGGGGCGATCCCTCCATCGCACGACCAACGAATTGGGTTCCTGCTGCGACCATTCGATGCCACCCAGTTCGCCGTAGACGCGAAGAGTCAATCCATTCTCCACCCCAGCGGCGATTTGGCTTGCGCACAGTACACCGGTGGCTCGATCGGCGAAGCGTAGTAGCACGTTTCCGTCGTCATCGAGTTTTCTTCCGTCAACGTGCGTCCGCAGGTCGGCGCTTACGCTCTCGATTTCCAATCCTGTTACATATTCTGTGAGCTGGAAAGCATGCGTTCCAATATCCCCCATGCATCCTGCGGCACCTGAACGTTTGGGGTCGGTACGCCATTCCGCCTGTTTGTTGCCCGTTGTCTCTTCGCTAGCTGAAAGCCAGCCCTGGATGTACTCGGCATTGACCCGTCGAATTGGACCTAGCAATCCAGACTGGGCCAGATAGCGAGCCTCCTTGATCATGGGATAGCCGGTGTAGTTGTGGGTGAGCGCAAACACCAGTCCTGACTGATCGATGACTTCTCTTAGTTCTCTCGCTTCATTGATGTTGAAGGTCACAGGCTTGTCGCAAACAACGTGAAATCCCGATTGAAGGGAATCCCTGCACATCGGAAAGTGCAGGTGGTTGGGTGTGACGATCGCCACAAAGTCGATTCGCAAGTCGTCGGGCAAACCGGACTCCACTCGCAGCATTTCCTCGTAGCTGCCGTAGCAACGCTCTGGAGCAAGACCGTACATGTCGATGCCTGACCGCATCGAACGCTCGGCGTTGGAAGAAAACGCTCCAGCAACAAGCTCAATTGATCCGTCGAGTTCTGCGGCCATACGGTGGACTGCTCCGATGAACGAGCCTTCGCCGCCGCCGATCATGCCCATTCGGAGTTTCATGGCGTGTTGCCTCCCATGGATCTTTGCCCTCAGTTGAATGCTATCCGATACCAGAGCTTTTCAAGTTCAAGACACCCGACTGCGACAAAGATCGAATTCGAATCGAGCCACTCGGAGTCATCTATACGTTCGCTATGTGCCGATAATGATTGTTTGGATTTGGCTGGATTGAAGATCCAATGGCACGCAAAGCACCTCCCATCTCTGTACAGCTCTACTCGTTGAGAGAAGAGTGCATGGCGGACTTCGACAACATACTCGAGAAGCTGGCGGACATTGGCTACTGCGGTGTCGAACCGTTTCACTTGTTCGGAAAGACCCCGAGAGACTTCGCATCCCAAGTGGATGACTTGGGAATGAAGGTGTCTTCAAGCCACTATCCATGGGCAAACCACGGAGAAGCCAACGAGGTGGCCGATGTCGTGAAGCAAATGGGACTGTCGAGGGCGGCGGCCGGTTACGGTCCTTCAGACTTCAAAACAGCTGACGATGTGGAGCGAACAGTTGAAAACATCAACCAAGTTATCGAGCGGCTCAAGAAGCATGAAGTTGAACTGTTCTTGCACAACCACTGGTTCGAGTTCGTACCGGTAGGTGGAGAACTGCCCTATCACACGCTCCAACGCGAGTGCCCGAACCTGCTGTTTGAGGTTGACACTTATTGGGCGGCAAACTTTGGAGAATGCGATCCGGTCGCGGAAGTGAGGCGCATTCGGCACCGAGCTCCGCTCTTGCACATCAAAGATGGCCCACTAGTGCGAGACCAGGCCCACGTCGCGGTCGGTCACGGTGCGATGGATATTCCGGGTGTATGTACGGCTGCCGACGAAGACACTATCGAGTGGTTGATCGTGGAGCTTGATGCATGTGATACAGACATGTTTACGGCAGTCGCTGAGAGCTATGACTACTTGGTGTCTAATGAACTGGCATCGGGTCGAAATTGAACCAATTGCCAGCTTGTCGAATCAGTGAAGTCACTGTCGTTCAAAGTGGGTTTTGAACACACGTCGTGGTCGTATAATTTCGCTTCGATTGGGTTGGTCGAACTACGTGGACTTGTCTCCAACGGATCGACATTCGCGCAGAAGCGCGAGTGTGAGTTCGCCTTCAAGTTCACGACGTGCAATCCGTTGAAACGAAATCCGTCCTTTCTGCATCTCGGTTAGGGTGGGATTGGTTCGGTTCCTAGGTTTGGTTCGACTTGCGGCACACGCACCTTACTTGGGTGGAGCGGATGAACAAAGAACATCTCCAGAGAGCAGATAGTCAGCAAACTATGCGCACATTGCGCCCGTACTTGGGACGAATGACAACCTTGTTCAGTGTGATCCTAACGATTGTGCTGACGGCCTTCTTGCCCGTTCAAGCTGTAGCGCAAGAGAGCCAGTCCGGCACCAATACGGGAGGATTGGTCGAGATCAAAGTCATTGGAGACAAGATTCTCGCTCGGGTTGAGTTGCAGACTCAGGTGTGGTTCAAAGACACCCACATCGTCATCGACTACGACAGTCCCCATGCAATGATGTTCAATCGAGGCGTGTTGCGAGGCCTGCGGTTCGGCGAAGGTGAAACGACAATTCGAGCTTTGAACGAAGGCTTTCGGCTTGAGATACCCCGAGATGGAATCATCCAGGAAATCGGTACAACCACACAAGACCTAACGGCTCGCTATGACAACGAGCTTGAACAGATCGATATCGTCGCAATTGTTGGGTGGCCGGCTTTGCGTTCTTTCGGATTGACCCTCGATATTCAAGAGGGAACGATGCAGTTGCATCCCGATGGAGAGTTGTCTCCTGCCGAAGTCGAAGCGAGCGTCGAGAAGTTTGTCCAAGGCGTGGAGCTCATCGGCGACTCGGTATACATCCCCGTCAACTACAACGGCGGTCAGCGTGGGTTCATGAAGATGGCCACCGGTGGCTATCACACCGTTCTCAACAGAGAGTTGCTAGATGATCGAGAAGCAGGTGTTGTAGATGAAGCCTACCTCGGCGACGATCAAATCATGATGGTCTCCGACATGGCTGCCCTGTATCCGCAGGATCTCTATCAGAACTGGTATGACCAGTTCCAGGCTGATAAGGAACAAGAGACAGCACTTCAAGCACAAGCGGACGCACTAGGCGTTGAACTGCCCCCTCACTTGATTGCCCAAGCTCCCGATCATCCTAGCTCGGACGTCTTGCTCGTCTCGGGTCTGAGCATCCTGTCGGGATATCGAATCGTCTTGGACCCGAATCAACAATTCGCAGGCTTCTCGAGGACTTTGAACAGCAACTACTCGGAGGCCGACCATCAGTTTTACATGGCAGCCGCAGCCAAGAGCGAAGACAAACTATTCCAGTTTCTCGAAGAGAACCCCGAAGACCGAAACGTCGAAGAAGCAGTATCCGATGTGTTTGCGCTAGGACTGGAGAGTGGTGCGTACGGTAGACCGTCAGTCTTCGGCGATTCAATTTGGACTCGACATTACGGATGAACAACGACAGTTCATGTACGTCGCTCAGTTTGTGTTCGGGTTGGTGCAGTCCGACGAGTCCCGCGAACAACACTCGGAGTTGATAATCGCGTTGGGCGAGAAAGCCCTTCCCTTCGTCGGAAGATCGGAAAGCCCGCGATTTCGCCAGCAAGTTCAAATGCTGGTGGGCGACCGTTACTTAGCCCGCAACGACGCTGAGAACGCGTGGAAGTATTTTCTGTCCGCCGCGTTCAATGGCGACCCTGAGATGGATGCATTCGTGCGCTACGACCTCGGTCGGGTGTACGAAGCACTGGGTCGGAACCGAAGGGCTTACGCAAATTACGACCGAGCGATTTCAACCGGTTTGCCGCCTTCATTGAACGAGACGGCGCAGACCGCATTGGAACGCTTGAAACTGAGACTCGATCCCGATGACGAACTGTTGCAGGAAGACTCTGAAGACGGATAGAGACTTGAATAAAAAGTTGGGTTTCGATTGTGCAATAATGTTGCAATTGAAACTATTCAACCCAACTCGGTGAAACCGATTGGAGAACATCATGGAATCTAAGAATCGTTTTGCGACTAATGGATCGAGAGCATCGTTCCTTGGTCGGTTGTTCGGTGCGCTCACGGCTTTGGCCTTGGTGCTCGTCGTTCCGACGCAAACCGTTGCTCAACAGTCCGCGTCGATTGGCTCAACGGGTGGTCCGCTCGCCATCAAAGTGATCGGCGACAAGATCCTCGCTCGAGTTGAACTGCAGACGGAAGTCTGGATCAAGGACACGCACATAATCATCGACTACGACATGCCTCACACGATGATGTTTCAGTCATGCGTACTCGGAAACTTGCGATTCGGAGAAGGCGAGGAATCTCTGAAGGTTCTCAACGAGAACTTCCGACTGGAGATCCCGAAGACCGAGATCATTCCTGAAATCGGCGCAACGTGCGGCGAATTGACGGGCAAGTACGACAAATTCCTAGACCAGATTGACATAGTTGCAATCGTTGGTTGGCCAGTGCTGCGTGAATTTGGACTGACCTTGGACATTCAGGACGGCTCGATGACGTTGCATCCCGAAGGGGAACTCGTGGCCGAGGAAGTTCGTGCAAGCTCCGAACTGTTTACCGAAGGCGTCGAAGTGATTGGCGATTCGGTCTACATCCCCACCAACTACAACGGCGGACAACGTGCCTTCATGAAGATGAGCACAAACGGCTATCACACCGTTCTGAATCGAGAGCTTCTCGATGATCGCGAAGCGGGTGTTGTCGACGAGGCATATCTCGGCACGGATCAGACCATCAAGGTCTCCGACATGGCGGCTTTCTATCCCCAAGACTTGTATCAGAAGTGGTATGACCAATATGCCGCCGACAAGCAACTTGAGGATGCCGTTCGCGAGCAATTGAAGTCTTCGGGCGTGGAGCTGCCGGATGCATACAAGGCGAAAGCACCTGACCATCCCAGTGGCGATGTACTGTTGGTTTCCGGCTTGAGCGTTCTCTCGGGCTACCGAATCGTCCTCGATCACAATCAAGGATTCGTCGGAGTTTCACAGACCGTCAACAGCAACTATTCCGATGCTGACCATCAGTTCTACATGGCTGCCGCAGCTCAAGACGAAGCTAAGCTGTTCACGTATCTCGAAGAGAATCCGCAAGATCGGAATGTCGAAGAGGCCGTTGACGTGGCTTTCAATCTCGGACTCGAGAATGGAGCAACAATTGAACGCCAGGCCGAACTCATCGAGTATGGATTGGCTGTCAATGAGGAACGCAGACAGTTCATGTATGTTGCGAATTACGTGCTGGGTCTGGGTGAAAATCCCGATTCGAGGAACGAGCATTCCGACTTGATCATTTCGCTCGGAGAGATTGCTCTTCCGTACGTTGGAAATTCTGATCAGCCCAGATTTCGACAGCAAGTTCAACAGTTGATCGGTGACCGCCACCTCGCTAGAGGCGAAAACACGCTCGCATGGAAGTACTTCCTGTCTGCTGCGTTCAATGGCGACCCGGAATTGGATGCCATTACACGGTTTGATCTTGGTCGAGCTTACGAAGCGCTTGGCCGAGACAGTCGCGCAATTGCCAACTATGATCGAGCACTGTCTCATGGTCTGCCCCGAGCACAGGCTAAATCAGCATCGGATGCCATTACTAGGTTGCGGGATCGTCTAGAAACAGACGAGAGTGTGAGCGCTGCCTCAGAAGATGGCTAACTTAGATCAGCTTCGCCAGCACTTGGATGTGCTGGCGAATCGAGGCGCCGGATACCTTCGCAGGTATGCGCTAAAAGAGTCGGTGGAAGCCGCGATGTCCCATGTGCACATCGTGGCTCTCATCGTCCCGGTTGTGTTCGCAGTTCTGTCGATCTCCGATCGATGGTTTGGAACGCAAGTCTGGATGCTGGGACCGATTTTTACCGTGCTGCTTGCCATCGTGGTACCCGTAGCGTACGTCGTATTCTCTGGCGCATTTGGGTTCCTTGCCCGCAAGGTCAATCGGACCTATGCGCTAGCGCTCTTTGATCGGGAGCTGGAGTACAAGGATCGACTGCAAGCCGCGGACGAGTTTCTTAAGATCGAGAAGCTTTCTCCGTTCGAGAGCGCTGCCGTCGACGATGCGATTCCTTACGCTGAGAAAGCAATCCAGGAAAAGCTTCGCGATATTCGTATCGCTGCGCCGTTCATGCATTCCAACAAGTGGGGTCATGGCGTCGCCGCCCTGGTTCTCCTTGTAGTTGGCGTAGTTGTCGATTTCCTGGTGTTCGACACCAGCGTGGATGCGATTGCCCCCCAAGACGAACTCGTTGCGGTGATCGTCGAGGACGAACCTCCGTTGCCCGAGCCTGTGGTGGAACCAGTTGATCAATTCAATCCGGTGGTCGCCAAAGAGAAAACCGATCCGTTGGATCGAGACAGTGAAAACGTGGTTCTCGAATCAGCTGAGGGATCCTCTTCCGATTCTGCATTGCACCGAGCTAACCCATCTACCACCAATCCGACTCAGTCGATGCAAATGGGAGTTAGTGCAGGAGCAACGCAGGACAATCAAGCAGGCAGTGCAGCCTCGAACTTGTCCGGACAGGGAAATCCCGACAAGAAACGGGAAGGTTCTGATGATGCTGCCAAAGAACGCAAGAACGACGATTCGCCGAAAAAGCCCTCGGATGAGGAGCAGCCCAAAGACGAATCTGCCAGCGGACTTGCCGGCGGCAAGGGTACTGGTTCCGGTCGTCAGTCGTCTTCCGCGGAGATGTTCGAAATAACCAACAAGGTCCAGCAAGAGGACATGGATTCGGATGTCGATTTGGAATCAGACGACGAAGAAGATGAAGAACAGGAGGCCGCTAACACCGGTCGCCCGTTCATGAATCAACGTAAATCTCCAGTTGACCGACAATTGACTCCTTCGGGAATGGTCGGAAATGAAGAGAATCCGGATGCCAACGGTCGAGGTGGAGCTGGCGGCATCAAGAAGACCAGAGGAGTTGCCGCTATGTTGTTGGGAGTGCCGATGCCCGACAAGCTTCGTTCACAGATCAATCCAGGACGGGTCAAGATTCAGCGTGAACGAGCGGTTCCACATCCCAGTGACGTCGCAATCGCAAACAGCGAATCGCGTGGTGTGATCGACGAAAGTATTGGAGTGGTGGTTCGGCACGAACTACGCCCCTGGATGCGCAACGTAGTGAGCAAGTACTTTGTTTCGTTGCGCGAACAGCCCATTGAATCAGGTGAGTAAATAAATGGCAGAACAAGACGTTGCACAAGTGAACTCCGGCGCCGCTGAACAAGCGGCGCAGTTCAAAGAAGCGTTTGAAAACATTCGCTCGGAAGTCAACAAGATGATGGTTGGCCAAGCATCCGTTGTGGACGGTGTACTGACAGCCTTGGTGGCCGGTGGTCACGTTCTTCTTGAAGGCGTACCTGGACTTGGCAAAACGATGCTCGTCCGGTGCCTCAGCGAAGCGGTGAACTTGAAATTCTCGCGAATTCAGTTCACTCCGGACATGATGCCTGCGGACATTCAAGGCACGATGGTGTTGACCGAGACCGCTTCAGGAGCGCATGAGTTGAACTTCCAGGAAGGCCCGATCGTGGCCAACCTAGTCCTTGCGGACGAGATCAACCGAGCAACGCCCAAGACGCAATCGGCCTTGTTGGAAGCGATGCAGGAACGTCAGGTAACGGTTGGTAATCGCACCATCGAACTGGATGAACCGTACTGCGTAATGGCGACGCAGAATCCAGTGGAGCAGGAAGGTACGTATCCGTTGCCCGAAGCCCAGCTTGACCGGTTCCTGTTTAAGTTGATCGTCGACTATCCAGAAGAAGAGGAGTATTACGAGATCATCGACCGGACAACCGGTTCCTCCGAAGTGGATATCAATCACGTCACAACAGGAGCGAACATTGTCAGTCTTCGCGAGACTGCGCGAGCGGTAGCAGTGCCGCAAGCCGCCAAGACGTATGCGATCCGACTGGTAATGGCGACGCAGCCTCAGAGCGCTTACGCGACGGACCAGACCAACGCCTACGTTTCGTTGGGATCCAGTCCCCGAGGTGTCCAAGGGTTAATGTTGGGAGCGAAGGTGCAGGCGATTTTGAATGACCGGTTCTCCATCAGCACCGACGACATCAAGACAGTTGCACTGCCGGTGTTGCGACATCGAGTGATTCTCAATTTCCAGGCTCAGGCCAGCAACGTTTCCCCTGACAGCATCATTGGAGATATCCTCGAGCAGGTCAAGGTACCGCGGTCGGTCGACTAGTCACGCATTAGGAATAAGGTGTGGCGGCACAATTAACCTTTGAGGAACTGTTCGACCCCGAGTTTCTTACAGCGCTCGAGGCGTTCAATCTTCGGATCAAGCGTTTCCTGCGTCAAGGACGACTAGGCGAACAGCTTTCAATTGATCGGGGCATCGGTCTCGAATTCAAGGACTTCAAACAGTACGTTCCCGGCGATGACATTCGTGCGGTGGATTGGAACATCTACCGACGTTTGGGTCGATTGTTCGTGCATGTCTTTGAGGAGTACCAGGATCTGCCCCTCTACTTGCTCGTAGATCGATCCCGGAGCATGTTTCTTGAGGACAATCCTCGGGTTCACGCGGCTCTGAGATCGTCGTTGGCTTTGGCGTCGATAGCCTTGAGCCAACACGACGTCGTTGCCTTGTTTTCGTTCTCCGACGACTTGACCATGCATTCCAAGCCATTTGTGGGACGGCGACAGCTGACCACGTTGGCACATCGCATGGCCGAACTGAACGAAGAGAATGGAACACAGCTTTCCGAGTGCGTACAGCAACTGGGAATGCGTAAACTCCGACCGGGACTGCTAGTGGTGGTGTCGGATTTCTTCGAACCTGAAGGTCTTGAGAGGGTCTTGGAGTCTCTTACCAGATGTCGGCACAGATTGCTGCTAGTCCAGATCGTCAAGGACTTGGACGCAGACCCAACCGCGAATGCGGATTTGGTTGGCGACATCCGGCTGGTTGACTGCGAAACCTCCGCAGCAGTCGATGTGACCATGGAACAGGGCGTATTGGCGCGTTATCGAAGAATCTACGAGGAATTCAATGAACAGCTCTCGGGATTCGCATCGGGGAACGGAATCGGGCTGACCCGAATCAATGCCGATCAAGACATTCTTGATCAATTGGCGACGTTGTTCGAGACGCGAGCCCAAGTCGCATGAATTTTCTCAATCTAACCCCTCTTACTCTCGGTATTGGCCTAGCAGGCATTGCAGGAATTCTCTTCCTGCTTCAGCAGTTGCGCATTCGCTATACGGAATTGCCCATTGCAACGACGATGTTTTGGGCGGCCGCTGTGCGTGAAGCACCAGTCCGAGTTTTGCGTCAGCGATTCAGGCATCTTCTCGCGTATTTGCTGGCGTTGCTTATTTGCTGGTTGCTTTGGATTGGATTCGGAGCGCCCATGGTCGATGAGCGTCGTGCGACCGGTTTTAGCGTTTTGGTGCTCGATGGATCCGCGCATTCGGCTACGGCTGATGTCTTCGAACAATCGAAATCGCAGCTACTGAGTGACATTTCCGGTTATCCGCGAGATTCGCGAGAGGTTTTCTTGGCCGGTGCCAACAACGTTCGCGTTCTAGCAGCGGGCGAGGAAAACATGGTGCTGGTGCGTCGACTCGAGGAATTCGAGCCTGTCGCCGCCCGATCGTCGATCGACGAGTTGCTTCGTGTTCTACCTCGCAACGACATGTATCCCGAACAGGTCAATGTCCTGGTGTATGGCAATGCACCGGTACCTTCGGAAGCCATCGATCAACTGCCGGACGGATTCAACGTTGCCCGGCGCACTGAGACTCCAGACGACTTTGAGAATCGGGGCATTGTGGCACTCGGCATTGGTGAAGCGATGTCGGGAGATTGGGACAAGGTAGACGTTCTATTCCGTGTTCTCTCAACTGAGGGATTGGACACCAGCATTGAAGATCTGAGTGTGCAAAGTGGCGGTGTCGCCGTGGGTTCTGATCGAATCGAATCGATATCCGACAACGAGTTTCGTGTTCGCGATGTCGAAGCGGACGGCTCGACGTTCGAGGTTGTTATTGAACCAACGGACGAATTGGAATTCGACAATGTTGCACAGGTCAACTTACCTGACAAGGATCGGATTCGTGTGACTATTGGAACCGATGTTCCTGTATCGATTCGTCGAGCGATTCAGTCGGACAATGCTGTTCAGGTGGTTCAGTCCGACCCTCATGTCGCTGTAGTTGGAGCTACGGACGACGAACCTTCGATCCCGTATTTCCGCACGGTGCCTTCGCAGGAACAGTACTACGCTTTCTCTATTGGGTATACCGGTGACCTCGACGCGGAAGAAGCACTGCGTCAGAGCGTGGCATCGCTGGGTCTGACGCAAATCGATGCTGCCGCGATGGCAACCGATCTGGATGTGGACATCGAAGTCGATCTGGAGGTTGTAGACACGCGATTCGTTTCCTTGTGGTCGGAACTGGTCGGACAAGACTTCAATTTCAAAGACAGCATGAGTTTCCCGCTGTTCATTTCCAAAGCAATTCGTTATCTGGCCAATCAACAGCCTTGGTACGCGTATGTCGCGGCTGGTAGGCGACCTTACGAACAAACATCCGGTTCTTCGCTGGCTCGGACCGACCTATTGTCCGAGTATGCAGCCGGAACCTACTACGTTCGCAACGAGGCAGGCGTTTTCGAGACGGAAGATGGCGACTCGTTGAACGTATCTCTACTTGATTCCCGAGCGGCTATTCCAGGAGAAGTTGCCGATTTATCGGCAACGGAATTGGAGATGGTGCGATCCCAAAGCGCTTTTGGATTGGTCACTTGGTTGATATTGCTGGTCTTGGTACTGCTCGGACTGGAGTGGTTCCTCTATCAACGAGGATTGATGCCTTAATGGAATTGTCCTTCAACTATCCCTGGTTTGGTCTTCTTGCATTGCTAATTCCGTTGGTTTGGTTCTTTCCAAATCGGCCGCGAAGCGTATGGCACGGGGTGATACGTACTGCTGTCTTACTCGCATTGGTGGTGGGATTGATGCAGCCAGTCGCGGTGTCGAATCAGCCAAGCAAACATTTTGCTGTGATATTGGATCAGTCCAACAGCATGTCGGAAGGCGCGAAAGAGACAGCGGCCAACCGTGCCAGAGAAGTCATCGGGCAGTTTGCCGATCAGGGATCGATCAGCCTGATTCAACTCGGCGGGACCGAGCAGGCGATCGAGTCTCGCAACGCCGTTCTGATGCAGTCTGATGGAAGAACACCCCTCGGGGATGCCTTGGAGTTAGCGGCTCAGTCCATACCCTACGGAGTGAGCGGATCCGTGACCGTGGTGTCCGACGGACTGGCGACAGATCGACACTGGGGACAAGCCTTCGATCACCTGAAGAATCGCGGCATACCGGTTCACAACATTCAAATTGAACCGCCAGTTGACGTGTACATCAGCGACGTGAGCACGCCTGATACCCGGGTGGGCGAGGAAGTGACCTTGCTCGTAGAAGTCATTGGGTCAGCTGAAGATCTGAGTGTTTCCGTCGTGAGCGATGATGAAGTCCTTGCTCAGGAGAGTTCGATTGTCAGCGATTCACGACAGATCGTCGAACTAGGCTTCAAAGTTTTCGAACCGGGATTCATGGAAGTACTGGTTGAGCTAGACGTTCCCAACGAGTACGACGTCGATCCTACCAACAATCAATGGCGGCACGTGATTGCCGTGCAAGATGCTGTCAGGGTTCTGTATTTGGGTGCGCGTCAACAGGGAGCCCCTGAGCAATTGGCATGGCTGTTGGGTCCTGGTTTCGACATCGACGCGCCAGATCCAGCGACGTTGACAGACAACTTTGACTTTTCGCGCTACGACGTCGCGATGATTGACGACGCGCCGTCTGCATCGATCGACGAGGCTGTGCAGTCAGCGATTGCAGATGCCGTTAGAAACGAAGGAATGGGTCTGATCCACAGTGGTGGCGAAGCAGCGTTTGGAGATGGTGGCTATCACGATTCACCAATAACAGACTTATTGCCGGTCGACATTCCGGGAGATCAAGACAAGATCGATCCCAGCGTGGGACTGGCCATTATCTTGGACACATCGGGGTCCATGGCAGGTTCTCGCATCGAGCTCGCCAAACACATTGCCCGAATCGCCGTCCGACGCATGCAGCCGCACGACCGTATTGGCATCGTCGAGTTCTATGGCAACAAGCATTGGGCGGTTCCGATGCAGCCAGCCACCAACAAGATCGAAATCGATCGTGCAATCGGGCGTATGAAGGCAATTGGAGGAACCATCCTGTATCCGGCTATTCAAGAGGCCTACTACGGACTGCAGAACGTCAACACCCGATACAAGCACATCGTGCTTATCACCGATGCCGGAGTGGAAACTACTTCATACGAGCCGATGACTCGGCGCATCAATCGCGATCGAATCAGCGTTTCAACGATTCTGGTTGGACAAGGCGGTCACAATCAGATCATGTCGAACATTGCCAACTGGGGAGGCGGACGCTTCTACTCGGTTGGCAACCAGTTTCAATTGGTGGAACTGATTTTCAAGCAGTCCTCTACCAAGAAGTCTCCCATGTACAAGAGGGGATCGTTCCCCTTGGAGACTAGTCGTGGTCGCGGCTGGTGGGGCGATGTCAATCAGGAAGACGTTCCCAACCTGCTCGGGTATGTGGAGGTTGAATCTAAAGATGGTGCGGAAATCTTGATGGAAGTCACGGATACCAAGCACCCCATCTTGGCGACGTGGCGGTATGGGCTGGGTCGAATTACCGCGTTGATGACTGAACCGGTTGGCGAAGGAACCCGCAGTTGGAACGAGTGGGCCGAGTATGCGGAATTTCTCGGACGAGTCTTCCGACGTACGTCGTCAGATGTGAGCGACTTTGAAGTAGTAACACGACGACGCTTTGGCACCACCTCGGTGATTGCCAATCGAGTGACCCCCAACGAGTCGAGCAAGCCGGTTGCAAGCCTTCACAACCTTGATTCGACACTGGTCGACGACACCAAGCACTCGTTTACCGAGAGTGCGCCCGGTTTGTTCGAACTGACTTTGAGTTCGCAAACCGACGAGGACCTGTACATCGGCATCGCGAACACTGCGGACGACAGAGTTTGGCGGTCGGTAAGCCTCGCCAACGAGGACGAAGTCAACGAAAACCAGGTCGATCCGATGGATGCCCTGGACTTGAACGAGCTTTCCGAGTTAACCGGTGGGCTCAACCTTGCTGATGGAGAAGACTCCATCGCCACGGCTGGAGTCAGCTCTGGCGAACTTTCGTTCGTCGTGACGTCGATCTGGCCTTGGTTGCTTCTGCTAGCCCTCTTGCTTTATCTCGGCGATCTGCTCTATCGGCGGTGGCCGAGGGACACTTAAGCCCTTCCAACCCCAACCTACACCATCATGAACGAATTTCGTAGTTTTCCGACTGCAATCTGTGCCCTCATTCTCGCAGGCGCGTTGAGCGCGTTCGCGCAAGAGAGTCCGATCGACGCTCTGCTCGAGTCCAATGCGAAAGACACCCGCCTGGACATCAGCTTGATTGATGCCGTATTCGACCAGGAGATTCTGGATACGAAGAACATTGACAAAGCAATTGTTTCATTCGAGGAAGCCGCTGCGGACGAAGAGAACGCGGATCATGAACGCGTCAAGTCCTTCCTCACGATCGCGCATCTCAAATGGCAGTTCGGTCAGCGGGACGAAGCCATGGAGGCAGTCGAGAACGCTTTAACGCTCGGGGAAACTACCGACGGCACGCTACTCAAGGCGCGACTCCTGGATTCAGGAGGTGACGAGACGGCAGCGACCGTGTGGTATTTCAAAGCCGAGGCATCGACGGACAGCGAAGACGAACGCGAGTTCATACGGATTCGCCTGACGATGATGGACGTCGACCGACAGGAGGTCGACGCTCTGGTCGAGCTGGCGGAGCAGCGCGATCAGGCCTTCAAGAATCGCGCAGCCATCACCTTGGCGATATTGGGGCACCCCGAGAAAGCGCTGGATCTGTACCTTCCGGATCCCGAGTCGGACTACTACTTTAGGCAGCTCGTGCGCGTAGCGGAGTGGGCTCTCAAGGCTGGCGACAATGCGAAGGCGCAGCGTGTCGCGTGGTTGGCGTACGACGCCACCGAGATTCGGTTCGACGCCCTGTACGCCTTGACGCTGGTCGACGAGGCTTATCGGAATGAAGACAAGATGGACGAGCTGGTCGGAATCCTCGAGCAGCGCGGTGTAGACGACGAGGACCTTCTCAACCTGCGCATCGACCTGCTGATCGATCTCGAACGCTACGACGATGCAGTGGATCTCTTCAACGCCATCAATCAAGACACCTCCGACGTCGAAGCCCGCCTGCGGTTGATCCAGATCTACGACACGGCCGGCAAGTCCAAAGAGATGGTTGCCGAGTACGAGCGCCTGATCGAGAAGGAGCCGACGATCGTTCAGTGGTACGTCGCTCTGGCCTCCTACTACATCAACATCGCCGAACCGGATCAGGCCGCCGCGGTCTGGGAACTGTTCGAGGAGAAGAATCGCGACCGCGTCGACGTTCTAGTTCGCGGCGGCGAGTTCATGAACCAGATGGGGTACGTCGACGAGGCCACCAGCATGATCGACCGTCATGCCGAGGTGCACGGACCGACCGTGTTTGGAAATGTCTTCCTGTTCGAGACCTATTTTGCGCGTGGACAAGATGAAGAAGCCAATCACGCTCTCGAAGAGCTGGCCGCGCACCTACCCGGTGATTCAAGCGACCTGAGAATCGTCGCCGATTCGTTCGAGAGACTGCGCAAGTACGAGAAGGCGTTGGACGTCTACCTCGCGATCGAGGAACACGAGGGCAAGCTGAGCTACGACGACCGCATGCGTCTCGCATGGTTGCACAGCGTGGTGGGAAACAAGGACATCGCGCTGAAGCTCTGGCAGGATATTTGGGTTACGGAAGAGAGTCCGGCTCGACGCAGCTTCGCCGAAGGTCAGTTCCTTCTCATTGCGGCCGAGCTCAACGTCTTGGCCGACCTCGTCGTCGAATTGGAAGGCAAGCTCTACGACAAGGATGCCAACAAGAACGACATCAATCTGCTGGTGCGAATCTACACGGAAGTCGGCGATGCGTTCTCGGCGACCGAAATCGTCGAGGACTTTGCCAAGTACGGCGAAATGACGGAAGTCGAGCGCTTGCGGCAGCTCGGATTGGTGTATCTGCAGCTTCAGGAGTACTCGAAGTACGACGAGGTGCTCCGACAGTTGGAGAAGATCGACCCCGACAACCGGATCGAGCACATCCAGAATCTCGTGCTCAACATGCTTGCGTACGACTTGGCTGAAGGATCCAATGATCGCTACGAAGACATCCAGCACTGGTTGGACGAACTGCGTGGCTACGACAGCGATGCTGTCACCGGCGAATTCGAGGCCAGCGTGCTATCCATGGGCGGATTCACCGCCGAAGCGATCGAGAGCTACCGGCGTGCGCTGATCGACGAACCGACCCACAGCGACAACCTGTTGCTGATGGCCGACTTGATGAAGGAGAGCGAGCGCACCGACGAGGCGGTCGCGCTGCTGCAGTACGTGGCGGAGCACGCCGCGGACGACAACGAGTTCGTCGTCGCGGTGGACGGCATCATCAACATGGTGGGGCAGCGCACGTTTTTTCAGCAACTCGCTTCGGAAGTCGAAGCGACGTTCCGCTGGACGCATCGCGTGATTCTGGAACGAATCACCAGCCGGGAGGACAAGTTCTACCTCTACTCCCTGCTGGCGGAAATCGCCCAGGAGACGATGGACCGCGAAGCGGAGTTCGTCGCGATCGAAAACTCGGTCTCCCAGGCGGGCATCCGTCGCTTGGCGGTGCTGCGTGAAATCGTCACGATGGCCACGCCGAACGCGGGCTTCTTTTCGATGTACCAGAACGCCGGAGACGAAGATCGACAACTCACCTACGGACGGCGTCTGATCGGACTGCGTCAGCAGCTGCCGCCAGAGGTCTACATCAGCATTGCGAGGACGCTGCTGTCCAAGGGCGAGACGATTGGGGCCGAGAAGTCGTTGTCTCTCGTGCGAGACATCACGGGTCAGATCGACGTCAACAAGACCAAGGCCGATCTGTTTCACGCGGAAGGGTACGATAGGGAAGCGCTTGCATCCTACAGTCAAGCGCTCTCCGTGAATCGAGATAGTCTCGAGTTGCAATTCAAGACGGCGGCGCTGCGAGAAGGCATCGGCCAGTTCGATGTTGCGAACGCGCTCTACGCCAGTGCCATGTTGAAGGTCCTGAGGGGGTTGCCGACCGCTCTGCAGGCAGCTTCGAGAGAAGATCGCATGGCGCAAGCGGCCAGAATGGGTGTGCTCTCTACCGGAATGATGATGACCGTTTCGATGGGGGGTTCTCACGTTGACACCAGCGTTACTCACGACTATCGGACGTTCTACGAGATGCTAATTCAGGGTCTCATCGCAACGTGGCCCGACGATCAGCAGTTGTCCGACTCCAAACTGAATGTGTTTCGCACAGAAGTCGACGAGGCATTGGCGACAGTCGTCAAACAGATGGCTGACGAAGCAAGCGAGTCCGAGGAAGAGACTTCGGAGGTGCTGACGCATGAAGAAGGCAAGAAACCGTTTGATCCCAAGCGGAGCATCACGCGTTTCTCTCGACTGTCCTACACCGCCCAAATGATTCGACGTCTATGTTCCGCCATCGACCTATTGGATGAGTCTGAGGAAATGGACCTTGAGCTCGCCAAGCACTTTGGAGACGATCCGAATTTTCAAGGACAGGTGTTGGGGCACTATGAAACTCTCGGCATGGAGCCCAGCGAAAAACTGGTCGCTGTCTTCAAAGATGATGAAGAGGTTGAGGAAGAAGAGTCGCCTCCGGAAGACCGAAGTCGAGTCGAACAGGCGTTGGAGAATGCAATCTCCAGCCAGCAAATTGGGCGAGTTGCGCGTCTCAGCAACATCATGGAAACACCCAAACCACTTCACCAGCTGTTGCGTGATTACATAACGACCACGAAGCAATTTCGAACTGGTCTGCAATATGCATCGGCCGCACTTGACGAGAACGACTATACCCGTGTACTGAATGCTGCGGTTCCCCTCCTACAGGAGGAACCGGCTAATTTGGTGATGTTTATGATCGACGGGCCGGATTTCTTCATTGAGATCGAAGATCAAGTCGGTGAGTCGCTTGTGACGTTGGATGAGGAATTCATGAGAGATTCCGAAGTTCAGCGAGTGGTGCGAGGCTACTACAACGCCGTTCCTGCGATTTGGTACTACATCAAGGAGCGGGGTGCCATTAGCGATCTGATTTCGCTGTTCGAGACGGTGGTCAAGGGAATTCAGCCGACCCAGTTTCCCTCGGCAATGCAAATGGATATCTATGGTCTACACAAGGATCTGCTTTCAAAACCATTGGATGAAGAGCTACAAACGAGAGTGTTGGAGGCGACCACAGACATGATGCAAGCGACTGCCAAGCAGGATGAATTCATCCAACGCTACGCTACGGAATTGGTCTTCAATTTCGAGGTCGATCCAGCAAATGTCGATACATACAAGCAAATCGTCGAGGACCATCAACTCATCCTAAAAGGCTCGGAGAAGATTGGCGAGTTAGTCAACACCTACTATTCCGGGGATGAACAGGGTGCATATCGCATGCTTCTCGAAATGTACACAGAAGATCCCAATTTGAGCTTCTATTCGGGAGATGCTCTGTTCAAGGCATTTCGAGATCAATACATCGAATCTCTGAATGAGCTTCGCGAAGGCAATGTCGACGACTTGGAGTTGACCAAGATGCTCCTGAACGTGGGCCCCAGATATGCCGAACCTGATCCAGAGATGGACTTGACGAGTGACGAACGACTAGAGATCTATGAGAAGCTGGTGGAGCGCTACCCGGAAGAGAAGGAGTTTTTGCTGTATTTGATTTACACGCAAGTGAATGCACATGAACGCGAAAACCTGATGAAGTACTTGCGGACCTACTACGAACTCGACAATACCGAAGAATTCATGCGTACTGCCTACTACCTCACCGCGGTCGAGAACGAGAACTATGACCTCGCTTTGTCAATTGCGTTGGACGGTGGTTCAGACCTTCGCTACCAGGAAGTGAGAGAGGAGATTTACGAGCGCAGCGAAACTGCTGCGCAAATGGGACCAATGGAAACCGGTTCTATTCTCCTGATGATCCGTGGTCTGGATCCATACGACACCATCACAAGGATGGTTGGAGGCGTAGGTGGCATAGAAAAAGCGGTTGCACGTATGCAGGAAATCGTTGCCAGCGATGACGTTGATCCAGAGGAAATACCGTTGCTACTACGCCGATTGTGGAGGGGTACGCAGGCGGCAGGTCTTGGCGATCAAATGAGAAACTTCTACGGTAATCAAAGTGTGATACCGATGTTGTTGCAGTGGCCAAGCACGGGAACTCCATCGCCCAACGTCATGTACATGTCAATTGGCTTGCCACTGGCATCAGCTGGGGGCTCGCTGCGTCAGCGACTCAATCCAGGACAAGATGAAGATGCAGAGGAGCAACCCACCTTGCTAGAGCTTCTGATTTCCAAAGCTCCGTTGGGTCGTGACTTCGAGTTGCTCTTGATGTCTTTGCAACCCTATGAACGAAAGAACTCTTCGCAGGTGTATTCGCTTGTGGCACAAGCCTACATTGCGTTTCCACAGTCTTTGGAAGCTCGAATGCCAGAGCTGAGCGAAAGATTGGTTGCGAATGTTGCCAACGAGCACGAATTCACCTTATGGATGACTTTGGTGCGAGAGTCCGATGCATCGGTTTCTCAGGAAGAAGCGGATGCCTTGGTGTCCAAGTCAAGGGATTTGCAAGCGCCAACCGACGATCAGCTGTTGAGCATTGCCGAATTGCTGGCGCAGCAGGGCTACAACGAAGAAGCGGTGGATTGTTACGAATCCTTGATGATTCGAACTATCGACTACTCTGAATTCACCGATCAGCGGGGCAGGATCTACTACGGTCCCAACATGGGAATACCCATGGACGCCATGACCTTGCTCGAGTCTGCAAATGAGCATCTCAGCCACGAGTATGCAGCACGATTTGCTTCGCGGATGATGTCCTACTTGCGGCCCGTTGGCGACTCTCCTGAAATCGAGCAACTCTATCAGGCGTTCTTGCTACGTGGGCTATCCGTCGTCCACGACCCCTCTGATGTTGTGGACATTGCCAAAGAGTGGAGCCCGGACATCGATGAGACCGTTGATGTGGTCGAGTCTTTCGACGGGATCCGACTGATTCACCTGGGACGAGTTTTCAATCGTGCAGGAGATTTTGATCGATCTGCGACGTACACCAAGGCTTTGTTCTCCAAGCTTAGTATCGAGAGCAAGCCATCCGTAGAGGAGACAGGCTTCATCAATGTACGCATGATGGGCAACGCCATGTACCAGTTGATGAACACTCTGCAGACGGTTGGAACCACTTTTGGACTGAGTCTCCCAAACGTTGGCCCGTCGCTGAGCTTCGGTCCAATGGACGAGGAGCCCCTGCCTACAGGCGCATCTATGTACATATCGTTGTTGGATGAGAGTATCGACTTCGACAATGCAGCAAGCGTCGATGCCACAGTTGCCAACTTGGCGTCGTGGCTGGACGAGCCCGAATTCAGCGTTCAAGTGCTGTTGGAGGCCATCGCGACGATTTCCTTCATATGCTTTGAACGCGGTGACCCGGATCGTGCTCGAGCCGTCGCCTCTGTCATGCAGGACTGGTTGCTCAGCCAAGACCTTGAGACGCTTGACTCTCGCACTCTCAGTTCTTTCACCTTGATTGTCCCTGTGATTGATTTTGTTGTTGATCCGCAAATCGTGCGAACGATGTTTGAGTTGCAAATACTGAGTCAACAACAGAGCTATGAGTTGTTGCAGGCTTTGAGTGAGCAGGAGAGCGGTTCAGACTTGCTCGGCGCAGCAAAGTTGCTCGATACAGAATTTGCCGGGCTTGGAGTTCTTCGGGAAATTCGAGACATTGCTTTGGAGGCCGGGGAAGCGGAATACGCACAGGAATTGGACGCTCGAATCCTGGTCCTCGAAAACGCGTACGAATCCATTGAGCTGGTGGGCGGATTCGACGAAGTTACAGAATCATCCTAGCCCAGAGCAAATGTTGAACAGTCGTGTGCGCTGCCTACGCGGCGCACACGACTTTTCGTTCCAGCAACTCGTTCAGCTTAGGTGGGTCGTTGAGATCGACCTCCAAACTCTTCTCACCCCGTCGTAGCCGTTGGATTGGATTCATGCCATCCCTGCCGTTCGTTTCAGTTCGTCCAATCCGGATGGCAGATTGCGAAGCAGTTAGCTTGTCCATGCCCGAGCGCTGTGTGATTTCGTAGTTCGTCTACGCTGGCGTTTCAGAGCACCAATCGAGAGTTCGTAGTCCAAAGGGCTCACGGTATGTGGTCGCTACCAACGCACTGATGCGTTTTGTCAGGCCCGCAAGCCGTTAACGCAGGAACTCTGCAAGTGTCAGTGTTGATTTTTGTTGCACTTGAAACTATATTGACCGCTGAGCTCAACCTTGCAGATGGAGAAAACTCCATCGCCACGGCCGGAGTCAGCTCCGTCGAACTTTCGTTCGTCGTGACGTCGATCTGTCCCTGGCTTCTTCTGCTAATCTTTGTGCTCAATTTCGGCTAGCTGCTGTATTAGTGGTGGCCGAGAGAAACAGAGCCCCTCGAACCAAGACCGACACGATCATGAACGAGTTTCGTAGTTTTCAAATTGCTATCGGTGCCATCCTTCTCGTAGGCACGTTTAGTGCGTTCTCACAAGAGAGTCCGATCGACGCTCTGCTCGAGTCCAATGCGCAAGACACCCGCTTGGACGTCGGCTTGGCTGACGAAGTTTTTGACAAGGAAATTCTTGATTCAAAGAACATCGACGTTGCCGTCGCCGCCTTCCAGGAAGTCGCCGAGGACGAACAGAACGCGGATCATGAACGCGTCAAGTCCTATCTCACGATCGCGCACCTCAAATGGCAGTTCGGTCAACGGGACGATGCCATGGAGGCGATCGAACAAGCTTTGGCGATCGAGGAGACGACCGACGGAACGCTACTCAAGGCTCGACTTCTCGACTCGGGCGGCAATGAATCCGAAGCGATCGAGTGGTATGTCAAGTCCGAGGATTCGACTGACAGTGCGGACGAACGCGAGTTCATCCGGATTCGCCTGACGATGATCGACGTCGACCGACAGGAGGTCGACGCATTGGTCGAGCTGGCGGAGCAGCGCGATCAAGCCTTCAAGAATCGCGCAGCCATCACGCTGGCGATATTGGGACACCCCGAGAAAGCACTGGATCTGTATCTTCCGGATCCCGAGTCGGACTACTACTTCCGGCAGCTCGTGCGCGTAGCCGAATGGGCTCTCAGGGCAGGCGACAACCCGAAGGCGCAACGCGTCGCGTGGTTGGCGTACGACGCCACCGAGATACGGTTCGATGCCCTGTACGCCTTGACGCTGGTCGACGAAGCGTACCGAAACGAAGACAAGATGGACGAGCTGGTCGGAATCCTCGAGCAGCGCGGTGTCGGCGACGAGGACCTTCTCAATCTTCGCATCGACCTGCTGATCGATCTCGAACGCTACGACGATGCAGTGGATCTCTTCAACGCCATCAATCAAGACACCTCCGACGTCGAAGCTCGACTGAGACTAATCCAAATCTACGACACAGCAGGCAAGTCCGAGGAGATGGTCGCCGAATACGAGCGCCTGATCGAGAAGGAGCCGACGATCGTTCAGTGGTACGTGGCTCTGGCCTCCTACTACATCAACATTGCCGAACCGGATCAGGCCGCTGCTGTCTGGGAACTGTTCGAGGAGAAGAATCGCGACCGCGTCGACGTTCTAGTTCGCGGCGGCGAGTTCATGAACCAGATGGGGTACGTCGACGAGGCCACCAGCATGATTGACCGTCATACCGAGGTGCACGGACCGACCGTGTTTGGAAACGTCTTCCTGTTCGAAACGTACTTTGCTCGTGGGCGCGACGATGAAGCCAATCAAGCTCTCGAAGAGCTGGCCGCGCACCTACCCGGTGATTCAAGCGACCTGAGAATCGTCGCCGACTCGTTCGAGAGACTGCGCAAGTACGAAAAGGCGTTGGACGTCTACCTCGCGATTCAGGAACACGAAGGCAAGCTGAGCTACGACGACCGCATGCGTCTCGCATGGCTGCACAGCGTGGTGGGAAACAAGGACATCGCGCTGAAGCTTTGGCAGGATATTTGGGTTACGGAAGAGAGTCCGGCTCGACGCAGCTTCGCCGAAGGTCAGTTCCTTCTCATTGCGGCCGAGCTCAACGTCTTGGCCGACCTCGTCGTCGAGTTGGAGGGCAAGCTCTACGGCAAGACCGCCAACAAGAACGACATCAATCTTCTGGTTCGCATCTACACGGAAGTCGGAGATGCGTTTTCTGCGACCGAAATCGTCGAGGACTTCGCCGAGTACGGGGATATGACCGAAGTCGAGCGCCTGCGGCAGCTCGGATTGGTGTATTTGCAGCTTCAGGAGTACTCGAAGTACGACGAGGTGCTCCGTCAGCTGGAGAAGGTCGACCCCGACAATCGCATCGAGCACATACAGAATCTCGTGCTCAACATGCTTTCGTTCGACTTGGCACAAGGATCTAACGAACGCTACGAAGACATTCAGCATTGGTTGAACGAACTACGCGAATACGACACGGATGCCGTCAGTGGAGAGTTCGAGGCCAGCGTACTGTCCATGGGCGGCTTCACCGCCGAAGCGATCGAGAGCTACCGACGCGCGCTGATCGACCAGCCGACGCACAGCGACAACCTGCTGCTGATGGCTGACTTGATGAAGGAGAGCGAGCGGACCGACGAGGCGGTCGCGCTGCTGCAGTACGTGGCGGAGCACGCGGCGGACGACAACGAGTTCGTCGTCGCGGTGGACGGCATCATCAACATGATCGGACAGCGCACGTTCTTTCAGCAACTCTCATCGGATGTCGAAGCGACGTTCCGCTGGACGCATCGCGTGATTCTGGAGCGAATCACCAGCCGAGAGGACAAGTTCTATCTGTACTCCCTGCTGGCGGAAATCGCCCAGGAGACGATGAACCGCGAAGCGGAGTTCGTAGCGATCGAGAACTCCGTGTCCCAGGCGGGAATTCGACGTTTGGCGGTGCTGCGTGAAATCGTCACGATGGCCACGCCGAACGCGGGCTTCTTCACCATGTACCAAAACGCGGGAGACGAAGATCGACAGCTCACCTACGGGAGGCGTCTGATCGGATTGCGTCAGCAGCTGCCGCCCGAGGTGTACATCAGCGTTGCGCGGACGTTGCTGTCCAAGGGCGAGACGATTGGGGCCGAGAAGTCGTTGTCTCTCGTGCGCGACATCACGGGTCAGATCGACGTCAACAAGACCAAGGCCGACCTGTTCCACGCGGAAGGGTACGATAGGGAAGCTCTCGCTTCCTACAGTCAAGCGCTCTCCGTGAATCGAGAGAATCTCGAGCTTCAGTTCAAGACGGCGGCGTTGCGCGAGGGCATCGGCCAGTTCGATGTTGCGAATGCGCTCTACGTCAGTTCCATGCTGAAGGTCTTGAGGGGATTGCCGACTGCACTGCAGGCGACCTCTCCAGAGGCACGCATGGCGCAATCGATGGGAACCTCGGTGCTCCAGCGTTCCACGATTATTGCGACGGTGGGGTACGGGGGAGGAGTGAACACCAGCGTCACTCACGAGTACCGAACGTTCTACGAGATGCTAATTCAGGGTCTCATCGCAACGTGGCCCGACAATCAGCAGCTATCCGATTCCAAACTGAGTGTGTTTCGCATGGATTTGGACGAGGAATTGGCGAAAGTCGTCAACCTGATGGCTGACGAAGCAAGCGAGTCCGAGGAAGAGTCTTCGGAGGAGTCGGCAGATGAAGAAGACGAAAAACCGTTTGATCCCAATCGGAGCATCACGCGTTTCTCGCGACTGTCCTACACCTCCCAGATGATTCGACGCCTCTGCACCGCCATTGATCGCATGGATGTGTCGGAGGCCATGGATCTGGAACTGGCCGAACGCTTTGGAGACGATCCTCGCTTTCTAGGTCAGGTTGGGAGCCACTACAGATCATTAGGGATGGAACCCAGCGAGGCAATTGCAGCCATTCTCGAGCGCGACGACGAAAAGGCAGAGGAAGAGGAAGAAGAGCCTCCTCCGGAAGATCAGAGTCGAGTCGCCAAGGCGATGAGAAGTGCAGTAGCCAGCAACCATATTGCGCGGATTACTCGACTGAGCAACATTCTGGAGACACCGAAGCCGCTTCACCAGATTCTTCGCGACTACATCACTACGACGAAGAATTTCCAAATGGGACTGAACTATGCGTCCGCGTTACTGGACGAGAACGGCTATTCCCGTATTTTGAACGTTGTGGTTCCATTGCTGCAGGAAGAACCCGGGGACTTGGTGCGCTTTCTTGCGAATGATCCAGATTTCTTCATTGAAATTGAGGATCAAATCGGCGAACCGCTCGTGACGCTTGACGATGAGTTCGTGCGAAACAGCGATGTGCGGGAGGCGTTACAACAGAATTTCAACACCTTCCCCGCGATTTGGTACTACTTCAAAGTGCGAGGCGATGAGGACGACTTGATTTTCCTTTTCGAGACGGTCGCCAAGAACTTTCGAGGGATGCAACGTTCTCCGGTAATGATGGATCTTTTTCGTCTGCACAGGGATCTGCTAGTCAAGCCTCTGGACGGAGAGAAGCAAACGCGAGTGTTGGAGGCGACCACGGACCTGCTGCGGGCCGCGAGCAGTCAGGACGAGTTCATAAAGCTTTATGCGATGGAAATGGTCTTCAATTTCGATGTTGACCCGGCAAATCTCGACATTTTCAAGCAAATTCTCGAGGACTATCAATTCGTCCTACGAGGGTCGGAGAAGATCGTTGAGTTGCTCAACATCTATTACTCGGGAGACGAACAAACGGCGTATCGGATGTTGCTGGATTTGTACACCGAGGATCGCAACGTGCCCTTCTATTCTGGAGATGCGCTGTTCAAGGCATTTCGAGATCTTTACATCGAGTCGCTGAACGATCTTCGCGGAGGCAACGTCGACGATTTGGAGTTGACCAAGTTGCTCTTGAATGGCAGTCCGCGGTTCGGCGAGCCTGATCCGGAAACGATTCTTACGGGCGACGAAAGACTTGAGGTCTACGAGTTGCTAGTGGAACGCTATCCGGAAGAGAAGGAATTTCTGCTGTACTTGATTTACATGCACGTCGGTTCGCCTCAACCTGAGAACCTGATGAAGTATCTGCGGATCTACTACGAACTCGACAATACGGAAGAGTTCATGCGCACAGCCTACTACCTCACCGCGATCGAGAACGAGAACTACGATCTCGCCTTGACAATCGCGTTGGATGGCGGTTCCGACCTTCGCTACCAGGAGGTGAGAGAGGAGATTTTCGAGCGCAACGACACCGCTGGTCGAACGGGACCTAACGACACCAGTGGAATACTCAAAATGATTCGCGGTGTGGACCCTTATCCGATCAGAGTGATGGCGCTAGGTTTGGGGGGCATCGAGAAAGCGGTCGAGCGAATGCAGGAAATCGCAGCCAGCGATGATGTGGATCCCGCTGAAGTTCCATTGCTCCTTCGCCGACTTTGGAGAGGTACACAGGCAGCTGGACTTGGCGATCGAATGAGAAGCTTCTACGGCTCACAGAGTGTGATTCCGATGTTGTTGCAGTGGCCAAGCTCTGGACCTCCGTCAAGCAACGTGATGTACATGTCATCGAGCATGCCGCTAGTAGCAACACAGTCGGGCGGTTCACTCTACCAACGGGTCAATCCACATCGGTCTGAAGAGCAGGAAGAGATTCCCACACTGCTTGAGGTGCTCAGCTCGAAGGCACCCCTGGGTCCCGACTTGGAACTTCTCTTGATGTCGTTGCAACCCTTTGAACGAAGGAACTTTTCGCAAATGTACTCGCTCGTGGCCGAAGCCTATCTTGAGTTTCCGGAGTCATTGGAACCACGGATGCAGGAGCTCAGTGAGAGATTGGTGGCGAACGTTGCCAACGAGCACGAATTCACCTTGTGGATGACGTTGGTGCGTGAATTGGACCACTCCGTTTCCGCGCAAGAAGCGGATGCCTTGGTGTCCAAGTCGACCGATTTGCAAGCTCCGACCAACGATCAGCTCCTCAGCATTGCGGAATTGCTGGCGCAGCAGGGGTACAACGACGAAGCGGTCGACTGTTACGAGTCCTTGTTGATTCGAACAATCGACTACACCGAATTCACTGAAGGATTCCGGGGAGTCGTCTACTACGGACGAAGTGGAGGTGCACCTTTGAACGCCATGATGTTGCTAGAGAGTGCAAGTGAGCATCTTCCCCACGAGTACGCCGCGCGATTCACTTCTCGAATGGTTTCATACCTGCAACCCCTTGGCGATTCATCAGAAATTGAGGATATCTATCAGGCTTTCTTGCTGCGGGCACTAACCGTTGTTCACGATCCTTCCGATGTGGTAGAGATGGCAAAGCAATGGAGTTCGAACATTGACGAGCCGGTGGATGTGATTGAGTCCTTCGATGGAATACGGCTGGTTCATATGGCGCGGGTTCTCAACCACGCCGAAGACTATGAACAGGCTGCGAAGTTCACCCGAGTCCTGTTCACGAAGGAGAGCATCGAAAGCTTGCCCAGCATGGAGAAGAAAGGCTACACCGGTCCACGCATGTATTTCCGGCACGCTTCAAGTCAAATGATGTACAACCTCCAGTCCGTTGGGAGTGCCTTCGGACTGAGTCTTCCAGCGGTTGGCAGTGTGTTTAGTGTAGGTACGTCGATGGAAGTGGAGCAGCCACCCGCAGGCGCGACCATGTACATCTCGTTGCTGGATGAAGTCATCGACTTTGACGACACGTACGCCGTCGACGCGACCGTACGAAACTTGGTAACGTGGTTGGACAACCCTGACTTCAGTGCTTCTTCAGTACTGGAAGCGATCGCGACGATTTCCTACATTTGCTTCGAGCGTGGTGAAGGGGATCGTGCTCGATCCATCGCCACTGCAATGCAGGATTGGTTGCTCAGCCAAGATGTTGAGACGCTTGACTCTCGCACACTCAGTTCGTTCACCTTGATTGCACCGATCATCGAATTCGGAGTTGATTCCCAAATCGTGCGAACGATCTTTGAACTGCAGATTCTGAATCAGCAGGAGAGCTATGAGCTCCTGCAATCTCTAAGGGGGCGAGAGACCGGCTCGGACTTGTTGGACGCTGCTCGGTTGCTGGACACCGAAGCTGCCGGGCTTGGAGTTCTTCAGGAGATTCGAGACATTGCTTTGGAAGCCGGGGAAGCGGAATACGCGCAGGAACTGGACGCTCGCATCCTCGTCCTTGAGAATGCGTACGAGTCCATTGAGCAAGTGGGTGGATTCGACGAAGTTACGGAATCATCGTAGCCCAGCGCAAGTACTGAAGAGTCGTGCGCGCTGTCTAAGCGGCGCGCACGATTTCGCGTTCTAGCAGCTCGTCGATTGCGGTCGACTCATAGCCCAATTCAGTGAGCAACGCAACGGTTGAGTCGCCGGCTGCGGCTGTACCCGGATAGGGCTTGTCGTCGAACACCGACATCGGGCCCAGCCTCTGATAGTCGCCCCAATCGGGATGTACAGCATCGACGAGAATACCCTCGTCTGCGACGTGCTCGTCGGTCATGAAGAACTGCGGAGGCACTTTTCCGCTCGCTTCCACACATCCAACGCTTTGCGATGTGAGGCGTTTCTCCCACGATAGAGTGGTGTCCGTTTTGAACGTGTTCTCAAGAAACTCTTCGAGGTCCTCTCGTTGGATATCTACTTGTAGATAACTCGCGAATCGTTTTTTCTCGGACTCGAGAACCACAGCTAGGAACACCCAGCCATCTGACGTTTCATAGAGTCGGTAGAGGGGACCGAGGCCGTAGCCGTTCTGATCAACGCTAGGACGTTCGGATTTTCCCGGATACGAGAAGAAATCATCCCAGTTTGCGTAGGCATTTGCACCGAACATGTCCACGTAGATCTTCTGGCCGGTGCCGGCGGCGTCTCTTGCACACAAACCCAGGACTGTTGTGGTTGCAACGACCATCGATGTGTTGGGATCAGGATTCACTTCATTGGCACGCAACAGTTTTCTCGACATCTCGCGAAGTTCCGCATTGTCCATGTGGACGTGGCTCTCTGGTACTCCTCCAATCTGCCAGACGACACCGCCTAGAGCTGCTCCGGGGATCGGATGGGTTGAAGGACGTTTCGCGCCCGGGCCACGTGGTCCGTAACCGTTTGCAGATACGTAGACCAGTTGCGGATTGATTGCCGAGAGTTCTTCATAGCCAATGCCAAGTTTTTCAGGCACGCCAACTCTATAGTTGTGTATCCAGGCATCCGCTTTCTTAGCCAGAGCCTGTGCAATGGATTGACCTTCAGCCGATTTGAGATCGATGCAGATTGACTCTTTTCCCGTATTGCACTTGGATGCACCCAATGCACGCATCATTCCACGGAAGGGGTCACCGGTAATCGGTTCAATCTTGATTACTCGAGCCCCCATATCGGCCAGTGTCGCTGCGCCAAGGGGTGCGGCGATAATCGTCGCGCTTTCGACGATCGTTATTCCTTCAAGCGGGCGTGTAGGCTTGTTCGCTGAGTTGCGAACTGGTGCTGGAGATCTTCCTCGGAGGCTTGCAAAGCTCGTATTCGAGACAGGTTGGCCGACGTTGCCAGGTGTTTGGGTTAGATTGGCAACTACACCGAGCTGTGTCACTTCCCCGTTCGAGGCAACATGACCGTTCAGTACTACATCTGGATCCGTGAGTGCCTCCTGTGTGGACTGATAGGGGTGTGCTGCCACTTCGCCATCTTCGATGTAGTGGTCCATCCACTCCTCAACGGTGCGTGTTTGCATGTGGTCGAACATTTCGTCTCGGAACTGTTCCAGTAGCTCGCGATCCCACGTAAACGGATCGCCACGGTATTGAGGCTCTTTGAGAACATGGTCGAATCCGCTGGCGCGAAAAAAGTTGGTCAGCAGACGTGGGAGCAGGTTGCCTAGTTGAAGCCACTTGCCGTCCTTGGTTCTTACAGGGTGGTAGTTCAAGGTTGGCATAGACACTGATCGGTCTCGTTCAACACGAGGCCGTCGAATGATTCCCTTGTCGTACAGTTGCGGCATGGCACAGACCCCCATCTCGTAGGGAATCATCCCGCGTAGCAGCGAAGTCTCGAAGGAAAGTCCGACACCAGTTCGTTGACGACAGGCCAATGAGCCGATCATTCCCGCTGCGAGAGTTTGCGAAGTCGCATGAGTACCAACTTGCAGTGCGGAATAGTTGGGACCGGATCGGTCCGCGACTCCTGCGAAATTCATCATTCGACCCGACTTTGCCGCCACTAGGGCTTCGTAGCCAGGGTAGTGCGAGTACGGTCCACGTTCGCCGAAGCCAGTTGCCAATCCATAGACTAGGTCAGGTCGGTCAGTCTGAAGCGATACAGAGTCCAAACCTATTGAGTGCCGTTTTTGTTGGCGTAGTGTGGTCATCAATCCGTCAGCTGTGTCAACGATGATGGATCGAAGCTCGTTCAGCTCGCTTGGGTTGTTGAGATCGACCTCTAAACGCTTCTTGCCGCGTGTCCATATCCGTTCTGCGGCCATCTGAGCGAACGGATCTCCGCCCGGCGGATCAACTTTGACGACTTCCGCGCCAAAGTCGGCTAGAACCATGCCTGCAAGACCTGTAACAGGACCGTTGCCGAGCTCGAAGACCCGAAATTTCTCCAACGGTTTCATTGGGTTCTCCGCAGCAACCTAAGACACCAGAGCAAGCCGAAATCGCATATCAAGGGCGAATAGCAATGATACAAACGAAGTTTCTTGGCCCGTCGAATCCAATGGATGGGAGTCACGCCATCCCAGCCGCTTGTTCGAGTTCTTCCAAACCGGAATGTAGCTTGCGAAGCACCACGTCCAGACTGTCGCGTTCCTGGGGATCGAGTATTTCCAACAATTGCGACTCGTACTGAAGAGCCATGGGAACAATTTTTAGGTAAGTCACTTCCCCTTCGTCCGACAGGTGAAGATGCGCAACTCGACCATCGGTGTCTGAAGGTGTTTTCCAGATCAATTCTTTGTCAAGAAGCGTCTGAACTGTCCGCGATACGGTTACCTTGTCCATAGCAGTGCGCTTGGTGATTTCCTTGCTTGTCAATCCGGGAGTCTCGCCTAGCACGGCAATAGCGCGCCACTCGGGGATTCGCAGTCCAAACGACTCGCTATAGGCAGTCGCGATCAATGCGCTGATGCGGTTCGTCAATACGGAAAGCCGATAGGGCAGGAATGTTTCGAGTGTCAGTGTTGATTTTTGTTTCATTTGAAACTATATTGGTCAGAAAGCAGTTGAGAGTGGACCGCGATGGATAGAGACCCGATCGGGACGGATGGTTTCGAGTTTGTTGAGTTTACAAGCGTTCAACCGGAAAGATTGTGTTCGATATTCCAACAGTTGGGGATGTCGCGTGTTGGGAAGCACCTTCACAAGGATGTTTCGTTGTTTCGGCAGAACGACATTCACTTCATTGTCAATGGAGAACCGAACAGTGCCGCTTCGTCGTTTGCTCGGCAACATGGAGACTCAGCGAATGCCATGGCATTTCGGGTAACCGATGCCGCACGTGCGATCGAACTTGCTCAGGACCGAGGAGCGACTGTTCGAGAGACCGAAGTGGGTCCCATGGAATTGAGCATTCCGGCAGTGGAAGGAGTCGGTGGTTCCTTGATCTATCTCGTGGATCGGTATGGAGATCGAACCATATATGACGTGGACTTCCATCTCGAACCTGAGTACGAGAATTGCGCAGGTCCGCTGACGCATGTGGACCATCTGACGCACAACTTGGAACGAGGCAATCTCTACAAGTTTGCAGAGTTCTACGAGAACGTCTTCGACTTCCACGAGCATCAAAGATTCCAAATTCAGGGAGTGCAAACTGGTTTGGTATCCAAAGCCATGACTAGTGCATGCGGAAAGGTCCGCATTCCCCTGAACGAGTCCGCCGACGACAAGTCGCAGATTGAGGAGTATCTCCAACGATATCGAGGCGAGGGCATTCAGCACATTGCCTTGCACACCGATGACATTTACTCGGCAGTTGACCAGCTTCGAAGAAGTGGAGTCGAATTTCAGTCCACACCGGACACCTACTACGAAATGTTGCCCGATCGTGTTGTAGGACACGGACAGGACATCCGAGAAATGCAAGATCGTCAAATTTTGATCGACGGATCGCCCGATGATGGATTTCTGCTGCAGATATTTACTCAGGACTTGATCGGACCGATTTTCTTCGAGATT
The DNA here is from genome assembly GCA_963667455.2 of Pseudomonadales bacterium. Taxonomy (GTDB): domain Bacteria; phylum Pseudomonadota; class Gammaproteobacteria; order Pseudomonadales; family Azotimanducaceae; genus Bin55. Next base: position 172,553 of record CAXXFR010000031.1, on the reverse strand, counting down.
ATTCAGCGAATGGGCAACACTGGATTTGGAGAAGGCAACTTTCAAGCTCTGTTTGAGAGTGTGGAACGTGATCAACAGAGAAGAGGAGTACTCAGTGAAACCGTTTAACGCGACTTGGAGTCAGGGACAGTCTTCGAGGCAGGCACATCGCGACCTGCCGAACGGAACATTCGAACGTGAGCTGGGTCGTGAAGGGTTCAATGGTCCGTCCGCTCGTCTCTACCATCGGAGACCGCCAACCGGTTGGAGTTCAATCGACGGCACACTGAGACCTCGTGCATTCAATCTGAACGGTGTCTTAAGTTCGGACGATCCTTGGCAAGCACCCACAATTCTCCAGAACGAGTCTTTGCGAATAGGTTTCTGGAATCTTGCGGGATCAATGTCTAGCCTGTGCCGCGATGCTGACGGCGACCTGACGGTGTTTATCCACAGTGGAGACGCCGAACTGTACTGTGACTTCGGATCCATGGATGTGCATGCTGGAGACTATGTCGTGCTTCCTCGAGGCACGATGTGGCGGTTGGACACATCAACCGGGGTTCAAACGTTGCTGATAGAAGCCGTGGGAGCGCAGATTCAGCTCCCGGACCGTGGACTCCTTGGACCTCACGCCCTGTTCGATCCCGCCAATTTGGACACGCCGGTCATGGACGAACGGTTTTGCGATCAGCAAGACGACTCGGAATGGATCGTCAAGGTGAAGAAGAACGGTCAGGTCACGGCTGTGACGTATCCCTACAACCCGCTTGACGCAGTAGGTTGGACCGGAGACTTGGCACCGGTGCGGATCAACGTTCGCGATCTAATGCCGATCAACAGCCACCGCTACCACCTTCCACCATCGGTGCATGCGACATTTGCGAGTGAGCGATTCCTGATCAGCACGTTCGTTCCGAGACCATTCGAGACGGACGAGAGCGCGATCAAGGTTCCGTTCTTCCACAACAACGAGGACTACGACGAAGTCCTGTTCTTCCACGACGGGAATTTCTTCAGCCGAGACCACATTGAAACCGGCATGATGACTCTACATCCAGGTGGGATAACGCATGGCCCGCATCCGGGTGCTCTTGCACGGATGTTTGAACAGCCGAACACCCACACCGACGAAGTAGCGGTAATGGTGGATTCTCGCGACCCGCTGACTCCGGGTGGAGCGGAGTACGAGATCGAAGGCTACGCGAACAGCTGGACGCGTCCGCTCAAGGTGTAGCTAGCTACTCAACCTCAAATTCAATTGAGCCGAGGACTCCATAGTCCGCGACGTGCTTGCCGGGTTTTGCCGGATGGATTCCGCCGCAAGCACCTGTGATGAGGAGCATGTCGTCCTTTATGACCAGACCACGCTTTCTCGCTTCCTCGATCATCCATTGAAGGGCTGGACGGGGTCCGCCGAGCGCGTCGGCAAGGCTAGCCGAACAGACTTCCTCGCCATCGCGGGTGAGGTTTACCGTTAGATCGGGATAGTCTTCTCGCAATTCACCGAATTCACCCACGATGTAGCGATCTGCTCCGATGTTTATGGCGGCCAGATTCGTGCCCTTCGCGTCAGACGAATCGCTCCACGAGAGACAAGGAATCTCAATCACAGGTCCAGCGGACTTGGGATTTCCCTCCGCATCGACGATTAATCCAATCTCACACTCCAAACTGACTCCCGGCTGTGACTTGATGGTTGCACCCGATTCAAGTCGACCCCATGTGTACAGCGAGCCGATTAACGGATGAGTTAATCCAAACAGTTCTTGAGCAGCTTTGGCTGTTGTACCCGCCTTGAGACCTGCAACGGGTCCATCGGCAAGTGCTTCGACCACTTGCTTCTGTAGGTCATAGGCCTCATCCAGCGAGAGGTTCTCGGGCATGCGAGGGAGGGGCGATCGGGATCTGATAGATCCTGCAACTGATGAAACAAGCTGGTTCAGGGTAGTCTCCTAGTTTCCAAAGTCCCAGGTCTCGCCCGCGTGGTAACGGCGCAAGACGTTCTTGGCAATCAAAATCTTGTGTACTTCATCGGGTCCGTCGGCGATCCGCAAGGTTCGAGCACCTGTATACATGTCGGCGAACGGATAGTCACCCGAAACACCAGCAGCCCCATAAACCTGAATCGCTCTGTCCACTACCCTGTGGAAGGCGGCAGGCACATACACCTTGATGGACGATATGTCCGTCCGCGAATCCGCTCCGGCTTCCATTTTCTGCGCACAGTCGACGACCATGAGCCGAGACGACTGAATGTCCATGTACGAATCGGCGATGAAGCCCTGCATGAACTGCTTGTGCTCCAGCGTCTCTCCACCGTGGACTTTGCGATTGATGATCCGGTCCACCATGAGATCGAAGCATCGCCACATTGCTCCAACTGAATTCATACAGTGGTAGATTCGTCCAGCGCCAAGTCGATCTTGAGCAGCTTGATGCCCTGTTCCAGTTCTGCCCAGCTGATTGTCCTTTGGCACACGGACATTCTCGTACTTGATTTCGCAGTGACTGGATCGTTTGCCCCAAACGGGAACGCCGCGAATGATGTTCACTCCTGGAGTTTTTCGCGGGACGATGATTTGCGTCATTTTCTCGTTTGCACCGCTTGGATCGTCTGGATCAGCGGTACGGCACATAACGATGTAAAAATCCGCCGCGTGGCCATTGGAGGTAAACCACTTGTGGCCATTGATGACCCATTCGTCCCCATCGAGAACAGCCCGAGTCGTCAACGACCGGGGATCGGAACCTGGATTCATCGGTTCGGTCATCGAAAAACCAGATTGCATACGACCCTCCGTCAAGGGAACCAGCCATTTCTGATGTTGATCCGGAGTCCCGTACTTGACAAGAATTTTCTGATTGCCCGAATTAGGAGCTACAACACCGAATAGCGATGCGGCTCCCGGAGAGTAGGCCAACACTTCGTTCATGTAGGCGTGCTGCATGAAACTCAGTCCCATTCCTCCGAATTCGGGAGGCAAGTGGGGTGCCCAGAGTTTCGCTTTCTTGACTTCGTTCTGGACGTTGCGGCGAAGATCGTTGGCTTCCTGCGCAGCCTGTTGAGACGGTCCGGAACCGTCCCAGTTCCTTGCCCAGAGTTTGTCTTCGTAAGGAAGAATCTGCGTGTTGAGGATTTCCGCGGTTGCCAATCGAACTTCGTTGACTTCGTCTTCGAGAGTGGGAACCGGTCTGACGTTCATTTGCATATCAATCTACTCCTATCCGAATTCACGAGATTCCGAGATGGGGAATGCGCGCAGGGAGTTGCACGAAGGCTAATGTTACCCGCATCCCTCCTGTGAAGCTTCTCATTAGCACAGTTTAACTGTACGTCGAGTCCGCACTCCTAACCCTCGTCAGAATGCAACAAAGGGGAGTTGGAGATGGCCCGACTCGAAGAGATTGCCTACTGGTCTTGCTCAGCTTTGGCTCGTAGGGAAATTCCCCTCCAAAATATTTCAGCTATTGTTGATGGCAAGACACTCCATCCCCAAGTGTTCCCTACCATTCATCGAGCAATCAGAAATCTTCTAACAGGGACTCCAATGCCTCGGGGTCATTTTCCTCGATCGCTTTTGCATGCTCGTCGGTGAGGTATTTCCTGGCCTGCTCGATTTCCTCGTCGGACAAGGTCTTGGAATACCGGTCGTTAGTCACAAGCAAGGCGGCCGCTCGGGACTTGCTGTCCTTCGACGGAAAACGATCCATCGACTCGAGCATGGCCTTGGGGTCTGTCATAGCCCAGGATGAGGACAGGGCCTGGTACATTTTCTCTCTGTCGGAAGCCGGAGACTGCAGAACAATATTAAAGGCCTTGTCGACTTCATCGTTCCTCATCAAGAATCGAGCTACAGTTTCGAACGACATGAACTTCGTTGGACCTTCGCGTACCTGTGGCAGCAGCTCGATGGCTTTGTCCACGTCTGTAAAAACAAGCGTTGATATGACACGGTACTCCATCCCGACCCCCGCTGGACCAAACATCCCAATTCCAGACTCGTCCTCGTCGATGGGCTGCGCCAGCGCGGTGCTCAATGCAAGCTCTGGATCGGCGGATACTAGGAAATACATGATGGAAGACAGCAGTTCGGTCCTGATCTCCTCGATGCTCGGCTCGTTGAGAATCCACTCGAGAGCCGCTGCGGGGTCGCTAAGTGCCCAGTTGCTCACCACATTGTTGGCACTTGCAGTCTTGACGGTACCTGACTCCATCGCAGCCACTATTGCTGCCGCCTCTTCGGGAGATTCGTCGGCCATGTTGCCCAACGCCGTTGTGGACGCAAATTTCTGAAACTCGACAGGCAGGGCGTTTACGCCTTCCAACACAGCTCTCGGTTCGTCCCATGCCCAAGATCTAATCACCGATTCCACAACATCTTTACGCACAGACTCTTTCTCTATTCCCATCGCAGCCGTCAAGGCTGAACGCGGGTCGGAGTCTGCCCAAGTACTTGCGATGATGGTAACAATCGAGTTGTGAGGGTCGCTCTCGATGGTAAGCGCGTGGTTGAAAGCCCCTTCGGGATCGGTTCGAGCAACGTCTCCAAGAACATTACTAATCACGTATCGTCGAGTTTGAGCATTGGTCAACGATCGGTAGACCTGATCCAGCACGCCCAATCCACTCTCTTTGACCCATGCAAACGCAACGCGGGAAATAGTCCTAGAGTTCGACAAGTCGTCCTGCAAGTCGACGGCCAGTTCGTTCCACGCCCTCTCCGGGTCGTCGATCGCCTCCTCGATCTTTCGTTGCACGATGACCGAAGTCGCAATCTGCTCGTTGCCGAGGTCTCGGGCGATCGCACGGATGGTGCCTTCGGAAAGATCCGTCCGTTCCGCCACAATCGCACGCACGGCAGAACTCTTAAGAAATTGATCCAGTGTTCGAGCACGCGAAACGGCCTCGTCCAGGTTGGAATGCGCCCATTCTCGAAAGATGCTCGCAACAAACTGCCCAGTGTTGTAGTCGGATTCCATTTCCAGGCTGATCGACAACGCTCGACTCGGATTCTGTTGAGCCAGTCGCTGAATCATTGCGAATTGCAGTTCGTACCTGTCCGCCTCGTCCAGGACATCCCAAGATTCCGTCAATAGATAGGTCACTTGTGCTTCGTCCAGATCGGTCAGGAGCACGCGCAACGCCAACTGCTGCTCCGACGGGCTCTTCATGCCAGCTATCTCATCGAGACTGCGTACCGCGAACTTCGGCGGTGCGTTGGAGGCTTCAGCGGGTGAGGATTGCACCGGGGTGCCGGACTCGGTTTCGGTGGGAGCTGACCGGGCAGCGACATCCGCCAACTGGTCGCCGCTTTCGCTGGAAGGGGCCGCGAGCAACCAGTACACCGCGCTAGTGCATCCGACTCCGACTCCGATGCCGATTAGGAGAGCGACTGTAAGCAGCATGGCAAGTCGACGCGGAGAACTGTTGGATTGCATTGGACGGATCGTTGCACTGTATCGCCTCCATGCTATACCTTCGAGCATCCATCGGCAATCTCTACACTCAACTGATACGCCTGAGCGTGTGGAGCAATTCCGTTTCTTCAGAAATGTAAATCGAGGCAATCCATTTCTTGTGGAATTTCCCAAGAGTGCCTTGTCACACTTCGTGAAATCCGTTGCAGGTGTGTGCAAGTCGCACTACCTATAATCAACGACCGCTACGTCCCCGCCAATTCCCGCACCGCGCAAGCCATGCACTTGCCTGCTTGCGTCCAAACCACATGCCGGAAACCCCTCACGAAGCCCTGCAGCGCAAATTGCGTTATCCGTATTCGGAACACCCGAAGAAAAGGGAAGTTCGCGAGGTTGCTCCTGGGGTCTCGTGGATTACGATGCCGATGGGCGGCTCACTCAACCACATCAATCTTTACCTGTTGGAAGATACGGAGGGTTGGTATGTTGTTGACACCGGGCTTGCGACTACAGAAACCCGAGAGCTCTGGGAAGAGATATTTGATTCCTGTCTGGGCGACAAACCCGTCGTTGGTGTGATTTGCACCCACATGCATCCCGATCACGTCGGTCAGGCCGGAATGATCACTGAGCGCTTTCGAGTTCCGCTGTACATGACGCGAGCGGAGTACTACCAAGCCAGAACCATGTTCTCTGGAATGTCGACCTTTTCCGCCAGTTGGCAGGGAGCAGAGTTTTTTTCACGTGCTGGAGTTGGCAAGAGTTTTCTCGACGCTGGCAAGCAGTGGCGCGAACGCTTGGCAAAGAGTGGAAAGAAAAACCCGATGTCGATGCCCAGTTCCAACTCGACACCGTTCCCAAGCGGCTACCGACGAATTGAAGATGGAGAGATTCTCTCCATTGGGGGTCACGACTGGCAGGTCTTGGTTGGATCCGGGCACTCGCCGGAACACGCGTGTCTGCACTGCAAGAGCCTTAAAGTTCTCATATCCGGCGATCAAATACTGCCCAAGATCACGTCCAATGTAAGTGTTTTCCCAACAGAGCCTGAGGCCAATCCCTTGAAGGCTTGGATAGACTCACACGATCGGTTTCTCGATCTTCCGGCAGACACGTTCGTACTACCAGCACATAACTTGCCGTTCTACGGCGTGAGAGAACGCTTGCGAGACCTCATCAACCACCATGAAGACCGAATGCTCGCAATCGAAGAGCATTGCGTTGAACCGCAAGTTGCGATTGAATTACTACCGGTTCTTTTTCGGCGTAAGCTGGACTCCAGACAGCAAATGATGGCGCTTGGCGAGGCAATTGCCCACTGCCACCTACTGATGCATCGCAATCGACTTGATCGAACATTGAGAGGCGATGGTAGATACTGGTACACGTCGACGGATCCCGATTTGAGTCGGAGAGCACATCCAGACCGGCATGATGAACCGGATGAATCGCCAATGATGGTGTGAGTCGTGAACAAAGAGAAAATCATTCGAGGTATTAAGGTTTTGGTGCTGCAAGGGCTGAAACGCGGCGAGAAGTTGCCCTTGGTCCTTCGTATCTTGCTGGGAATCGCGTTTTGCATAGGAGGGCTGCTGTTTTTCTTGCCCGTTCTCGGTATATGGATGCTTCCCCTTGGCTTAGCGCTGATCGGGCTCTGTCTTCCGGGAGTGCGCGAGAAGATTAAGGCTTGGATGGCAAGAACAGAAGCACAGTTGCACGAGACCCAATAGGTTCTCGGCTTGTCATTTCTCGCTCGAGCCATACACGGCGAGGTTGTTCTATCATGCGAAGACCACTGATTGAGAGGTAGATTGGAGTGAGCATTGCAGATGTTGCGGCAGTACTGAGCGACATTCCCACGCTTCTGACTCTGAAGAAGGGAATGAAGCCGAGACCCATAGATGAGAAGGACTGCTATGGTCAGCAAGTTGTGGGTACAGCTAATCGTTTTGGGGATTCAGTGGCTGTGTTGTTCGAAGGTGCCTCACTGACTTGGAGAGAGCTGAACGAGCAATCCAATCGCTATGCGGGTGCTCTGTCTTCAATGGGCATTGGTCGAGGCGACGTTGTCAGCTTGATGATGGAGAACCGTACTGAGTTCCTGTCGTTGTGCATCGCGATCAACAAGCTGGGAGCGGTGGCTGCGCTCATCAACACCAACCTTCGAGAGAGAGCACTCGCCCATTGCATTTCCACATCGAAGTCGAAGCTGTGTGTTTTTGGATCCGAGCTCAACGAAGCTGTGGAAGGGGTACGCACCGAGCTCTCCCTGGATTCGAAGGACGGCTACGCAGTCGTCCCTGACGGTGCATCTGACGATGTTCCGGATTGGGCGGCCAATCTGACGGCAATGAGCTCCAATCTTGAGCCCGAGGAACCGCAAGCTCAATTCGAGGTCACTCTCCGAGAGACAGCGTTCTACATTTTCACGTCAGGAACGACCGGTCTGCCGAAAGCTGCGGTTATGTCCAACCGTAGATTTCTTCAGATGGCCAGACTATCGATGATCGCTGGACTACGTGCTACGAGCAAGGATCGAATTCATTTGTGCCTACCCCTCTATCACGGTACGGGACTGGTCATCGGAGTTGGTGCTGCTCTGCTGTCGGGAGCAGGAGTAGTCTTGCAGAGACGATTTTCGGCTAGCGGATTCATGGATGTAGTACGAAGCAACAACGTCACCCATGTGATTTACGTCGGTGAAATGCTTCGCTATCTCTACAACTCGCCCGAGAAGCCGGATGATGCGCAGAATCCGATCCACACAATCATGGGTAATGGTTTGAGGCCCGACATTTGGGTTGACTTCAAGAGAAGATTTGGCATTAAGCGAGTCACTGAGTTCTATTCGGCCAGTGAAGGCAATACGGCTTTCGCCAATGTCTTGAATAGGAATTGCACAGTTGGTCTGACGACGCAACAAGTGGAATTAGTACGTTACGACCCTGAATCCGGTGAGATCATCCGTACAGAAGATGGTGGGTGCGAACGGGTTGCCGAAGGAGAACCCGGTCTTTGCATTGGCCACATCAATCCCAATGCGGTCTTTGAAGGCTATACCGACGAGTCCGCAACCGAGGGCAAGATCCTGCGGGACGTTTTTGAGAAGGGCGATGCTTGGTTCAACACCGGAGACCTTCTGAAGACCGTGAATGTTGGTTTCTCGCTCGGTTTTCCCCACTATCAATTCGTAGATCGGTTGGGCGATACGTTCCGATGGCGTTCGGAGAACGTGTCCACCAATGAGGTGGGTGAGATCCTGAACGGATACTCGGAAATCTCAATGAGCAACGTTTTTGGTGTGGAGGTCCCCGGATCCGAGGGACGAGCTGGCATGGCGGCAGTCTCCCTTGACGAAGGAGTCGATCAATTGAATACAGCTGACTTTTCGGAGTATGTGCAAAAGAACCTCGCGCCATTCGCACGTCCGGTATTCGTTCGAGTACAACCGACTCAGGAAGTCACGGGCACCTTCAAGATGGTCAAGAAGGATCTCAAGGAGGAAGGCTACGATGTCAACGCGGTCGACGACCCGATCTACGTCTTGAAACCGCGAGCGACTGAGTACGAGTTGCTCGACAGTGACTATCTTGCGGAGATCCAACAAGGGAGCGCGAGGTTCTAAGGTGTCGTATCGTCTCGACCAACGACGAGCCAACTAAGCGTAGACATCGACCCCCGGTACGCGTCGAAAACGCTTGTATTCCCACTGATACTGTGCAGGGTCGCGTTGCAGAGCCTCGGCAATGGCGTTATTGACCGATTGAGCTGATTCTGCAGGATCGCTGGCTGTCACAGAATGCGGCAAAGGTTCGGCTCGGATGTGAAATCCCTCGGGCACTCGTTCGTACGTCAAGAGAACCGGTGTTGCGTTGGTCTTGTTCGCCAACGACCCGACCATGGTGGTCGTCACAGCTTGGTTGCCCATGAATTCGACTAGCACGCTGTTGCCGCGTGTGGGCACTTGATCGGGAAGAACTATCACTAGCTGATTTGACCTGAGTGCGGTGAGTACTTTCCGCAAGCCGTCTCGTTCAACCGAGGCCATAGCCAGCCCAAAGCGACTCCTTGCTCTCGTGATTCTCTGGTCGTGAGCCTTTAGTCGTCTGCTGTCATAGAGCGAGGTGGACGAGAATCGGGATCCGATTGCATAGGCCGTGAACTCCCAGTTTCCCCAATGCGGGCACACGCACAACACTCCGCCCTTGGTGAGTTGCTCTGCAAGCAGTTCCACTCCATCGAATGCAACGACGAGTTCTTCGAGAGCTTCAGCCTTCCAATACCAAATGGCGGCCATTTCGAAGATTGTGCAACCCATGTGGGACAACGATCGACGAACCAGTTGCTCCTGCTCGTGTTCGGTTAGGTCAGGGAAACACAAGCGGATGTTGGTTTGAGTTGTGTGAACGATTCGACTACGAGTTGAAGACACGACTCGGCCGTAGAACTCGCCCAGCTTGCGAAGTCCGTTGAGGGGCAGGAGAGCCAGTATTCTCAGCACTCCGGCAAAGATCAATTGCGCCAGTGTGCGGATGAGTTATCTCGCCGCTGAGGCTAGTCCGACTAGATCAAGTCGCATGAGAGCAGTCGGTATTCGGTGCATCACAAGTGGCGTGATTGACTCGAAGCGGTCGGATATCAGGTTGCGGTCTTCTTGAGCTTCCAACTCTTCACAACGTAGTAGAGCGCGGGCAGGACCACTAGGGTCATGATCATCGCGCTGATCATTCCACCGAACATCGGAGCCGCGATGCGCTTCATAACCTCCGATCCCGTACCTGTGTCGATCATGATCGGCAAGAGTCCGAGCACAATGGTCATTGTGGTCATTATGATGGGTCGAATTCGAGCGGTTGCCCCTTCTCGGATAGCTACTGCAACATCGCTGCGCATCAAACTCCTACCCTCCTTGTTGACGACTTCCAACTGGCGGTTCATCGCCAAATTTATGTAGGTGAGGAGCACAACTCCGAGTTCGACAGCGACACCTGCAAGGGCAATAAAGCCTACCCCCACAGCCACTGAAAGGTCAAAGTCGAGGAAGTAAATGAGCAGGACGCCGCCAGCCATGGCAAACGGAACAGTACCCATAATCAGAAAGATCTCGGTGGCTCGGCGGAAGTTCAGGAACAGCAGAACAAGAACGATCGCCAATGTCAACGGCCCCATGACCGCGAGTCGTTGCTGTGACCGCACCAGATATTCGTACTGTCCAGACCATTGGAGCGAGTAGTTGGTCGGCAATTCGACCTCGTTCGACACGACTTCCCGAGCTTCGGCAACATAGGATCCGAGATCTCGATCCGAAATGTCCACGAACAGCCATCCCGTCGGTCGGGCATTCTCACTCTTGATCATGGGTGGACCATCGGCGATGTCGATGTTGGCTACGTCGACTAAAGCGATGCGAGCTCCGCTTGGCGTAATGATGGGGAGCATCTTGAGATTGTCGAGGGAGTTCCTGACATGCTGTGGATAGCGCACGTTGATGGGGTAACGGTCAAGTCCTTCAACTGACTGCGATACATTCATTCCCCCGACCGCAGTTCTAACAATCTCTTGAACATCGTCGACGTTCAGGCCATGGCGGGCCGCACGGTCTCGATCAACCTTAATGTCGATATACCGTCCGCCGGCTACCCGTTCGGCAAATACCGAAGCTGTGCCCTCGACATTTGCCAATGCGTCTTCGATCGACTTTCCGATTGACTCCACAACGCTAAGGTCGGGACCGGAAATCTTGATGCCCACGGGTGTCTTGATACCAGTTGCGAGCATGTCGATTCGGGTCTTGATCGGCATGACCCACGCGTTGTTTAATCCTGGAAAGTCAACGCGTCGGTTCAACTCGTCGCGAATTGCGTCCATCGTGACGCCGGGTCGCCAGTCCTCCCTCGGCTTCAATTGAATCATCGTCTCGATCATCGTCAGTGGAGCGGGGTCTGTAGCTGTTTCGGCACGGCCTACTTTTCCAAAGACGTTCTCGACCTCAGGCACACCTCGAATCAGCTTGTCGGTCTGCTGCAACAGTTCCCGAGCCTTGTCGATGGATATGCCGGGATGCGTCGTCGGCATGTACATGAGGTCGCCTTCGTCCAAAGGAGGCATGAATTCCGAACCAAGCCTCGAGACTGGCCACAATCCGGCGACGAGAACCACAACGCACAGTGCCACCGCGGTTTTCGGATACCGAAGCACACCGTTGATTACCGGTTTGTAGGCGGCAACCAGACCACGATTGATTGGATTCCGATCAGCCGGTCGGAGACGTCCTCGGATGAAGTAGCCCATCAATACGGGAATGAGAGTGACGGCGAGTATCGATGCAACTGCCATCGAGTAGGTCTTGGTGAACGCAAGCGGCGAGAACAGTCGGCCTTCCTGCGCTTCGAGCGTGAATACTGGAAGGAAACTCAAAGTGACAATTAACAACGAGAAGAACACCGGAGTTCCCAACTCGGTCGCCGCCTCCTTGATGGCGTTCCATCGCTCTTGGGGGCTAGTCGTCGCACCGGACGAAGCCAGCCCCTCAAGTCGCCTATGGGCGTTCTCGACCATCACGATTGCGCCATCCACCATCGCACCAATAGCGATGGCGATTCCACCCAGCGACATGATGTTGGCATTGATCCCTTGAAGACGCATGATTGCAAACGCGCCGACAACGGCGATGGGCAAGCTGAGAATTACGACCAGAGAAGAACGAACGTGGAATAAGAAGAACGCGCACACGAGCGCAACGATCACAAATTCCTCGATTAGCGTGTCTCGGAGATTCTCGACGCTTCGTGCGATGAGTTTGGATCGATCGTAGGTCGTAACTACCTCCACCCCTTCGGGCAAACTGCGCTCCAGTTCTGCAAGGCGCTGTTTGACCCCTTGAATGGCGGTTAAGGCATTCTCGCCAGCGCGCATTACGACGATTCCGCCGACTACCTCTCCTTCTCCATCGAGTTCCGCTATTCCTCTACGCATCTGTGGACCGATGCGTATTTCAGCCACGTCGGCGAGCTGAAGCGGAGTTCCATTTGGACTAATTCCCAATGGAATTTGACGCAAGCTTTCGAGGCCGGTCACGTAGCCTTCGGCTCGTACCATGTATTCGGCCTCACCCATTTCAATGACTGATCCGCCTGTGTCTTGGTTGTTCGATTGAATGGCTTGTCGTATTTGCCTCAATGTCAAGCCATAAGCAAAGAGATGATCTGGATCCACGATCACCTGATACTGTTTGACCATGCCTCCGACGGTGGCGACTTCGGCGATGCCAGGAACGGTTTGCAGTTCGTATTTCAGAAACCAATCCTGCAACGTTCGGAGCTGATCCAAGTCATGCTTTCCTGATCGATCAACGAGTGCATACTCGTAAATCCAACCAACGCCGGTTGCGTCCGGTCCCAACGCCGGAACGACATCTCGTGGCATTTGGTTTCGTACTTGGTTGAGATACTCAAGGACTCTGGTCCTAGCCCAGTAGATATCGGTTCCATCTTCGAAAATGATGTAGACGTAGGAGTCGCCGAAGAACGAATAGCCGCGCACGTCGATGGCACGAGGGACTGACAGCATTGCTACTGACAACGGATAGGTGACCTGATCCTCGACGACTTGGGGAGCTTGACCTGGAAACGAAGTCTTGACGATGACTTGCACATCGGATAGGTCGGGAATGGCGTCGATGGGAGTGCGGAGCACACTGGCAATCCCTCCGGCAATCAGAAATCCCGTTGCGATCAGAACGATGACCCGGTTGTCGACGGCCCAGGAAATCAGTCGGCCGATCATTGGCGAATGTACGCTGATTGAGGAGTAACTGACTGCCGGGCATTAGCCCAAGCGGATTTAGACTCGAACCGAGTTGAATTCGAGCGTCGAGCTCTAAGTTGCTGCATCAGGGTGAGTCGCTATCGGAAGAGTCATCCGATTCGGCATCTCGAGGTCGAATGTCGACGACGACGTAACCACCCTCGGGTTTCTTGGCGATATCCAGAACCACCTCTTGACCTGAATCCAAGCCATCCAGCATTTCGACATCCGCGACCTTCAAGAACATGGTCATCGACATCCAGTTCCACTCCGGAATCGCGTCGTGTCTGACGCGAATTCTGGAGTTTTCCGCATCGACGCGGCGAATTACGGCGTTAACGGCAGCTTGCTCTTGCTCGGCTTTCGCTTCTTCGAGTCGCGCCAAGGCTGCTTCGATGTTGGACTCAGAATCGATCAGGAATTGTCCGGAAGTCACAATTCGATCTCCCGCTTTCAATCCCTCGAGTATCTGTACTCGATCTCCAACTTCCATTCCGATGACGACCGGAACTGATCGAAACTTTCCATCGCCGTCGTCCAGCACAACTCGGTCAGCCAGTCCGCCGCGAATGACAGCTGTGCTCGAGACGTTTACGACAGATTCGGACGCCTTCGCAAAAATCCTGATGCGGGCAAACATATTGGGTCGAAGTATGTCTTCGCCGCTGTCGAACGTGATTCGAACGCGCAAGCTTCGTGAAACAGGATCGAGTTCGGGATAGACGTAGTCGATTTGCCCTCGAAACAGCTTGCCTGGCAGCGCATCGATTTCGAACTCGGCGTTCAGTCCGACTTCGATGTATCCCGCTTGGCGTTCCAATACTTCAGCAACGATCCAGACGCTTTCCAACTGCGCTATGGACAATGCGTGAGTGGCTGGAGTTACAAAGTTGCCTTCTCGAACGCCAAGCATTCCAACGACTCCGTTCGACTCCGCGTGAACCCGGATGCGTTGGCTCGAGGACTTTGACTCCTCGAGTTCGCCGATTTGTTCCTCCGTCAGTCCAAGCGACTGTAGACGGTCTCTCGAAGCGGCGAGTAGAGAGTTGTTTCCTTCGAGTTGCGCCATGAGGAACTCTTCCTGGGCGTTCACGAGGGTGGGACTGTAGATTTCGAAAAGCACTTGGCCTTCGGCGATGGGGTCGCCTTCCGTCTTGACACTCATCTTCTCGATCCACCCATCGACTCTCGTGTGGAGGTGATGCAGGGCGTTCTCGTCGTACTCGACGTAGCCGACCGTAGTGATGTGTCGGTTGAGCGGACTGTTCTTGACCGTCTCGGTGCGAACACCAAGATTCTGGACCACTCGGGGATCGATTCGAACGACGTCTTCTTTGTCGTCGGTGCCCTCGGAGTCCGCATAGACTGGAACCAAGTCCATACCCATTGGAGACTTGCCCGGCTTGTCGCGTCGGTAGTTTGGATCCATGGGTGCCACCCAATACAGGATTTCGGGTTCACCCCCATCACTGGAAGAGTCTTGCTGGTTCAACATTGGTAGTACGAACCACGCGATAAGGAAACCGATTGCCACTCCCACAATGGCAACAACGATGAATGCGATGGTTCGTTTCATGGGTCGAGATCCACAATCGAGTCGATTTTGGCCCACACCTTCAGCCGGTCAACTTTGAGGCGAATGTGAGCCAGTTGAGAATCGATTTCCTTAATGTAGCTGAGAACCACATCGGACAACTCCGCTGTGTCATTGCGATAGGACGCCAAGGAAGCCTCCGCATGGCGGGTCGATTCACTAAGAATGTTGTCTTCGTAGATTGCAAGCCTCTTGGTCAATGTCGACCATTCAGAGTGAGCAACGTTGAGCTGGTAGTCCAAATCACGAATTCGCGATTGGCGACCCCAATCGGTCGCCTCCTTTCGTTTCTTCGCTGCCGAGAGTTTCAAATCTTGCGACTTTCGCCCCCAAAGCGGAACGTTGAACGAGATCGACGCGCTCACAACATCGGATCGCGAGACTCCTGTCGGGAGACCTCCATCGCGGTAGCCGTACTTAACATCGACGTTCCACGACGGATGGGTCGCACCTTCTTCAAATTGAATTTCTGCAGAAGCTACATCGGAACGAGCATCAATGGCCGAAATGCTAGGATGAGCGACCAATGATTCGCGTAGTTCCTCCAGTTCCGGTATGGGCCCCCAATCAGGAAGCGAGTCTGACACCGAGGGCACATTGTTCATGTCCATTAGTTCGGCAAGACCCGCGTAGGCGACTGTGCGACTCTGCTCCGATCGCAAGAGTCGATCATCCCAACGATGAAGTTGTAGCTGAGACCCCAGAACGTCGTCTTGATTCTTGGATCCCACGGCATACAGAGATCTAGTGATGTTGACCAGATCATTGAATAGTCTGCGTGAGTTCTTTTCGAACTCCAGTGCTTGTTCCCAGTAGTAAGCATCCAACCAGGCAGTCCGTACGTCAAGCAGTACGTTCAGACTTCGCGCATCGGCTTCAAGAAGCTTCTCGCGGGCCAGATTCTCGTTCTTGTGAAACATTGCTGACCGTTGCTTGCCCGGTGGGATGTGCATACGAAGTCCGAGTGTCAGTTGGGTCATGGCTTCCGTACGAAATCCACCGTGTTCCAACGGATAGTTCATCAACGACGAGCTCAGAAACGGGAAGGGCAGTCCACTGCTCGCTGCGGCGACTTCGTTGTATGCATCCGCTTGGATCTGCAAGGCGACAATCGCGGGTTCCTGAGAGAGAGCTGCTTGTTCGGCTTCTGCCAAAGTTAGAGTCCGATCCTCGGCGGTGTCGGCAAGAAGACCGAGCGTCGTCAGCGTTGCAATTGACAAGTAGAGAATGCTGTAAGTAGGCAAGGAGTAACGACCCAAGAGACTCAATTGATTACGGACTTTCACACTACACGTCTCGGCTCAGCGACACATGACGTCGGCAGAGCCACCTTGTCCAGACTGAAGACCGGTTCAAAAGGGTTCGACACCACTGATAAGCACTAGTTTCTGACAGCATTAGCCTTACAATTCTAATTTCTTTTGACGGACGGAATGACCTCATGGCAGAAGTAGCATCAGTGAATGAGACCGCTGGAATTCGCAATCTTGAAGTTCGACCCTTGAGCGGAGCAATGGGTGCCGAGATTCGAGGTGTGGACATCGCCAAGCTCGATGACGAAGGATTCCGTACCGTGCACTCGCTATTGATGGAGTACAGTGCGATTGCGTTGCATGGAAATGCCCATCTCAATGACGATCAGCTGCGCGAGTTTGGTCAGAAGTGGGGTGAACTGGATGTACATGGTTATTCACCGACGGTTAAGGGATACAACGACATCTTGAACATCAGTTCGGGTCCCAAACGCCGAGGAAGCGCGGAGGGATGGCACTCGGATGTCAGCTGGAAGGAGATTCCGCCTAAGATCTCCATGCTTCATGCGCGTCGAATTCCCGAAGTCGGTGGCGACACCATCTATGCGTCGCAATATCAGGCTTACGAAGATCTTTCGGACAATATGAAGGAGTTTCTGGAGCCGCTGGATGCCGAGCACGATGGAAGAAACTTCGACATCGACCTAATTCGAACTCCATCTACCCATCCAATCGTGATCCGCCATCCCGAGACGGGAAAGAAAGCTCTGTATGTCAACCGCGGATTTACTCGACGAATACCGCAATTACCGCCGAACGAAAGTGCTGCGATACTGAATTTACTGTATGCGCATTGCACTCGCGAGCGCTATCAAGCACGTATTCGTTATGAACCGGGAACGCTTTCAATGTGGGATAACCGATGCGTTCAACACTGTGCGGTTCCCGACTACGGCTATTCGGTTCGAGAGATGCATCGCGTGGCTGTGTATGTGCGACTCGAGGCCATCTCGATAGTCCACGAGACTAGACTCTCCTAGGACTCTCTCCAGTTCGAAATCCGGTGTGGGTTCGTGTACGGACATGGACCCGCTCCGGCAACTTTTGGACTAACCATTCCAATGTTTTGATAAATTTATTATCCTATATCAGAATTTAGGATTTTGATATAGGATGTTTGTTCCTCGTCGAGCTCAATCTGACGTTGAACGCGCGCTCAGCAGGCAGGCTAGTGTAGCCCTCATTGGTCCTCGCCAAGTGGGCAAGACAACTCTAGCCCTCGATATCTCCAATCGGAATAAATCCATCTACTTGGATCTCGAACGCGCGAGCGATCGAAGAATTCTTGAGGATCACGACGACTTCTTTCTCCGACACCGAGACTCACTCGTGATCCTGGACGAAGTTCAACGTACCTCCGAGATCTTCGGCCAGATCCGAGGTGCAATCGACCGGGCTAGACGATCTGGGGTGCGAACCGGGATGTTCTTGTTTCTGGGTTCGACTTCAATGGAATTGCTGCGACAGGGTAGCGAGAGTCTCGCTGGACGTATCTCCTACGTCAATCTCGACCCCATCAACGTCGTTGAAGCAGTCGAGGCAGGAGTAGACACTAGATCGCTTTGGCTACGCGGCGGATTCCCTGACAGTCTGTCGGCTCAAGACGATTCCGCAAGCTTCTCGTGGCGAACGGACTTCATACGGACTTACATCGAAAGAGATATTCCGTTCTTCAGCGGCCGACTGTCGATGCCGTTGCTTGAACAGCTGTGGACAATGCTTGCGCACTCCCAAGGGTCGGTGCTGAACTTGGCATCTTTGGCAAAGTCGTTGGATGTTTCATCGCCCACGGTTCGCAACTACATCGAGTTGCTGGAGAAGATGCTTTTAGTGCGAAGACTGCGTCCATTCCGATCCAACATCAAGAAGCAATACGTCAAGAGTCCAAAAATCTACGTGCGCGACAGCGGTCTTGTGCACGCCTTGCTGGGACTTCGTACGGAACTTCAACTCTTGGGGCACCCCGTAGTGGGGCTGAGCTGGGAGGGCTTCGTCATTGAGAACCTTCTCAACTTGGCACCGGTAGGAACGCAAGCAAGCTTCTATCGGACAGCGAAAGGTGCTGAGATCGATCTCATTCTTCAACCTCCAGGGTTTCGAACGTGCTGGGCGATCGAAATCAAGAGGAACATCGCTTCACGGGTGAAGAAGGGGTTTTACTACGCACGAAACGATATCCGTCCCTCAAAGAGCTTCGTTGTGCATTCAGGGGAGCAACGCTTTCCCATGGATCACGACATTGAAGCAATTGGATTGCTAGACATGTGCAAAGAAGTGATTAGTTGCTTTAGCGAATCTGCCTAATAGCCGAGGCTGCTTCTTCTGCGATCTCGGTCAGGAGACATCCGACGGTTGCTAGGAAAAAAGCAGGGTGCACCAAATTCCGCGTTGCTGGTCAAAAACCAAGTGGGTCTGCAACGGCTCGAATTCGACGTCCCACACCAGCACTTAGCTCAGTGAGTACTTGATGCGGAATGGATCGAACATCGCCATTCCGGGCTGGCTCGGCTAACCAAACTTGGGAGAGCTGGCTTTCGCCTAAGAATACTCATCGAAGAAATTAGTTGCATTATGCAACTAAATGACTATCATGGTACAAGTCTGTGGCGTAGCGGTCAGTTACTTCGCATGAACGAACTCAATTGCTGACTGCGTGGACGTGACCGCTTGCGGCCACGTCACTTTCCCAGACACCAATGTCCTGTGTGGCGTAGACAAGAGTTACTTCGGATGAAAACCGACGAGACGCGGGTTCGATTCCCGCCGGGGTCGTAAGACCCTGTAGCTCAGTAGGTAGAGCAGTTATGTGCTCCGTCGACACCTTCCCATAGGGCGCCATTTCTTAATACTCAGAAGACAACATCGTGCAACTGAACAAAATTCGCGAGCCACGTACCCACGAGGGGGCTAAGGCTAAACGAATCGACCCCTACCAGCAGCTCAGACGAGCGGTCTGCTCATGCTTTCTATGGGAGAAAGAGTTCTACGAGTCGGGACAAGACATCGCGGAAAGGATCCAAGAACTCGTCGCTCGGGTCGAACCCCAAGACGCGGCCAATCTCGCCGTCGAGGTTCGAACCCGGCACAACATTCGACATGCGCCGTTGCTTCTTGCCGCATGTCTGGCCAAGGGACGTGGATCTGATCCGGCCACCACCCGCTCGGTAATCAACAACGTAATCCAACGGGCCGACGAGATGGGAGAGTTCCTGTCTCTCTATGCCCAAGTAAACAGGACCGAGCCTTGGGAAATCAAGCAGATTCTCTCCCGGCGAGTCAAGCTGGGGATCGCTGATGCGTATCGCAAGTTCGACGCCTATCAGCTCGGCAAGTACAACCGCAAGACAGCAATCACTCTCAAGGACATTCTGCGCCTGTGCCACCCAAAGCCCGAGGATAAGGATCAATCTGCTCTCTGGAAGCGAATTCTCGACGACACCCTCGAATCGCCTGACACATGGGAAGTAGCGCTATCCGCGGGAGCTGACAAGAAAGAGACGTTCACTCGACTCCTTTCCGAGGGCAAGCTCGGATATCTGGCGTTGCTCCGCAACCTGCGCAACATGGATGAAGCGGGGGTCGACGACAAGCTAGTGCGCGATGCGATTCTCGCACGCAAGGGCGCTTATCGTGTGCTTCCTTTTCGGTATGTCGCGGCCGCACAGGCCTGCCCGCGCATGGAGCCGTATCTTGATCAGGCACTGTGCGATTCACTGGAGAACGCACCGGTGATGTCGGGCAAGACCATAGTTCTCATCGACGTGTCGGGATCGATGTGGGGACGTGTTTCCGGCCGATCGGATCTGACAAGAATGGACGCAGCTGCCGCCCTGGGCGCAATTGTCAAGAGCGACGACCTGCGGGTGTTCACATTTTCCGAAGATGTTGTGGAGGTTCCTCCTCGCATCGGAATGGCGGGCATCGACGCGATCAAGAATTCTCAACCAAATTCGATGACCAGGCTCGGCAACGCAGTCCAGCAGATGAACGGAATCCCGCATGACAGGCTGATCGTCATTAGCGACGAGCAGAGTCACGACTCGGTGCCGGATCCAATCTGTGAGAGGGCCTACATGATCAACGTGGCATCGTATAGGAATGGGGTCGGATATAGGAAGTGGACCCACATCGACGGCTTCTCGGAAAACGTTCTAAAGTTCATTGGAGAGTATGAGTCTCTGCAGTGAGATGATGAGTACGAATCCCTGCAGCAGTAAATGACCTCCGCAACTCGCGGATCGGGTGGTAACTCGAAAGACGAAGCGTCTCTCGAGCGACAGAACATGTCACCTCGCGAGTTTCGGGAAGCTGCCCACAGCATCGTCGGCAAAGGTCCCGGCTGGCAGAACCGCATTGCGGTCCAATTGGGAGTCCACAAATCGACGATATCTCGCTGGATGGCAAGCCGGGTGCCGATAGCGCACCGCGTCGGCATGGTAATGCGTCTGCTTGCCGATGGAGCGTCAACTAGTCGAGAGGATTAGTTGTTCGTTCCTCTAGCGAACCGATCTACAACCCAAGTCCGCCTGTGGACGCATTATTTGTGGATGAGCAGGCTACATGTCAGGCTGTCAGTTCTTCAACGATTCGGGTTCGGTCTTCCTCGGACAAATTGCCGTAGGCAGCCGATGTTCGGTCGACGACACCGCCAAATCGAGACTTGATCTCACTGGCGATGTTTTGGGGTTCGGCGACGATGGCGAAGTTGTTCATAACGTCGTCGGAGAACAAGGTTCCCATTTCGGTCCATCGACCCTGCTTGGACATTGCATTCAGTTCCGGTTGAAGTTCACCGGCTCCAATACTGTCGAGAACAGGCTTGTAGGCGGGAGTGGATCCATAGAAAGCGAGTTGCTGTTTGGTTGCAGCCTTCGCTTGACGAAGTTCTCTTTCGTCACGGCCAGTAACAACGAAGACCGGATAGCTAATTTCAAAATCAGCTCGAGACTTTCCTGCTTTTGCCCATCCACGTTCCAAAGCGGGCAAAGTAACTTCACGGAGATATGTCTCCGTTGTGAAGGGATGGACGATCATTCCATCGGCCACTTCTCCGGCCACCTCGGTCATGAGAGGACCGACAGCCGCCAGAAACACTCGTGGTGCACCGTATTCCGCGTTGCTCGGTGAAAAGAACGGCGTCATTAGTGTGTGGGTGTAGAACTTTCCGGTGAAGGCCAGGCGTTCCTTGTCGTACCAAGCCGCCCAAATTGCACGCAATGCCAAGATGAACTCCCGCATTCGGGCCGCTGGATGTGACCAGGGCATGCTAAAGCGCTTCGTAATGTGAGCCCTGATTTGGGATCCGAGTCCCAATACGAAACGTCCTTGGGACGCGTAGTTGAGATCGTGTGCAATGTGTGCTAGCACCATGGGGGTTCGAGCAAACGCAACTGCGATTCCCGTTACAAGATCAACGCGATCGGTCGTAAGAGCGGCTGCTCCGAGAGGCAAGAATGGATCGTGTCCCGTTTCGGCAGTTTGCACACCGCTGTAACCGGCCTCTTCCAATGCTTTCGCTTGAGCACCCGCTCGTGCGAGGTCTGTTCCTATACCACCGTCTACCTTCATATTGAGTTCCCTTGATCCTCGGTTAAGTGGAGAGGCAATGGCAAAACCGGTGCGCCCACAACAGACAGTTTCTTTAGAACTGTGACATCACAACACTCACCTGTTGGGTGCGCACCGGAGGTGCGATCACATGGTAACAAAGCCGTCTCGGTACTCCACTTGCTAGATTTACGGCTTTTGTCGCAATGCTAGATTAACGACAACCAGACCTCAGTAGGTGTGGAAATATGACTAGGCGGTGTGCACTCCTAACTACTACCGAGAACGTCCGAACGATGACGACTATTGGTCGTCGCTCAGAGTTCTTCGGCCGGCACAGGGTCCGGCACGAGAGTGAGTATTCCGACAATAACTGCGCCGATCAAGCAGAACGCAATACCAAATCCAGCGATAAAGATTCCTACGACAGCAACCAGCATCAAAGTGACTCCCAAAGCCCAATGTGGCGTCGTCGTGATAGCAACAATGCCCAGTACGAGCACTGCAATGGAACAGATTGTGCTGATGATCCCATGTCGGGTCATTGCTGTTCCACCCGTCACAATTGCCTTCTCAAGCTCCTCTTCCTCCTCGACGGTAAGTTCTTCGAGTGCTTGAGGTTCCGGTTGAATTTCCGCTGTCGCTTCGGCGCTTTCGCTCCGGACTATCTCGTTGTCGACTACTGGCTCCAAAATAGGTCTCACAGTGGAGGCCGACTTGCCCAACGCAGACTTTAACCAACCCATCGATAGCGAAACAAGCCCTAGGACGATTCCCAATGAAGCTGCAACGATTGCAAGGATTCCGCCAACTATGCTCATGAATTTTCTAGTTCTTGGACGAAATAGAGAGGTACACACAGGAATGATACAACGTATACCCACGAGGACCGCTCACGCGCCGATTAGGAACGCTGGCGTTGTTGTGCATACAAATTTTGGTTGGGCCCTCACCGAGCCAACGGTCGCATCCGTCGTCTCATCCCATCGACGAATCCCCAACTAGGTGTCCCTGTGGGGCTATGCGGAGCGACAATCTTCGCCGGTTAGTCTTCGCCAGTCGTTGATTTATAACGATACTCTTATTCAGCTAGGCACTACATTTTCGCGCCCGAAGCAAGGCGCAGTGGAATCAACGAGCTACGTGCACGGCGTCGCTTGATTCGAAGCTAAACCGTCGATGTCAACGAGATTGTGCGGTAGTTGGACTAGGAGGTACGCACTCTTAGCCACCAACGGAATACATCCGTACGATGACAACTAGTTGCTCGTAGCTTAGGGTTCTTCGGCCGGCGCACTGCCCGCCGGTATGAAAGTGAGAATTCCGCCAACTGCTGCGATAACCATGCAAAACGCTATACCAGTTCCACCGAAATAGAACCCAACGGCAGCAATAACCAACAGAATGACTCCCACAGCCCAGTGCGGAATCCTGATAGCAACAATGCCCAGAGCAAGCACTACGATGGAACAGATGGTGCCGATGATCCCATGTCGAGTCATTGTTTCTCCACTAGACGCCGCTACCTGCGCAAGTTCTTCGAGTGCCTCTTGATCTTCCTGGGTCCATTCTTCGTCTTCCTCGCTCACTTGCTCGTCTTCCTGAGGATCCTGTTGCACTTCCTCTGCCCCTTCGGTGTTTGCTTCTGGGGCAATCTCGTCCTCCATCTCCTCGACAAACTCATCCAACACGCCTCTAACAGGAGAATCCGAATCGAACAGCTCAGAAGCGAACCAACCCATCAATAGTGCTACAACCCCAACGATTATTCCCAGTGAGCCTGCAACTATCGCAACGATTCCGCCAGCTTTGTTCATGAGTTGTTGACTCCTTGGTGAATTGAACAGGTGCAATACAGAGAAATGATACACGGCAAGCCAACGAAGACCACTCTGTTGAGCTTGGAAACGCTTGCGATGTAAAGCATACAAGTCTTGATCGAGCACCGTCTCGATCTAGTGGTCGTTTCCGTCGGATAGTCCGATCGACAAACTCCCTAGCTGGTTGTCTCCATGCGGCTCTGCAACACGACAAACTTCGTTTCACATGAAGTCGGTGTACAGGCACAAATCAAGGATTCAGGAGCTCTTTTTTCCAATTTCCCCACAGACTGTTCGTGAGAGACCGAAGAGAGGCAACCCGTTGTACAACGTGGTTCCGGCCCCATGGAGCAACACAGGAATCTTCAACGGTCGAGAAATCCACAATGCTCACCGTGACGATTTGTGCAAGGTCTGCTGCCCTAAAGTCGGGAGTTAAGCGACCTCGAAGCAGATCTGTGCCTCAGCAGAAACGGGACGTCGTCGTCACCAATTGGTGAATCAACGAGCCGTCACTGCTCGGATGCAGTAGTTGGCTCTGACTCCTCAAACGTCTTCAAGTATGCCGTTTGATCTTCAGTAAGTTCGAAATCCATCCAAGTGTTTGACAAGATACTTCTTGCGGTCGCCGATCTGATCTCCTCCGAAGGCAACAGAGGAAATCGGTCAATTAGCTCCTTAATGTTGAATGGCCCCCACGCTGGAACAATCCTCGTGAAGTACTCAAGCTGTTTGTCGCTTGTCAAGTTCTCGGCCAGAGCCAGTGCATCATCCCACCTGTTGAATTGGACGAGAGCATAGCCGACTGCGTAGTAGGATGCTCCAACCGCAGATTCCCGGACTCGGGGTAGCATCTCGATCGCCTTATCCACGTTTCTAGGTCCGGCGAGGGAGTCTATGACTAAGGACTCCAATCCGGTCATTCCATGCCAACGATGAGGTACTTCCTCGAGCGCCGCACTAAGTGCTTTTTCTGGATTTACAAGGGCGTACTCTCGTAGTGCCCACTGGATCATGCGGGCGCGTTTCGTGCTGTCGCTTGCTGTGTTGGATCGTACCCACTCCATTGCAGAAACGGGATCGGAACGCGACCACACTTGGACCAAAAGATGCTCCGTTTCCTCATCTACTGCATCGGTGACATGCTGTAACGTTCTAATCCACTCCAATGCTTCCATCGGTGTATCCTGAGCCAGGTTTCCAATGGCGCTTGAAACAGCGGACTTTCTCGAGTTTCGTGGCAACTGAGCAATGTTGTTTAACAGATCGCGAGAATCCTTGTTGGCCCAATTCATTGTTACCAAACTTTCAACTCGGGCACGGAGTAGGGCACTCTCGATCTTTGCGGTTGCAGCGAATGCCTCTCGTGGATCCCGCTGTGACCACAACGATAAGAGGCTTGGTGCAAGTTCCTGCTGGTCTTCCACCTGCATGGTCAGGACGAAATCGAACACCCTTTGCGGCTCATGTTCCACCGCAGAAGCAAGGATTGACTCAAACAGTCCCCAATCCTTGAGGTAGAACTCGTTGTCCCTTCGACACAGCTCGTTGTATAAGAGACCGACCACTTCGACCCCATCCTGACGCATCCACTCCTCAGCGACTTGGATCAACAGTTCGGTTTGGTGTTTATTGCTCACATCGTCGTGCAACAACAGATTCCAGGCCAGTCGTGGTTGATCGATTAGAGCCATGGCTTCACCAGCTCGAACTTGCTCAACGACAGCTTGGTCGATTCCCTCTTCGGAAGTTACTCGCAAAAGCGCAGGGTTGGACAAGTCTTCCTGTTTGGCAAGAATCGCTTGAACGGCTGTTTCTCTGGCGGGCCCGTTCAGACTCATCGCAGATCGCACGGCTTGGTCCAAGTCCACGATGGACCATTCGCCGAACACTACGACTAGCAAATCGTTCCACTGCACACTTGGAAAACTCCAGATTGTGTTCAATGCCTCCACGGGGTCGAGACGAGCGAGTTCACCCAGTAGAAGCGATTGCAGTTCTGCGATCGCGGCACTGTTCTCAATGGCTGCGGATTGTTCAACAAGTGGGAGCAATTCGTTTACGTCCAGCTCTTGTAAGCCGTTACGCAATTCTTGGAAACTAACCAAAGGTTCTGAGTCCTTCATCGACTCTTCGAAAACAGACTTAGCGGCTAATGCACCCTCTGCACCGCGGTTGGGTGAATTCTTCGCGCTCGAGTCGCCAAGATTCAAGACATTGCCGTAGCCGACTAGGAGAAAGTAAGTCAATCCACCAATGCATGCACCAAGCAACAGACCTGCAGCTCCGAGAATGGCGTTTCTCGTTCTATTGGAGAGATCCCTTTTTGATTGCTTCAATGGCATCGGCATTTGCTTGAGTGCGAAGTCTACAGAGGGAACACAAACGGGAGACTGAATGGCCCACAGACCTGGGTCCGTCTATTCACTCCTCTTGCGCCGAAATCATGAACGTCTTCAATTGCTTGGCCTCCTCTTTGGTCAGTACACCGCTTCTATCGTGTTCTCTCAGTAGCACTTCGGCGCCTGTCGCTCGCAAAGAGGGGTTCGGAAACTTCGCAATGTTGGCCGAGAATTGAGCAGGATTGATGAGGATCCACATCTGTCCAAGCCTCCCAAAATACTCTTCCCACTCGGATTCCGGCAAGAACTGCTGAGCTAACGAGACGGCTTCAGCTGGTCGATTGAAGTCGATGAGCGCTACTCCTATTTCGCCAGCGGCCAGTGCCCGATTCTCCGTTCTTAGCTTCTTCAGTGATGCCAACGCATTATCAAACTGACCGTTATTTGCCAGATTCTTGACAATTTGAACCTCCGCCGAATTGAAACGGGAGTAGCTAGATTCGGCGAGGGGCTGGTCTCCCGCCACGCGAACGGCAAACGACGGGTCGACCAACGCTAAGCGCGGCAATGCATCGTCCAAAATCTCTTGGCGCAAATCGTCTGAAGTGTTCTCAAGAGTCCAGGTCACCGCGGATGAAGGATCGTCCAGCGACCATGAATCGACGAGTAGCCGCTTGGCTTCGGAGGTGTCTTCACCACGGGACTCCAGTGAATTCATGTACTGGATAGCACTATCCACAGACCCGGCCCTGGTCAATTCACGTATCGCGTAGGCTATTGCATATCGTCGATCCTCTGGCGCGGTGTTGCTTAGGTTGTCAAGCAACTCCTCGGGGTCCTCGCCTGCCCAGATTCTCAGGAGGTTGCGGCGGATGTATTCTTTTCGGGGAGCGTTGAATTCAGAGAGGGCATTTAGTGCTCCACGTGGATCGTCGATTACCCAAGCCCGGAGAATTGTGCTATGAAAAGAAAGTTGTTCGAGGGGCGGCAGACTCAACATTTGCTTCCATGCCAATTGCGGGTCAGACTTGGCTATATGGGCCACGACGCTACCGACAGCAGTGTAGTTCTCTGAATACAGGTCAAGAAGTGCACCAAAAAGTGGTTTGAAAGCATCGGGTCCCTCTCGATTGATCCACGTCGATGCAATCAGATTGAGCATCGGCTGTTGAATGCTGTCGTGGATGGCGTCACTCAAAACCAATTCAAAGGCTTCTTGCGGCCGATCCAGTAATTGCAGTACTTGTTTCTTGGCGAAGTATTGCTGTGCATAGGCTTCGAAGCCGTATGCCGTTGCGTAGCTCTCGATATCCGCTTTCGAGAGGTCACTGCGTCTTGACAAGATGCTGGCAGTGGCCGACGTCCGCAACTTGGATTCGAGCCCATTTGCCGCACTCAGAGCGTCATCAAGATCAAGGAATGACCATTCGGCGAACACCGTGAAGACCAGATCGCTCCGACGATGGCTTGGAAAACGCTGCAGTTGAGCTAGTGCCTCGTGAGGATCCTTTCTCGCCAACTCACCAAGAATTGCGGCTTCAACCCACTCGGTCGTATTGTCGGAAGGTTCGGTCTTAGACTCCTCGAGCAACTCGACTAGCTGCGCATTGCTCTTCGCTTCGAGAAAGGTCGCTAGATTCAGTCTTTTCCAAGTTGGACTGTCGACATCGATGACCTGTTCGAGTTGCAGATCCTGTAGCGGGTTGTCCACGGTATCTGGTTCGGCGACGATGTTGGATTGATTCGGTGTTTGGAAGTTCGTCGGGTGCAAGGCCCAAATGTCGATCAGGAAAGATGCAACAACGCCGGTACAAACGCCAGTTGCTAAACAACCGAAAAATATTTTCTTGCGAGACCCAGGTCGTCGCCGCGGTGATTCCTGCACCAGATTGCCGAGTGGAACTACTGTGTCTTCAATCGTTAATCCATTCTATGTCCCTTAGAACCCCTTCCAACGAGCAATTTCGCCAGTGCAGACCCATGTAACAACAACCCCACAGTGTTCTATTGGCATGAAGCCCCCATAGCAGAAATGCTCGATGTTTCTTGTTGCCTTGACTGATTGTGTATCGCACGAGCCTCTAGACTTCCCGCAATACAATCTGAAGACCCTTCAGAAACAGCCTCGTGCTGTTGGTTTGCATATGCCCGCAACTCCTGCCTCTGCTCTCGATTTGATTGAAACGGTTGGCCATTACATCAACGGAACTGATGTTGCCGATACCAGCAGACCCATTCCCGTGACCAATCCAGCCACCGGTGAGATAGTGCGTCAAGTCTCCTGTGCCAGTCGATCAACAGTATCACTTGCAGTAGCAACTGCTGAGAAGGCACTACCGGCATGGCGAGCTACAGTGCCTGCTAAGCGAGCTCGAGTGCTTCTCCGCTTCAAAAGTCTGCTTGAGCAGAACTCCGAAGCAATCGTCGCAGCGATTACGAACGAACACGGCAAGACGCTTGAAGACGCTCGCGGAGAACTCTTGCGGGGCATCGAAGTGGTCGAGTTCTCCTGTGGCATTTCCGAGTTGCTGAAGGGAGAACACTCTCCTCACACGGGACCGGGAATAGACACCTGGTCGGTATTTCAGCCACTGGGTGTTGTAGCCGGGATCACGCCTTTCAACTTTCCCGCGATGGTGCCCATGTGGATGTATCCGATTGCTATCGCTTGTGGCAATACATTCGTCTTGAAACCTTCTGAGAAGGATCCCACAGCTTCGCTGATTTGTGCTCGACTGTTTACGGAAGCCGGCTTGCCGGATGGGGTTCTCAATGTCGTCAACGGAGACAAAGAGGCAGTTGACGCTCTGTTGGAAGACTCTCGAGTGCAAGCGGTCAGTTTCGTCGGTTCAACGCCAGTGGCCGAGTACGTACACCGAATGGGAACTCGCCACGGCAAGAGGGTGCAGGCACTGGGCGGAGCAAAGAATCACGCTGTTGTAATGCCCGACGCAGACATCGATCAAGCGGTCGGAGCACTCATGGGAGCCGCCTATGGATCTTGTGGCGAACGATGTATGTCGATATCTGTGGTCGTCTGCGTTGGCGATGAAACGGCAAACAGTTGCGTCGCAAGAATTCAAGAGTCACTGGGAACACTACAGGTGGGAGATGGCACCGACGAGGGAGTTGAAATGGGTCCTCTCGTCTCCGGTCCGCACCTGGAAAAGGTGGTTGGATACGTCGAACTCGGTCAATCCGAAGGTGCCAAGCTACTCGTCGACGGTCGCGGTTTTGTAGTTGATGGCAGCGAAGAAGGGTTCTTCTTGGGACCGTGCTTGTTCGATCATGTCACACCGGAAATGCGTATTTACCAGGATGAGATTTTTGGACCCGTGCTGTGCGTCGTACGAGCTGACTCACAAGAGCATGCAATGCAGCTAATCAACGACCATGAATATGGCAATGGAACCTGTATTTTCACAAGAGACGGCGAGGCCGCACGTTACTTCACAGAGAACATCAAGGTTGGAATGGTCGGCGTGAATGTGCCGCTTCCTGTACCCGCCGCCAATCACAGCTTTGGAGGTTGGAAGCGTTCGCTGTTTGGCGATCTCTACGCCTACGGACCAGATGCGGTGCGGTTCTACACGCATCGTAAGACCATCACGCAACGTTGGCCAACCGGCGGCGTACGAGAAAAGTCGCAGTTTGCGTTTCCGAGCTAGCCCATCTCCTTGCAACGTCTCAGAATTGGAACTTCTTTGCGGTGAATTCGCCTAGAGTCTCGTAGCAGAACTCCGTATCTCCGCCTCGAAGAATAGGTGCGATGATGCTGGTTGTGACTCCTTGCTCCGCATGCATGCGGATTCTTTCTCGACATTCGTCGGCAGTTCCGATAACGCCTATCTGATCGACGAGTCCGTCGTGAAACGCCGCAGAGGTCCGATCACGGTCTCGCGCCGCCCAACCGGCAAGAAGCTCATTGGCTTCGTCTTCGTACCCACACCACTTCAGAAAGTTGTTGTAGACGGGATTGGCAAAGTAGGGAATGAAGTTCTGGCGAAACTTCTCGTAGGCTTCCGGTTTGTCGTCAGTGACCATTACGACAAATCGATTGACGATTTCGACTTCCTCGAGTTGCTTGTTGGCGCGCGCCGCACCGACTCGAATGTGTTCCAGCATCTTTGGCAGTGCAGATTTGGGCCATAGGTTGAGAATGACCCCGTCGCCATACTGTGCCGCCATCTCCAACATCTTGGGCCGCAGTCCCGCAAGATAAATCGGAACTGGAGGATCTGCGGGTTGCTGGGAGTAGCCTCGGCTGTAAACCGTATCCAAATCGGTGAAATTGGTCTTCTCGCCGCTCAAGATGCTTCGGACCACTACAGCCGTCTCCTTGACACGGGTTAACGGCTTCTCCAGTTTGATGCCGTTGAAGTTCTGCATGATGATCTCGCTGGAAGAGCCCAGTCCCAAGATGAACCTTCCCGGCATTGCTTGCGCTATGACATCGGTTGAAGCGGCCAGTACAGTCAAAGATCGGGTGTAGACTGGAACGATAGCCATTCCGATGCGAAGATTCTTGGTATAGGCGGCGATCGCAGCTGCAGTGGTGAGTCCGTCTGGTGCACCCGGATCCGCGAACCAACCATCGTCAAATCCGTTTTCCTCGGCCCACTGGACAAGGTCGATGGCGTCTTGAAGCACCTGGTTCAGTGGAATGGTTACTGCAATCCGTTTCTTCAGAGACACTACGTCGACCTCCGTTTTTTAGCCAAGATTGGTTGAGTCAAACGTCCAAGAATTCTATGGAGTGGAAGGACTCACGGTGGTGTGGTCAGTAGCGACCGCCTAGCTTGGAATGATCCCACGACACCAACCGCTGGGGCTTGAACTTCAACACAACACGTTTGCTGGCAGTAGCTCCGACCGACTCTCGTAGCCGTTCCCGTTGCGACTCGCTGAGCTCTCGTCCTTTCGAATTGATGTTGACCAATGTATCGATGACACTTTTCTGATCATCGAGAACTTCCGTTTCTGCATACACGACCAGACCTTTGAGTTCGGCGTACTCATGGCCGGATTCGATGAGCAATGCTGCTTTCGGATCGCGCTTCCAGTTGAGCACTTTTTGGCTCTTGGCGAAAGTAGTGCAGTAGCAGTTGCGATCCTCGTCCGCATAGAACCACATTGGCATCGGATGAGGGTAGCCGCCACGGCCGTTGGACACGATGATCAGTGTGTGAGCGGTGGCCAGATACTGGTCAATCTCCTGGTCATTCAATTCGATGGATGCGCGTCGTGAAGGCATGGTTGAACTCCTGGTAGATTGAATGGTTGTCGAAGGGGGATTCCACAAGACAGTCCCACGTGTTTTGCTATCGTAGTCTGATTGTTCTTGTTGGAGTGGGAAACATGCGACTTGGAGTGCTGTGCGGCATTGGAAGCGATTGGCGCGAAACGATCGAACGTGTGCGCATTGCGGAATCGTTGGGTTATCAAATGGTAGCGACTGGCGAGGCGTGGGGCCCATCCACGTTGCCGTGGATGACGTTGCTGGCCACGCACACCGAAAAAATTGAAATCGGCACATCGATTCTCAACGTCTACTCCCGTACGCCCGCCGCCATTGCGCAAGAGTTTGCCATGTTGGATGTGTTGTCGAACGGTCGGATGATTTGTGGGCTCGGATCCTCGGGACACCGGGTCATTGAGCACTTTCACGGTGTTGAATTCAAGACTCCGTTGCGAAGACTGCGCGAATACGTCGAGATCATCAACTTACTCGTTGCTGGTGATCGTCTCGAATACGAAGGTCGAATCTTCAAGATGTCGCGAGGTTTCACGATGAACTATGATCGACCGCGGACCCACATTCCGATCTACATCGCGGCCATAACTCCCAAGTCCATCGTCCAAACGGGAGAAATTGCGGACGGCATTTTTCCGATTCACTGGCCGACCTCGCAATTCTCCACGCTCCGACAACAACTGGCGAGTGGCAGAGATGATGGAAATGCTGATCACATCACGGTGGCACCATTCACCAATGTCTACGAACTCGGTCAGGGTCGAGACGAGCAGGTGTGGATGGAATCTCGCGGTCCGTTGTTTCACTACATCAATCGGATGGGCGAATTCTATTGGCAGATGCTGGCCAGCAATGGATTTGAAGCTGAAGTATCGGCTTCGAGGGAGGCATGGAGCAACCGGGACCGAGAAGGTGCCATGTCCGCCATCAGCGAGAGTATGGTCCGCGAGATCCAGGTTATTGGCCCGCCGGAGTCCATTGCGGAACAGTTGCGGGAGAGATCGAAGCAGGGCGCGGATGTGCAGCTTATTCCAATGCCTACAGGTTCTACTTCCGACATAGCTGCAAAGCTGGAGCAGTACGTTCGATAGTCAAGAATTCGAGACGCGAAGCGAACGCAAATCAATTGAGAGATTGATCTTCAAGAGACAAAGGACACAACCATGACACGATTGCGGGACTACGAATTCCGACCAGTCACATCGGACGAGATGAAGGAAGTGCATCAGTTGGTTCGATATGTGTTTGCGGACAACGAAACGTCAACGGATAAGGAAATTGAAGAAGACCCCTTGAAGCCGGAGATGACCACTGGTGCCTTCTACAAAGGCAAACTCGTAGCGATTTCAGGTGGGCTTCCGTTCACCATGAGTTTCAATGGTCGCAAGATTAGTGCTGACGGAGTAACGGCGGTTGGAACTGATCCAGGCCATCGCCGACGCGGGCTAGTGCGACACATGATCACACAACGCCTGCAGCTGGCACACAAGAACGGGATCCCCGCCGCAGTCTTGTGGGCTTCAATGGGAGCGATCTATCAGCGATTCGGCTATGGTCTCTCGTCGTACGGATATCGCTGCAAGGTTGATCCACGACTAGTGGAGTTTCAGTTTGCGGGTGAACGCGACAATGGAGTGGTGGTGCGCGAGAGTCGCGAGACTGCATGGCCGCTCATCCAAAAAATCTACCAGGACTACTGCACTCCAAGAACTCTTACTGTAGATCGCTCTCCCGAGCTTTGGAAAATGAACTTTCCCGAGCGCGGCTCTCCTAGCTACTTCGCCATTCGCTATGACGAGTCGGGAAATCCCGATGGCTATGTGGTCTATGGAACGCGGACGGTTCCCATTGAGGTTGACGGACCAAACCAACGCTTGAGTGTTGATGAATTCGTTCACTTGAATACATCCGCTTATCGAGCTCTATGGGAGTACATGTGCAGTCACGATCTCGTGAACGAGATTCGCGTACACCTGCCAGTCGATGATCCAGCTCATTTCATGCTCTTGGACCCTCGATCACTCCGTGCGCAATGGGAAGAGGGAATTTGGATGCGAGTGGTTGATGTCGAGCGTTTGGCAGCTGACCGACCATACTCAAGAGCAGGTAGCGTTTCGTTTGAAATTGCCCAAGACGCCGATTGCCCGTGGAATGTCGGCACGTATCGCATCGAGTCCGATGGAAACGATTGCGAAGTCCAGCGTGTGCAACAAAGCGCTGACTTCAGAATCAGCATCAATGGCTTGGCGACATTGCTGAGCGGATGTGCTCCGTTGTCGGCACTGTGTGTGGCGGGGCGCGCAGAACTGTTGAATCAGAGTCGCGAAGCGGAACTGGATCACTTCTTTTCGACGACGTACAAACCGTTTTGCAACGTTGACTTCTAGAACGAAGCCGAACAGCAGACTTGCTCTTACAGCAACTGTTCCAAGTGAATTGCAGCACAACGCGACAGCGCATTGAGGTCGTACCCGCCTTCAAGCGCTGAAACGACGCGGCCATTTGAATGGGAATTGGCGAAGTTCACGATCCAGTCAGTCATCCAGCGATAGTCGTCGTCGATCAGATCGATTTGTCCAAGAGGATCGTCGCGATGAGCATCGAATCCAGCGGAGACCAGAATCAACTCGGGGTTGTGACGCTCGAGCGGGCCGGTCCATTGTCGCTCAATCGCTCGTCGAAAACTCGATCCATTTGTACCTGCAGGCAATGGCGTATTGACGATGTTCGGAAGATCTAGTTCCTGATAACGGTAGGGGTAGAACGGGAACTGAAAGCTGGAACAGACTAGGACTTCAGGACGATTGGCGAAGATCTCGACAGTTCCGTTGCCGTGATGCACGTCAAAGTCCAGTATGGCTACCCGGTCGAGACTCTCCAATGCGCAATCTGCAGCCACCGCGATGCTGTTGAACAAACAGAAACCCATCGCCGATGCAGACTCGGCATGGTGGCCGGGAGGCCGAACCACACAGAATGAGCGAGGATGCCGACCAGAGACGGCAAGCTCGACCGCCTCTACAACTGCTCCTGATGCTCTTCGAGCCGCGTCCAAAGAGTGCGGTCCCATGGACGTGTCGGCATCGATCCGAACTAGCGAGTTCTCGGGGCTGATCTGCTCAATCACGTCGACGAAGGCTTCGGAGTGGACACGCTTGACCCGATCTAAAGCTACCGGTTCAGGATGAATTTCCTCGACCTCCTCGATGAGCCTTGTCTCGTGGAGGTGGTTCAGTACAGAAAGCACTCTCTCCGATCGTTCGGGGTGGTTGTTTGGAGTTTCGTGGAGAGAGAAACTTTCGTGTGTGAAGACTGCGGTCACTTGCGGTTCAGCCTTCCGTTGTTGAGCCCGCTATGTGCCACATTCCGGTTTCTCTTAGCCATGCAATTCATCCCTACTTTTCAGCAAACTCCTGACGAATCGCTTCGCTGTGCTCACCAATTGCCGGTAGTCTTTGGCTTCTCGGCTTCCGTTCGGAGTCTGGATGTGCAGGCATGGATATGTCGCCAGTCTCGCTTTCGATGATCCATCGACGCAACTGCGGATGTTTCACAAAATCGGCCATGCTGTTGAGCGATCCAAATGCAATGCGAGCATGAGTCAAGAACTGGATCATTTCCGACCGAGAGTGAGCTGAGAAAAACTCTTGCACCATGGAATCGACTTCGCTTCGCCGCAACATTCGAGCGGGATTCGTTGCATACAGAGGATCGTTTACAAGTTCGGGTCGATTAAGGACTTGCGTGGCGAATGAAGCCCATTCGCGATCACTCTGTACCGAAATAACGATGATGTGTCCATCCGATGTTTCAAATCCACCGTAAGGTGTCAAGGCTGGATGTGCGAGCCCAATCCGTTCCGGTCCGGATCCCACTCCTTCGTGGTGCAGCAGCGGCACTCCCATCCAATCTGCAATCACATCGAATAGTGAAAGCTTGATGCTGGAACCTTGTCCCGTCTTGAGTTTCTTGACAAGTGCTTCGGTGATCGCAAGAGATGCCGACACTCCGGTTGCGATATCGACGACCGAAACGCCGACTCTCCCAAGTTTGCCGGGACCTCCTGAAATGGATATCAGACCCGCTTCTGCTTGAATCAACAGGTCGTACGCTTTCATGTCTGCATAGCTTCCCTGTTCTCCATAGCCAGAAATGTCACATGTGATGAGGTGCGGGAACTCCCGACGTAGCTGATCGGAGCCAAGCCCGCATCGTGCGGCGGCACCGACGGCGAGGTTCTGCAGAAATACATCGGCATCCTGCAGAATTCGTTTGATGAGTTGCACATCCTGTTGTTGCTTGATATCCACAACCAGTGATTCCTTGCCTCGATTCGACCATGCAAAGTAAGTGCTTTGCCCATTGGCCGCCGTGTCGTAGAAGCGAGCAAAATCGCCGGTGGATCGCTCGAGCTTGATGACCCGTGCACCTGCGTCTACCAGACGACACGAGGCTACCGGGGCCGCAACAGCTTGTTCAAGGGAGACGACCAGTGTCCCGTCAAGCGGGAGTTGTTGCTCGGTCATACTGCGACAGGAGCAGCAGCAGGAGCGGCGTGCACGGAGATTGATCGCCGAGGATCGAGAGCGTCTCGGACCGCTTCACCGATGAAGATAAGAAGGGTGAGCATCAAAACCAGCGTCGTGAACACCCCAGCACCAATCCACCACGAGTTGAGATTCGCCTTGGCTGTGGAAAGCAATCGGCCCAGCGAGGGCGCATCGTAGGGAAGACCGAAGCCGAGAAAATCCAACCCGGTGAGAATGGTGATCGAATTGGTGAGAATGAACGGAAGGTAGGTGAGCGATGCCACGGCCGCGTTCGGAAGCACGTGGCGAAACATGATGGTTGACTGACGAACGCCTAACGCTTGAGCTGCGCGGACGAACTCGAAGTTTCGCGCTCGCAGAAATTCGGCCCGAACCACCCCGACCAACGCCATCCATGAGAACATCACAAGAATTCCGAGCAACCAGAACACATTCGGCTCGATCATGCTGGCGAGAATGATGAGAAGGAACAGAATCGGCAGTCCGGCCCAAATCTCCACTACCCGTTGACCCAGCAGATCCACCTTGCCCCCAAAAAAGCCCTGAACTGCGCCTACTGCGATGCCGATGGCGGAACTGAGCACGGTCAGGATCAATCCGAAGAGAACGGAAAGTCGAAACCCGTAAAGGAGCTTGGCGACGATGTCGGATCCAAGTCCATCTGTGCCCAACAAGTGAACTCCATCGGGATTTGCCGGCACCTCGTTCTTGAACCAGTCGATCGTGTCGTGAGAAAAGCGAATAGGCGGCCACAGAGCCCATCCGTCGTCGTTGATTAGTTTCTGAACATAGGGATCGATGTACCAAGCTTCGGTCTCTAGCTCCCCGCCCAGTTCCTTTTCGGTGTAGGAAAAGAAAATGGGAAAGTAGAGTTTTCCGTGCTGTGCGAAGACGATCGGTTTGTCGTTGGCGATGAACTCTGCGCACATTGCGACAGCAAAGAGAGTGAGAAAAATCCACAGCGAGTAGAACCCTCGCCGATTGGCCTTGAAGTTGGCAATGCGTCGTTGGTTGAGGGGGCTCACGTCGACCGAGTCTCGAAGTCGATGCGTGGATCTACGACGACGTACATCAGATCCCCGATCAGTTGCATGACCAGTGCAAGCAGACTGAAGCAGAACAACGTAGCAAAGAGAATCGGATAGTCGCGAACCACGACTGCTTCGTAACCGAGCAGACCAATGCCATCCAGTGAGAAGATGACCTCGATCAGAAATGCGCCGGTGAAGATGATCCCGACAAACGCGGCAGGAAATCCGGATATGACGATTAGCATCGCATTGCGAAACACGTGACCGAACAGCACCCGTCGTTCGGTGAGTCCTTTTGCACGGGCAGTTAGGACAAACTGCTTGCTTATCTCTTCAAGAAAGCAGTTCTTGGTGAGCATCGTGAGTGTTGCGAATCCGCCCATCGTCAGGGCGACGACTGGTAATGCAATGTGCCAAATGACATCGAAGACTCGACCCCAAAAGTCGAGGTCTGCGAACGACTCCGACTGAAGATTTCGCATGGGGAACCAATTGAGCCACTCGCCTCCTGCAAAGAACACGATCAGAATGATCGCGAATAGAAACTGAGGGATCGCATAGGCGGTGAAGACCATTGCGCTGGTCCAGACATCGAACGGTGCTCCGTCGCGCACTGCTTTGGCTACTCCCAGCGGAATCGAGATCGTGTAGATCAGGAACATTGCGCTCAAGCCCAGCGAGAGCGAGACCGGTAGGCGTTCCAGCACGATCTGTAGTACAGGCCGATCTTGAAAGTAGCTTGTTCCGAAATCTAGTCGAAGGTAGTTCCAAAGCATCAGGAAGAAACGCTCATGGGCGGGTTTGTCAAACCCGAAGTGCTCGTTGATTGCTTCAATGAAGGCAGGGTCGAGTCCGGAAGCACCGGTGTACGAGGACTGATTGGAAGGCCCCATGCTTTCGGCAGTGGACACACTGGCTGTGGTGGAAACGTTGAGTCCGGAGAACTGTGCGATGGCTTGCTCGACCGGGCCGCCCGGAGCGAACTGAACAACGATGAAATTGATCAGCATGATGCCGAACAACGTCAGCGGAATGAGTGCTATTCGTCGCAGTATGTACTTGAACATTTAGTCGCTAGTTGCGGCCTGTGTACTCGAGCACCCTTTGGGCCTTTTCGTCGTCCCACCACCAGAGATGAACATGGCTCGTGATTCGACCAAGGGGGACCGGATCCGGTTGCCCAAACTTGTCCCAGTACGCGATACCAATCTTTTCCTTGGCCATACCGGGTATGAAGTAGAAATTCCATAGAAGTACTCGATCGAGAGCGCGAATTGCCGCGGCGTAGGTATCGAAGTCCTCTGCGGTTTTGATTTTCTCGATCAGGTGGTCAACAGCCGGATCCCTCATGTTTGCCCAGTTCGAACCGTAGGGAAGATCGACCACTTCGCTGTTGAAAGCGTTGTCGATCATTGCCGTAGGAGTGTTGTCGGGCAGGAACCAGATTGCCCCGGCATCGAAGTCTCCGGAACGCATTCGGTACAGCCAATTCGATATCTCGGGAGATTTGATGCTGGAGGTGATCCCAACACGTTCGAGCACTTGGGTGTAGTGAATGAACGATCCTCCCAATGCCGGCGACACCGCGACGAATCGGATGTGGAACGGTTCGCCTGTCTCTTCGTGAACAAGGCGTTTCTTCTTCACCACCCATCCAGCTTCCTTGAGCAGTTCCTGGGCCTTAACAATGGTCTCTCGATGCCAACCGTCGCCTTGAGCGGGTGGAGGTTGGTAGGTTTGAGTGAACACCCGAGGAGGGCACCAGTTCACGAATTTCTTCAAGCAGTTCAAGTTCCTTGCCTTGTGGCAAGCCGCTTGACGCATACACCGGGGATCCGTGGAAGAAACTGGTTGCCAGAGAGTAGAAGTCGTAGTTTCGCTTGTTTAGCCAGATAAAGTCATTGAGCATCCACAGCGCTTCTCGAACTCGCACATCCTGGAACCTGCGCTGATCGAGGTTCCAGAAGATTGGCCACCACAGCCCTGCAGGTCGAGTTTGTGGCACATAGCTCTTCTTGAACAGACCGCGGTGAAATGGAGTGAAGTCGTAGGCCCGTCTCCCAAAGGCGCGGGATGTTCTCTACATGGACATCGACGATGTTGCCTTTTAGCGATTCTGTCTGGACCTGATCGTCTCTGAAATAGTCGAACTTAATCTGATCAAAGTTAAATCTCCCTCGATTGATGGGCAGATCAGCTCCCCAGTAGTCCTCGACTCGTTCGTAAATGACCCATTGCCCCACGTAGAACTCTCCGACTTTGTAGGGACCGGAACCTAAGGGAGGTTCGACAGTCGTCTTGGTGATGTCTTTCGATTCCCAGTAGTGTTTCGGAAGAACGGGCAGAGTGCCGATCCGAATGGGCAGCAGTGGATTGGTCCGCTCGCTCTCAAGGATGTGATACCGCACCTCTCGTTCGTTGATCACTTCAATCTCAGTAAAGGCAAGGATCGGGTTTTGGATGGACGGATTGGCTAGGTTGCGATAGACGTCGAAGCTGAATTCCAGATCCTCCACGGTAATGGGACGACCGTCGTGCCAACGGGGTTTCGGATCTTGGCGAATCCGGAATGCGACCCAAGCCATGTCGTCTGCGACAGCGATACCGTCGGCAATGACTCCGTAGATGGACGTGGTTTCGTCGGCGGAGAAATCCACAAGTGAATTGAGAAGCAGATTGTCTGTCGGCGATCCCACAGACAATCCTGCCGCCACCCTGCCACGAGGAGGAATTGGATTGAAACTGTCCCAGTTTCCCATCTGAGGAATTCGAATGATTCCGCCTTTGGGAGCGTCGGGATTTACGTAGTCGAAGTATTCAAATTCTGGATCGTACTTGGGCTTCGAAAGAAAGGCGTAGCCGTGCGTGTACTCGATTGAATGACTAGTGATTTGCAACAGCAACAACGTTGCTGCGAGTCCACAGAATTTGAATAGCCGAGACACCGAATTCGTACCGACCAAGACTTGGGACTAGAGGCTGTAGACTTCTGCTGCAGTACCGTAGAACATTCGATTCTGTTCGTCTTCGTTGAATTCAGCCGCGATTTTCTTTAGACCGTTCCACAATACGTGATAGGAGATTGAGAGTCGGTCTACCGGAAAATTGCTCTCGAACATGCACCGATCAGGTCCAAAGCACTCGATGGTGTGTAGGTAATAGGGTCTCTGGGCTTCGGCAAACTCGTCAGAAGTCGGCGGCTTGGGGTTCTTGTCCCAGCCGAATCCGTTATCGGGCATTGCCATGCCGCCAAGTTTCGCGTACACATTCGGGCATGTTGCGATTGCAGCGATGTCGTCTTTCCATTGCTCGAATATTTCTGCTCGACGATTCGCGTAGGCACCGACACCCAAGGGAGTGCCGAAGTGATCCAGAATCATCGTTGTACCGGGAGCCGCCTTGGCGAGTTCGCAGTACTCTGGGTTTTGGTGAAAGAAGTGCCACGTG
This sequence comes from Pseudomonadales bacterium, assembly GCA_963667455.2. GTDB lineage: Bacteria > Pseudomonadota > Gammaproteobacteria > Pseudomonadales > Azotimanducaceae > Bin55. Next base: position 132,449 of record CAXXFR010000031.1, on the reverse strand, counting down.
TCGTACGTGTATCCAAGTTCGCCAAGTCTGCGAACACCTCTGCGAAAGTCGGCATCCCCGTAAGGGCACGGTCGGCCGCTTCCGCGATTGGTAAGGGTTCCGGAGTCGTCGAAGGGACCTGCATGACGAATCCCTCGAAATAGTCCTTGCCCCGCTTCTTCATGTGCTGCTAGGACTTCCTCGACACCCTCGGCCAAGTGCATGTTCGCGTGCGAAACGATTGCTGCAATGGTCGCCTTCCCCTCGGCCTTCGCGCTCTCCGCGGCAAACTGCGGCGACGAATTCGGTTTCCCCGATGGGTCGAAGATGCTCGGGGCCGTCAGTTCGATAGTTGGATCTACAGTCGATAAAGACTGTTTTCTCAACGTTGTGACCGGATTCGGTGTCGTTCCACAGGTCTTCCAAGACGTACCGACCCCACATCGATGTGGTTTCCCAGAGGTGGTGGTGGGGATCGACGATAGGGCGGTCGGGGTCGATGATTTCCTCTTGAACCAAAGCCAACCACTCGTCGCTGCTCGGAGTCGCCACCTGTAAAACCCTCCCGTTTAGTAGGCCATTCCTGTGATTTTCATCTTAATACATCGAGATTGGGTGGTAGTGCCGATTTCCTGCAAACTAGGTCAGAATTCGGCACAGTCTTGCCAAGCGATCATCGCTTTCTCGAGGATGCCGTGCGGTCTTCTCGATCATTTCGTTAGCGACGGCGCGAGTCGGCAGAATCTCTTTCTCAGTCACTCTCGCTCTTTGGTGAGTTCGGGTCGATGTAACGGCACGACCATTTGTACCGTGAGCCTTGCAGAATGAACCAGTCTACGGAGGGCTAGTCGTTGTGAGAAGCGAGTTCCTGATTGCTTTCTGCCGTCTGTCGTTGTTGAGCAATTGTCTTGTGTCGCCAGACCAAGAAAGACCAACTACACCAGATTACAAGGGCTACCAGCACCGGCCAGACTTTGTAGAAGCCGACGTTGATGGTAAAGAACAGCAAGCTCAACAGAAAGAGCGCAGACAAGTCGATGGGTAGGATCGTTTTCGCCCACTCAGTGAACAATTTGTGCTTCATGTCTCTTTGCTTCTCCGGTTCGCTCACTTCGACCAGCACGGTTCAATTCTCAAAGGATTGGGATGCCTTCTGGTAAACGGATTTGGTTGTAGGCCGAACACGCCGATCTCCATAGAGATCGGCTTAGCCTTCCTCAGTTGAGAAATCCATGTCACCGATGCACAGTCTAGCTAGGATTCCTGAATTACGGGTCAAGTGCTTGCCTAGGTCTACGAACCAGTCACTGCTGAGACCGAGGACCTTCGCTTCGAAGTCAATCTCAGCATCAGCTGTCATGGGAGCAGGATCAGCGAGTTGATTAGACGCGAGATCTTCTAGTAAGAGCACCCACAGATCGAAATGGTTTGGCGCGTGATCTTCGAGCTGTTCGATCGCGTAGTCCAAACACTCACCTAGTTCGGCAATCTGGTCTGGATAATCTGCCTTGACGACCGAAAAAGCATCTTTGGTATTGGCTAGCGATCGCTTTTCCCGCTCCAATATGACGAACGCTTGGACTAGGAAGTGTCCGGCATGACCCCAAGCCATATCCACGGTGTCGCGACTCTCAGGTGGTGCGGCCAGCTCGAATTTCGCGATCCTTTCCAGTAGATCGCCAATGTCTTCAGCTCTCGAACCCCATGCCTGCAATACAGCCTTGGCTGCAATGCGTTGGTTTTCCGAACCATTAAGCCCTTCCCATTCCGGCGATGTCAGTTGCGAATGCAAACTGGGCAAACTTTCTCTCAGAATCTCAAGATCGTCTTGTGAGAATCGCTCGTGCTCCGATTTGTTGGGCGTTTCGACAAGATCATGGATGTCGGCGTTTCCTTGAACCGCAGCTCCGAGTGCACAACCCACAGTCACGAAGCACGCGAAGGCAATGCAAGCCACCTGATGAAGTCGTGTCGAAGGATTCATGTCCGCACCTCAATTGCATCCGCAAGAGCCTCAACTGTAGCAAATAGAAGCATGTTGTCAATCATGATGCAGAACAGATCTGATTGCGCTTCCTTCAATCCGGTGCAAACAGGAGTCGAACGCAGGTCTGACAACGATTGGAATTCGTCAGATTCGATTTTGACACCGACTGTTGATTGTGGACTTTGCCGATACGGTCCAATGGAGGGATCCGATTCACCCATTGAAGAAATCGAAGCTCGTGAGAGAGGAACGAACGTAGCATGAGGAAACTGAGAAACAACTCGCAGTTTCGCAACTATCGCAAATTGATTTAGCAGACTGTGAAAAGTATCATTCCTGCCCAATATCCCAACCTTTTTCTTGGGGTTCAACCCACGACTATGAGCGAACTCGAGAACATGCAGGTCTACGGTGAGACCGAAGTCGGATGGTGCTCGAACACTCCGATCAACGAGACCTTGGACGACACCGGGTGTGTCATCTCAGGGCAGGAACGGAGATTCGGAGTTGCCGATCCCCGGTCGCCGTCGCAACGCGATTACGACCACGACGAAGTGTGGGCGTTGCGCGAGAAACTGAAGAAGTACAACGGATACACGGGTCTCGACGTTTGTGAACCGGACGAGATCGAGAAAGCAAAGACGATCTTTTTTCGAGACGGCTTCGTTGTCGTCAACAATCTTCTTAACCCCGACGATCTAGCTCGTTTTCGAGAGGGCTCAGCTCGAGTTCTCAGACAAATTCTCGAACCCGACGGCCACGATGGACGGAAATACCTGACCGAAACCAATCGATTGCCGCACCGATACAGCTATGGGACGACATCTGCATCGCGTCAAATGCTGCATGATCAAGCGTGGGCATCGATGGTTGATCTTCCCAAGACGACACCTCTATTGATGGCTCTGTTTGGTAGCGAGGACTATTCAGTAATGGGAGCTGGTGGAGACCTGTGTCTGCCAGGAGCTGTCGAGTACCAGCATTTGCACATGGATCTGCAGGAACACCAGAACGTTCCCGAGTCGCGTAGACAGCAAGCGGAGAGGCTTGGAGTCCAAATGAGATTTCGTGAGGGAACTGAGGAAATCGACCTGCGCACTCAACGAGAGATCGTTGATCACACTCCACCGATAATCACCATCAATTTTGCGATGTGCGACCTGACTTGGGAGAACGGACCCATTCGTCAGATTCCCGGGAGTCACAAGGCCGTTCGTCGTCCTCCTCCACCAAGCGAAGAACCAGAGTGGATGCGAATGTGCACGCTGGTCGGGGCAAAGGCAGGTGCTGGTGTCATTCGAGACAATCGAGCATGGCACGGTGCAACTCCCAATCTGAGTCGTGAAATTCGGTCGCTTCCCAACGTGGAGTATGGTGCTCCTTGGATCGGTGGACGAAAGTCAGGAACCATGCCGCACGACATATTCGAGACGCTCTCCGACCATGCAAAGCATCTCTGTCGTTATGTGAAGGCAGATCCAGGTGTGTGGCCGGCTGGAGCAGGGTTCAATCATTCGCTCGCCGGCGAAAGGCGACGCGTCAAGCAGGAAGCACAGTCTCTCGCCGCCGGCTAACTCTCGCCCGGAAGCGCAGAGAGTTCGCCGGGTCGAGCCAGCCGAGTTTTGTGCATCATTCTTCTCGGCGAATGACGGGCTGTCGAACCGCACCTAGAAGGAGAAATCAATGAGTGAAGACGCAATCTTGTTTGACGTTGCGGACCGAGTCCTGACCATAACGCTCAATAATCCTTCCAAGCTGAATCCTATCGCCGACAACATGACCGTCCCAGCCATCGCGCGAATTGAGGAAGCAGTCGAGGATCCTGACATTGGAGCAATTGTTTTGACCGGGGCAGGTCGAGCGTTTTGTGCGGGCGGCGACATCGGAAACATGGCTGGAGGGAAACCTGACGGCAGACCTCTCTCCTTTGAAGAGTCCGTCGATTTGCAGCGCAGACGTCACCGTTTTCCATACTTGCTTCATACCAGTCCCAAAGTGACGATCGCTGCCGTGAATGGCCACGCAGTTGGCGCAGGTCTCGGCATTGCCGCGTCGTGCGATCTTCGAATCGCTTCCGACAAGGCGAAATTTGGAACGGCATTCGCCAATGTAGGGTTGGGGGGAGACTTCGGCACTACGTGGCAATTGACTCGATTGTTGGGTGAGTCGAAAGCCAAGGAACTGTTCTTTCTTCCCGAAATCTTTGATGCTCAGGAAGCCCTGAGAATTGGACTCGTCAATCGAATCGTTCCTTCCGAAGACTTTCGCGATGAGGTCCAACAGGTAGCGTCTCGCATTGCAAACGGACCACTCGTGAGTTTCCGGTGGATGAAGGAAAACGTCAATCTATCGTCGCTCGTAGACTTCAAGACACTGCCTCGAGAAGGAGGCAGTCACTCACTTGCGGTGTGCTCAGACGGACGACCATAAAGAAGGGGTTGGAGCATTCCTCGAGAAGCGAACCCCCAAGTTCCGCGGCGTGTAACTCGCACAACTCATACCGCCCTGCCATCGCATCTGTGTTCGGATGCCTGAATCTCGGAGTATTCGAATCGGATGAACGAAAACGAAACTAGCAATATCGGACAGCTTGCGGAATCAGTCGATTCACTAAAGCAGCACTTTGAAGTGCACCGCTACATTTGCAGCAACCAGATCGCAACGGCCGTGTACCTTGCTTTTCATCTTCGCAAGCCGGTTCTCATTGAGGGTCCGCCGGGTGTTGGAAAAACTGAACTGGCGAAGACCACGGCCGATATGTTTCGATTGCCTCTCATTCGTCTTCAGTGCTACGAGGGACTTGACGAAGCCAAGGCCATCTACGAGTGGAAGTATGGCAAGCAGCTCCTCTACACCCAGGTTCTCAAGGAGACCTTGGACGAAGTTCTACAAGGAGCAAAGGGATTTGCCGAGTCTGTGGATCGTTTGCACGAATTTGGCGACATTTTCTTTTCTCAGGAATTCATGGAGCCTCGCCCGTTGCTCAAGGCGTTGCAGGAAGAGAACGGTTGCGTGTTGCTCATCGACGAGGTTGACAAGTCCGATCACGAATTCGAGTCGCTCTTGCTCGAGATCCTCTCCGACTTTCAGGTTTCCATTCCCGAAATCGGTACAGTCAAAGCTCGCACCGAACCACCAATGGTTTTTCTCACCAGCAACAACACCCGCGAGATTTCGGATGCGTTGAAGCGGCGCTGTCTGCACTTGTACATTCCGTTTCCGGACATGGAGCTCGAACAGCGGATCATTCATGCTCGGGTTCCCGAAATTCCCGAGCAGTTGCGAAAGCAATTGGTTGCCTTCATTCAGGAACTTCGTGATATGGACCTGAAGAAGGTGCCTGCGATAAGTGAGACAATCGACTGGGCACGCACATTGCTTCTGCTGCACACAGAGTCGCTGGATCCCGATCTTGTACGGGACACTCTCAATGTGATCCTCAAGTTTCAAGAGGACATCGACAACATCAACACCGATATACCTTCGATCACCCACAAAGCGGTCAATGCGTGAGCTAGGCTCACGGAGAGCACGTTGTGGACCGCACCCTAACAAGCTTCATTGCCGCGTTGCGCACAGCAGAAGTGCGCATATCGCCTGCGGAAACACTTGATGCATTGAGTGCTGTCGAGTTGACCGGTTACCACGATCGAGAGTTTCTCAAGAACACGCTTTCGCTCGTCTTGCCCAAGACTATGGACGAGAAGGAGACGTTCGACAACACGTTCGAAGAGTTTTTTCAGTTCAAAGACATCACAGGCTTGCGGATTGGAAGCACAGATTCAGACGAGGAAGAATCGGAAGAGGGGTCAGGCGAAGGCCAGGGTGTTGGTACCGGAGGTGCTCGTCGAGGATCTGGCAGCGGCGGTGAAGGATCGGAGAGCTCAGACGAAGAGTCCGATGAGGAGGAATTGGTACCCGGTGCGCTCGCCGAACCAACTTCCCAACTCGGCAAGTTGCTCATGCGCAATGACCGCATCGAATTGAACCTGCAGGTAACGGAGGCTGCCAAGGAAGTCGATCTGCAGAAAATTCAGGTGTTCACGCAGAAGGGGTTGTACACCCGTCGCATCATGGAACAGATGGGTCTTGCCGACCTGCAGCGGGAAATCAGCTCAGCCAAGAACAGCAAAGAGTTGCCCGTCCGCCGTCTCGGCCGTGAGTTGAAGCATCGGCAGGATTGGTTGCGAGAGCAAGTGCGAGACTACGTCGAGAAGCAGTTTCTGCTTCACGCAGATGCCCAGGGGCTCAAGTTGCGGGAAGAGCTGCTGAGGAAGATCAAGCTGTCGAATGTCGAGCATCGAAATTTCCGTCTCGTTCAGGAAATCGTCTATCGAATGGCGAAGAAGCTTGTCGCCCTTCACTCACGTCGCAAGAAAGTGTTCAAACGTGGTGTCCTCAATGTGTCGAGAACTTTGCGGCACAACATGAGCTACGACGGACACATCTTCGACCTCCACTGGAAATCGGTGAAGGTGGATCGACCCTGTGTCTACGCCATTTGCGATGTGAGCGGTTCGGTCGCGAACTATGCACGATTCATGCTGATGTTCTTGTACAGTCTGGAAGAAGTAATGCCAAAGGTGCGCTCGTTTGCATTTTCCTCCGACTTGGGAGAGGTCACCGAACTCTTCGAACGCAGCAAGCTGGAGGACGCCATCGCCAAGACGCTGCGGGACTTCGGTGGAGGATCCACGGACTACGGTCAGGCATTGCTGGACTTTCGCAAGAAGTGCGGGTCCGATATCGACAACCGAACAACCATCATAATTTTGGGAGATGCCCGCAACAATTACGGCGAGGCGAACCAGAACATTCTCAAGGAAATGTACGACATGTCGAAGCGCGTGATTTGGCTCAATCCAGAGTCACGTTCCACGTGGAACACTGGCGACGCGATCATGCGGAAGTACACGCCCTATGTTCATCAGGCCGAAGAGTGCAATTCGCTAGTACACTTGGAACGGGTTGTAAGCAATTTGCTTCGAACAGCACAGTAGAGAGACATCGTGGCTGATACATACAAGGAAACAACAGCGACAGCGAGTCCAGGTTCCAACTGGCAGCTTGCCAAGTACGGGTTGATAGGCATTCTGTTTTTTGTCGTCTTGTTGGCGGCTTTGGGCTGGGTGACCGCGCAGCTGGAAGCGGGGACGAAATCGGAAAGAGCAGTCGACTATGCGACCAACACCATCACGTTGGCGTTGAGTTCCGAACCACCTCAGCTCGATTCAACGCGCGCGACCGACATGGTGTCGGGAATGTTGCTAGGGCACGTCATGGAGGGTCTTCTGAGATATGGACCCGACAACGATTTGATCGCAGGCATGGCGGAGTCCTGGGATGTCGGTCAAATGGGTGGTACGTTCAAGATCAGGCAAGATGCGTTTTGGAGCAATGGCACCCAAGTAACCGCGCATGACTTTGTGTTCGCTTGGAGAACGGCAGTCAATCCCGAAACTGCGTCGCAGTATGCGTTCATTCTGTTTCCCATTAAGAACGCTCAAAGTATCAACAATGGTGAAATGCCTTTGACGGATCTGGGAGCGAAAGCGGTGGACGACTTCACGCTTGAAGTGGAATTGGAACGACCGACTCCGTACTTTCTCAAGCTCTTGGCGTTCCCGACGTACTTTCCCATCAACGAAGAGTTCTACAACTCGACCGACGGTCGATATGGTGCGGATGCGGAAGATCTTCTCTACAACGGACCTTTCGAAATAACACGTTGGGTGCACGACGCCAGCATCCGCTTGGACAAGAACGAGACCTATTGGAACGAAGAGCAAACGAAACTGGACGCGCTCGATTTCGCGTACATAATCTCGGATGCCAACGCCACGTTGAATCTTTTCGCCACGGAGAAGATCGTCTACGCCGGTCTGAACTCAGAGAATCTGGAGCGAGCACTTAAGAATCGATGGCGCATCAAACAACACGTGGACGGATCGGTGTTTTTCTTGGAGATCAACCACCTACCTGAGCGAATCACCTCCAACTACAACCTTCGAAAAGCTCTGCAGTTGGTTCACGATCCCGCAGAGCTGGTCTACAAGGTCATGAAACTGCCAGGCAATCTTCCCGGAGAGTCCCTGTTTCCCGTTTGGCTAAAGGGGGTCAACGGCAATTTCCGTGACGAATATCCCGGTCCCAAGTACGTTCCAAACGAAGAGAAGGCCAGAGAGCATCTTGCATTGGCACTTGAGGAGTTGGGGGTGGAAGAATTGCCTCCTTTGATGTTGCTAGCGGGCGACAACCCAGTTTCGAACAAGCAATCTGAGTACTACCAAAGCGTGTACAAGGAGAAGCTTGGGATCGACGTCAAGATCGACAAACAGATCTTCAAGCAGCGGCTTGCCAAGATGACCTCCGGAGACTTCGACCTTGTTGCGGCGGGTTGGGGTCCCGACTACGACGACGTTCTCACGTTTGGCGACCTGTTCGCTTCTTGGAACCTCAACAATCGAGGCCACTACGTCAACGAGGAACTTGACCGACATGTGGCGATCGCTCAGAGTTCTAGTGACCCAGTCGAGCGGATGGAAGCCATGGATAGGGTGCAGCAAATCTTGCACGACGATGTCGCCATACTCATCCAGTATGAACGAGGCAGTGTCTACGTTTCGGATGATCGAGTTCAGGGGGTCACCAGGAGATCGGTTGGAACCGACCCCGACTACACGCGAGCTTACATTGTTCAAGGCCCATAGAGCTAGCCACAGATGACCAAGTACATTCTTTGGCGGTTAGTGCAGGGCGTTGTAACCGTCTGGTTCATCGCGACGGCGACGTTCTTCGTGATGCACAACATTCCGGGCGACCCACTCGCGGACGATAAAGCCGTTTCGGAGGAGATTCGCGAGAACCTCGAACGGAAGATGGGCTTGGACAAGCCTGTGTTGCAGCAATACGTCATCTATATGGGCAACATGCTGCGAGGCGACTTCGGATTGTCGTTCCAGCATGAGAACCGGCGTGTTAACGAAATCATCCGGCAGCACTTTCCGGTGTCGGCGATTCTTGGAATCCTTGCTATTGTCATTGCCGGTCTCGGGGGAGTGATGTGGGGAGCATTGACAGCTCTCTATCGAAATCGCTGGCCGGACATCGTGATCATCCTGCTAGTCATTCTGGGCATTTCGGTTCCTTCGTTCGTGTTTGCTACGGTTGGCCAGCTCGCTCTTGTGACGATCAACAAGATTGCGGGAATCGAAGTTCTGCCGGTAGCCGGATGGGGAACGATTGCTCACATGCTGGTTCCAGCCCTAGTGCTTGGTCTGGGCACGATGGCGTTTCTAACGCGCCTTATGCGCACATCAATGCTGGAGATCGTGTCCGCCGATTTCATTCGAACCGCTCGCGCCAAGGGAGTTCCCATGGCGCAAATCTTCTCCAAACATCAACTGCGCAACGCTGTGCTTCCAGTGGTTACTGTCTTGGGACCATCCATTGCCGGAATTACGACCGGCGGCTTCGTGGTAGAGAACGTCTTCGGAATTCCAGGACTGGGACGTTACTTCGTTCTCGCAGTGCAGCAGAACGACTACGGCGTGATCATGGGCACCACGGTCTTCTACGGCGCTTTCTTGGTCTTGATGGTCATTTTGGTGGACATCCTCTATGCCGTGATTGATCCGAGGGTGCGACTCGAATGAGCGAATTTTCCTTCAAGCCGATTGCCCACGATGCCGATGTCGAAGAGAAGTCTCGGCCTTCTCTCTCCTATTGGAAAGACGCTTGGCTGAGATTGAAGGCCAACAAACGGGCGTTCGCTTCGCTGTTCGTAGTTCTCGGCATGCTGGCGTTTGCGTTCGTGGGTCCTTTTGTTTGGCGGGTCGACCATAGTGTTCAGCGATTGGACTTCACTTCGAAACCGCCGTGGGCGGATCGCAACGCTGTAATCGCGCAACCGTATGTTGCTTGGGACGGTGTCGTTGCACCAGAGCCGACTGGAGACAATCTTGCTCCTGAGACATTGGAAGTCGTCGGCGAAGCCACGACCAACTCCGTGAGACTGAAGTGGGATGCCGTTCGCAACGCTGAAGGCTACCGAGTCTATCGACATGTGCTACGGCCATTGACGGGAGAACCGCTAGGTTTGCCTCTGGGAGGAACCAAGAGTCGTACAGCGGTCAGTTTCGAAGATCGTCTCGACATCAAACCGACGACCTACTGGTACTCGGTAGTCGCATTGGACGACCAGGGCACTGAATTTCCGGAAGCTACCACTATCACAGTGGATGTCACCCTGACAACGACTGTTCTCACGGCGATCGAACAAGGTTGGATTGACGAAGCGGATGCAGGCGATCTCGTGCCTGGTAGCCGTTTTCAACTTCCGTGGCACCCTTTGGGAACCGACTACCTTGGACGGGACTTGCTTGCGCGATTGATGAAAGGAGCGCAGGTGTCGCTCTTCATTGGGATCGTCGCGCCATTTCTGTTTGTGATTGCCGGTGTGGTCTACGGGAGCATTTCCGGTTTCTTGGGTCGGAGCGTGGATCACATTCTGATGCGGTTCGCCGACTTTGTCATCGCCTTGCCGTTCTTGCTCTTCATGATCCTGTTCAAGCTCTTGTTTGGAATTGGACCGGGAGAGAGCGGAATACTTCCCATGCTGGTTGCACTTGTGTTGTTGAGTTGGCCTGGTGCGGCACGACTTGTGCGAGGCGAGATCCTGCAGATTCGGGAGGAAGGCTACGTCGAAGCGTCCAGATTGCTGGGAACCAAGACTCCGAGGCTGATTCTGCGGCACATGATTCCCAACACGATGGGAGTCGTGCTGGTGACCTTTACGTTTGCGGTGCCGAGCACGATTTTCACGGAGGCGTTCCTCTCCTTTATCGGTATGGGTGTGACTGCACCAACTCCATCGTGGGGCGCAATGTGCAACGATGGGATCAAGACCATGGAAACAACCCCGCATGAGTTGATATTCCCGGCCTTGTTCATCAGCATTACGGTGCTGGCATTCAACCTCCTGGGAGACGGGTTGCGCGATGCCCTTGATGCCAGAATGAGATACGGGGAGTAGGTATGGCATTGCTCGAAGTGTCCAACCTTCACGTGGAGTTCACGACCTACGGCGGGATTGTTCACGCGGTTCGCGGAGCAAGTTTCGAAGTGGAACGCGGCGAGACGCTTGCAATTGTGGGGGAATCGGGGTGCGGCAAGTCAGTCTCGGTTCAGAGCATCATGGGACTCATACCCATGCCACCGGGCCGCATCACTGCGGGTACCGCGACACTGGACGGACACGACATATTGAAGAGCCGTTTCATCGACAAGAAGGACATCCGTGGAAATCTGGTCGGCATGATCTTTCAGGATCCTATGACCTCACTCAATCCCACGATGACCATCGGTGCGCAGATAGCCGAGCCACTCAGAGTCCATCGAGGTCTGTCTCGAGGCGAAGCGATGAAGCGAGCAATCGAGTTGTTGGATCAAACGCGAATTCCCGAAGCTGCCAAACGCGCCAAGCAGTATCCGTTTGAGTTCTCAGGCGGCATGCTTCAAAGAGCCATGATCGCGATGGCGATTTCGTGCGAGCCTGTTGTGCTGATCGCCGATGAGCCAACCACAGCGCTTGATGTGACCATCCAGGCACAGATTCTGGATTTGATTGCCGAGCTTCAGCGCGAGAAAGGCATGGCACTAATTCTCATCACACACGATCTGGGTGTCGTCGCTCGCATGGCGAATCACGTTGTCGTGATGTACGCCGGGGAGGTCTTGGAGTCGGGAACTTCCGACGAGATCTTCTACCGTTCGGGCCATCCCTACACCTTGGGTCTCACGGAAGCGATGCCGACCAATCGACGTGAGGTTGAGCAGAAGTTAATGCCCATACCCGGAAGTCCCCCCGACCTTTTCTCTCCTCCTGTTGGATGTGGATACGCCGCACGCTGTCCGCATGCCATGGAGGTGTGCGTCTCGGATCGTCCCGAAGCATTTGGTCTTTCGGACTCCCACGGTTCCAGGTGCTGGTTACACCACGAGGACTGTTCGACTCGCGTGCCTGGAGTTCACTACGCATGACAACTCCATTGGTCGAAGTTGACCGACTAACCAAGCACTTCCGCATCGGACGCAACCAAGTTGTGCACGCCGTCGACGAGGTCTCACTTTCCATTGATGAACGTGAGATTGTCGGTCTGGTGGGCGAAAGTGGATCTGGAAAATCGACTCTGGGCAAGACGATCATCGGGTTGCACGAGAAAACCAGCGGAACTGTGACGTTCGATGGTGAAGAGCTCCCCTACCACTACAACTCAAGTGACTTCCAGCGTTATGCGCATCGAATGCAGATGATCTTTCAAGATCCGTACTCCTCACTGAATCCTCGTATGACAGTAGGGGAGATCGTTGGTGAAGGATTGCGACTGCACACGTCCCAATCCAAAGATGAAATCCGAGAAGCAACAGCGGAGTGGCTGGAGCGCGTGGGACTGAACGGTGATCACATGTCACGGTATCCGCACGAATTCTCGGGCGGTCAGCGGCAGCGCATTGGCATTGCACGTGCGTTGATACTCAATCCCGACTTCGTCGTGTGCGATGAGCCAATTTCGGCATTGGACGTTTCGGTCCAGGCACAAGTTGTCAATCTGCTAGGAGAGTTGAAGGATTCGTTGGGCTTGACTTTGTTGTTCATAGCTCACGACCTGTCGATGGTTCGCTACGTTTCGGATCGAATAGCAGTCATGTATCTCGGGGCCTTGATTGAACTTGGCCCGGCGGATGAAGTTTTCTTCAATGCGCAGCATCCGTACACGCAGCTTCTCGTCGAATCGAATCCCGAGCCCGATCCCAACCACGAGCGAGACCGGGTTTCTACCCGGATACAAGGCGAGATTCCCTCGCCGGTCAATATTCAACCTGGCTGTCGCTTTGCTGATCGTTGCCCACACGCGATGGACCGGTGCCAAGACGAAACGCCGTACCTGCAGAATGTCGAGACCAACGGAAAGACGCGTCTAGTGGCGTGTCACTTGTTCGATGAAGCACGAGCGGTCGCCTAAAAGACTTCGATGTTGAGCGTTTGCACGACATCGACTCGATCCAATTCCCAAATTGAGGACCCATTGAAATGATTGCATTGCTGGCAAAGATGAGCGTGGTTGCAGGAAAAGAAGTTGAGTTTGAAGCGGCCATGACGGAGCTCGTCGAGCAAGTTCGGGCCAACGAACCTGGAAACAAGCTCTACACTCTCGTGAAGAATGACAGCGGCTACGCAGTCATGGAAATCTACGAGAACCAGGAAGCGGTAGCCGCACACATGCAAAGTGAACACTTTCGAGCCGCGGGGCCGAAGTTTGCTGGTGTTTTGGCGGGAAGACCCGAGATTCTCAATTACGAGGTTGTCGCGTAGCTATTGACTCTGCTTGCTCAATTGTGCGTGAGCAATAACTCAGTCGTCCAAGGCAAGCTGGGCTGTGCGTAGCTTGGTTCCTGTCTGATCTCTCAGCTCCATCGTTGCGATTCGATTCGTCCAATCGACCTTTAGTATTCCGAAATTGTTGACGCGAACGTTGTCGCCTTCTCGATAGCGATTGGGTTCACCTTCGCCAAACCCAAACGATGCAGAGAGTGAACTGGAAGTCACGTCGTACAGGTCGTAACCCATGCCTTCGTCATCGGTCGTCGGCAGACGAGATATCTCTCCGATGTGACGGTCTCCGGTGAGAATAATTGTTCTTGCGCTTGCGTTCCGAATGGCGGCAAAGAGTTTCTTGCGTTCCAGCGGCATCTCGTACCAGCGTTCAAAGCACTGTTCTTCCGGGATTACTTGAATGCTGGACACCAGCAAATGCAGATCCGCGGGTTCCGCGAGTCTTTCCGACAGCCATTCCCACTGGGCTTCTCCCAGCATTGTCAACTCTGGATCTTCCGAAGGAAGGATATTGACGTAAGGGCACTCGTCGTTAGGTTCAGCTCGAACAACCGGCGAGCGGAAGTAGCGAGTGTCCGTGAGAATGATCTGAATCCGCCCGTGCTCGGATTCAACCCATGCACTCCCGTAGACTCCCGGTGTCTTGTAGCGTTCGCTCTCGGGATCGACATTCCAGAATTCGAAGAACTTGCGTTGAGAAACGTCCTTCAGGGAATACTCGGCTCCGCCATCTTGGGAACCGTATTCGTTGTCGTCCCATGTGGCATGGAGCGTAGCGACCTCACGCAGCCTCTGAAATCCAGGCGTGTTCGCTAATCGCTCGTAATCAGGCCTGAAGCCTTCGACGGTACCGTCTGCTAGAGCGGCTTCCATGTCCACATAGACGTTGTCGCCCATGAAAATCATCGATTCGGGTTTCGTTTCAATGATTGCGTCCCAAATGGGGTGATCGGGTTTCTCGTCGTCTGCGCACGAACCAAAGGCGATTGTTGTAGTGGTTGCCTGATCGCTATCGGTAGCTGTGACAGGGGAGAGCCAAGCTAGGAACAGGAGAATCAAGGCTGACTTGTGGATCAATGAATGGTTGTGCATGAGTTTCTGGTCTTCGAAGATGGTGTGGTCTAGAGCTCGGTTTCCGATTGTCTCACCGGCCGTGCCTATCGTAGCCGAAAGATGTTGAAGTAACGTTATTTGCAATGAATCCAAGGCGGATAAGAAGCTTACACGGGACTGTTGCAAAGGTTGCTGAGCAGAGTTGGGTGGTGGATTGAGTGCGTCTTGGCAATCTCTCAAGCAAGTCGACAGAAACTTGGCTGACGCAAGGCTGCAATTCTTGGTAGCCATCGGGACAGGAGACTAAGCGCGAACGTCAGAGATCGGCTTACCTCACCAGATCCCGATTTGTGTAACAACCTGTCTATCGAACTAAAGGTCGGAGGTGCCTCTGGATAGTCCGAGACTATGAATCTGACTTTACGAGGCTTTGAATCCAAGGTAACGCACCTTGCAAATAGAACTGTTCGTCAGAAATGGGACCAAGCACTTCCCGATATCTGGCTCTCAATGCGTCGACACCTTCTTCTTGAGACTCAAGGCCGACCACGGTGATGTTCTCAATTGGCAAGTCGGCCAGTGCTTCGGAGAACAGCACACGAGCCGCTGCGTCTGTAGCGGGGAACGAATACCCGATGAAGGTCACGGCATCGGCTGTCGCCAATTTCTCAAATGCCAGTGTCCAGACAAGACGTAGTACCGGTTGGGCAACAAGATCTGACTTAGTGAGAATTGGCGGAACTATGAATGGCTCGTGATCAAGGTGGGCGGCGACCACGCTGGGGGAAAACATACGACTTGCGTAGCCCTCCCACGTCTGATGGTGGACGATAGCGTCGAGTGCGTAAGGCCTAGTGTAACCGAGGCGAGGCCACCAGTTTAGTGAACCGTGTAGCTTGAGCAGAAGCTGTTCACAAGGTACAACACCCTTGATCAGATTGGAGACGGTGCTGTCGGACGACCGACAGAAGAATCCGTAACCCCAATACGGGTTCCACTTCCGAGTGGCATGAAGTGCTTCGTCGAGTAGTTCGTCGTAGTTAAAGGTGATGCATGTCGCACTTGTTTCACAGCAGTGCTGGACGAACGATACAAGGTCACTATCGCGCGAGAAAGAGTATCCTTCTAGTGCGCCCTCGATGGTCCGCCGGAACCCGTTCTGGAGCTCGTCAAGCAAGAAAGCAAATTGACCCTCTGAGCCTTGTTCTTGGTCGTAGGGCATGAGTTCGTAGAGTCGAGTCATTAGACGCTCAATATTTATGTGTCCTTGCGAGTGGTGGTGACGCTCGTTTTCGAGCACGCGGCTAGCCGCTGGCATGTTGCGGACGGCATCCACTAGGTGATCGTTCTCAAAGTTGCCAACCAGTAACGGGGCAGTGGGAATGAACGCTCTTGTGAATCCAGCCCCAGTCACATAAACACGACGTTTCCCGACTTTTGAGGACACGAAGCTACTGATAGATCCGCGAGTCCGAGCGTTATCCGGTGTCGCTTAACGCGTCCCGTGTCTGTTCTTGTTCCCACGCCCATGCTTCGGCGTGGGAGGTCGGATCGCCGACGCGACAGATACGACCTGTCGGCCACCGCTTTTGGTGTTCACGTTCACGTCGAGCTAGGTCCGTGGTGATCCCTACTAGGATGACTTTGGAATCGACCACAAAGTGATAACGGTAGGTCGCGACTGGGGGAGTAGAGGAAGCCATTCGAAGAGTATAGGGAACCGAAGCAAAGTGGTCAATTTCTTACGAGAGACCGTGACAAGAATGGATCGACCTGGGTCAGATTCTAGTCGTTTTCATGACGCGATAAGGGCCTGGAGCAATTTCGTCTCTATCCAATTGATTCTCGTGGGCAGGAGGGAGGTCGACTCGGCGCTCTTATGTATCTATCGGTGTTTGAACGTCTGATTCGACCTGGAACAGCTGCGGATCGTGAGTCTTGTCCGTTCGAAACTCGCTGCACATGAGCCAGGACGCGTAGTTGTCGAAGTATCGAGTGGACACGCCCCTGTGACGACGGTTGCAGATGCTCTTCATCGCCTCGTGCCGATTGTTGACGGTGTTGAGGTGGAAGCTGCCCCGCTTCCATTCGCCGCGACGCTGGTTCAGCGACTCGTGATGGTGTCCGAGTTTCCGATTGGCAGCCCGGTAGCTGGGATGCCCGTCCGTCACGAGCACGCAGTCCCGATTCAGCCACGCTCTCATCGAGAGTCGCACGGCGTCCTCCTCCGTGGTCGGCAGCAGCCAGGCACGGGTGCCTCCCCCTCGGGCCACGGCGGTCAGCACGGGAAGCTGCACCGCGTCGTCGGCCTCCGAAGGACGCTTCCCGACCCCGCGCTTCCTCGGCTTCCTGCGCTTGCTCAGAGCTCGTTCCCCCTTGCAGCTTTCGCGAAAGTAGGTCTCGTCCATCTCGACGACCCCGTTCAGCTTGTCGGATCCGTCGAGATTCGCCAGAAAGCGATGACGCCACAGAAACGCCGTCCGGTAGCTGATTCCGCACCGCTTCGCGGCCTCGTGCAATGGCAGCCGATCGCGCAGGCACTGCTCGTAGAGCGTCCACTTCCCTCGAAGACGCATGTTCTTCAGGTTGGAGCCGGTGAGGGCGTTGAAGGTGCGACCGCAGCTTTCCGATCGGCATCGGAAGCGAATCAGGCCGGCTCTCTTGCCGTTGCGCACGACGCCTTTCGATCCGCAGTGAATGCAGACGCGGGCTTCGTCAAGCTCGGCTTCGCGGGATCGAAGCGCTTCGGGAACCGACCCCTCGTCCTCTCTCGCCACTTCCCGAAGACGCGCTTTCTGGGACTCCGTCAGCCGGTCGTACTGGCTCAGCCAGGTTGAGAATTCCTTGCGATTCATTTTTCATCGTCAAATCAGCTAGTTGTCGTGTATTCTAACAAATTGTTAGGCCAGTTACACCCGGTGCTACATAAGAGCGTCGACTCGGTACATGGTGGACCGGTCACGAAGAGGGATCTTCTTCACGTGCTTTTTAATTCGAATCTTGCTCACACGGAGCTTGATAGGAAGCGGGTGTTGAAATGTACAAAGGATTGCGCTCGAAGTGCCGTTCGTATTCTCGATAGCCTCGGTTTCTACAAACGTGGATCGTTCTGAAGGTCGCTGGACGCTAAGTTTCTCGCAATGAGTGACAGTCTTCTTGACTCCTGTTCTTCCTGCAAAGTAAATGTTTTTGTGTGCGTTAAGGATTTGCAGAGAGTTAAGTTGTGCGACATCAAACTCACGTGTTAGTTTGGATGAGTGTACGTCTGGCCCCGACTGGGAAATCACATAGGTGTTGTGGTCGTATAGGACTATGAGCTTCCGCGCAGAAATCGGCAAAAAGGCCTGTATACCTGAGCAATTCCACCCATTGACCCCATCATGTGTGATCCCTTCACAGAATTGATTGTGTAGCACAACAGGATCGTCACTTGTAATGAATTCTCGATCAGTCGTGTTAACAAAGAGGTGAGGTCGCAGACTGTGGGCAATAGGAAGTAGGTCTCGAGCGATGCTCAATGGGACTGCGACAGGGTGCGAACTTCTCAGTTTAACGCTTGCGGGATCGATGTCAGCGAACTTTGCGTCGTTTTCGACGATTAGAGGCTGACGCAATTCTGTTTGGCACGTCGGTCGGCGTGTGGCGGGCGCATCTCTGAAACGGATTTTCGCGGCGAACCGGGGTGATTTTGTCGTTGGATGCGTCTCAAAAGGCCGATTTTCGCCGTTTTGAGGCGTTTTCGGCGCGTTTTCCGCCTTTTTCCGTCAAGTAGGCGCACTGCTCCCCAGGAGCCGATGCATGCGTTTCAAGTTCCAAGCCGCGCACACCAGCTTCCACTCCGCGTTCACCTTTCTCATCCCCCGCAGGTGGAACTCGTTGAACTTCATCGCGCTGCGAAGGATGCCGAACACCGTCTCGACGCTGGAGGATCGTTGCGCGTAGACCTGTCGGCCGTCGGGATCGGCCAGCCGTTCGGCGTTGCGTCGAACCGCGTCCGAATCGTCAGTTCTGCTGTCGTTGGTGTCGTCAATGTTGTTGTCGCCCGACGGCTTCTCGTCCGGCAGCCGGCGCCCGGGCGCGATGAACGGAGTCACGTCCGCGTTCTCGCACCTCTCCAGATTCTCCCTGCTGAAGTAGCCGGCGTCGGCGATCACCGCCTCGGCCTTGCCGAGCTCCTCGGGAAGCTCGGCGATCTCCTCCAGCGCGGGCTCGATCTCGCGCTTGTCGTTCGCGGCCTGGCTGACGTGGCCGGCCATCACGAGGTGGGTGTCCGGATCCACGGCGATCTGTCCGTTGAAGCCCTGCTCGAACGATCCCTTCGCGGTCTTCATCACGCGCGAGTCCGGATCCGTCGTGTTGCACCGTGCGTCGTCGGGCAGCTTCGCCTCCCCGGACCCCGAGTCCCCGGTTCCACCGTCGTTCTCCTCCGACGCCGAAGCGGACTCTTCGCCGTCCAGGTGCTGGCGGACGAGCTCGCGCTCGAGCTCTCTCACCCTCTCCAGCTTCCGGCCCAGCACGCTGCGCAGCTCCGCATGCTCGGCCTCGTCCTCGCCCCAGGTCGAGGACGCCCTCTCGCTCAGGTCCATGGCATCCGAGAACACCCGCTCCTGCCGTCTCAGCAGGATCAGGGTCGTGTTGCAGCCAAGACTCGCGCTGCCCTTCATCTTCGTGCCGTCCACGCACACCCGCGACAGGTCCACGAGCCCCCGATCGGCGGCGTCCAGCAGAATCTGCCGCATCCATTCGTCCCAGTGCTTCTCGCATCGGTTGCGAAAGCGCAGCAGCGTGTCGTGCTTGGGCTTCAGCCCGGCGCTCAGATAGATGTAGCGCAGATCGTTCTTGCAATTCCGGGCAAGGGGCCGGGAGGTGTTCACTCCGGTCGCGTAGCCGTACAGCCACACCGCCAGCAGGCGCTTCGGCGGATAGGCGCGTCGCCCATCCTCCGCGTACTGGCCCTCGACTCCGGAGAGATCCAGCCGGGACACCGCCTCGGCGATGAAGCGGGCCAGCGAGTCGTCGGGAACGTAGTCGGCGATCCTGCGCGGAATGCAATCGGCGGATTCGGCGTCGTCAGCGATGAATTTGTGTCCCACGGCAATGCACCATTCAGCCCACCGATATGCTGGACGATCCGCAGGCGCCGAAAGTTCCCCTCAATACGGCGAAATCGCGGAGTTTTGCGTCAGCCTCATTAGTTGCCCAACGTATTCAGTGAGTGCGTCAGTAAGCCTGGCAGCGTTCGAAGTTCTGAGATATTGAAACAAAATATACGATAGTAGGGAGAGCCAATCGTCCGACAGTGAATCGGGGAAGCAACAATCTTCTTCTTCAATGCTCCGTATCACCCGTGCTGCGTTTCCTTCTAGTTCGGCAAATGCATCCTCCAGACATGGTGCGAATTGGTAGAAATTGCGTCGCGAACACTGGTGCTTGATACTCGCACCGTGGATTAGACTGCGCCTTTCGAAGTTGAAGAGATTGATGCGCTTGGGTGCGCTAGAAAAGTGCCGCAAGTAGAACTGCGGTACAAGATGATTCTCTCTCTTGGCTCCGTTACTCAATTGCTAGCACCCAGACGGGATCCATGTTTGAGGGCACAGGTACGCTGTGACCAGCAAGGAGTCACATGTTAGCCGTCTTGATTGCGACTGCCGGACTACTTATGCAACTCACGCACAAAATTCGACAGCATTAGCTTTCCTCCTCTTTATGGACCGAACGTGTCCAGTCGGGAAGTAAGTATCGATAGAGCCTCAATGCCAATTCTGGTTGATTCTCTTCTATACGGTCTCTGTTCAAAGGACTGACGACGAGCGTCTTGGAGGGTTGATCCGCGACAACCGAATAAACACCTTGCTCTCGTCCTAAGAGAGGCTCGATGGAGTCACCCGCGCAGAACTGCTGGATACGATGGCCGGACGAGTCATACGATGATGCTTGTCCCTCGGTAAGCAGCTGGAGTTCGTCGCGCCGCGCCGCTATGCTGAAGAGTGCATCCCCGACGGCGTATTCTCGGGACTCGAGCCAACCTTCTAGTTCTTCCACTAATCCTTCAAACTCGATTTGGCGCTCGAGTTGCTGTTCTATGCGGCTTGCTGTTCGCCTTAGCAACTGGCTGCGTTGGTCCTGAGTAGCATCTTCGTTCGCTCTCCAGGAAGCAATGAGGATGTCCTCGCTGCGTTCGAGGGCACGATCCTCGTTGTCCTCGACGATCAGATTGGTGAACACCGCATCGGGAAGGTTGCGCTCGACAAGGTTCAAGACATGGTCCGGAACTGCGCAAATTGCCACTCGAACGCCTGATCGATGGGCGGCCTCGAGCAGTCTGGACAACACATGCACTGCCGAGTAGTCGATACCGGAAACGGCGGTGAAATCCAGCATCAGACAAATAGGTGGATCGTCGCTTTGAATGAGTTCGCGAAGGCGGCTGGCCAGTTGAGAGACGCTGCCAAAGAAAATGTAGCCCTGCAAACGATAGATGCTGAGACGAGTTCCTTCTTCCTGAAGGATGACCCGATCAGGCACGGAGCGAGCCTTGTTGCTTCTGACATCTCCCCCCAATTTATGTGACTCGATCGGATCAACGCGACTGAGTCGCACGGCATAGGAAACCAGAATCGCCAACAGTCCGACTCCCAAGCCTTCGAGCAATCCGAAACCTAGGATGGTCACGAAAATCAACACGATAATCGCCAAGTCGATTACGGGAAGCTGTCTGAAGCCTTTGACAATCCCTTGATCCAGGAGGCTCAGACCCGCGAAGACCAGAACCCCTCCTATGAGAAAGGTAGGCACGAATTCCAGCATTCGTCCGCCGAAGAACAGCGCTAAAGCCAACACGCTTGCCGCGAAAATTCCACTAAGGCGGGTGTCCGCTCCGAACAGCTTGTTGCGCACCGCGGCGGAAGGCACTGTGGACGCCACAGTGCCACCTCCAAGACCGGCGATGGAACTTGCCGTTCCGCTAGCCTTGAACTCCCGATTCCAATCGAGGTCTTGCTTGATCGCGACTTCCAAACCGGCGATGTTCATCACAATCGAAATTACGGCGATGGCGCAAAGCACCAGAATGTTTGGGAACTGCAGAGCGATCGCCGTCCAATCGACAGTCATCAGGTCGTTGAAACCCAAGGCCGGCCATTGATTGGCCCGTGCGACTTCGGTTAGCAACAGACCGCTTGTTCGCGCAGTTTCCATCGAAGTATCGAACACTAGCAACGTTACATGGAAAGCGCAGACTGCTATGGAGACGCTAATGGGCAGAATCAGCGGGTTGGACCATCGCTTCATCATCCAGTACAAGATTCCCCCAAAGGCAATGCCTGGCAACCAACGCCACAACGTGTCGATCTCCAGTAGAGAGGGGAGTGTGTCCCAATGGAAATCGTCCACCATCAAGGTCATCGCTGCGAGAATGACGGTTCCGCCGATTCCACTGATAAATCCAGCGGCTACCGGATACGGAATGAACCGTAGCAGGTTGGCGAGCCCAAATCGCCCGAGAACCAAACACAGAATGCCGATGCAAAGAGCGCACAGCATGAAGGTCACGACGACGCTGGCGAACAAGGCAGAGTCGCTGGCTTGCATGGTAGATGCGATCACGGCCATGGCAACGACTGACGCAGGAGCCACCCCGGCGATATTTCCCCGATAGCCGCTAGTTAGGGCGGTGAAGAGACAGGCAGCGCATCCGCCAAACAGGATCAAGCCCACACCCTTGGAGACGTGGGGAGATAGCGAACCGGAAAAGATGTAGGTGGCAAAGGCGATATGAGTCGTGAGCAGCGCAATGCCGGTAGTGGTCCCGGTTGACACGGCGGCGATGGCCTTGCGCGATCTGAGGTCCCTCCACAGTTCTCGTGCGAAAGCAAGAACCGTCGCTTGCCGGGAAGTGTTCACCTATTTCGAGTTCCGATCAGCTGAGCCCTCGAGGTCATGCCCAAGACGGGTTTAGTTGCAAGCCTCGAACGGAGTCGAGTCTTCAACGCGCAATCCATTTGAAATCACCAAGTGAACCTATCGAAGCTCATTGAACCCGTTTCGTCGATTGAGCACCCAAGTCAACACTTGGCTCTTGTGGAGTCTTCACCCCTTAAGAGCCCCATGTTACGAGGACAAATGCACTAAGCGACACGCACTATTGTGTAGGCGGTTTGAAGGAAGTTGATTGGTTGCGGTACTGCCGGTTTACGGTAGCCTCTTGAGTAGCCAGTAGTGACTAGTACTTCTTGGAGGAACACAATCAGCTGCAACAGCCGTTCGCAGGATTAAACGGGAACCGCTGGTAGCTGCCCAAGCAAAGGAACAGTTCTTTACGTATGCGCTGAATCGTGCACTGTCGGGTTTGGCACAGTCTTAGATCTTCAAATAGTCGGATCACCTGGACAAAACCCCATTGTTCTTACCGGCCTTGTCTTCATGCACGGATCGGGACCAATCTGGAAGAAGGTAACGATAGAGTCTCAACGCTAATTCTGGCTGTTGCTCTTCCAGTCGCTCCTGGTTAACGGGATTGAACGCCAGTGCCGTACAGGGTTGATCGGCGACCACCGAATGGACACCTTGCTCCCTGCTGTCGAGAGACTCAATCGAGTCTCCCCGGCTAAATTGAGCGAGACGCTTTCCAGATGCGTCGTACGAAGACGCGAGACCATCCGTCAGAAGCAGAAGTTCATCGTGCTGCATCGTGACATCGAAGAGAGCATCCCCGACGGCGTATTCTCGAGTACTCAACCAACCCCTCAGTTCTTCTACTAGATCCTCAAATTCGATTTGCCGTTCGAGATGTTGTTCAATTCGAGCTGCAGTACGGGTCAGTAGCGCACTGCGCAGTTTCTGAACATCTTCTGCGTCCGCTTTCCATGCCGCTATGACGATGTCCTCGCTACGCTCAAGGGCTTGATCCTCGTTGTCCTCTACGATCAGATTCGCGAATGCAGATTCAGGCAGGTTGCGTTTGATGAGGTGTAAGACATGGTTCGGAACAGCTCCGACAACCACTTGGATGTTGGACCTGTTTGCTGTCTCGAATACTCTGGTTAGAACATGCACCGCCGAGTAGTCGATACCCGACACAGCCGTGAAGTCCAGCATCATGCATAGCGGGGGATTGTCGCTGTGAACCAATTCACGTAGATGACTGGCGAGTTGCGAGACGCTACCAAAGAAGATGTAGCCCTGCAGTCGATAGACTTTGAGATAAGTACCTTCTTCCTGCAGGATGACCCTTTCAGGTACTGGTCGAGCTTTGCTACTCCTAACTTCTTCCGCTGAGGTATGGGACTCAACCGGATCAACGCGACTGAGTCGCACCGCGAAGGAAATCAGAGTCGCCAACAATCCGACACCTAGGCCTTCAAGCAATCCGAAGCCTTGAATGGTCGCAAATATCAGAATGATGATCGCGTAGTCGATGGGAGGCAGTAGCCGATAGCCTTCGACAATCCCTCGATGTAGCATGCCTAGCCCAGAGAACAGAAGTATCCCTCCAACAATCAGAGTGGGGAGAAATGCCAGCAGTCCGCTACCTAAAAAGAGCACCAACGCCAGCGCGACGGCTGCCACAATCCCACTAAGACGGGAATTTGCTCCGAACGTCTTGCTTCGCACCGAGGACGAGACTTTCGTTATTGCGATGACTCCTCCTACCAAACCGGCCACGGTAGATGCCAACCCAAAAGCCTTGAACTCTCGGTTCCAATCAAGATCTTCCTTGATCGCCACCTCCAACCCGGCCAAGTACATAGGAATCGCAATTACGGCAATGGCAGAAAGAACAAAGATGTTCGGGAGCTGTGATGCAATCGCGGCCCAATCCACACTGCTCAAGTCGTTGAAACCCATAGTTGGCCACTGGCTGGATTGAGCAACTTCGGTTAGCAATAGCCCGCCTGTTCTTGCTTCCGCCAACGAAATATCGAACACACTCAGCGAGACATAGAAAGCTACGACAGCTACACACACGACAATTGGAAGGATAAGAATGTTGGACCAGCGTTTCATCAACCAATACAGGATGCCCCCTAGGGCAATTCCCGGAACCCAACGCCACAAAGTCTCGAGCTCAAATAGGGTATGGAGACTGTGCCAATTGAATTCATCCACCATCAGTCTCAATGAGGCAAGGGTGACCTTGCCGCCGAGTCCGGCGACAAACCCCAAACCTACGGGATAAGGGATGAAACGCAATAGATTCGCAAGACCATAGTGTCCAAGCACCAGACAAAGAATGCCGATGCAACTAGCACACAGCATCAGGGTCATTGCAACGGTTATGAAGTGAGACGAGTCGGTCGTTTGAATGGCCGCAGAGACGGTAGCCATCGCAACCGCTAGCGTTGAAGACAACCCGGCGATCATTCCGCGGTAGGTACTGGTCAACGTTGCGATAAGACAAGCCGCGCAAGCTCCAAATAGGAACATGCTTGCACCCTCGAAGAAATGAGGTGCCAGCGAACCCGAGAAAACGTAGGTCGCATAGGCGATGTGGGTCATCAGCAGGAAAAACGCAGCAGTAGTTCCGACTGCAACCGCTGAGACTGCCTTACCCGACCTGAGGTCCTGCCACAGCTCTCCCGCAAGAGTAAGAGTCGTCGTCTTCAATGGAATGTTCATACGTCAAGGACCCATCGGATCGCTGGACGAAGCTATGTTCTGACTAGTACTAGTGGGCAATCTCGAAGAGTTCAGCGAGCTGGTCCGTAATTGCGCCCCCGAGTTGCTCGGCATCAGTGATCGTGACGGCTCGGTTGTAATGATTGGTCACGTCGTGGCCGATTCCGATGGCGATGAGTTCAACAGCGGAGTGCTGTTCGATCATCTCGATGGCGTATTTGAGATGCTGTTCTAGGTAATTGCTTGGATTGACGAGTAGGGTCGAGTTGTCGACGGGCAGACCATCGGAGATCACCATCAGAACTTTTCGTTGTTCGTTGCGTCCGATGAGTCGATTGTGCGCCCAGATCAAAGCCTCGCCGTCGATGTTCTCCTTGAGCATTTCCTCGCGCATCATGAGTCCCAAGTTTCGACGACAGCGGCGCCACGGAACATCAGCTCCCTTGTAGACGATGTGACGCAAATCGTTGAGTCGTCCCGGATTCGATGGTTTGCCTGCGTTGATCCATTCCTCTCTGGACTGACCGCCACGCCACGCACTGGTTGTGAAGCCCAATATTTCGACACGAACGGCGCAGCGTTCGAGAGTGCGGCCCAAAATATCTCCGCACATTGCGGCTATGGCGATTGACCGACCGCGCATGGATCCGGAACTGTCGATCAACATCGATACCACAGTGTCGCGAAACGGGAATTCCTTTTCTTGCTTGTAGGAGAGCGGATTGATGGGATTGACGATCACTTGCTCCAACCGGGAGGCATCGAGCAAACCCTCGTCGAGGTTAAATTCCCACGTTCGATTCTGCTTGGCCATGAGCCTCCGTTGCAGTCGGTTGGCCAGCTTCGCTGTCGCGTGCTTCAAAGGGACTAGCTGTCGATCCAGCAGACCTCGCAGGCGCGTCAGTTCCTCTGCTTCGCACAACTCTTCCGCATCGACAATCTCATCGAATTCGGTTGTGAACGGTTTGTACTCGACTTCCACTCGAATCCGGCCGGTATCGTCGATATTGGCCTGCATGGACTCGTCGATATCGGCATCGCTTCCAAGTTCCGTAGAGTCCAGATCGGCGTCAAGTTGAGTCGTCGAGGTCTCTCCTTCAGAGTCTTCGTCGCCACCTAGTTCGTCGTCCAAGACCACATCTTCGGTCGAATAATCGGAGTCTGATTCGTCGTCAGAGTCGGATTGTGTCTCTTGATCCTGCTCCGAAAGCTCTGGTTGATCTTCGTACTCGGCGATCAACCCCAAATCCACAAGAATGTCGCGACAACGTCGAGAGAACGTCTGTTGGTCTTGAATGCAGTCTTCCAGAGCCGAGATGTCATTACCGGCTTGCTCATAGACGTATTCGCGCCAAAACTGAGCGACATTTTCGGCGGCTGGAGGCAACTCGCGTCCAGTCAGCTGTTGGCGAACAATCAATCCCACCGCTACTCCTAACGGAGCTTCCGTCTCGGCAGTGATTCGGTCAAACAGCGATTGCTTGCAGATCGCTTCCAGCGAGGCATCGAGATTGTTCGCAACACCCTTCATCCGCAAGGAGCCGATTGATGCGACCCTTGCGTCTTCAACCCACTGGAACAGCTCTTGAGCTGGACCTGTGGTCGGACAGTTTTGTCGATAGGTCGATTCGTCGTGGTAACGGAGTTTGAGTGCGATTTCGTCGCCGATGCCTCGCGCCGCATCGAGTTCCTCTTGGGAGCATCCGACATCGGGTAGCGGCACTCGGATAGCGTTGCCTTGAACCGAAGGAGTGCCTTTGCCGAAACTGACTTCGAGCTCGTTGTTCTCTGCAATAGCTCGAATGGTTGCTGTTACGCCACGTTTGAACGGCTCGAGTGGACTCTCTAAGTCGTTATCCGACATGGAATGCGTGACTAGGGACTAACTGTGATTCCAGACGAGGCATCGCCCAAGTCGTCTCCCATGCACCTCTGGTAGTACTCGGCAATTATCGATCTTTCGAGCTCATCGCACTTGTTGAGGAATGTGACGCGAAATCCGAATGCAATATCGTCGAAGATTTCGGCGTTCTCGGCCCATGTGAGCACCGTCCGCGGAGACATGACTACCGAAACATCGCCGTTCACGAATCCTTTGCGTGTCAAGTCCGCCACGCCAACCATGTTGCCGATGGTACTGCGGCCTTCCTCCTTGTCTTGCCAGCTTCTCGCCTTTCCATAGACGATATCGACCTCGACGTCGTGGGGAAGATAATTCAGCGTTGCGACGATATTCCAGCGATCCATCTGTCCGTGATTGATTTGCTGGGTTCCGTGGTACATTCCGGTGGTGTCTCCCAGCCCCACCGTGTTGGTTGTCGAAAACAACCGAAACCACGGATGCGGGGTTATCACCTTGTTCTGGTCCAGCAAGGTGAGTTTTCCCTCGACTTCCAACACCCGTTGAATTACGAACATCACGTCGGGCCGTCCAGCATCGTACTCGTCGAACACAATGCATGTGGGATGTTGCAAGGCCCACGGCAGAATTCCTTCCTTGAAGGAAGTCACTTGCTTCCCATCCTCGATAACAATGGCGTCCTTACCGACGAGATCGATCCGACTAATGTGACTGTCAAGATTGACTCGAATGCACGGCCAGTTCAGCCGCGCCGCCACCTGCTCGATGTGGGTCGATTTCCCGGTGCCGTGGTAGCCTTGAATCATTACTCGACGGTTGTGTGCGAATCCCGCAAGAATCGCCAATGTCGTTTCCGGATCGAATCGATAGTCCTCGTCGATGGGCGGCACGTAGTCGTTGCGCTTGCTGAAGGCTGGAACCGTAAAGTCCCGATCGAGATCGAATGCTTTTCTCGCATCGACGGAGGTGTCCGGCACCATTTCGGCGTTCAGTCCGGATTCGTGAACGTTCATTCGACTCCTATCGATGTGCGCGTCTTGCCGATTCGAGGAGCGGCGAGGGGTAAAGTTGCGGTTGAGAGCGGAGTAATTTTACGAATACGAAATCGCTAGGCTGTGGACTGTCAGTCCGTAGGCGCTCTCGTTCTCCTCCGTGATGGACGACTCTTGCCCAGAGGCAGGATTTATGCGATTTGCTGGTCACAGAGCGTACGCATTTGAAGGCGACACGTCACTTCGATGCAGATCTTGTTCCTTTGTCAGGGATGGACTCCAAAGGACCCACCAGCTTGTCGGCTGTGAGCCGAGGAAGGGTCCCAAGAACGAAGACTGTGACTGTCCCAGATGGTCAACTACATCTAAAAGCGCTTGCTGACGAAGGATCCTGCGAGGGCACGGTGGGAGATCGAGAACTGCGTGTGCTGGATGCACAATGAATAGGGGACGCGCAACCGCAAAGACAATTGTGCGTGACGTTTAGTTGCGGCGTTCAGCAGGAGGATGCCGCACTGGACAGTGAAGGCCCAAGTCAAACTGAAGCTTTCCGGATCGGAGCGCTCGATCCTCGAGACGCTACTTAGCCAGTTCCTCGGAGTTCGCGGGCAATTTTCGTGTGTTCTTCGGCGAGCATGTCCTCAATTTTCCCGGCTAGAGCTCTGGCTTCGTCCTCAGATTCGAAGACATCTGCTCTAAATCGGTTGATTTGCTCTTCGTTTAGTCGCTGAAGCAGAACAACAGCCCATTTCGTTGTTGTTTTTCCTGCGTCATAACTCACGATAGACTCGACAATCGCTCGGTCGACTCTACCAAAGTTTTCCCATTGCATGATCATCGCTCCAAGGGGCTGGAAATGGACATTGTATAGCAGATTTTTGAGTGTTGTGACGGGTTACATACGCCATCAACACACTTGCATACGAAATCTGCTTTGTCTTTCGTGGCTTGCCAACACTTCGATGTCGAATGCTGCCAAGACCAATGCAGAATTCCCTTGTAGCATGAAGCACTCGCGCCGCGTTCCGTACTCGAGAACTATTGAATCCTGCTAGCTAGATCCATGCGACTGAAGTGACGATTTGGCTTGACCCCTCTATACGGCCAGCTAGGGTGCTCCTCCGCTTGCGGCGAGGCGAATCCGGCGATTAGCTTAGCTGTGGATTTCTATTGGTGCGTGCGCTTGTTCGCCTTACACGGTGCGACTCGTCAAGACGAGCGTTTGATGCAGCAACTGATTGTTAGGATACGGTCGATTAGGATGTCTCGACACCCAATTACTCACGACGATGGCATGCTACTAGGAGAATTAGTTTGTGTATATGTCCGTACTGAATGAAACCCATACCATAGGAAAGTGAGTGGAAGTTTTGCTGGCACTAGCGGCGAAACTCGAACACTTGTACGGCCCAAGATCCTCCGTCTGAGTCATCTTGCTTGGGCCTAGTCTCCCAGCATTTGTTGAATTTCACTCCCCGACTCACTGCTACCCTACCTGCTTCCTCGATTCGACTCCCCATTCTGGTGCGGAGCCGATCCTCGGCAGATTTCCGTTCTCCCGATTGAATTGCGATCATTGTTGCCACAATGCCCCATCGGATCGAAGGGCCGAGGGAGATCGCTAGACTGACTCGTTCCATGTCCCTTTCCAGTGAAGTCCCACGAGTTTTCACTTCAATCACTCCGATTGGACGTTCCCCGATCCACGCGACGATATCAAACCTGCCCTGCTTGGGCAGGACCCCATGCTTTGGACCAGGTCTTGGACGGAGTCCGGCTTTCTTTAGAGTCTTCCTGACACTGAATTCTGGAGTCACCCAGGAGCGGTCATCAGCTTTGCGCACGGCTTTATTCACCGTTAGGGCTGTCTCAACGGTCGCAACGCACTCTGGTAGTGGCCATGACCAACCTGACCAATCTTGGTAGTGTTTTTGCGCCTTTTGCAATCCGTCTTTGCACTTTCGTGCAACCAGCTCAGAGGTGATGGCCACCAGATCGCTCCTTGTACTGATAGCACGTTCATTCTAAGGACTTGCGTGGCTCTGTGACTTGATTGTGAGGGATTATGTGGTGAACCAGTTTGCTTGATCGACCTTCATTCAGTAGCCGCAGTCTGGAATGAGTGAATGTTGAGACCAGGCTGACTTATTCGCTACCATTTAGTGATGCGTTAAAGACGAGCTCAGAAGCAATGAGCTCGATGCCAGATCCACAACAACCCGGTGTGATTGGAGTTTTTGAAATTGGCAACCATCCACTTTGTTCGACATGGGGAAGCGGCGGCATCTTTTGCTCAACACACTGACCCCGGTCTCAGTGACTTGGGAAGAGCGCAAGCAATTCAAACCGCTACTAACTTGAGTACTCTCGAACCCATTCCCATCTTCACGAGCCCACTTCGGCGAACACAGGAAACTGCACAAGAGCTTGCCGATCTTTGGAATGTAACTCCCGTTGTCGACAGGCGTTTTGCAGAGGTTCCTTCCCCGCAGGGCTACAGTTTGGAAGATCGTTCCACTTGGCTTAGAAGAATCATGGCTGGTAGGTGGCAGGATTTGCCTGAAGATCTTCAAGAGTGGCGGCAAACGATGATCGATGCAGCATTGGAAATGGAAGAAGACTGCGTCGTGTTCTCGCACTATGTTGCGATCAACATCTTGGTTGGTGCGGCTGATGGGCTGGATCCACTCATTAGCTTCGCCCCGAACAACGCTTCAGTGACGGTGTTCGACAATGCAAACGAGACTCTAAGAGTCTTGTCGCGTGGGGAGGAGGCTTTAACCAAAGTCAACTGACAAGCGTCAGTTTTCGTACTCGATTTCGTGCCACTGCAAGTTGGTTTCGCAATCCATCAGATTCTTGGATCCAGCAATGCGGAGCAACAAGGCGTGGACGGACTCCCAAGGATCTCCAGTCAATATTCCCTTGCGTTGGCTGTCGATGTGCGTGCATTCAAAGATCAGCTGTTCGATTTCTCGGTGACCCAGGCGACGCACAGCTGATTCAAGAGGTCGCATTCTCATTCGCGACATCGGTATGTTCTCGCCTAGTGCCAGCGAGTGCATTCTGCGTAGTTGTAGAGAGAGCAGACCGATGATTGCCAACGGATCCGTTCCGTTTCGAATGACCGCCATCAGTTGTTGGCCGATCATCTTGAAGTTCCCGTAGCAGGCCGAGTCGAGTAGCTCGAACATGTTGCCTGTACTCGAATCAAGTTGAGTCAGGTGTTCGACGCTGATAGCCTCGTCGGACTTGAGAAACACCAGTTGGAGTTTGGTCAGTTCCTGTCGAGCGGCCAGCAAGTTGCCTTGAGTGAGGTCAGCCAATGTGTCAAGTGCTTCCTCAGTGATGCGCAGCTTCAAGGAATTGGATCGATTTTCGATCCATCCCCTAAACTGTGGAGGCGGAAGGGGTTCGGCGATTACTACTTCGGCTTTGGATGTAAGAAGCTTGAACCACGCCAACCGACGTTGCTGATAGTCGAAAGTACTTCCCCGAACCACAAGCACCGAGTTGGGGTCGGGATCCTTCAGGTACTGCTCAATGGTTGCAGTCGAGTTCCGATCCCACTGTCGTCTAGTCAGATTGACCAGAAAGAGCCGTTTTTCTGCAAATAGAGCCGAGCTGGACGCTTCAGTAAAGACGCTCTCCCAGTCGTCTTTCCCAGCTACTTCCGTCCGAACAACCTCGTCGAATCCAGTCTCTCGTGCCGAATCAACGAGTGTTTGGATGCTTTCCTCGACGAGTACGAATTCGTTTCCGGCGACGTAGTAGAACGGCGCGATGCCCTGCCGTTGTAGCCGTTGCTCTAGCTGATGTGGCCTAAGTTCCATTGAGTCAATTGGCCAAACTGACGGTGCTTGAGGAGTAGGCGGAGATTACAGTTCTTCGTCTTTGGTGGTACTAGTGGCGGCAGCAATTGCCTGGATCAAGTCGTCTACCACGGCTTCGACCAGTTCCTTCTGAACCGTCCGTTCCTGAGCGGATGTCGAGAGAAGCTTGTCTGAATTGACTCTGAGGCTCTGAGTGCGTTCGATGGTTTGGGGAGTCGCAGCCTCTGTCGAACCATGTATCTCGATTCTGTAGTCAAGGGTTACAGTCCGCTCGTACTCAATCAGCCCGCCCTTTGGTGCAACGAGAGAGGCGTTCATGCCATAGGACACTTCGTCGATGTGGACTACCGCTTCAGGCGTTGTGTTCTGGCCAAGAGCCAAACCTTCCCGTTTAAGGCGTCTGTTCAGTGCTGACGTGAATCTCGGATGTTTCTCTGCGGCTATTGCGATTTTTTCAAATTGGCTCAGCGGATCGTCAGTGCGCAAGGTGTAACCGCAACCGCTAAGGAGAAATAGCAGAATGCCAACTGTAGTTGCGACTAGGACTGAGGAAATTGATCGCATCACAAACTTACACAGTTAACGAGATTTTCCAACCACAATGCTCAACATCCTGCCCGGCACATGGATCACTTTCTTGATGTCGGCATCAGACGTATAGCGAGCAACGTTGGGGTGTTCCAGAGCCAGTTCTTGGAGTTCGTCTTGGGTTGCATTCGTGTCTGCACGGATGGTAGCACGGAGTTTTCCATTAACCTGAATACCGAGCTCGACAAACTGTTCTTCCAGCAGTTTGGGGTCGTAAACGGGCCAAGATGCGTTGTCGAAGATGCTGGAGCTTCTGCCGAGTTTTTCGAAGAGCTCTTCCGCGATGTGCGGACAGAACGGAGCAACCATGACCACCAGTGGGGAGACTTCCTCGACTTTGGGTCGGCGACCTTCTGCCCTCACGGTATTGAGATATTCCATCATGCTGGCGACAGCGGTGTTGTAACGCAGTTCTCGAATAGAGCGAGTAACACGTTCGATGGTGGCATGCAGAGCTCGTTCCACATCCGGCTCGCACTCTCCAGCTTCTGCCTCTTCGACCGACTGCCAGAGTCGATTAAGAAACGTGCGAGGGCCGTGGATGCCATGTTCCTGATAGTCGCCGCCTTGTTCGAAGGGGCCGAGGAACATGAGGTACATCCGAACGGTGTCCGCGCCGTACTTTACGATCAAGTCGTCCGGGACGACGATGTTGCCTCGACTCTTTGAAATTTTTTTGCCGTCCCGGATCAAGAGTCCGTGTGCCCGGAATTTCTGGTACGGTTCTTCAAACTTGGTGAATCCAAGGTCGTGTAAGGCCATCGTGAGGAACCGGGAATACAGCAGGTGCAATACTGCGTGTTCGTTGCCTCCGATGTAGGAGTGCACAGGTAGCCAGGAATCCAAGATTTCCGAGTTGAAGGGCGCATCTTCGATATCCGTACAGGGATAACGGAGAAAGTACCAGGCACTGTCGAGAAAGGTGTCGGAGACATCCGTCTCGCGCTTGGCATCCTTGCCGCATTTCGGGCAACTGACGTTGCACCACGTTGTGTCCCGCGAAAGAGGACTTTCTCCTTCTTCGTTGGGTTTGAAGTCCTCGAGATACGGGAGAACCACCGGCAGATCTTGTTCCGGAACAGCCACTGGTCCGCAGTCGGGGCAGTGAATGATTGGGATGGGAGGACCCCAGTAGCGCTGACGCGAAATGCACCAATCGTGTAAACGGTAAGTCGTTACCGCTTCTCCCAGGCCTCGATCTTGCAAATCCGCAACGATACGGTTCTTAGCATCTTCGCTGTCAAGACCGTCGAACTTGTCGGAGTTGACGAGAACACCGTCTCCTGAATAGGCCGCATCGAGAGAATCGTTTTGTGGCCCGTCGGCTCCCTGTATAACGAGCTGAATCGGGAGGTCGAACTTGACTGCGAATTCAAAGTCCCGCTGGTCGTGTGCGGGAACCGCCATGATTGCACCGGTACCGTATTCAGCCAAGACGTAATCGGAGATCCAAATGGGAATGGATTTTCTGTTCACGGGATTGATGCAATGGGAACCGAGAAACACGCCGGTTTTGTCCCGATCAGTCTTCTGCCGTTCGACGATGTCCCACTGACGTGCACTCTCGACGTAGGCTTGAACAGACTCGGACTGCGAAGAATCAGTTAGCTCGGCTACCAACGAATGTTCGGGAGCGAGCACCATATAGGTTGCCCCAAACAACGTATCGGGACGTGTCGTAAACACCTTGATCGACATGTCCGAGTCCGCGACAGCAAAGTCAACGTATGCGCCATCGCTAGCTCCAATCCAATTGGTCTGGGCGACTTTTGTCGTTTCGGACCAGTCGAGCTGGGGAATGTTCTTGAGAAGCCGGTCCGCGTACTCGGTGATGCGAACAAACCACTGTGGAAGTCTTCGTTGACCGACTTGCGCATCGCACCGTTCGCATTTTCCATCGATCACTTGCTCGTTCGCCAGGACCGTCTTGCACTGCGGACACCAGTTAACCGCAGATTTGCGTCGTACAACCAGCCCGGCTTTGAACAGTTGAACGAAGATCCACTGGGTCCAGCGGTAGTAGTCCGGATCCGTCGTATCAACTGTGTGATTCCAATCGAACATTCCCCCAATGCGACGAAGTTGTTTTGTGAAGTTGGCGATATTTGAGGGAATCAGCTCATTGGGATTCGTACCGATCTTGAGAGCGAAGTTTTCCGAGTGGATCCCGAAGGCATCGAAGCCCATTGGTTCAAACACTCGCTTTCCGTTTAGGCGTTGAAATCTGCCTTGTATATCGGCTCCTGTGTAGGCGTAGATATTGCCGATGTGCAATCCCTCCGCAGACGGATAGGGGAACATCATGAGGTTGTAGTAGGGCTTCTCCGCATGACGGAGTTTGGCCTCATCGAACAGGTTGGTGCCCTGTTCGTCCCAGCGACGTTGCCACTTGGTCTCGACTAAGGTGGGATCATACGTATTCATATGATGTTGTGTACAGTGAAGAGCTGGATTTGATGGGGATTGGGGCCGAAAATCCATAGTACCAAACGCACAGGGATCCAAGGATCTCTCAAGAGTGAACGGATGACACAGCGACTCTTTTGCCGGAGGATCTGAACTAGCTCCGATTTAGCAACAAATCCGTTGTGTTAATGGCCTACAGGGACGAAGAACGAAACCGGATGGACCATTGCTTGGGCTGTTATGCCTTCTTCGACCGATTAGACGTTTCGCTAGTGCTCGGTCAATTGGTGCTTGCGAGGCCGCAGTCTTGCCGCAAACGAGCAACCTCGGATCACCAGTCATGCATCTGTCCAAGGATTGACCAGCTCTAGACCGATATCCTCAAAGTCGCTGATGTCTCGTGTGGCTACCGCTAACTGCCGCGAAATTGCTATAGCAGCCATTTCGCAGTCCAAAGGATTAATGGGCCGTCCTTTGAAGCGACGATGGGCGGCAATACTGGAGTATGCGAGGGCTGCTTCTCGATCAAAAGGGAGAATCCGTTGATTGAAAGCTCTGCGTAGAAAATACTCGATTTCAGCCTCTGTATCCCTCTTCTTTCTCCCGACCGGAAGAATAGCGGCACCGTAGCGTAGTTCAGCTTCTCCGACGGAAGAGAAAAATAGTTGGTCCAAAGACTGTCTCGCAATCCAAGCGTGCACTACGGGGTTCGGGGTAGTGGAGATCAGTGCGGATACGACGTTCGTGTCAAGTAGTACAGACAACACCGATAGCTTAGTCGAAGATAGGTGGTTCGCGCCCTGGCTCTCGTGGAGGTAACTCTATGTCGATTCCGTTCTCCGGTCCAAATAAGGAGAGGGCAATTTCTGAGAGATTCTGCGAACTCGGCTTGTGTTCAACTGCCTCTCGAAGAATCAATCTGACTTCCTCCTCCATGGACCGATCATTCTCTGCGGCGCGTACTCGAAGGAGTCTCTTTACTTCGTCGTCTAGCTTGCGAACTGTAATGCTTGCCAAAGTAGTAATGTCAATGAATCTGGGAGAGCATTATACGACCATGTTGACAGCGGATTAGCGCGTTTCTTGCCTTCCTGGAACTGCACTCACCGCCGCTTCTGTTCGGCGAAATTCGGTGGCTGTTCGATCAATCCTAAACTTCTGTGTGGCAACGGGCACAAGGACGACCGTTTTATTAGTCTAAAGTGGTCGATTCCCGTCCGCGTCCGCGTGGAGGCAACTCGAGGTGAAATCCATTCTCAGGTCCAAATATCTCACGAGCTATTTCTGCCAAGTTCTTTGAACTAGGTGCGTGACCGACCGCCTCTCGAAGGATCACTCTGACTTCTTCTTCCATGGATCGATCGTTCTCGGCGGCGCGTACTCGGAGGAGTCGCTTGACCTCGTCGTCTAGGTTGCGGACTGTAATGCTGGCCATTAACGCTTGGATCGAGAGATTGCTTGTAGTTGACACTTTGCGGGCCGTGATTGTACGCAATCAACGTAAAGCTGATTTATGGATGTAGTTCAGACTTGGACTTGAAACTTCAAACCTTACTTGCCACGTAACCATTTGTCTTCTCGAGAGCACGTAGAATACGCTGCTTTGCTGCCCAGCTGAACGTCCGCTCGAAGAGGATCCGTCTTACTCAGTTGGTTTCGATTGAGTCTGTTAGCGCAGATTGATTCCGAGCGTGGCGTGTGGGATACACCATACCGCTACGTGAACTTCGACGTTCATACGTAGGCAACCATGTATTGTTCGATGAACGCAACAACCGCTGAACGGACACTCGGGCGGTCTCTCTACCCCGAATCCAAGTGTATAGAGGAGCTTTATTGGTCAGCGATTCCATATGCCACACGCTCAAACGTCATGGCATCTACGGATAAGCGTTCGCGAAATAGAATGAGATTGTCATGGTAGGGGTTGTGTGCGGAAGGGGCAATCAAGCCAATCGGCTGATCTTTTCTTTCAAACACAGCTATTGCAAGTTGCTGTGTCGGAGCAATTTTGCCGTCCCAAGGGTAAGTACTCCAATCGCCAGTCATTTCTTGAACTGACGACTCGATGATCTCCAACTGATGTGGAGCTGCGTGAACGATGGACGGAGTCTGCCCGAAGTTGATTCGGTACTCAGCGACGACGTGGCTCGCTCGAGGCGAAGGCACCGAATCGCCAAACCAAGAACCAAGGATATCTCTGGCTTCGAATCGAGCCAATAGTTGGTTCGATGCGAAATAGACGACCCGGGGAGAAGTCTGCTGGCCAGAATTGAAGCGGCTTTGTTTATCACTGGCGTAAGGCGGATCGTACAAGAAGCGAGGCTCGATCGAGCGATACCAATAGATCTGGACGGGTCGGAATAGAGGGAGTTGCTCAGCGAGCAGACAGTTCAAGTAAAGATTCCCTGTTCAATTGACTCCAGTAGATCTGCAAGGAATTGGCGATCTTGTTCGTCGCCGGTGATCAGGTCTTCAGGGCACCTCCCTCCGAGCCGTGGGAGGGGTGACTTGAGCCAATTTTTCTCGTTGGTGTCATCATCCTCATCGTGACCATTGAACTGCTCAGCGATCTTCTTCGAGTAATATTCGATCTGTTCGGGACTAGGCGGCACCCAGTAATCAGGGCATTCGCCCGTTGGAACAATGGGGACAGAAGCGCTACTGAAGAATCGGTGTACGCGCTCACGTAGTTCGTTTTCTGTGTACATGACGTAGGAACCGTTAGCCTGTGTGATTGTACTACGTTCCATGTGGGTTCTTCCTCTTGCTCATCTAATGCAGTTGCTTCGTATTCGGTTGCAGCGGATTGAGAGACTCGAATGGACAAAGAACTGATCTAGTCAATAGGAAGGAATTTTTCCAGGCAAGATCTGACTTCGAAACCGAGATCAGTCGTGCACATCCTCAAAAGCCCTGGATCTATGGGTGCACTGACTGCGACTGGACACCGCAGTAGCTGAAAATACGCACCTGCACATGTCCTGCGTGGATTGAGCTTCACGAGACATTGGTCTCCCAATGTCTGAACGTTCGCATTCCCAGTGATCCAGTTCAAGGCATGGAGACTCATTGTGGTCCTTGTGATGTCAGATGAGACTGAGAGTTGTCCCAAGTGCCCTTCCCCTTTCCAAAGAGCACGAGCAAGTACGCTGGGGACCTGAGATCCTAGCGTCGTCGCTCAGTTCAGACTAAGTCCGGGAGCATGGAGTGGATTGAGATGGAAAGTCTGTTTTGCCAAGTTACTGAT
Source organism: Pseudomonadales bacterium (assembly GCA_963667455.2). GTDB lineage: Bacteria > Pseudomonadota > Gammaproteobacteria > Pseudomonadales > Azotimanducaceae > Bin55. The sequence continues at coordinate 94,485 of CAXXFR010000031.1, read as the reverse complement.
GAGGTATATTGATAATCAAGATAGTATGGTGTAACATGACAGATTACACCACCTTGTTATAAGGATACATCTGTGGCCAACTCCAAGCCAGTGCACCCGGGACAATTCGTGCAGGCAAACGTAATCCCAAGCGGAATGACTGTAACCGAGGCGGCTAAATTGATTGGGGTCAGTCGCCCTGCATTCTCCAATTTTCTCAACGGCCAGGTTGCGTTGTCGTCCAAGATGGCTGCCAGATTGGAACGTGCATTTGGAGTCGATGCCGACGACCTAAAGGAGCTTCAAGTCAGGTTTGAGGCGGAGGGAAGAATTGATCAAATGACAGTAGCTAAAACCACTCGCAAGTTTGTTCCACCATTCTTGGAAGCCACCGCAATCGACATTGAGGACTGGGCAGAATCAATCGAAGCAAGAGGACTGCTTGCGGTATTGCTAAGGACTCTTGTCAACTCCACTTGCCAGGATCTGAGAATGGTCGATTTTCCAGGTCGTGACGACGCTGAGCGGCCGGGGTGGGACGGACGTGTGGAAAGCTCTCAAGGCAATCCGTGGGTCCCAGAGGGACTGTCAGGTTGGGAATTTGGCACGAATAAGCGAGTAAGGGACAAGGCAAACAGAGAATACAAGAAGCGGACGGAGGCTACGCCCAGCACAGAACGCCAAGACATGACGTTTGTCTTTGTGACACCTAGGCGATGGTTTGGCAAGGAGTCTTGGCTCAAGGAAAGACTAGCTGAGAGGCAGTGGCGAAATGTATGTGTATGGGATGCTAGCGATTTGGAGCAATGGCTCGAGCAATCCATCCCTGCCCAAGTATGGTTTGCCGGGTGTCGGAATCTCAGCTATTCAGGTGTTAAGTCCCTTGACCGATGCTGGATCGAATGGTGTGCGGATTGCGACCCACACTTCTCGATTGATGCTTTCGAGGAAGCAGTTTCTGCATATGGCGAGCAAGTTCTACGTCATTTGCGGAACAACTACGGCGGTTTGCTACGCATCGTTGCGGACTCCCGACAAGAAGGGTTGGCCTTTGTTTACTCGTTGTTGGCTCAAGAGGAAGAGGAGTTGCGGAGAATTAGAGATCGGATCGTTGTCTTTAGTGAAACGGGGCCATTGACGGATCTTGCTGTTGGCTCGCCCGAATTTATACCGGTGGTGACATCAATGGAGACCGAGAAAGAACTTGCTCAGAGTGGATGTGCATTGTCGGGTCTGGCCATCGAGCATCGAACTGCTTCGGTGCCTGAGTCAGCGATCACTTTGGGTCCTCTGAGTCATCGGGCTTTCGTGAAGTACTTTGAAGCTAAGAGAGTCGAACACGACTCAATCGAACGATTAGATCGCGAGTCTGGCAGGTCATTGACAGTGCTCCGTCGTCGCCTTTCGAAGAGTAAAGCCCTAAGTACGCCAGAGTGGAGCATAGACGAGAAAAAAGCACGTCTTATGATTCCCATGATGCTTGCGGGTGCTTGGGTCACCAACAGTAGTGCAGACCGTTACCTGTTGACCGAACTGTCAGGCGGAGAGGAATATAGCACACTAGACAAACACTTCTGCAGGCTACTCGACCTCGAGGATTCGCCTGTATGGATCGAGGCCACATTTCGTGGGGTAGTTTCAAAACTTGATGCGTTCTACGGCGTTTCTAAGTTCGTGACTGAGAACGACATCGACCGGTACTTGGATGTAGCAGAGTACACACTTTCGGAGCGGGATCCAGCACTCGACTTGTCTGCGGATAAGAGATGGGCAGCACCCATCTATGGAAAAGTGAAGGAAGTTTCGTCTCCAATGAGAAAAGGAATCGCTGAGAGTTTGGTGTTGCTCTCAATACACGGTGAGAGACTGTTCGCACACCAACTTGGTCAAAGTGTTGAACAGAAGATAAGCCATCTTGTACACCGATTGCTGAGCCCTTTGAGCTTGGAAAGAATGATTTCTCACTCTTCTAATCTGAGTTTCTTCGCCGAAGCAGCCCCTGAAGTCTTCTTGGCGACTCTAGAACAGGACTTGACTCAAGATGAACGCGTCGTAGGTGAGTTGATGAGAACAACCGGCAACGACCTCTTTCGTCAGAACGACAGGGTTGAGCTTCTGTGGGCCCTAGAAATCCTTGCTTGGAATCCGATTTGGTTGGGTCGCGTTGTTGAATTGCTGGCCCTGCTGACACAGTTTGAGCCGGACGACAACTTGACGAACAAGCCAAGCGAGAGCCTCTTAGCAATCTTTTGCTCTTGGTTGCCCCAGACAGCCGCACCTATTCAAGCACGTTTGACGGTGTTCGAAAACTTGGTAAGGGATCATCCGAAAATCGCTTGGCGTATCGCCATTAATCAAATTGAATCCGGTAACAAACTAGGCTACTTTGCTCTCAAACCCAAATGGCGAGATTATGCCATTGGTTTCGGGGAGAAAACCGTCAGAGAAGAACATCAAGCATTCGTCACACAATGTGTAAATTCCTGCTTGGAGTGGCAAGCGCACACACGGGACACACTCGCAGACCTCGTGGGAATTTCTGACACTCTCAACTCCGATCAACTCAATAGAGTATGGAAATTGATCCGTGAGTGGTCTAAGGATGCAGAGGATCGTGATCGGGCATGGTTGCTTGAGAGAATAAGAGTGACGATGTGCCAAACCGAGCCTGAAGGCTCTCAATCGCTCCTAGATAGAGAGTCCAATACAAACACGGCTATGCTAAAGCAAGAAGCGCTCGACGGTTTGGAGCCAACGAACCTCATTTGGAAGCACGCCTGGCTTTTCTCGGCCAAATGGATTCCTCGATCTCGGGTCAACTGGCACGACAGCAAGGACCTCAGTGCACACGAGAAGCGGATTCGAGAATTGCGATCAAAAGCTGTTCAAGATATACTGAGCGAAGACGGTCACTTGGGGCTTTTGCAGCTTGCGTCTTCTGGTAATGCTGCTTACGAGGTCGGTTGGTTCGCGGCGGATTCACTCAAGGACTCGACCGAGGTATGGCACTTTATTAAGGAAACTCTTGGAGATGGAGAACCCTCGTGCTCTTCCAACAACGAGAAACTGATTTCAGGCATACTTAACCGTCTCAAGGCGAAAGACATGTTGCACATGGAGACTAAAGTCACGCTCGAGTGGGATGCGGCAACCATTGTAAAACTTCTATGTCTAGCTCCTTTTTGTCGATCAATCTGGGAATCGACCGACAAGCTGGGAAAAGAAATTGCTCGAGAATACTGGACAAAGGTGTTACCAAGTTGGCTACACCATACAGCTGAAGATATCAATTTCGCAGTTGCTCGTCTGCTGAATGTGAGTCGACCTATCGCTGCACTCGGATTCGGTTATCCCGATCATTTCGATGGGGTAGAGTCCAAATATATACACAAAATCCTGAAGGACCTTCCTTCGAGCACCGAAGTTCCCTACGATAATATTGGACAGTACCCTTACGCCATCAAACAAGGTCTGATTGTCTTGTCCAAACGAGAAGCACTAAGTCGGTACGAATTAGCCCAGCTTGAGTTCAGCTACTTAGAGTTGCTTAGGCACGAACAGGGAAACACCCCAAACCTAGAACATGAGATACTAACCAATCCCTCGCAATTTTGTCTCATGATTGCCAGTATATATAAGCACGAAGACGGAAACGGACAAGAGGAAATTACGGAGGAGCAAAGTAGAGTAGGAATGAGCACATTCCTGTTACTGCGCAGTATACGTAGAATACCGGGTTATGACGATTCAGGGAACTTATGTACAGATATGTTGACAGAGTGGGTTCAAGAGGTACGTAGAGTGTGCAAGTTAGTAGGTCGCAAGAGAAAGTGCGACTATCACCTCGGAGAACTGCTATCCAATGCTCCCGTAGGAGATGATGACATCTGGCCTTGCCACTCTGTACGTAGCATACTAAATAGTGTAATGAACGAGGACATCCAAAACGGGTTAATAGCTGGACGGATGGGACTCGTAGATGTAGACGTCAGAAGCATAGATGAAGGGGGATCTAAAGAGAAAAAGCAGGCGGAGCAGTATCAAGAGTGGTCACGTGCTTGTCAATATTCACACCCAAGGGTATCTACAGTGCTTGGAGTAATCGCGAATTACTACGAGGATAGAGCGTTGAGGAGTAACAACGAAATCGCCATTCACCGACGTCTTGGCTATTAGCACTTATAATGTGAAGACTGCCAACGCGGAATAGACAAATCGTAATTGCAGTATGTCAATTCCTCTAGAGGATACTGTACTAACTTGAGATGTAGCAAGAGCTACCTCCGGTAGGGACAATTAGTGAGTCTTGACATCGGAATCCGAATGTGCAGATTGCACTCAGTGCACAATGCACATCGATGTTAGAGTTCATAATGAGCTAGCGGTTCCACCTCGTCGAAAAAGCGCCTGACGCGCATCTTTAGTTGATAGTCGTTATCTCGACCTCCCGGTTCCTTTTTCGAGCCCTTACGTTGAAAAACGATATATTCGCCGATTTCAATGTTTGAACTTCGACTGGTGAAGCCGATCTTCTCCGTCCTCACCAATGGCTCTACTTGTGTGTTCATGTGGTATATATGAAATCGGGCATGTTCGATGGAGTACAGCGCTAGGAATTGAGGGTGGTCATTGCCAAGTAGTGCAGCAACCCCGGGCTCGATCCGAGAAAATATCTTACGAATTCGAACTCGCTCTTCAGGCTCTACCAAATTGCCTCTTGCACGATTAGACTTGCGTTCAAAAAGCATTGAGATAAACTCTTGGTCGGCTCGTAAGAGTTGGTTCTTTGCAAAGAATGTCTCCAAACTTCCACGCTCAATATGATTGTACCCAGCAAGTCTGAAGGACTTCACCGAAACCCTCACCGGAGGCCTGTTCGGAAATCGAATCTCCACATCTGCCTTACGTTTGCTACCACCCACTACCTCAATTGCGTTGGGCCTCGCGTGTGCATGTACACCAACAGCAAGTTTTAATTTCGAAAAGGCTCGTTGGTGGTCATCAATGCTATTTCGGAGTAAGTACTCTACATTTATGCCCTGATTTGTGTTTGTAATATTCGGCGGAACCATCAGACTACCCTCACACTCTCATAAACGTGGCGGACCATATCCGGTATTACGGCATTACCGAGTTGGCGAAGTCCTGCAATTCCTTCGCTGACTTTATGATGTGTGCTGAAACCCATGACAAGCTTTGTTTCATCTACGTGAAGTTTACGTACCCTGCCGTTAACCAAGTATAAGCCTGTTCGGGCCCCAATGCCCCCTCCGTTTGCTGATATGGTTACGGCGTGACCATTAGCAGAATAGATTCTTTCTCCTTGGCCTCCCTTATTTACGTAACCAATTTGTAACGGTGCTGGAGCTTCGGGCGGGTCGTTCTTCGTTATGTGTATATCATCCCTCACTACTACCAAATCGTCACATTGTTTATCGGGCAATAGCACATCTTTAAGAAATTTAGATAAGTCCACCGCTTTAGGTTCTTGATACAAAAGTCGAGAATCCTTTTTGATGCACACAAAATAGACTCGCTCTCGCTTTTGAGGAAGTCCAAAATTTCCAGCATTGAGTACTGAATACTTGACATGGTATCCTATCTTGTTCAACCTATTTTGTATTTCGCCGAGAACCTGCCCTTCGTCTACTGTTAAGATTGTCTTAACGTTTTCTAGTATGAGGAGGGAAGGCTTATGATAATTGGCGATTCGTACTATCTCATAAAAGAGTCTTCCTCTTGGATCACGCAACCCTTCTCGGTTTCCTGATCTACTAAAAGGCTGGCATGGAAATCCAGCACATAGAATATCGTGTCTTGGGATGTTGGCGTTCTTAACTTTAGTAATATCTCCAGCTGGTCGGACTCCGAAATTTGCCTCGTAGGCTTCTTGGACGTGTTGATCATTGTCGCATGAGAAGACACAATCCATTCCTTGTCGTTGTAGTGCTATACGGAATCCTCCAATTCCACAGAACAAGTCGATGAATTTATGCATGATCGTGCTCTACCAGAGTGCCATTCTCAAAATCCCTGATTTTGAGCTGAATGTTCATGCGATGGTCAGATTCTAGCATGATTAACCGGCAATAAGACTGTCCCGTCTGGGCAAGATTGCCTATCGTTTGTCTAGCAAAACTCCACGAGTGCCCAAGTGAACGGAGGCAAAATGTGCTCTGCGTTCGGTGCGCATTGTGGTCGTTTACCACCTCAGCTGAGGGAACGATTCTCCAAGGCGTCAAGAACTCTCGGGATCGGTGTTCCTTCGTGCTCGTTCGAGGCAAGCGGGTATGTCCGGCGAAGGGTGAGTGGAATGTGAGGCCATTCATGCACATTTTTGATTGAACTTTCAGAGTCAGCGACTGTTCTTTGAGCGACTAGCACAGTTGCAATGGCTTTGAGACAAGTGTTCGCTGTGCGTTGTCTCGACGATTGACTCCAATGTCTAAGGTCTATCTCCTTTGCGTTAATGATGTGATCCATTTTAGCAAGATGATATGTTAGGTGTTCAACATGCTTCCCTACGACAGAGTTCAGTTCCGACGAATCGACGCAAACTAGTCCCAGGCACTGGGTGAATCCCCGCCCGTTGGCAAGCAATGAGCCGTCTGGAGGATCCTTGTTCAGGCACGTCTTGCCAATCTATCCGACCCTTGGGAACATTCTCATAGCTACGACTTGTTTGGGCGGTCGGATGCGGGTTTGCGTACGCTTTTGTGGACAGTCCATAAGCAAAATTTAAACGAGGAGAGAGCTTATGAATGACACGACCAAGTCCCCGAAGCGACGCGGACGGAAGCCGCCCGGAAGATCGACGCATACTTTACGCTGATCTACAATCCTCTACGCAGAGCCTCCCTGCTGCGGGAGGAACTGCAAAGAATCGCCGAGCTGGATGAGACCGAGCAGCGATTGGGTCTGTAGGATGGAAAACCTTAAGCAAAAACTGTCCAGCGAAACATGCGCAGTCCCTGTAACCAGACAAGTATCTCGATGGCTTTGTCTTGCCCAACCAGCTGATCGGGACCGGTCGATTGCTCTCAAGCAACAAGGAAGGCGATCAAAGTCCCGCTGAATCCGACTGCTTCACAACCCCTTGACTAAGTACATCGAATTAGCCACAAGTACGGTGTATGTAATGCAGAGGATTCCTGCAGTGTCTTCGTTACTTGATGAGAGCTACGTGGCATTTCACAGGTAACAGAAAGGCATCTAAATCACAAATTCGAAGAAAAATGCAATCACGAGACTTCATTCATGCCCGAACTGGCAGGAAACCTCTGGCCCGAGGGAAGCCGCAGATGGCTATTGGCATTCCCGGTCGCCTCGCATAACTTTGTGATTAGGTCTCCGATCTTGTACAACAAATGGTTTTGGTCAGTCTGACTTAAACGAACGCACCTTCCCAGAATTGGTAGACGAGGTCGAGATTGGCGAACGGATTGTCAGTACACGACATTGCAAAGCAGTCGATCGGCTACTGGTATCGACTTGTGAACGGTATCTGTGTCCTTGTCAGCCACTCTCGAGGCTTTGAGTTTTTTGTTACGCGGATTCGATTCTCCGCAGGAAGTTTGAACTCAAACAACTATTGGAATCCTCGGACGCATAGACTCACCAATGGTCGGAATTCAGTGCCGAGTGGTCTTTGGATCGTGGACTATGCTAAATTGATTCGGTCAAGAACAGTGAGCGATAGTCGTTTCCTTGAGCCAACTTCGAGAGACGCAGTCGATGTCCGTGAGCTTCGTTGTAGCCCTCTGTGCAGTCGTCCGACTCTTGCGATTTAGATATCTGTGGATGGTAGTTGGAGTGGCGTGTATGGTTGGGGGTGCCTACGCGCTGGTTACTTCCTTTGCTGACTTGAACATCTGGCAAGCCGAGAGCGGCACTCTGGTCTTTTACCTCGGAGCCAACATCCTGGTTTGGAGTCTCGACATCTAGCCCAGCGTTGTTTCGGCGTGTTGCAACAGAATCGGAACTCTCGGAACATCCGAGGACGTCGATGATGCTTGACGTATAGCAATTTGGAGAACAATCACAATGAATGGTTATGAGCTGGTTGCCCAGTGCTTGAAGCAAGAAGGTGTGGATTGGATCGCATGCTTCCCCGACAACCCGTTGATCGAAGCCGCCGCTCGCAAGTCCATTCGCCCTATTGTCTTTCGACAAGAGCGTGGCGGCATCAATGCAGCGGACGGCTATGCACGCACGATGGGCGGGAAGAAGGTCGGAGTCTTCGTGTCACAATCAGGACCAGGCGTGGAAAACTCCTTTGGCGCGATCGCTCAAGCCTGGGGCGATGCCGTTCCCGTGCTGTTCTTGCCTGGCGGAAGCGGTGTCGGCCGCTACGACATCAAGCCGAATTTTTCTGCTGCGAGAAACTACGAGCACGTATCCAAACTCGCCGTGTCGATCGATCAACCCAATCGCACCGCCCGCGAAATGCGCCGGGCGTTTCACATGCTCAAACAAGGTCGGCCCGGTCCGGTGGTCGTCGAGATGCACGGGGATGTGATGGGACAGGAAGTACCAAATGGTGCGGCAAGCTATCGAGTTCCTCAGAGATTGCGATCGGAACCCAACCGCAACGACGTGAAGGATGCGGTTTCGTTGTTGCTGAATGCCAAGAACCCGGTGCTTTGGGTCGGACAGGGCGTTCTGTATGCAGATGCCACCGAACAACTGCTCGACTTCGTTAATCTCGCACAGATTCCCGTCATAACCACGATGCAAGCCAAGAGTGCTTTCCCCGATAAGCATCCTCTTGCTCTCGGCTCGGCGAATCGGACTGCTCCCAAGACCGTGTTTCAGCGGTTAGGCAAGTCAGACGTGGTTCTGGCAATTGGTTCTGGATTGACTCGAACGGGATTTGGATTGGAGATCCCCGGCGGCAAGACTCTCATTCATTCCACGATTTCTGCCGAAGACATCAACAAGGACTACGACGTGGATCTGGGTCTTGTGGGCGATGCCAAGCTTACTCTTGAACGGTTGATTGACGAACTCAAGGCACAAGTGGGCGACAACGGAAGACCGGATGACCAAACGTTGAAGTCGGCGATTGCCGAATGCAGAAATTCGTGGCTTGAAGAGTGGGCAGAAAAGCTAAATTCGGACGAGATTCCCATCAATCCATATCGAGTAATCAGAGAGATCAATCGCACCCTGGATCACGCAAACTCGATCGTCACGCACGATGCAGGCAATCCACGTGATCAAATCATGCCGTTCTATCGAGCAACGACGCCCTTCGGCTACATTGGATGGGGCAAAACCACGCACTTGGGATACGGAATCCCACTTGCCATCGGAGCAAAACTCGCCAGTCCAGATAAATTCTGTATGAACTTCATGGGAGATCTGGCCTTTGGACACACGGGTACGGAGATCGAGACGGCCGTTCGAGCAGAAGTGCCCATAACTTCAATCATCGTGAACAACGGAACGATGGGTGGCTACGACAAGAAGTTGCCAACCGCGATGAAGGAGTATGGCGTGGGCAACCAAACAGGCGACTACGCCGACATGGCCAAAGCTCTAGGAGCGCAAGGAGAGGTCGTACAAACGCCGGAACGAATCCAGTCCGCGCTCAAGAGGGCTAAGAACGAGAATGCGGAAGGAAGAACGATGGTTATCGAAATCATTACACGGCAAGACACACAGTTCTCTCAATACCGAGACCTTTTGTCAGGCGGGGGCTAGGGACTAAGTCAGAGCGACCCGAGTAATCCTTGTTCTGACAGCGGTTCGAGAATTTCAGGCGTATCGTTGCGCACGTTGTTAACCAAGGTGCTGACACTGTGGTACCTGAAGGGTCCGCCTTTCGAATCGTTGGCTAGACTTCGCAGTCGAGGTTGAGAGACTGCTGGATCCAACCATTCGTCAACCTGATTGGGAGCAATGATGGCTGGCTGTCGATGATGAACTTCAGCTAGCTCCGGACTCGCTTCGGTCGTAATGATCGTAAATGTTTCGATCGGTTCGTCGTCCTTGTCCCAAGTCTCCCACAATCCGGCGAATGAAACCGGCTCTTCATCGGCTGATGCAATGAAGTAAGGTTGTTTTCGACTGCCAACTCGAGACCACTCGAACCACCCATTGGCAGGAATCAAGCATCGACGAGCGCGAAAGGCGGCGCGGAACGAAGGCTTGGAGTGGGCTGTTTCCGCTCGTGCGTTGGTAAGCTTCGATCCGATTTTGCGATCTTGTGCCCAGAACGGCACAAGACCCCAACGAAGAGATGCGATTTCCTTCCCACCGTCGTTGTCCACACGACACACCGCGAACTGCTGTGTCGGGGCACCGTTGTAGCGGGGCTGGACTTCGAATGACTCACGCAGTGTTGCAAGTGCGTATAGAGCGTGCAGCTCGCTCCAAGTCAGCTGTTGTGTGAAGCGGCCACACATCGATTTTTGCTCTCTGAAGGGACAGTTAAATGCAGTTTCGAAGGTCCGGTTGAAGCAAATTTGGCTCGACCGGAAATCGCTGTGAACTTTACCATAATGAAACGACTGGTAAGAGAAGAGTTCACACCGTGACTGAACCCCAGATCCCGTTGCAGGAAAGCGATCTCACAACGGATTGGCTAGCCAATTGCCTTGAGCCCAAGTTCACTGGTATCTCGCAGAGTCTGGACGGTGTCGCTGTTGAGCAAATAGGGGTTGGCGTCGGGTTGATGGCAAATCTTTACCGCTGTCACTTGAGTTACACCGCATCGGGTGCTGAATTCCCCGTTTCGGTGGTCGTGAAGACGTCCAACGACGATCCGGCCAGCGCGAAACTAGCCAAAACGCTCGATCTTTATCGCCGAGAGTACGACTTCTACGTCAACGTCCAGCCCGCTTCGAAAATGCGATCTCCAGAGCTTCTGTTCGGAGCATACGACAAGAAGCGCAATCTCTTTGTACTAGTGCTTGAAGATCTGCAAAGCATGAACGCATACAGTCAATTGGATGGTGCGACACCGGAGCAGGCGATGCTTGCGATCAAGGAATTGGGCCGATTTCACGGCCAATTTTGGAATCGGACCGACGCGCCGGAGTTGGCAGGCGCCTATGACATCTCGACTCTAGTTAGCATCGCAGTCGTTCAGCTCGTCTACCGATCCAATGTGGATCCCGCCATTGAGAAATTTCCCCAACATTTCTCTCCTGATGTCGAAGCGGTTGTGAGGGAATTTGGCCGGAGAATCGTTGAAGTCATGATGCTGTCCAACGTCCCAGATCTCACCTATGTGCACGGCGATTACCGCTTGGACAACATGTTCTTTGGCGATGACGGGGAACTGACGGTGCTGGATTGGCAGGTTGCTGGTATCTCCACTGGTTTCTACGATGTGGCGTACTTTCTTTGTGGAAGTCTCACGCCCGAAACCCGTGCGGAAGTGGAACGAGATGCAATCGAGGAGTACTGCAAAGCCGTGTCAGCCGAAGCTGGGACCAATTTGGAATTTGAAGTGGGCTGGGAACTCTACCGCCGAGCGACTCTAACCTGCTTGCTTACGGTAATAGTTGTGAGCGGTGAACTGGATCTCTCGGTTGACCGAAGCAATGACCTCATCATCGAAGGGCTGAAACGCAATCTGAAGGCAATCGAGGAGCTCAATGCCGCAGAGTACCTTGCTACAAAACCTAGTAGGATGCATCCTGCTCGCATCATCACTGGAATCGTCAACTCGATATTCGCATTGAGCAGAGTCTTTCGTCGTCGTTAGATGATTTAGTGAGCGCTACTCCTCTCCGCTGTCATTTTCGTCCGTTCCTTCCGTTCCGCTGCGTCTTCCCACTAGACCGATTAGCCAATACATCAACGGTAGCCCCAGAGCCGCCAGAATGGCAGTGAAGAAGGGTGCCATGACCGACACTAAGACTCCAAAGGAACTGAACGGAGTTGCACCAGTCATTTTAAAAATGTTGGTTTGCAACACGTCGGCTTCGAATTGAGGCAAGGTTTCAACTAGCCTTCCTTTCGGATCGATGACTCCGGTGATTCCGCTGCTCGTTGCTCGAACGATGTAACGGCCTGTTTCGATCGCCCTCATACGTGCGATTTGCATGTGTTGTGCCGGCCCGAGAGAGTTTCCAAACCAACCGTCCTCGCTTACTGCAACGAGGAAATCCGTCTTGTGTGATCGTTCCGCGATGAGAAACGGAAATGCGATTTCATAGCACACACTGACGCTGAACGTACAACAATCGATACTGATGGAGGGTTGGGCTTCGTGTCCAGGACTCAAATCGGAGTACTTAATCTCCATCTGCTCGCGGATAGGCTGAACCAACCATGCGAACGGTGTGTACTCGCCGAACGGCACGAGCTTTGTCTTGAGGAACATCGGCGCGTCAGGTTCTTGTGGTTGGTAGGCGATGACACCGTTATAGATTCGCTTCTCTCCCCGCTGTTCTTCCTCAACGTAAGCACCTAGGACAATCGTGGTGCCGAGCAAGTTGGCGAGGCTGTGCAAGTCACCCTGTATCTGGTGGACGCGGGCTGGCAACGAACCTTCCGGCCAGATTACAAGGTCGGCGGCGGCTGCCTCAGCGCTAAGCCGTATGTGGGAGTCCCAAGCAAGTTCAAGACCTCCTTCTTCAAACTTCTCTGCTAACGTCACATTCGGTTGCACAAGCGCGACGTTGACATCTTCTCCAGCTTCGGTCCAGTCGTGCTGAATTGCGAATGCACCGGCAATCCATGGAATTCCTATCAGCAACAGGCTCCATTGACGGAGTGTTTGCAGTCGAAGCAGTCCCACCGCTGTTAGCAATGCGCCGGTAGCGACTAGAGATACGCCCCCAAGTGCAGCTAGACCGACAAGCCAAGTGTCCGTGAAGGCATAGCCGAGGTGCAACCATGGAAATGAGGAATCAAGAAACGTTATGTAGTTGGTGGTTTCGAAGACTAGCCAACCTGCACACCAACCGAGAAAGTGCACGCCCGTGGGCACCTGTTTGAACAATGTGCGCCATACCCTGCTTATGGCGAAATGAACCACGTTCAGTACGACCGTGAAGAAAGCGGCGTAAACGACGACAAACAGCGCGACGAGCCCGACCGCCACTGTTGGATCGACATCGCCGAGACTGATGATTCCCTCGTAGGTCCATGAAGTACCGACGCCGAACAGAGCGATTGCAAAGACCCCAACGAAGCCGATTTGGTGGAAGGGTCGTTGGACGTTCAAGCAATAGAGGAGTCCGATCACCGAAGCAATGGCAAGCGGCCACACGCCGAAGGGCGCAAATGCGAGCGGATAGAAGGCACCTGCAGCGAGAGCCAGCAGATACCGAATGAGAATTGGACTTTCTATTGCGTTTTCTTCGTCATTCGGAACGAACTAACCTTTCGTTCCTCGGCCCGCGCGACTTCAAAGTGAAAGTCTTCGATGTCGATTTCTTCGTTCAGATCGGGAACACGACCAAACTTGCTCACCACGATTCCCGAGATCGTGTTGAACTCTTCATCGGAAAGGTTGGATTCAAAGTACTCGTTGAACTCGCTGATCGAGGTTTCGCCCTTTATCACGTAGGTGCCGTTCGATGTCTCCCCAATCATGCCGACTTCGTCGGGCGCGTCGTGTTCGTCCACAATTCTCCCGACGATTTGTTCGAGCACGTCTTCGATTGTGGCGAGGCCGGACACCTGGGTGTACTCGTCAACAACGATCGCCATGTGTTGTCGAGTCGTGCGAAACTCCTGCAGCAACTCGTTCAGCGGCTTGCTCTCCGCGATGACATTGGGTTTGCGCATGATGGAGTCGAAGTTGATGCTCGTGGAACTTTGCTCCTTGATCAACTCCCGAGTAATGTCCTTGGCGTGAACGATCCCCTTGATGTCGTTGCTGTCGTCGCCCACAACCGGAAAGCGAGAATGTGGATTCGCATCAAACGTTGCTAGGACTTGCTCGGCCGTGTCGTTCTCGTTGATGCAAATCATCGAAGTGCGAGGCACCATGATGTCTCGGGCTCGCAAATTCGACATCTGCAACGCTCCCTTGATGATCGCCAACGTGTGTTGATCGACTGAGTCGCTTGCGGTCGCTTCGGTCAGGATTTCGTTGAGTTCGGGGGGCAGGTTCGCCGTATCACCGTTGCTGAAGCGTTCGTTCAGCCATTCGAGCCACTTGGGGCCGTTGCCTTCTATGTCAGTCATATTTGCTGTACGGATCGGGAAACCCGAGATTCGAGAGAATACCGATTTCTAGGGACTCCATTTCCTGTGAATCCTGATGGTTAGTATGGTCGAAGCCGCAGAGATGCAGCGTACCGTGTACGACAAGATGTGCGAGGTGTTGAGCCAGCGTCTTGTCTTGTTCGTCGGCTTCCTGCATAGCAGTCGGCATGCAGATCGCGATATCGCCGAGAATTCCATCTTCGTTGGCGGTAAAGGACAAGACGTTGGTGGGCCGGTCAATGTTTCGAAATCTCTGATTGAGCGTCTTGCCTTCCTGCTCACCCACAAAACGAACGCAAACATCGCCATGCTGCTCTGAACACGCCGCTTTCACCCAACTCGCGACTAAAGACTCGTCGAGTGGGTCAACGTCGTCTGCAAACTGTACTGCGACTTGGGAACTCATCCGCCGATCAACTGAAGACACTGTGCGGGTTAAGACTTCCGACCTGAACCATTGGATCGCTTCAAACCCGCTTCGGACTTCTCGTATGCGTCCACGATGTGTTGAACGACGGGATGGCGAACGATGTCTCGCTTGTTGAAACGCACCACTGTCAGCCCGGGTATACCTCCCACTATGTCAAGAACATGGACAAGACCCGACTGCCTATTGTGTTGATCGCGAGGAAGGTCAATCTGAGTTAGGTCGCCGGTAATCGCGACTGTCGAACCAAATCCAATTCGCGTCAAGAACATTTTCATTTGGGCGATAGTCGTGTTCTGCCCTTCGTCCAAAATGACAAAGGCATTGTTGAGTGTGCGTCCGCGCATGTAGGCGAGTGGAGCGACTTCAATCACATTGCGCTCAACGTAGCGACTCACTCGTTCGGAACCGAGCATCTCATACAACGAGTCGTACAGCGGTCGGAGATACGGATCGATTTTTTGCGCCAGATCGCCCGGAAGAAACCCCAGTTTTTCTCCGACTTCGACTGCAGGACGGACTAGCAGGATGCGACCGACCTGCTCCTTTTCCAAGGCTTCCACGGCACAAGCTACAGCCAGATAGGTCTTGCCGGTTCCTGCGGGTCCGACACCAAAATTGACGCTGAACTTGCGCATGTTCGCAACGAAATTGGTCTGGTTGGGACCGCGCGGTTTGATCCAGCGTTTTCTGACCCGAATCCACGAGGGCTGAGTCTCGGACTGCTTCCCGGAGACCAGATCGTCAATACCGGAATCTTGAAGGTGCAAATGCACAGTCTTCGGATCCAACGTCTCGGTGGATTCGGTTTCGGCATACAGTTCGGACACGACGGCGACACCGGTCTCGACCTGCTTGGCAGGACCCGTCAATCGAAACGCGTTTCCACGATTGCTGATGAAAATGCCGAGTCGCTTTTCCAACTGTCGGATGTTCTGATCGAACGGGCCGCACAACACGGCTAATCGACGATGGTCGTTGGGTTCGAGATTCAGATTCGCGGTGGTGTCCGCAGATGAATCCTCGCTCAAGGGAGTAGGGGTTGATGTCTAAGGAGCATTACAGAATAGCCGTAACGGACTGCATGTCAATTTTGGGAGTGTTTGCAAAGGAAAATCGAATCAATGGACACGGATGATGTCGTTGCTATTCGTTGGATCTAATTCTCTACACCTTGCCGTTCCAAGTTCTCCCACCAACGAACTTTGGCGGTAGGGTGCGAGACGATTCCATCGTTGAGCACATCGATGGGGTCGCGCCCGTCGACGCCCAATCCGAACCGATGGTAGCCCAGCAATCGTTGCAATTTCTCGGGCATCTCGCGGACCTGCTCTCGGGGTACGGAAACAAGCTGAATCTCCTGCGGACGTAGGTAAGAAACTGCGTGACTCATGAAGAATCCAAGCCTCTCGCGATTCTTGGAATTGTTCGCACCGCCGGCATGCCACATTCCTCCTTCCCAAAACACGATGGAACCTGACTTCATTTCGATGCGGGTTGTTTCGACTTCTTGGTCGACTCTGCGGTCGTGCCACCGATGACTGTAAGGAACTAGATGGGTCGCGCCGTTTTCGATGTCGTGGTCGTCGATAGCCAGCAGAGCGTTGCACAAGAAAGGAGGGTGGGGTCGAGGTATCGGCCACAGTCCATCGTCTTGATGGAGAAACTGCCGAGTTTCACCGGGTAGCACATTGAACAACGTTGTTACATTGACTTGTGTTCTTGGACCGATAACTCCCTCGACTATCGCGCGGAGCCGAGGGTCTAGAAACATGAAATCAACACGTCGAGTCTTTCCCAGCAAGTTGTGAGCACGAAAGGTTCTGCCGGTGTTGGTACCGATTGCACGCATTTCTGTGAGCGGAACTTCGGTATCGAAGACCGTTCGGATGTGCTCGACGACATCTGGGGAGATGAAGTCGGGAATGATGGTGTAGCCGCGATCTTGGATCTCGGCGACTCGCTCGCTGATGTTGAGCCCATCGACCACCAGAGTCTGTTCTTGCTGTTCAGCAGCCATTGATGTTCCTCGGAACAGGCTTCCGTTGCCTGTACTCCTAGCCGATTTAACGCTGGGAATTATGCCAAGTGCGTGTTGCAACGCATTGAACGAATCCATTGAAGAGGCTGTATTCTCAGCCGATGTTGATGCAGACCTCAAATCCCGTCGACACAAGCGCGCTGTGAGACGTCGAAAGTTCCTTCCCGGATTGTTCGTTCTACAATCGAAGAGTCAGCGTAGCAATCATGGCTTCATTGGCTTGTCAGCCCCAGCCATGAACTGAATAGAGGGAGACATGGCAGCGGCAATCGAACTCATCGAAACCCTAGACGAATTCCAATCCGAATATCGGAAGACGATTGGGATGGTGTTGCCTCATCGGCCCTCGAAAGAGGCCAACGTCGACAACATTCGACGGTACGGAGATGGGGTGGGAGACTACAACCCGCTGTATCGAGACCTTGAGTATGCACGATCTAGCCGATTCGGAGACTTAACCGCTCCTCCTACGTTCCTCTACTCGGTTTCGCTAGGTGTCGTGGCTGGAGAAACCGGTGCCATCGACCGGCGAAGGGTATCGACGCAATTTCTACCCGTGAACTACGCCGGAGCCGAAATTGACTTTGTGCGACCGGTTTGGCGCAACGACACGATAACGGCGCAGGAGACCGTTGGAGAGACTCAACGTAAGACCAGCAAACGCATCGGCCCAATCAACTTCAACACGGGACACGTCGTCTTCAGCAATCAACGCCAAGAGGTTGTTGCAACGGTCAAGACTTTGATGGCTCGCTACCAAAACACTGGTGCGACATTGGAATACGACCGAAAGCCCAAGGCCGACCAAGGTGAAAGCAACGTCAGATCAGAATTGGTGCCCGCGGATCCCTTGGTTTGGGAAAGGACTCGTCGAGGATCGGACACGCTTGTTCTGGGAAGATGTCGTCGAAGGCGAGTCGATTCCATCGTTGAAGAAGGGCACCTACTCAGTTACCGAGCTCTTCTTGTTTACACACGGTGTTCTAGGTACAGGAAGAAGTACCCGAGCCTCACTAGAGGCGGAAGGATCGCCCGACTTGGGTGGCGGAGGTCGGTTTGACGAGGAACATGCTCAAAAGCGACGCAACATGCCGGGTCAATTCGACTTCGGACCTCAGCGAGTGTGTTGGCTCGCCCAAATCGCCACAGACTGGATGGG
The DNA here is from genome assembly GCA_963667455.2 of Pseudomonadales bacterium. Classification (GTDB taxonomy): domain Bacteria; phylum Pseudomonadota; class Gammaproteobacteria; order Pseudomonadales; family Azotimanducaceae; genus Bin55. Next base: position 76,707 of record CAXXFR010000031.1, on the reverse strand, counting down.
CGATGCGGGAACGTTGAGAAAGTTGAACGCATCCATTCGACATCCCAACATCGTGGGCGACACCAACACCGTTCACGGATCGGTGCTGAAGAAGTACCAGTCGAACGGCCACTGTCTGGTGGATCTCAACATCGAGAACGTCAACCAATCGGGCTTGCCGACAGCCATGGGAACAGCAACGGTGGAGTTGCCGTCGCGGAAGACAGGCCAGTAGCCTTCTCGCCGGCACCACCTGATGCCCAACGTCCTAGCCATCGATCAAGGGACCTCAAGCTCGCGAGCGATCGTGTATGACGATCGATTGCATCAATTGGGAGCTGGCCAGAGAGAATTTCCGTCGATATTTCCAAGAGATGGATGGGTTGAACAAGATGCCAATCAGTTGTGGGATTCAGTCCTTGAATCATGTCGAGAGGCAATCGCCAATTCGGGTGTCTCCGTCAGCGCCATTGATGCCATTGGAATAACCAATCAGAGAGAGACTTCGATTGTTTGGGACTCCATCAGCTCGGAACCTGTCGGAAACGCCATCGTCTGGCAGGATAGGCGAACGGCGGACCTCTGCCAGAAGGTGTTGGACGACGGATTGGAAGAGAGAATCGCTGAGAGGACCGGACTGGTTGTTGATCCCTACTTCTCAAGTACCAAACTCTCGTGGTTGTTGCAACGAGAACCGTATCGAGAACTTGCGGATGCCAACCGACTGAAGTGGGGAACTGTCGACTCCTTCTTGTTGTGGCGGCTGACTCAAGGGCAAGTCCACGCGACTGACGACACCAACGCTTCGAGGACTCAACTCTACGACATCATCGCGAACGAGTGGTCAGAAGAGCTACTCGATTACTTTGGAGTGCCATGGAGCGTACTTCCCACAGCACAGGACTCTTGCAGTTTCTTCGGGACTACTCATAAAGACTGGTTTGGAAAGGAGATTCCGATTCTGGGAATCGCGGGTGATCAGCAGTCTGCACTAATCGGCCAGGTTTGCTGTGAACCCGGCATGGCAAAGAGCACTTACGGCACTGGTTGCTTTCTCATTACGAACACCGGGAGCACAAAGTGCGAGTCGAAATCCAAGTTGCTGAGCACCATAGCCTATAGGATCGACGGAGTCACTACCTATGCAGTCGAAGGCAGCATCTTCAATGCGGGTACTGCCATACAGTGGGTGCGCGACAACATGAACTTCATCGAGAACTCTGCGGAGTCCGAAGCGGCAGCACGAAGAGTCGACGGGGAAACCAATGGAGTGTTTGTCGTGCCCGCATTCACGGGACTGGGTGCACCGCATTGGGAACCCAATGCTCGAGGTCTCATCTGTGGATTGACGTTGGATACAAGCACCGATGAAATCGTCACGGCAACGCTGAAGAGCGTGGGATTTCAAACTGCGGATTTGGTAGCCGCCGTTCAGAACGACGAGATACCTCTCGACCGCATACGAGTGGATGGTGGAATGGTTGGCAACGACTGGTTCTGCCAGTTCCTGAGCGACATTACCGGACTGCAAGTGGATCGACCCAAAAATGTTGAGACAACTTCGGTTGGAGCGGCGATTCTGGCTTTACTGGGTCTCGGTCGCCTTTCCAATCTTCGAGATGCCGCGAGACTCTGGACAGTTGATTCGTCTTTCTACCCAACCATGAGCGAATCCGACCGAGTGCGGGAATTGGAACGCTGGCACACAGCCATCGCTCGAGCCCTCTAGTGGGCACTTGTACCAAGCGTCAGCTTCGTAGAGGTTCCGCCAATTCTCGGATCAGGTGGGGTAGGGTGGATTCGCACTCCGCGGCTTCGCGAATCAACTCCTTCTTCTTTGAGCGATCCAATTCGTGAGGTGAAGCTGTCTGCATTAACTCGCCAACCTTGGAAAAGCTGTTTGACAACAACTGTGCACACTCCTCGCTCGGCCCCGGCCAATCTTGAAAGTACTTCGAGGCGACATTCCTGCACTCGGACCAGACCATAGCGTTCCACCAATGTCCGTGTTTGTCGTAGGAATCGGAATCCAGGGCGTTTTGCCACGCGTCGTAAGCTGAAAGACCGAACTGGTATCCGTCTTGCTGAAACGCGCTTGGTGACTCGTACATTTCCAACGCGCATTCGAGACCTGCGAGCATCCTCTGCCGTTTCACACTGTCGTCGCACGGATCGAACCGGTAGAAACCGAACGCATTGGCTGACTGATTGCGCCAAGATTCGTAGGAAAGTTCGGGCAGACAGGACGGTGCGTCGTCTCCCCAAGGCATTGCAAGATTGAAGCTCGTCTCGTCGTTCGACGTAATCAATTGGTGTTCGAGGCCCTCCATCGACGCAACAGCTTCATCCGACGCCTTGCGTGCCAGTTGTTCGATGCTGATTCTGCGTTCTCTCTCGTCTCCGTCAGAATCCGAACCCACGTAGGTGCCGTGCAGTCCCAAGAGTTTCAATCGTTCCAAAACCGGTGCGTGGTTCCAGCAGTACGGTCCACTTGGACACATGATTTCTGAGTGTATGTTGAGTGCGAATGCAAAACCGGACTCGCAATAGAACTCCGCGACAGACACAGTCGAGTCGAAGTGTTTGGCAGCACCGACGACCACGCCCATAAAAGTAGCGTTGAAGGGCGGTTGCTCAAGAGTGTGTGGCTCACAAGTGGTGGACATGGTCATTCGTTTGGAACTGGAAAACTGACGAATGCTCAATGTTAGTGCTTTAGAGAAACTGACCGGCTGGCAGTGGGCGGCAGTGCTGGGTCATGGCGGGTCCCAGAGCTTGATAGCCCCGCACGATGTCTTCTCTCGTAATGCCGCCATCTTTGTCCAAGTCCCAAGTCTCGAAGTGATCCAGTTCGTGCTCCTGCAGTTCGTCCCGTTCCAACCGTCCATCGCCATCCGTATCTCGGAATCGAAAGAAGACATCCGTTGCGTAATCGCCAAGTTCCTGACTCACTCGCTTCCATTCGTCGATGGACACCGAGAACGAAGTGTGCCGTGCAACAGACATTAGATGGTCCTCACCCTTGCGTTTTGCCTCGTGCATTCGAAGAAAGTTGGCGATCACCTCGCTTATGCGGTCACCTTTCACACCGATATCACGATTAATCGACCGATGGCTGGATAGTTTCATTGCGTCAACGGTGTATACCGATGCTTCTGCATCTCGAAGTCTCGAGACGAACTCCGACACTTCCTCCCATTTCGCGGAATGAGCACGTTTCAATTGACCCGACATGGGCATTCGCACGGGACTCGCCATGAGAACTAGGAACCCGGGGAATCTATCTCGAGGCTTGATGTGGTGTTGTGGAGAAGCGTCGACCCAGGTCTTGCGATCAGAGCCAAAGGCGACGTGAAAGTAGCTCGAAGGTGTGTCCTGTAGTTCTTCCATCATTCGAACCATGTCGTAGGCGGCCGAATCGAGCATCACCACGCCTTGAATTGTTGTATCGGCACCGCCAGCGCGTTCGAGTTTTGACTCATCGAGCACGAGCAGACTGGCAAGATGCGCACCGGCGGAGTGCCCCATCAGATAGATGGCATTTGGGTTTCCTCCGTATTCGTCAATGTTCTCGTGAACCCACCTGACGGCATCAGCAACATCGTTGACGTGAGTTGGATGTTTGACGTCCTCGGTGCTAAGCCGATAGTTTGCACTGACGACAATAAATCCAAGCTCAGTGAAGAATGAGAGTTTGGGGGAGTTCCCCAGGTGCTTGTCGCCGAACGCCCAGCTCCCTCCATGAATGTAGAAAAGAATGGGAGCACCTTGAACGTCTTGTGGTACATGGATGTCCAGACTGGTTAATCGAGGTTCGAATCCTGGGTTCTCCGAATACTGCAGATCCCAGTGGCTGGTGTAGTCCTCTCCTCTTGCAGACTTCAGGAGCGTTGCCCCAAGAACGCAACAAATCAACGTCGAAACGAGGAGCGACTTGTTAGCAAATTGCCAGTAATCACTAGGGTTGTGGGCAATCAAGAGATCATTCCGCTCGGTCTACGAAGAGGGGGAAGTTGACACTATAATCGGGGACGAAGACAAGACAGATTGTTGCTACTCGCTACTCGAGCAAGAGGTTGTTGACCGACAATCCCATGCGATGGCAATCGACACGGAAGGTCGTATTGTGTCCTAAATGGTAGTCGGTCCATTGAGTTCGGCAACACGTCAAATTGGAGTGGAACATGGATGTTCTCCGATCAACCCGCCTTGTTGTGGCCTCTCTCTCGATAGCGAGCATGGGACTGTTGCCCGTGTCGTTGTGCGAATCGTTTCCTCTGGGCATCAAGGAAGTAAACGCTAGTGAACCCATCCACCTCGAGCGACCGGAGCCCAAGAAACAACTTGATCTTGACGGACACCGTCTTGAATACGCCATTTACGACGTTCTCCAGCCTAACGGAGATTTATTGAAGCCTGCGTTTCAATGGCCCTTTGATTCCTCCAGTTCGCCTGATTCCCCATTCGTTCTCGATGCTTACTTGCCACTGGTTGAGTGGAAAATCAGCATTCAACTACCACAGACTCGACCTGAAGAGTCGGAATTTGAACTGAGTCAAAACTGGTCGAATCCCCTAGATCCTCGTTGGGGTTCGGAGATCCCCAATTTCGATGGAGGAAATTTCCAAGGTGCGTTTGAGATTGCCATCGAGCAGTTCTTCAGTGATGCAGGGTCGTTAGACCGGCGGAACGGTAGGGCAGACGACTTCTCCAGCAATTTATCCATCGAAACGCACGCTTCGATTGTCGATTCGGTAGTGAGCGGATTCGAAATTAGTGTGTTCGGACTAGGCTCATCCAACCTGCAGTCGGAATTTCACGCCACGTTGCATTGGTCGCCTCTTGACGACATGCAGCTCAAAGGATCCATCGGATCGAATTTCGGTGCTGCGTGTTCATTGGTCGAACAGTTGGGAATCGAGCTTTGGGGAGAGTCGTGTGAACTCCAAGCTCCAGTACGAGACTCAACTTCGGAACCAATGGTTGCGCGCAACGCCTTGTACACCTGGCCCCATTCGTACTCCGAACCAGTGAACGGCCAGGATGCGACGTTCGAACTGAACTATCAGTTCCAGCGTTTAGGAGAACTCACTCTGCGATTGCGCCACCATCTCGGAATACAAACAAGGCAGTATCTGGATTCTCGCTATCAGTCGGCCACTGAGGATTGCAAACCATCTCGCAATGACTTGGCATGTGCGGCCATTGCTCCTGTGTTGAGTCCTGACTTCGCGGCGAAATTCAACTTGAACTCGGCACTGAAGATGCAAACCGACATTGGGTTTTCTTATGTCCAAAGGGATCCGATGATCGGCGATTTCGAGTTGGCATTGAACGTCGCTCATATTGAGTTCACAAATCGAGCAAAGAATTCGTTGACCCAGAACGATTCGAAATTGCATCGTTGGACGCGGAAGCTCGACAATGCTCAAGACGAATCGGAATTGGCGTATTCGACACAGCTCTCGTGGCGAAACGGGCCATTGGCTCTTACCTGGAAGTCGAGTCTAGTTCGACCCATCGAAGGAAAGTGCGAATCTTCCATTTTTCGATTGTCCATTCAATGGTCCGCGCAGGAAATTTGTGCAACGGAGACTCAAGAGTCGGAGTCGACCATTGGCGATCCTCTGTTCTATCAGAGCGTTGTTTTGGGCTACGGGTCGATAGAGAAGGCCGACAAGCTCAGTTACATCTTCGGTGTCGAGAATGTCTTCGACGTACAGGCACCGACTCAGTCTTCGATGCCGTTGAGTGCCGAAGGGGCACTTGACCAATTGGTCTCGCCGAGTCGTTACGTTTACTTCAAACTTCGTTTAACCACAGGCAACTAGATTGGCAAGAGAGGCAATGGCGCAGTGTTGCTCCAGTGAACACTACGCCGTTTATACTGCGACTAAGTCGCGGGTGTTGTGCCTTGAGATCCGTGTCGGTCGCTTCCTCCTTCGAGCCAATTCTCGTCATTGTCAGCTGAGCGACCTGCTGATGCTTGACGAACTGGCAACCATGAACAGCCATCGGGAATTCAATCCGTGATTCGAATCGAGCCCATCACACTACGCTTCATTCTTGTAATTCTGATCATCATCGCGCTGATGATTCCCCTCGTCTCAGTATTCGTGCTTTCCACTGAGAGACAGGGCTACTACCGACAGGCAGTTGACGATGTATCCCAAGCTTGGTCTGGTCCTCAATCGATAGCGGGCCCTTTGCTGTTGGTCAAACTTCAGAATCTCACGAGAACGTCGGAGGGGCAGATCACTAATCGTTCGCATTCTGTGCTCTATATGCCAAGTCAACTTAACGTTAGCCATGAATCCTCACACGAAATGCGAAAACGGGGCATTTACGACATGCCGGTGTTCACTGCAAACATTACGGCAAGCGCGGAATTTCGCCCAATTGATCCCCGTCTTGTCGAGGGAACCGTGGAAGAAGTGAAATTGGTGTTCGGAATATCGGATAGCAGAGGCATACGTAAGGCGAAACTGAATTGGAACGGTCTAGAACAAGATAGAACCGAGTCAACGCAAATCCGTGGAATTGGCAACGCTATACAAGTCCCATTGGATAGTTCCGTGCTGGAAGAAGGCGGAAGCGTTGCCTTCGAACTAGAACTGAGGGGCACGCAAAGATTCTCGGTGTTGCCAGTCGGCGACCAGACAGAAGTTTCGATGGTCTCGGATTGGCCGGACCCCAGTTTTGACGGTCGCTACTTGCCAGACCAGCGAGATGTCAGTGACAGCGGATTTACGGCGTCGTGGACTGCGCACGCCCTGTCGCGAGGCTTTCCAGCGGTAATCGCGGTGTCGGAGTTCGAGAACATGATGAGTTCAATCAGGTACGGGCCGCAAGGGCGACGCTACACCGATTTGGGCTATACGATTCTGACTCTGAATACGCCTTATCGGGCTGTCGAACGATCAATCAAGTACGGTGTCCTGTTCATTGTGATGACCTTGGTGAGCATCGTTTGCCTTGAGCTGGTAACCAAGGCACGGTTTCACATCATTCAATACGGTGTAGTCGGCACGGGATTGGTGTTGTTCTTTCTTACGCTCCTTTCACTCTCCGAACATGTGGGGTTTGGCGTGGGCTATGTCCTCGCCGCTGCGCTACTGGCAACAATGAACGTTGCCTATGTTTGGCTCGTGACCCGCAATCAGACTGTGGCGGTTGCAGTCGCTTTCGTGTTGCTGGTTCTTTACGTGGCGCTGTTCGCGGTGCTCCAAATGAATGAGTACGCGTTGCTCGTAGGAACGGTTTTGCTGTTGCTCCTGCTAGCGGCATTGATGTTTGCCACTCGATCTCTTCGAGTGGAGGAGCAAGCCGAAACAGACCAGTAATTGGCTAGGAAGTTCTGTGCGCTTTCTTGCTTCCATTGGGACTGCTCATGACCTGGTCGAAGTGCTGAGTTTGGTCCGAATCCAAATCAATATTCGGACAGCAGGCTGAAGACTCGGCTGGGTATAGCCGAGATTCATCAACCTAAAATACTGTGTGAGGAAATCGAGAACCCTTTCGGTTCGCAAACTTCAAATGGATTCGATTAAGAAGCGACTGTACCGAGTTCAGTTTCAAAATGCTCGGCAAGTCTATGAAGTCTATGTACGGGAAGTCATGACAAGTGAACTGTTCGGATTCATCGAGCTCCGCAATTTTGTCTTCGACAAGCCAAGTCAGATGGTGATCGACCCATCCGAGGAGAAGCTTCGTCTCGAGTTTGGGGATGTTGACAGTACCCTGGTTCCCATGCATGCGGTCGTTCGAATCGATGAGGTCAAGAAGCAGGGCACACCAAAGATTACTGAAGGAGACGGAAGCAACGTCACACCTTTTCCAATGCCCATGCAGGATAGGAAGAAGTAGAGTGAGGGAGGAGTTTCACTCAGCTACTGCCATGCGGTTTCCTTCGGCGTGACCAACCGCCGAAACAACGGCGTAGTGGTCGTTGGCGGCGGGCATGCGGCCGGTCAGGTCGTCGCCGGTTTGCGACAGCTCGGATACGACGAACGAATCGTCCTAATAACGGAAGAAGAACACATTCCCTACCAGCGTCCACCGCTTTCGAAACAGTACTTGCTAGGCGAGTTCAAGCTCGATCAAGTCTTCATTCGTCGAGAGCAGTTCTATGAGAGCCAGCACATCGAGTGTTTGACCGGTACACGGGTTGTTGAAATTGAGCCGGTCTCCAAACGTATCCGTCTTGGAGACGGATCTGAGATCGGATGGGAAACACTTATTCTTGCAACAGGTTCGGTCAATCGAGAGCTTCCCGTTCCAGGTGTGGGAAGTAGTGGCGTGCACTCACTACGTTCGATCAGCGATTGTGAGTCAATCAAACGTGGATTGACCGAAGGAAGCAGAGTCGCCGTCATTGGCGGAGGCTTCATTGGCTTGGAGGTGGCGGCGTCGTGTTGCACGATGGGGCACGAAGTGGTTGTGCTTGAACAAGTTGATCGTCTGTTACAGCGAAGTGCTGTACCCGAGATCTCGGAGTACTTCGAACGGCTGCACGAATCTCGAGGGGTCCGTGTCCGAACCGGAACGGAAGTTACGTCCATTGCGACAGGCTCAGATGGATCTGCAGCGGGTGTAAACCTAGCCAACGGGGAGTGTGAATCCGTTGAGTTGGTCATCGTAGGAATCGGGGTAGTTCCCAATGTGGAACTTGCGGAACGAGCTGGGCTCGCTTGCAACAATGGAATTGTCGTGGACGAGTATTGCCGAACCTCTCACGACGACATATTCGCCATTGGGGATTGCACCAATCTGCCTAGCACTTTGCTGTCAGAAAGGGTGCGCCTTGAGTGTGTCCCCAACGCACTGGATCAAGCTCGATGCGTAGCATCGACCGTGGCGCAGAATCCGTATCCCAATCACTCTCCGCCTTGGAACTGGTCGGATCAGTTCGATGTGAAGCTTCAAACGTCCGGCTTTCCTTCCGAGGGTGAAGTCACGATACCTCGCGGTGAAGTTGGAAGTTGGTCCTTCATGCTTTTTCACCTAAAGAATGACTTGCTCGTGGGAACTAGTGCAATGAACTCACCCGGTGAATTCTTGGCAAGCCGCAAACTGATCGGGAAGCGTTTCGACCCCAATGTGCTGGCAGACCCAGATGTGAACTTGAGAGAGTTGATCTCTCAATCGCCGAACTGAGCAACCCTATTGGCTTGCGTTCGATTCGACGTCCATCGACGTGATCATGAAAGCATAGGCTTCTGCCACTTCTCGTAGCGAGTCAAATCGTCCCGACTTCCCGCCGTGCCCGGCCCCCATTTCCGTTCTGAGCAGCAATGGGTTCGTATCCGTCTTCGTGACTCGAAGTTTGGCAACGTACTTCGCCGGTTCCCAGTAGGTGACCCTAGGATCGTTTAGTCCCGCAGTAACGAGCATCGGCGGGTAGTCTTGTGCCGAAATCTGGTCGTACGGCGAGTACGAAAGGATGTACTCGAAATCTTCTTTGCTTGTTATGGGATTTCCCCACTCCGGCCACTCCATGGGAGTCAACGGCAGCGACTCATCGAGCATGGTGTTCAGCACGTCGACAAATGGAACAGCCGCGACGACTGCTCCCCAAAGCTTGGGCTCGAGGTTAGCCACGACGCCCATCAGAGTACCGCCGGCGCTACCTCCTCGAATCGCGATTTGACCTTCGGATGTGAAGTCTTGATCCACAAGATACTGCGCGACCGCGATGAAATCGAGGAAGGTGTTCATTCGTTGGTCGAGTTTCCCCGCTTCGTACCAGTGATAGCCCATCTCGCTACCTCCACGAATGTGGGCAATCGCGTAGACGAAACCTCTGTCAAGCAGAGAAAACACACTCGTTGAGAAATACGGATCGGAACTGTATCCGTACGCACCATAGCCGTACAAGTGCAAAGGCGCAGTTCCGTCGAGGGGTGTGTCCTTTCTATAGACGATTGATACGGGCACTTCGACGCCGTCGTGAGAGACGGCAATTCTGCGCTGGGACTCGTAGAGGTCGCGCGAGTAACCGCTCGGAATTTTCTGCGTTTTTCTTACTTTGGTCGTCCCGTCTGCAAACGAGTAGTCGAATGTCGTTTGAGGTGTGACCAATGAGGAGAAGCCGATTCTGATGTGAGTCGGATTACTCTCTGCACTGAAGTGGAAACCAGCGCTGTATGCGGGTTCATCAAACGGAATTGATTCAAACTCTCCTTCCTCCGTTGATATCAACACCTGGTCGAGACCATTCTCCCGAGCTCCAACAACGATCCGGTCTTCGAGTGCTTGAACTGGTCCGATGTGGCGACTATCCGATGGCTCTAGCAGACTCTCCCAATTCTCAGGTTCATATGCAGTGTCGGGAGCTGAGACAATTCGAAAGTTCTTGTGGGTGTCGTTAGTCCGAATCACAAACTTTCCCTGTCGGTGGTCGACGCTGTAGGTGTGATCGACCCTCCGTGGAGAGATAACGGTGGGTGCCTGACTGAGATCGTCAAGTGCGATGAACATGACCTCCGAAGTGACGTGGTCATCGGTTTGGATGAGGGCGAACTTGCGTGATGTGGTGCGGTCGAGGCCGACGAAAAACCCTGGATCCTCCTCTACATACACGACTCGATCTTCGGAGACGTCGGTACCCAATACGTGGTGCAAGATCCGGTTCGGTCGCAACTGCTCGTCGAGGTCAACGTAGAGGAAGCTCTTGTTGTCGTTTGCCCACACTACCGATCCGTATGTGTTCTCGATTACGTCTTCTAGGAGTTCTCCTGTGTTTAGATCCCGAATCACCAACGTATAACGTTCGCTTCCGGAGTGGTCGGTGCTGTACGCGAGGAGTTCATCGTTCGGGCTCATCGACCAGCTACCGCGTCTGAAGTAGTCACTGTCTCCTGCGAGTTCGTTCTCGTCAAGCAGCAACTCAATTTGGTCTTCACTGAGCGGCATCAAGTCTTCATCGGCTGATTCAGCTGGCCAACGAACGTGAATCTGATACTGCTGACCCGACTGGTAGCGACCTTGGTAGATGTATTTGCCATCCTTTGAAGGAACCGACTCGTCGTCGGGGTCGAGACGACCTTTCAATTCCTCAAAGATTTGGTCCACTAGTGGCTCAACGCGATTGGTGAATGCAGCGTAGTACTCGTTCTCTTTTTCGAGATACTCCAGCACGTCTTTGTCGTCCACATCTGGATAGCTTTGATCCTTGAGCCAGTGGTAGGGGTCGTTGAGCTTGATTTCGTGGTGCTCGTAGGTGTGTGATCGTGTTTCCGCAACAGGAGGTTGGGGCATTTCTTCTTCCTCGGTGGATTGGCCGCACGCCGTGAGTAGAGGGACGATAGCGCCGGCAGTTCCGACACCGCCAAGTAGCACTAGCAATGGGCGAATGGAGTTCGTTTGTCTCATCAATTGGACTTGGATCGGGAAAGTCTTGTATTCGTTATGATGCCCGAAGACTGTCGGAATGTTTCGTTAGCTCTTAGAGTGCTTGCATGGACGAGCAAGGGGTCAACGATTCGAGCGTTGCCGAAGCGATTTCCGTTGCAAGTATGCTTAAATCGCATTCTGACTAAGCAACAAGCCTAGTACGTGGGGACGGGGGAACGTATGCCGGAAAAGAAAGATGGCTGGCTAGCCCGTATACGAAGATCCCTCGACGATGCCGATGCCATAGTTCAGAGCAATTTCTTCCAAAAGCTCAAGAACGCCTGGGTGGTGTTCTACGAGTTCTGCACCGCCGAAAAGGCCCGAAAACTCGCCGACGCTAGTGACGCGCCGGAAGTAACGCTCGGCAAGATGGGAAGCATGATTGTTCGGTCCGTGCCTTTCATGATCCCGATGCTCCCTCACATCATTTTCATGTTCGCTCTCGGTTTTGCGCTGACGCTTTTCTACACGTTCACCGGAACCATCATGGGGGATATGTGGAACAACAAGCTTTTGATTGGAGACAAGTTGCAACCCAATCAGGCAAGACTGTTCCTTCTGGATGAGAGTTTTGTACGTTCAGACATGCTCGATGGCGTGAGCGATTCCGAGGTTCAAGTCGTAGACTCCGACGACCCCGACGCAGAACCGGTCGAAGAGAAGCTAACCGTTGCACAACGAAGAAGTGTGCGCAACCACATGTATTTCGGCTACGCGTTCTTGGGCCTCTTCGGCATCTTCCAAGGATTCACGTTGGGGTACTACGGGATGTGGATTTGGCAGAACGTGAACCACCACTTAAGGGTGGCAATGATGGATAGGTTGGAGTACCTATCCATGTCGTTTCATCACTCCAATCGATCCGGGGACGCAATATTTCGCATCTACCAGGACAGTGCAATGATCGTCAATGTTCTGGATGAGGCCCTGATTGGACCTATCGAGACGGTGCGTGGGCTTTCAATCGCCTTTTGGTTCGTCGCGTTCTTTGATCCACTTCTCCTGGTCGCGGTTCTCATAGTCTGGGTTCCCGGGTTCATTCTGACTATGTGGTACACGCCACGAATACGCAAACGGTCCGTTGCCAACAGGGTTGCCAACAGCAATCTGACTTCGACGGTGCAGGAAGTTTTCCGGGCATCGAAAGTTATCAAGGCATCACGCTCCGAAACGACCATGTTGAATCGTTTTCGTCGAGATTCGAAGCGTGCTTTGGATGCGGCGTTCTATCTTCGCTTCGACATGGTGTTGCTGAATTTAATCGTTGGGTTCATCAGCGGGATCATGATCATCGTTACCGAATACATGATGGCAATGTGGGTGCTCGAAAGTCGCCCCACCATGATGCCAGCATGGGCGGCTGGGTGGATTAGCTTTACGATTTGGAATTATGGAGCATTCAATGTAGGGCGTGACCGGACTGGGGAATGCATCAATACAGGTCGAGGGTTGATCCGCCTGTGGTGCATGTTGCAGGATTTGTTCATCGGGTTGGAGCGCGCGTTCTATTTCTTAGAGCTCAAACCCGGCGTTGAAGAGTCGGAGACCACCAAGAACTACCCCACTCCTGTGAAATCGGTAACGTGGGAAGGAGTGGACTTCACCTATCCTGAGGGCGATCAAGTCCTCGACAGCATCGACCTTCATGCGGACGTTGGATCCGTTACGGCAATCGTGGGGAGCACAGGGTCCGGCAAGTCTACATTGATGATGTTGCTCTTGAGGCTCTACGATCCTCAAGCAGGTAGCGTGTTGGTTAACGATGTCGATTTGCGCGATCTCAAGCTTGAAGACATTCGCAGGAACATTTCCATTGCGTTGCAAAAGAACGTGCTGTTCACGGGCAAAGTTCGAGACAACATCGCATACGCAATGGAAGACATTTCGTTGGAGCAAGTCAAGGAAGCTGCCGAAATCGCTTGCGCCGACGAGTTCATTGAAGAAATGGAAGAAGGCTATGAATCCGAGCTGGGAGAGCGAGGTGGCAAACTCTCGGCTGGTCAGCGTCAACGCATCACGATCGCCCGAGCACTGATACGTAACGCTCCCATATTGGTGCTCGACGAACCCACAGCTTCTCTGGATGCCCGCACGGAGCATAAGGTACTCCGCAATATTGCGGAATGGGGCAAGGACCGGGTGATCTTCATCATTACGCACCGGCTTTCCACGGTTCGTACTGCAGATCAGATCGGATTTCTGAAGGACGGCAAGATTGTTGAAGTAGGAAGCCATGAAGAGCTCATGAATCTGCCGGATGGCAACTATCGAGCCTATGTGGAAGCAGAAATAGCAGCTTCACAAATTAGGGCAGCAGGATCCTAACCATGATCAAGTGGCTCTATCGCAAGTTCAAGTCCCGCAAGGTCAATGAAGACGTCGATACGTCGCAAACGTCCACCATCATCGATGGATTCCGTCGAGGTGCGAAGTTCGACGATCGAATCGATACAGACACTGAGATCACGCACAGGGAATCGGGTGTTCTAATTCTTCGTGCCTACAAGCTGATAAGTGAGGTCAAGGGCTTGTTCGCGGCGAAGTTCATTTTGGATTTCTCGCCGCTGTTTCCTTTGCTCTATCTGGGTTGGCTCTACAAGATCATGGCCGACCATGTGATCTTGCGGGTGCCACTGGTTGTTGAAGAAGTCAACTTTCCACCCCACATGATCCCCATTCTCAGGGCGTTGGAGGGTCAGGAACCCCAACAAATCATGCTTGTTCTAAGCATGATTTTCCTGATCGGTCTATTTATCGTCGGCCTTCGAGCTCGAGGCACTGGTGCAGGACTCTTTGCGGGACGGGATGAGGCAAGTCGTGCAGAAAACGCGATCAGCGGGGGAGGAAGTGACCTTGGAGGCGTTTGGGGAATCGTCGAGTTCTGGGTCAACGTTCGTCTGACGCAACGCATGGCCGACAACTTCCGAACCAAGCTGTTTGATCGTTTGACTCGAGCCAAGATGGAACTTGTCGACGACCATCGAACGGGGGATTCTGTCTATCGCGTGCTCTACGACACAGCAAGCGTACCGCACGCGGTCTATGAACTTACTCTTGCGCCCTTTGCACAGTTTGCCTCAATTGCAACAGCCGGTTACCAGATCTACTACACATACGGCGAAGTAGCTCCATGGCTGGTTTTCGTTGTCAGTCTGACCGCACCGGTAGTGATCATCGTAACTTGGCCGAGCATCACGCTCATTCGGCGAGTCAATCAGAACAAGCGGGCCGCCGGTGCAGATACGACCAACACGATGGAAGAGACTTTGGACAACATGTCTGCAGTTCAAAGTCTCGGAGGAATGAAACGCGAGAAGAAGCGTTTTGCCAAGCGCGATGCCGCTGCTTACTGGCGTGAACGCATTGCGGCTGTAGTCGGAATCATTCTCAGCAACTCGATCAACTTCATAATCATGCCGATCGGGTTCATCGTCTCGTTCATGGTTACAGAAGGGGTTTTTGCAGGGGATCTTACGGTCGGAGACTTCGGTGCTCTGTACGGAATGTACATGGGATTGAGCGGAACCATCCGCTACATCGGAGGACTTTGGGTCCGCATTCAAGACAACGTAGCTGCGTTGCGTCGCGTTTTCTTCTTCTTGGATCACGAGTCCGACGATGATCTTCACGTCGGCGGGACAGTGCTTCCGGAAATCAACAGACGGGTTCGAATAGAACACGTCAACTACTCCTATCCCGATGGTCGATTGGCGTTAAAGGACATCAATCTCGACTTCGAGCTAGACAACTTGGTCGCGATTGTCGGACCCACTGGATCTGGCAAGACGAGTCTGGCGTACTTGATTCCGGCTTTTCTGCAACCGACGGAGGGACGCGTAACGATCGATGGATTTGATCTCAAGGAGGTCGAACTCGACTCGTTGAGAAGTCAGATCGCTTACGTGTTTCAAGAGCACTTGTTGCTCTCGGAGTCGATTCGCGAGAACCTGCAGTTGTCCAATCCTGACGCAACGGAGGAGGAGATTCTCGGTGCGTTGGAGACGGCGGGTTGCATGGAGTTCATCAACGAACTACCCGATGGCATCGATACGGAGATTGGCAAGTCTGGAGATACGCTCTCCGTGGGGCAGCAGCAGCGCATCAGCATCGCTCGAGGTCTCGTTCGCGATGCGAAGATATTAATTCTCGACGAGCCAACCGCGGCGCTTGATCCTCAGACTGAGAATGAACTGGTGCAGTCTCTTCGTAGTGCGGCCAAAGGTCGACTGGTGATCGTCATTGCGCACAGGTTGTCGACTATTCGCCTTGCCGACACCATTGTCTTTCTCGAGGAAGGCTCGGTGAGCGACATCGGCGACCACGAATCGCTTATGGCTAAGCCGGACAGTCCCTATCGGGATTTCGTCGAACTTCAGACCTCGGGTTAGGAATGCTTCGAATGGATGTGAGTGTCTACAGCATGTCTGGCGACTCGCGCCGTAGGGATGGCTCTGCTTCCCATGGTGACCTCTCCAAGCCGGTGGGATCTGGATGACCTACTGTGTGGGCATATCCGTTCCGGATGGAATGGTGTTTGTATCGGACTCACGCACCAATGCCGGCGCGGACCACATCAACACCTACAGCAAGTTGCATACATTTGCCAGCGATCAAACGTTTCTGGTCTTGCTCACAGCGGGAAATCTAGCAACCACACAGGGGGTTGTGGCCCAAATCGATCGCGATATCAAGGAAGGACAGTTGTCGCATCTGTTCACAATGTCGAATCTCGATCAAGCCGCTGAGTACGTGGGAAACATTTCAATTCAAGAGCAAAACAAGCACGCCAACAAGCGTATCGAATCCAGTTTTCATCCAGAGGCATCGTTCATTCTTGGTGGCCAGATTCGGGATGAAGAGCCCAATCTCGTTCACATTTACCCAGAGGGTAATTTTGTCCATGCCAGCACGGCGACGCCATTTCTTCAGATTGGCGAAGTGAAGTACGGCAGGCCCATTCTTGATCGAATTATTGGCGATGAGTCCAATTTGCACACCGCACTGATGTGTGGGCTGGTTTCGATGGACTCCACCGTCAAGAGCAATGCTACGGTCGGTCCGCCGATTGAGTATCTGGTGTACTTGAAGGACTCCTTCAATGCTCTGGTGCACAACGTGCTGGAAGACGACGACGAATACTTACTTACTCTTCGCCGCAAATGGTCAGAGAACATCCGAGTTGCTTTCGAGTCTCTTCCAATTGCTCCCGGTCTGGATCAATTGAATACGTCAACGACAACTACGAACATAGAGATTCTGAGGTCTTAGAAGACGGGTGATCTGGCCCGACGAACGGTACCTGCAGTTCAATCCCTCAAGCACGTAACGCTCCCAAACGCCAAACGTGAAGAATTTTCCGTCTCTAGCGGATGTTTGGTAAATTGTGCATTCCCCAATTCGACTGTCGCCGCTTCTGTTCCAATGCCGACCGCTGACGCAGACACAGACACCTTAGTCTTCAATATCGAAGAAGAGCTGGATTGGTTGCCCAACCGACCCGAATCAGTTGTCGTATGCACTCGTTGTAATCATGTTTTGGCTGATGCCTCCGACGTATACGAGATTTTGGGCTCGAGCGAGCACGAGTTTGTCAATCCCTATGGCGTGGTTCATCACTTTCGCTGCTACAAACACGCCCTCGGATGTGCGGCCAAGGGTAGTTCGCATCACGCGGACACGTGGTTTCCGGGTCACACATGGCAACTCGCCACTTGCGGGAATTGCGACGACCATCTGGGGTGGCGATTCGAAGCGGGAGACGAGTTCTTTGGGCTTCTGGTTCTCAAGATATCAACACAGAACCTAAATTCGCAGCCATGAGTGCTCCTCGAGTCGAGAACTACGACATCGTCTCCTTTGATTGCTACGGGACTCTCGTGGATTGGGAGTCGTCGATCGTGGAGACCCTGCAGGCGATCTTGCAGTCGCACGATGCCAACATGAACAACGATGTTGTGCTCGAGTATTTCGCCGAGTGGGAGCCGTTGGAGCAAGCCCAAGGTGGATCTTATCGAAGTGTCTTGGATCGTGTCTTCGAGAGGTATGGCTATCGTTTGGGCTTTACGACACGATCAGCTGAGTCGAAACAGTTTCAGGAATGCATCGCCAAATCAGTGCCTTTCGAAGACACCTTGGAGGCTCTGAATCGACTCCAAGAAAGGGTCAAGATCGCGATCATTTCCAATACCGACAACGAATTGTTTGCCATTACGCGGAATTCGTTGGATACGGACTTCAATTATGTGATCACGGCGGAAGATGCGGGAGTCTACAAGCCTAACCCGGCGGTCTTCGAAGCCGCGATAGATCAGTTCGGCCAGCGTGAACGTGTTCTGCATGTTGCCCAGAGTCTCTTTCACGACATCGAGCCGGCAACCAAGCTCAATTGGGATTGCGTGTGGATTGATCGCACGGAGGGTCGGCAAGGTGCTGCCCAATCAGCGGATGTGAAGAGCAAATGGACCTATCCCGACCTGAAGGGATTTCTAGACGAGTTCTTAGCCGAATAGTACGAGTCGAGTTTCAGGTCTCGCAGTCTTAGGTCAAGTCTCGAAACCACGACTATCCAGATATCCCACGAGTCTTTCGATGGGCATACCGCCTCGAAGGAGAGACTCGGACGTGCATATCGGGGACGAATCAAGAATTGCATCGAGATTGATCAAAGAACTGTTCGTTGAATCTTGCTCTTGCTCGGAATCTCGACCCATGTGCTCCAACCGAGTTAGAGCGTCCATTGCAAACCCAGCGCTGAAGACGTTCTCGTCTTGCGTTGCAACTTCAGTCAAGCAGTCGATCAGGGGAGCGAGCGCATTTCCGAGAACGGCCGGGCCGTGGGAGCAGACGATCACCAGCGACCATAGTGCGTTTTCACGCACCGCCGAACGAACAGGTCGAAACCGTGCGACCGAGTAGTCGATGCCGATTCCTTCGCACACATCGCAGTCGTCGGTGGGTCTGACGAGTTTGATGCTTCTTCCTTGAGCCTGGTCCATGGACAACCGATTCTCTTCTTGGCCGAGACTCCGACACAACGCCTCTGCAACATGGGGAATGAGCTGGGCGCCTTCCGAATCGACAACCGCTCGTCGTCCGAAGCATCCCAATGCCGAAGCCGCGACACTTCGAACGTAGACTGACGAATCGCTTAACAGTAGAGACTTTAGTTCGTCGACAACTTCCAGCCGTAACTCTCCACTCTCCCCAAGGCAGAATGCTGCCGCTTTTCGAATCCAGCGAACTTCGGAATTTGCTGCATGAAGCGAAACTGGTGTGATCACTGGTCCCATCGCCGCGATCCCGTAAGTCGCAGCTCGCCGAACGCTTTCTCGGTCGTCTCGAAGTGCAATTTCCAGAGCCATGGCAACTTGGCGATTGGTTGCCAATCGACTTAGCCTGTAAGCTGCACCGATTCGTACAGGTTCGTTGAGGTCGTTCTTCGTACGCATTCTTCGAGCAAGCTCGCCGATTTCTCGATTGATTTCGTCACGCGAACGATTGGGATCTGCATCCGTCGCATGAGCACGACTGCCCGAATGCATCCAGTTGACGTGGTAGTTCCAGACTTCAGCTACATCTTCATCCGCGGTGGAACGATCCAGATTCGTCATCGAGTCTTCCCCGAAATCGGTCCCGTTCTCACCTGGTGAGAGCTCTCCACTGGGCTCGGTCGTTCGATAAAGCCAAAACCGCCACATGAAGCGAGGGTTGTCTCTCCACTTCTCCCAATGGTCCCGTCGATGATTCCCTCGATGCAAAAGATTGTGCGAGTAGATCACAACGCTCCCGGCATCGAGAGGTCCGACCTCGAAAGGTTGGTTGAACGGCCACTTCAAGTCTTCGACGGATTGGCGCATTCGCACATCGTGGTCCGTTTGTTGATTGACGATGTCTTCCTGTTTGTAGGGAGACTTGGGTCCGTTGACTGGAATCCGTTCCATACCGTCGAGTTGATACTTGAAGTCGAGATGGTCTGCACCAGCAAAGTTGTCGTGGTTCTCTTCGTGATTGAACGTCCAATATTGGGAATAGGGAACCGTCGCAGTCGGCCCCATATCCATTCCTACCTGTTGCGGGTAGTAGAGAAGTTCAGCTTGAACAGCATGGTGATGCCGGTGTTTGCGGCCGTTGTAGGGACCGTTGTCGTCTTTGTGCCAATGTTGGTCGTGCGACCCGCTCAGGAACGGAGTGTTATGCGTGAACGGAACGATTGCCCAGTTCTCTCCGAGAATGGCATTGCATGCCTCAATCACTCCGGGAGAATTCAGCACCTGCAGGACTTCAGGTATGGAACTTGCCGTGATCCTTGATCGAGAACGCAGAGCGCTCACTTCCGATTCGAATATCTGCTTGTGGACTTGCTTGGGAATTCCCAGCGAATCTGGCGCGAGAACCACCAGACCACGACTACAGTAGTCCCGAATGAGTGTGTCCTTGTCTAGATCCGTATATGCGAACACTTGTGGACCCTACGCAACAGAGTCAAGTCGGAATGTGAGTCAACCCGCTTCTCGGAAGCACCAATGCCAGGGCTCGTAGATGACTCCGAATTCGTTGGAGCGCGGGTAGGAGAGGTGGAAGCGGTAGCGAGCAGCGTGACTGGACAGCCAGCGAAATGCCGGAGACTTCTCGAACTCCTCTTCCAGAGCCTCGTAGCCTTC
Source organism: Pseudomonadales bacterium (assembly GCA_963667455.2). Taxonomy (GTDB): domain Bacteria; phylum Pseudomonadota; class Gammaproteobacteria; order Pseudomonadales; family Azotimanducaceae; genus Bin55. Next base: position 56,674 of record CAXXFR010000031.1, on the reverse strand, counting down.
GGTTGTCAGATCCACAGCGTAACCGCTTTGGTGTTCGCTAAAGCCGGGAGCTGCGACTCGAGTCAGTATGTCGTTGATCGTCTGTCCCTTCGCCAGAAGCCTTTGAATCACTTCGACTTGGTAGTCAACGGAACGAAATGCCGACACTAGCTGAATGCATACGTTGTCGCTTGAAGCTCCTTCTTGGAGACTGAGCCAAGCACTTGCTGCGCTGGCACGAAGTCTTTGGTCTCTTCCGAAGACATCGAGTCCGATGGACACCAGATCAGTGGGAGTTGTCTGAACATGTAACCGAGTCGATCTCGAATAGTTGCTCGGAATGCCCAGTTCGCGATGGATTGCCTGAAGCGACTCATCGAGAGGCCTTAAGCGGCTGGTCGAGTCGCCGCTGTTGCTGTCTAAGAACTCGCTCACTACGAGCCGACGATGCCGCCATCCTTTCGTGTGATCACAACCGTACAGTCACGCGGTACGCGCGTTTCCGATCCCAACGCTGGAAAGATTGCCCGTGGATCCTCTGGACGAAAGTTACCAAGGCCTGGGTGTTGAACATTGACGAACATGGTCTTTTGGTCGGGAGTGGTTGTCAGACCAGTAATCTCGCACCCGTTCACCCCTGTAAACAATCGACGGACGTGCCCGGTTTGCGTATCCATTACCAGCAATTGATTGTTGATTTCGACTTCCGAGTCCTTCTGGGATCCATCAGTCTCGACGAATAGGCGACCTTCCGGGTCTACCCATATTCCGTCCGGGCTATCCCAGAGAGTCTCCGTGTTCTGCGACTCGCTGGCAATCTTGAAGATGTCCCACGCAAAACGTTCACCAACGTGCTCCTCAGAATCCTTCCAACGAATGATGTGTCCATGGATGTTCGGTGCTTCTGGACTTCCGGGCATCGTGATGGTCCGGTCATCGTTGTTGGTAAGCGAACAGTAGACGCTCTGATCGGATCCAACGGTGATCCACTCCGGACGGTCCATGGGAGTGCCTCCCGCGAGCGTTGCCGCAATCCGGGTGTAGACGGCTATCTCGCCGTCGTCCTTGAATCTCTTGGCTAGTGCCTCATTCTCCATCGAGAGAAGTAGCCATTCACCCGTGTTGTCGGCGTTGAACTTGGCCACGTAGAGACGACCATCCGCCAGTGGCGACTTGCCTTTCTTCAGATACGCCTGATAGCTGTGGTTGGAGACGTACTTGTAGATGTGCTCGAACTTCGAGTCATCGCCCATGTAAACGACCACGCGATCATCCTTGCCGACCACAACTGTCGCTCCTTCGTGTCCCATTCGACCGAGGGCGGTGTGCTTGACAGGCACTTGCTCAGCGTTGTGGGGATCGATTTCCACCACCCAGCCAAAACGACGACTCTCGCCCACGTGATTTTCGGACTGCAGGTTGAATCGAGGGTCATATATTTGCCAACCATGTGCACCGAAGCCGTAGAGTAGGTAGCGTTTTTGTTCTTCAGTGGGTTCGAAGCTATCGCCTGTTCTGCCGAAGTAGTACGCCCAGTTCTCTTCGCATGTGAGGTAGGTGCCCCACGGGGTGTGCCCGTTGGCGCAATTGTTGAGCGTTCCTTTCGCTACATCGCGGCTGAGATTCTGCAGCAATTCGTGATCCTTGGCGGGGCCGGAGAATTCGACAGGAGTGTTGACGTGAATCCTTCGCACGTTGGCTCCGCCCACACTGGTCCACTTCCCCCCGATGCGTTCCAAGTTCACGATCGACACCCCATGGGCGTGCTGCGAAGTACGAACGTCGTCGAGCCCGTCAGGTGCCGACTTTCCGAGAATCGTCGGACCGAATACGAACTCGTGATTGAGAGCTAGAGCACCCTTGCCATTGGGATTTTCTGAGCTCGGGAAAAAGGTCATCCCGTCGTGTCCGCTACCGACTTGGATCGCTTGCTGGTCTTTTGTCGGCGGCCACGAGAATTTCGGTCCCTTTGGATCGATGGGATCGCCCCAAGGCAAGATGAGATCGAATTGGTAGTCATTGGATATGAGCGGCCACCTTCTACCCGATTCGGACGATGCCTCTTGGATCAGCACCGGCTCAAAGTCCATCAAGTCGGACTTTGCGCTGGGATCGGGAGGCTCATTCTGACGAATTCTGCGGATCGCATCTGTCATCGTCGAACAGCCAAATAGACCGAATAGCGCAGCGCTCGCCGAACCGACCATTACAGTTCGACGCGAAATGGATCGAGCGACTACTTCTTGAAACGTTGGTGACTTGGGAGGTGATTCGGTGGACACGTGCAAACTCCTTGTGGCTTGTTGGGAATCGCTCAACGCTTGGTCTCTGAGTATCTAATCTTAGTTCTTGACGGCTAGTTTGTGTTACAGCTAGCAGACACTTCGTTCTCAGTATGGTCTTGATTCAAACCGTGAAGCGCAGCGAATCTATTGGCGACGTTGCCCCACGAGAAGCGCAACGCTTCTTGACGAACGGAGGAACGATCCAATCGAAGGGCTTGTTTCGTCGCTTGATTTAGGTCTTCGTTCAAGAATCCGGCGATTCCATCGCGCACTACATCGATAGGTCCGGTTGTCGGGTAGCAGGCGACGGGAGTACCACAAGCCATCGCCTCGATGAGCACAAGACCGAAGGTGTCCGTCCTAGACGGAAACACTAAACAGTCGGCTTGTGCGTACTCCTCGACCAATGCATTTCCTTTCCGATATCCCCTGAACTGAACGTGTGGAAAAGTGCGTTCGAGACGACTCCGATCAGGTCCATCACCGACGACGACTTTATCGGCTTCGAATTCCAGGTTCAAGAAGTCATCGATGCTTTTTTCTTTGCTGACTCGACCCACATAGAGCAGACGAGGCTTCGATCTCTCCGCCAAGGGCTGTGGTCGGAAAAGATCAGTATCCACACCCCCTCCCACCACACGTAGATCTTGCAGCCCCTTGGATTCGAGCTCACGAAGCTGAGTCTCAGTCTGGACGACCGTGAACCTCGCTGCGCTGTGAAACCAGCGCAAGTAGTTGTAGCCCCAGTTTCTTGGGACACCAACTAGCACCTGTGCGTACTCGGGAAACTTGGTGTGTATGGCGGTGGAAAATGGAATGTGTTTCTTGATGCACATCGATCGAGCGGACAGCCCAAGCGGTCCCTCGGTTGCGATGTGTACCCATTGGACATCGTTGGTATCGATATGGCGTTTGAGTCGCCAAGGGGTCGTGGTCAGTTTGATCTCTGGATATCCGGGCATGGGCAATCGGGGAAACATACCCGGATGTGCGACTTGCACATCTATGCCGAGATTCTCAAGCGAACGCTTGAGAGCCGAAAGCAATACGACGACCCCGTTAACCTGGGGATGCCAGGCGTCAGTAACGAAGTGGATCTTGTTCTGAACGCTCAAGATCTCGGGATGTACTAACGATACCTTCGATCGTTGGATGCAGCGGCTACTTTCCTTGAACGGTTGAACGTTCGGGAACGACGCGTGCGAATCTTCGTGACGTTGGACTTTGGAGATTGATCGACGTAGACGACGATTTTGCCGGTTTCATCTTCCAGCAGCGCTGTGCAACTTTCGACCCAATCCCCACAGTTGTAGTACTCGATTCCGTCGAAGTCGCGATGTTCGGCGTGATGGATGTGTCCGCACACGACTCCATCGTAATTCTGTCGTTGGCATTCCTTGACGACCGAGGACTCAAAGTTGCTCAAGTAGTTGACGGCGGACTTGACCTTGCCCTTGACCCAAGCCGAGAGCGACCAGTTGTCGTACCCAAATCGTTCACGCCACCAATTCAGCCACTGATTGACGACCAAGAGAATTGAGTAGGCAAAATCTCCTAGAACCGCTACCCACTTGTGGTAACGGGTTACCACATCGAACTGATCGCCGTGGATGACTAGAAGAGAACGGCCGTCGGCTGTCTCGTGGTTGGTGCTATCCACCAAACGCAGGTCGCCGAATTCAGTGTCGGAGTACTTTCGGAGGAACTCGTCGTGATTGCCAGTTACGTAGGTAACCTTTGTATCCTGCTTGAGGAATCGGAGCACCTCCCGAATAACCTCCATGTGGGTGTCGGGCCAGTAGAAACTGGATTTGAGTTGCCATCCATCAATGATGTCGCCGACTAGGAAGAGGTGGTCGCACGTGTGATTCTTCAAGAATTCAAGCAGGCGGTCGGCTTGGCATCCTTTTGTGCCCAAGTGCACATCGGAAATGAAGATGGTGCGGTAGTGGCGAACCGTGGGTTCCAATGTACTACGAGTTGGTTCTTTCAAATAAGCTAGTTCTCCGACGGAAACGTCGGCAAGGCGCCAAATTGTAACAGCGACTTGCCCATTCCTCATGAAGTCTGACAAACACAGATGCGATTAGTGCGTGTACGATTCTCGCTTTGTTGATAGGATGTGGCTCATGTCGCAAACATTTTGTAAAGACACGGCCCAACGGAAATTGTGCCAAGACGGTCTGTTCACGTCGAGACAAGCTGAGTCGATAGTGTCGCTGGTCGGTGCTATGGTTACACACATTAGCACTGGCAAGGATGACCACAACCCAAGAGGAATTAGTCTCAAGGCATCCGTCGAACTGTTGAGAAGCGAATCGAACTCGGACATCTGCCGGTTGAGAGCTGAGGCGAACTCGGACATCTGCCGGTTGAGATCTGAGGCGATGTCGGACATCTGCCGGTTGAGATCTGAGGCGATGTCGGACATGTGCCGGCTGAGAAACGAGCAGAAGTCGGACATAAAGAGTCTCAAAGCCCAATGCTGGAAAATGGTTTTGGGCTTGGCAGTGGTGGCCGCTGGGCTCGTTAAACTCTTAGACTATCTGTTGCCCACCATTTAGGCTATGTTTCAGGGATGCTTGCCCGTGTCCCTAGCCTTGAATCCTGTCATTAGGAGTACTACGTAGCTTTCCCCTGAGGGGGAGACTCGAACCTTGGAGTTCGGACTCATTACAGGCTAGCTAAGAGAGACCGGTTTGCTTTTTGTCTCGTCACTCCAACTCTCTCCCTTGGGAGGGGATGACTGCAGAGGTAGGCAGAGATAGCACTTCGCCGAACAGTGGATACGACTCAACTAAATTCTCGCTGTCACGCCACTTGGTAATGTGTGGTAGCTAGGAGACTACGAGGGCCGAATGAGAGCGCACGAATCATGACTCGCAGCAAACTTCCAATCGGCATACAAAATCTCCGAGAAGTGCGGGAGAGCGAGTACTACTACGTAGACAAGACCGCTCACTGGACTGCGCACGTTTCACTGGACAGTTTTTGCTTAAGGTTTTCCTTCCTACAGACCGCATCTGATTCTGGAAATCGCGTTGCCAAGTTGATCAACCGGGACACCGGCGCAAACGCTAGTTGAAACAGCCAATCGCAAGGGTGCCCCGTCTGGCAAGAACCTGACAGGGCACTGGTCAAGCGACTTCGATAAATCGGGACCGAGTCAACAGCAAACTGTACGTCGACCTAAGTCCCAGGTCGATTGCAGTTTCTTTCTATCAGTTGCTCCGAAGTACGCGCCCCCCGTTTGCTCCGGTCAACTCATCGTTTTCCAGCACAACTGCGCCGTTGCAAACTGTTGCGTGGTAACCGACGGCACGCTGTATGAAACGCGGTGCGCCAAATGGAAAGTCGTGAACGATTTTGGGCTGACGCTCCTCAAGACGGTCGATATCGAATACGTTGACATCCGCTCGCTTTCCGACTTCGAGAGTTCCCCGATCCTCTAATCCTAGAACTTGAGCCGGAACGGCGGCGATTCGACGCACTGCTTCGCCAAGACTGTAAACACCTGTATCTCGATGCCAATGGGAGAGAATGAACGTCGACCAACCCGAGTCGATCATTTGACTCACATGGGCACCCGCATCGCCCAGACCGGGCATTGCCCATTCGGTTGTGATCAGCTCTTGGAGAGCATCCAAATCGACATTGAATCCACGCATGTGGAACAGTGCCTTGCCGTCAGACTCATCCGTTAGACGTAACCAAGTCTCTACGGGATGTTCGTTTGCCTGTTGAGCGAGATGGAACAAGCTCTCATTCAGACGTTGGGTGTAGCGAGGTCTTGGATCCGATCCCATGTAGAACCACCGTTTCATGCCTTGCATGAGTGGCTCCCCTTGTTGCTTCACTTCGTCGATCAATTGCTTGCGCATGTCAGGGTTTCGAATGGCAGCAAGCCGGTCGTCGAACTCCATCTTTCGAACCTTGTTCCATGATTCGGTACGGAAGAAATTGTTGGTGGAGAGTCCGCCAACGCCACCACCAGAACGCGGAACAGTGACTGACGTCACATTGAGCCCCTCTCCTCGCATCGCAACGACACGTTCGTTGAGGCGTTGGGTTCCGATTTCTGCTGCAACGCTGAAGAGTGCACCACGTGCAGTCCGCGCTTCATCGCGAATGAGGTCCATTTCGGCATCGAAGTCTCGAAAATCGGACACGGTCTGCATCAAGCCTCCGAACTTCCCAACTTCTCGAGCCACTGCGCGAAGTTCATCGCGGTCAGCGAATGTACCGGGGATGGACCTTCCGTCGGGCAGGCGATGTGCAGGTAGGCGATTGGTTGAAAATCCGACCGCACCTTCTTTGACCGATCTGCCGGCGACTTCAGCGATTTTTCTTACTTCCTCTTCAGTTGCTGGTTCTTCAACAGCCCGTTCACCCATTACGTTGAATCGAACAGCGCAATGTCCAACGAGCCCGCAGATGTTGATGGACGGACCGAGTTTTTCGAGAGCGTCCAGATACTCGCCATAGGTCTCCCAGTTCCACGGAAGTCCATGAAGAATGGCCTGCTTCGGAATGTCTTCGACTGTTTCCATCATTCCGGCGAGGAATTCTCGATCCTCGGCGGTACAGGGAGCAAAGGTGACTCCGCAGTTTCCGAACAAAGCTGTAGTCACACCGTGCCAAGAAATCGATGTAACTTGGGGATCCCAACCGACTTGCGCGTCCAAATGCGTGTGAAGATCGACGAATCCCGGCGAGACCGTTAGTCCGTGCGCGTCGATCTCTTTCTTTCCTTTGGTCGTGACTTTGCCGATGTCAGTGATCGTGTCTCCATCGACGGCAACATCCGCCGTATAGCCGTCCCCTCCGTGACCGTCTACGACGGTTCCTCCTCGAATGACGATATCGTGGCTCATGTGAATTTCTCAAGCAATAGCAATCTGACTATTGTGTTCAAAGTGTCGCCAATTGCAATTTGAATGTTTGCGCAGACGAACTCAAGCCATGTTGTTTCTACTCGAAATCAGGACTGACGCCGAGCGGCTTGCGTAAGACACCAAGCCAAGGTGGACAGCGTGCGGACAGCGCTCTCGGTATTGAGCGGCTACATGCGCGTTCGAAATCGGAAGTACACGGCACGCCCCTTGATGTCGTGGACGAAACCGTCAAATCCCGGTCGCAGGTTGTAGCGTTGGTCTCCGCTTCGTCCACTGGGGAGCGGTGGAGGATCGCTGTCTAGCAAGTTGTGGGCACCCACGGAAACTGTGGACTCTGCTTCGAAAGGCCAAGTGAAAGTACGGTTGAAGTTGAAGTCCAACGTCAACCATGAATCGATGGTCGGTTGCGTCGGTATTTCGTCGTTCTTGTACGAATCGATGAAACGCAGCGTAACCTTGACTTCGTCGGGTTCGCGCCACCACAGAACGCGTAGATTGAAACGCAGTTCAGGAGTCGGGCCGAAACCGTTGGTGTCATTTCGGTTGCCCAGATGATCGGACAATGCACCGTCTTCGTTGCCAATGTCGAAACGGGTCATCAACGTTGCATCGGCCCCAAGACGCACGACGCCTATGTCCGTCTCCAAGTCCCAGTGTGCATTTAGATCCAGACCGTTAGTGCGAACTACGGCAATGTTTTCGTAGCTAGTGCGTACTTGTGTGATTTGACCGGAGACTTCGCGTAGCACTCGTGGATCGTTCGGAATTCCATCGTCCCGGCAATCGTCTTCCAAAATGGCCTGAAAGCTTCGTCCTTGCGCGATCACATCTGCGTAGTGAATTACCCAGAAGTCGACGCTCACGTCTGCGTTGTGTCGAGGATGAAACAGTGCACCAAAGTTGACGAGCTGAGCAGTCTGTGGTTGTAGCGTGGAACCGTCAAGAACGGTGTAGGCTGAGAAGTTGTCCCCACGATTGGTAATGGTGCCGTCGGCGTCCACAGTGCATCGTCCAACTCCAGACGTGTCGAAGAGAAACGGATCGGTCAGAGTTCTGGCAAGCGTATTTCCGGCTGTTTGGAAGAGCGTGGGCGCTTGAAACGACGAGCCATAAGAGGCTCGTAGCGAAAACAAGTCCGAGGATCGAAACAAGAAGGAGATCTTTGGATCAGTCGTATTGCCAGCGAGTTTGTAGCGTTCGTGGCGCAATGCCAACTGTAGTTCGGCTCGATCATCGAGAAATGTCGTCAGACCCTCGGTGAATATCGCGAACGCCTGTTGTTTCGATGCGGCGGGGAAGTCCTCGACATCCTGAGGACCAGCAGCGATGGCGTTTAATGGATCCGGTTGACGGGAATAGTCCAACCGACGGAACTGCATCCCTACGGCCATGGACACCGGGTGATTACTCAACTCCAGTGAATCAGAAGAAGCTACAAACTCGGCTACATCCATCGAACTCTTTGAATTCTCTGTACGTATGCGTTCGAATAGTCGCCTCGCCTCCAGATCGTTGCCTGCTAGCTTGACCTCAAGGTCGGGATCCAGTCCATCGTCCAAGACAGTCTTCGGAGTAATGAGATTGGGCGATGTGAGTCGTGTCCCGAACGGATTCCAACTTCCGTTCGCCACCGCACGCTCAAATGCATCCGCTTCCCAGTGTCGCTCGGCTTGCACCTCTAGTTCCGAGTTCGACCGCACAAGATGGAACGAGCCGATCCAGTCGGGTGAAAGAATGAACTCCGTTCCAACCAAAATGCGCAGGTTGCGGAATCGTCTCCACTCGTTGCCAGCTTTGTTCCCGAAGGCTTCGCGACCTAGTGGCCGACCAAAGTAACTTACTGGGACGGATTGATGATGTCCCGGAATCCAATCCTCAGGTGCAATAGCTGTCAAGATTCCGTCTCCGTCGGGGTCAGTCCAGAGATTGAACGGATGGTTGGCGGGCACGAAAATCGCGTTGGTGCCCACGACGTTGCCGCTGAACAGTCGCATGTTGCCAACTCGGTCGACGATCTCGTTGGCGGAGAAGCCGATTTCGGCAAACAAATTCACATCCTCGTTCAAGCTGTACTCAACTTCGGAGAACAATTGAGCACGGTGCTCCGCCGCAATCATCGTGCGTTGATCAGTGAAGTCCATGCGACAGAGTGGACCACTGGGGTAGCCACCGCCAGCTTCGCAATCGGGGTCCGGCACGTAAGGTGGAATCACGCCGTCGATTCTGAAAGGGTAGTAACGACTGTCAGGTCCGATCATCGCGCGCCGAAAGCTGCCAGGCGAACCACGTCCGGAATCGAAGGAACCGTCCACGATGTCTCCGTCTCCGTTAGGGTCGACGGCACGCGGAATCATCCAGTCAAAATCGCTACGAAAGTTCTCGTCTTGTCTGTACCAGCTGCCATAAGCATTGAGATGACCTCTTGGCAGGTTGAACCCCGATGCAAAGCCTAGGTCGTAGGCTGTGTTGGAGGAACTTCGAAATCCGCCAACGAACTCCACACCGTCAAACCCATTTCGAGTCACGATATTCGCTACACCCGCTACGGCTTGCGAACCGTAGGTGGTAGAAGCGCCGTCCCGTAGGATTTCGATTCGCTCGATCATCGCGATGGGTAGTGTGTTTATGTCGAAGAAGCCGTGTCCCGCATCGTTGGCAACAGGAGCCAAGCCTGCCCGTCGCCCATTGATCAACGTGAGAGTGGAAGATAGCCCCAGCCCTCGGAGGTTGAACTGTGAACTTCCCTGCAGGTAGTTTTGCTGTGTGGCCAGATAGGAGCCTGTATTCGCCGTCAGACTCTTGAGAACGTCCACGGGTTGCGATGCCCCGCTGGCCTGGACGAGATCTGAATCCAGTGTCTGAACTGGAGCTCTACCCTCGTACACGACTTGCCGTTTGATGAGTGATCCAACAACCACAATTTCTTCGATCACGCTGTCGTTCTCGGTGGTTTGATCCTGTGCCACGCTTGGCTGTGTTGCAAACAGCACTAATGGCAGGGTCAGGCTGAGAGACGCGATGAATCGACTTCTAAAGACTGAGGAAGATTCGTCCGGGCGTTGCTTGCGAGAGAGGTTCATTTTGGATGCCAAGTCAGGGAAGCAAGAATTGAGAGTCGGTTGTTCTAAACTGAGATTTTTCACCTTGCCCGTAGGAGTATCCAACTAGCTTAGGGTTGCACTTGAGCACTGCAGCGCACGGATCAAGTCGTTTGGTCAAAATGGATGTCAAGTCAGCTTGTAAGTGGCCAAATACAGTGTAGACTCAAAGCGCATTCATACCGACAACACCCGACGGGCCTGAGACTGAAGGAGACCGCGAATGGAAATTTCAGTGCAAGAGGCAAAGGCGCGTCTTTCGGAGTTGATCGCGGTTGCCCGCGATGGCGAATAGCTCATTATCACCCGTTATAGTCGACCGGTGGTCGGGCTCGTTCGCTGCGAAACACGCGGTGGCATTGACTTTGAAAAACTTGAAGAGTTACGTCGGCGTGAGGGTTTGGAGGATGGTAAACGTTGGCCAGAGGAATTCGATGATCCAAGCTACTACCGGTATGTGCTGGGTCTTGACGCGGAATAGACCGCGAGAGTGGCGAACAACCGGAATTGGGGCACTCAGCTCCCAAGCTCTTCAGGAGTGGTTTGCTAGCATTTGACGTTTGCTGAGCAGTGCGTTGACGATTCACGGGGATCGAATCGCCATGCCTTTTGCGCGAATCGACATTCACAAGGAGGCGCACCACTTTTCGTGTGCGCACTTCACGGTGTTTGGACCAGATAACAGAGAGAATCTGCACGGCCACGACTTTGCCGTGCGTGCAAGTGTGACCGGCCCCGTCGACGCAAATGGATTGTGTTTCGACTACAACATCCTGAAGAACGCTCTGAGTGAAATCTGTCAACGATTGGACGAGTCGGTGCTGCTACCGGCCAATTCGCCCCATCTGAACATCGAGCTTGGTGAGGAGGAAGTTACGGTTGGGATTGGCGACGAGCGACTGCGATTCTTGCCTAGGGACGTTACTTTGTTGCCGGTTCGCAACGTGACGGTCGAGGAACTGGGACATTGGCTGGTGGATGAACTCAATCAACTACAACCTCTCGATCGATTGCCCATCGATGAGTTGGTAATGTCAGTCTCGGCGGGACCGAGTCAGACCGCAATCGTTTCCTGGAAGCCGTCTTGAAGTTAGCGATTGTCACTGGTGCCAGTGCGGGAATTGGACTCTCGACGGCACAGTTGTTCGTTGAGCGGGGGTATACGGTAGTCAACTTCTCGCGGCGACCCTGTCCCGATTCGCGGGTATTGAGTCACTCCGTGGATCTTGCAGACTCGGAGTTGGACACGCAACTCACAGGCGTTCTCAGTGAGCTAATGGATGCTCAAGAGAAAAGTGAAGTCCACCTGATTCACAATGCAAGTCGACTCCTCAACGACTCGGCACTGGACACAAGCGACGAGTCCCTGCGAGATGTTCTGCAAGTCAATCTGGTAAGCATCAACACAATCAACCGCAACATCATTCCAAGAATGGGTCCTCGTTCCAGCATTCTGTTTATCGGCTCGACGTTGTCGGAAAAAGCTGTTCCTGGGTCTTTTTCATACGTGACGACCAAGCATGCCCAAATCGGAGCAATGCGGGCTCTCTGTCAAGACTTGGTCGATTCCGGAATCCATACGGCTGCGATCTGCCCCGGATTTACCGACACCGAGATGTTGCGCAGTCATGTTCCCGAATCGGCAATGAAGGAAATCGCTCAGCTGACGACGTTTCGACGTCTGATCAAACCAGACGAAATCGCCGAGACGGTGTTCTTTGCTTCGCAGAATCCAGTCGTGAATGGAAGCGTCATTCATGCAAATCTTGGTCAAATTGAGAGATAGAACACATGGCCTCCCCTGACTACAGACTGCGCAGGCAGCGTGTATTTCTCCTACTGACTGGACTATTCCTGGGAACTCTTGCAGTTCTCAACGTTATTGGAATCAGTCGATTCGTTGACTTATCGTTTACGGTCTTCGGTATCAACGTACCGATGGTGATTGCGGTAGGTGTGCTGCCTTATCCAGTCACATTCTTATGTACCGATTTGATCAGCGAGTTGTACGGTCGCAAGCGTGCTTCGGACATGGTCTGGGTCGGACTAATCGTCAACATCTGGGTTGTCTTCTTCCTTTGGCTCGGCGGAGTGCTACCGGGCATGGCGTCCGAGCAGTTCGACGAAGCCGGAAACATTGCTCTCGATGCCGCGGGACGCGAACCTGTCTTCTTCGAGATTCGCAAGATGGCATTCGGCATAGTCGCTGCCTCGATGGTGGCGTATCTCACAGCACAGTTCTGTGACGTTCACCTCTTCCACTTTTGGAAACGGCTTACCAAAGGCAAACACCTTTGGCTGAGAAACAACGGCTCGACCTTGGTCAGCCAACTGGTCGACACATCTTCTGTGATACTGATGACCCACTTCTACGCAGGTGCGCTGTTTATCGACCCGGAACGCGGTTTGTGGCCCCAACTGTTTGTCTATATAGGCTCGAGCTATGTCTTCAAAATGACGGTAGCGCTTGTTGATACCGGGCCCGCGTACCTGCTGGTTAGGATTCTTCGGCCGTATTTGGGGTTGCAGCGTTACGAGGAGATTGACCCGGGCGATTTTGAGGCAACGGTCAATGTTGTGCCGGAAGAGGACTCGTCTGAGACCAGCAAGTCCTAACCTGACATCTCGTTCACGATTCGCATAAACAGTGCAAGAGACTGTTTGATTTCCGATGAGGAGACTCCACCGATGCCCAACCTTGTGGCAATGAGGTGTGAGATTCCAAGGTCTTCCATGTAAGTCGTCGTCAAGTCTCGTACTTGGTTGGGAGTGCCGACAATCGCCCAGTCGTCCACACCTCGCTCTGAGTCGTCTTGAGACTGTGGGGGACGTTGTAAGCTCTGTTCGATTCGGTCTCGTACCCGACGCACTGTCTCGGGGTCCTCTGAAACGAAAACTGATCTCATGATCGGAGTTTCAGCCGCCATTGCGACGGTTGCCTCCTCATTTGCAGCACGATGAATTCGATAGTTGTGCGCGAGTTGCGACATCGTTTCACGAGGAGATGCAAGATACGGCAATCCGAGGCGACCAGCTTGCTTCAAGGCCATGGGACCAAATGCAGCAACCCAGATGGGTGGATGCGGTACTTGACGGGGTAGTGGAGAAATAGAAGCCTGGAGCTCGGTTGAGCCTTCGACCACGGACTCACCCGTCCAAGCTTTGCGCATTCGCTCCAGACAGTATTCGAATCTCTTGCGTTTGGTTCGCGGATCCACTCCGAACGTCTCGAACATCGCGGGCAGAGTCCCCCTTCCAACACCCAATGTCAGTCTGCCGTTGCAAAGTTGGTCTAGAACAGCCACTTGCTCCGCCGCTTGAACGGGATGGCGGATTGGCAGTAGATAGGAAGTAGTCGCTAAACGGATTGAGGTCGTGTTGGCTGCGACTGCTGCCAGCAGCATGAGAGGATCGGGAATCGCTCGACTGGGAACAAAGTGGTGCTCGGGCAACACGAAGTACGAGTACCCCAGTTCTTCGGCATACATTGCCTGATCGCACAGCGCCTGAGCGTCGTTGCTGTCCGAGATGGACCACGGTGTCAATCCAAGCTGCACTTCAGACCCTATTTGACTAATTGCTCAGTGATACCAATTCTCGAGACTGTTGTGAAGGCACTGAAGTGGATTCGCCAAGTTTCCGTGTACCGAGTGGTAATCCTATCGGAATTGAGGGTCGGCCCCCTGACCGGGGCTACCGAGAGTCGTTCAGAATGCTCGTCAGTTGCCTTATCAGGCGACTGCAGCGTCCTATTGAGAAGAGATAGCGGCAGACATATGCCACTGCAGTTTGTTCGAGGAACCATCGATAGTCGGAGAATCTAATGGTCTGGCGAGAGTTGACAATTGTTGGCGAATATTGCCCTCATTTCGCTCGCGACTCCACAACTTGAAGCGCTTTTTCGTGGTATTTGGCTACCTATCACCTCCAGATTTGGTGGCACGATTCTTGCATGAAAACAACGGGCTCTACGAGTCCGAAACCATCCGAAGTACGGTCAATTCGATTCGTACAATGACTTCGGCTTGAACAGAGGAGAATTGAAATTGACAGAGGCTAGCACAGACTCGGCTCCAGCCATAGAAATTTCCGGGATTACTCACCGCTACGACAAGAAAACGGCAGTTCTCGATGACGTCAGTCTTACTCTCGGTACGGGCTTTTTTGGCTTGTTGGGAGCAAACGGGGCAGGTAAGAGCACGTTGATGCGGATTATCTGCACTCTGTTGAAGCCCACCGAAGGCTCGGCTCGTGTGTGTGGCTACGACGTAGTCGACGAGTGCCACCACGTCCGCGAACGAATCGGCTACTTGCCTCAGTCATTTAGTGCGTGGAGACTGCACCGCACCGAGGAAGTCGTCGATACGCTGGCTGCTTTGTCCGGTATGACGAACAAGAAGGAACGCCGCAAGCGAGTTGCTGAAGTACTTGAAGAAGTAGGTCTTGCCGATGTCGCCGACCGCAAAGTGAAGAAGTTGTCCGGTGGAATGGTCCGAAGACTCGGCGTTGCCCAAGCTATGGTTCACAATCCACAGGTGTTGGTAGTGGACGAACCGACAGTTGGCCTCGACCCGGAAGAACGAATGCGGTTCCGCCAGGTCATGACGAACATGGGTCAGGAACGGACCATCTTGTTGTCTACCCACATCGTCGCCGACTTGGGCAGTGGTTGTTCGCAAATCGCCTTGATCGACGAAGGTGCGCTTGCGTTTCAAGGTTCACCTACAGCGTTGATCGAACAGGCTCGAGGACAGGTTTTTCAAGTTTCGGTACCTCTCGAGAGTTCAGGTGTCGTCGAAGAAAAGCACGAAATCGTGTCGCGAACTGTCCAAGGTGCCGACGTCGAATTTCGCATCGTGGTGAAAAACAAACTCGACTTGTCGTTCGATGCAACGGAAGTTGAAAATCCCAGTCTTGAGGAGGCCTATTTGGCGTTCATGTCGCGGCGTGGAAAGGTCGAAGGTGCCCGACAAGACGAAATCGATGAAGTCGAGGAGCCGAAGAAGCGATTTGGGCGAAGGCGAATAAAGAAGATTCCGAAGACAACACAATGAGATTCTTGAGAATTTGGTCGCTAGCCGCGGCCGAGATGCGTTCGTGTCGCCGGCTAGCTCGGACATGGGTGTTTATTGTCATTGCAGTACTGGCAGCGGTTGGGCAATGGATCCAACTAACAGTCGTGCATCAATTTGGGTCTTCAATTTCTCCTTCGGCCGGTATGTTTGGGCCTCGCTACTTGATGGCTGCCTTTTCCTCCATGCTAGTGCTCGTTTTCACTCTAGGAATACTCTTTCTCGCATTCGATATACGAAGCCGCGACATTCGTGATCGGATCGGGGAAGTGATGGACTCCCGGGCCGTATCGAACTTCGAGCTAGTCGTAGGAAGATTGCTAGGGATCGTGCTGTTGCTTTCCATTCCCTGCTTCGTAGTGGTGTTGCTACTCAGCGGTTACGGTGTCATAGCCGAGATGTTTAACCTTGGGTTCGGTAGCGCCATCGAACCGGCAAGTGTGCTGAGCTTCTTAGTTTGGGACATCGTCCCGAACTTGATGCTTTGGGGATCTATAACGATTTTCTTGGCGATCGTCTTGCGATATCGACTACTGGTCGTCCTCGTGGGACTTGCTCTGATGATTGCCTGGTTCTTCTTCTCGGTCCGCCTTCCTGTCTTCGTGGCTGCATCGTTAGCGACGACATCGTCAGGCACAACTTGGCCATCCGACTTGGTTCCGGTCTTCTTTTCAACCGACATTTTGATCAATCGAGCAAGCATTGTGGTTCTGTCCATTGGTTTCTTGGCGTTGGCGGCCGCTTGCCATCCTCGGCAAGTTGGCTCGAGAGCACGAATGACTTGGGCAGGAACAGGAGTAGCTTCATTCGTTGCGGTCGCACTGTCGTTAGGCAGCCTGGTGTACTCCAAGTTGCTTGACGTCAAGAAATTTGAGAATTGGGCGGCGGTACATGAACAGCACCAGCTGCATTCAGCGACAGATATCCAGTCCGTCAGAGGAACCGTTGATATCAGACCCGGAAACTCAATTCACCTAGACCTGACACTGACACTTAAGTCTCTTGGCGGCTCGTCAGACGATTCTTGGTTGTTGTCCCTGAATCCTGGATTTCGAATTGACGAGTTAACCGTGAACGGTGCGGCTTCTTCGGACCATACATTTGAAGATGGACTACTTTGGATTCCGGCGAGCAGGGACGGATCGGATCCAGAAGTAAGAATTGTTGCTCAAGGAAAACCTGATGCGCGATTTGCGTACTTGGATTCAAAGATTGTGCTTTCAAAAGGAAGCGCGTGGAATACCCAACAGCTGGGCATGTTTGGATACGAATCCATCAAGTTCTCCCCAGGGTATTTTGCGTTGTTGCCCGGCGCGAGTTGGTTTCCATCATCGGGTGCTGCCTACGGGAAGACTGACTGGGATGTCCGAGCACGAGATTTTTTTGATCTAGACATCGAAGTCCTTGCTCCCAAGGGATGGATCGTAGCGGGTCCAGGAACTCGCGAACCCATCACAAAGCAGAAACGGGAAGGATTCCGATTCAACCCGACGGCACCAGTACCAGAGTTTGCATTGATCGGAGCAAAGTTCGATCGCCGTTCGCTGGTTGTAGGTGGCATCGAATTTGAGCTGCTTATGGGTAAGAAGCACTCGAAGAACATGGAACAGCTGGTTCGGGTTGTGCCCAGTTTGGAGGAATGGATTGAGGAGCGACTTGCCATCTTGAACCAATCGGGACTGGAATATCCCTACGGCACGCTTTCATTCGTAGAAGTTCCACTTCCTCTCCGCGTGTACGGCGATGGATGGAGAATGGGCAGTGTATATGCACAACCTGGCATTCAAATGTTCCGAGAGTCGGGATTATCGCTAGCGAGGTTTGACGGTCCGATCAGCCATCGGGAAGCAGCCCAGACCGACGAGACCCAGATACCAAAGTTCATTCTGGCGATGCTAAGAAGATTTTTCGAATCTGACTACCAAGGAGGCAATCCATTAATTACAGTCGGTTTCAACTTGGTCAACTACCAGACTACGCCGACAGGACCAGGTGCAACTGCCCTAAGCTACGTCATTGATGAGTTGGCTACCAAACTTGCTACCGAGGGAGATGGCTACTTCTCGATTTACGAAGGCTCAACACCTCGTGGATTCAATCAAATGAACAACGCAACCATGATCCGTATAGGCGGGGGCGGGGCGAATCAGAGTTCCATTAACTTTCGGCAAATGTTCTCCGATCGACCTTCCGTGTGGGAACATGTCCTCGAAACTCCTCTGAACGACATCGATTTTCACACTGATCCCGGGTCTGCGTATCACGCTCTGTTGTTGAAAGGCTATCCAATTGCTCGTTCTCTAATTGACGGGTTTGGCGAAGAAGCAGTAGGCAATCTCTTGAGGGAGCTGGTGTCTCGCTATTCAGGAACGACGTATACAGCCGAACAATTCAGTCAAACCGCTGTGGATCTCGGCATGGACATCGAATCGTTGCTAGGGAATTGGTTGTCAACCACTGGACTTCCCGGCTTTGTCGTCGGTGAGTCCGATGTCGTGCGACTTGAAAGTAAGGAGAGTGGTGAGTCCGTCTATCAGTCCACTTTTCTTATTCGAAACGACGAACCGGTACCCGGAGTCATAAGGATTGGTTACGAGTACGATTCGGGAGACAAGAAATGGAATTTCTTGGATCTGAACAAGCCGCTTCGAGTGGATGCATCGAGTTCGATTCGCATCGCGCACCAGAGCGCAGAACCACCACTAGTCGCGGTCATCGAACCCTACCTTTCCCTCAATCGCGATGCAGTACGCGTCGCCTTTCCGAAGCTTGAGGACTATGAGCCCAAGGAGGGTGAGACCTTGCCGTTCATGGTCGATACTGATTGGAGAGGTCCTGACCCCGATTCGGTAATCGTCGATGACTTGGACGATGGATTTGCTGTCGACAAAGACAGAATAGGAAGCAAAGAGGACGAGATGCCGCCGTGGCTTCGAGCAATGATTGGGATGCCCGACCCCGAGTTTGATCGTGGATTACCGGCCGGTGACCTTGGACGTAGGATTGGACTTGACTTCGGGCAAGGGGCTTGGCTGAGGAACTATGGTAGCGGAGCATTTGGGAAATATCGGCCAACCTACGCAAGCAGCTATGGAGGTCCGGAAGGTGCAAGCAGCACGTTCGCTGCAATGTTGCCACATGAAGGTACTTGGAGGCTTGAATACCATCTCCCTTGGAAAGGCAAGAGTGAATATTCAATCAGCGGTCCATTTTTCAGTGTTAGCACATCACAAAGATCGGAAGTCGGTCAGTTCCAAATCGTTGTCAACTTGGGAGATGACGAAGAAAGCATCGAATTCGACGGGGATTCCTCGAAGAGTGGCTGGAACGAACTCGGTGAGTTCGATGTTACCGACCGGCTTGTGGACGTGACTGTTACGACGGAACGGTGGTCGAACGTGATTGCCGACGCTGTGAAGTGGACTCCAGTCTCATCGGGTGAATGAATTGAAAAGAACAAGGGAATTCATGAGCCAATACCGCAAACTTAGTGTTGTTGCACTACTTGCCGCAGCAGTCGGTTTCGGTTGCGCACAGTCGCCTCCGCCCGTTGACATTCAGTTTCGCACTCCTGTGCAAGTGGAGACGGTGGAGGCAGGCGATGTCGAGAGCGTCATTGTGGCGACTGGGAACTTGCAGACTCGCGAGAGCGTTACTGTCACTAGCCAGGTTCCTGGTCGACTATACATCGGCCTTGACGAGAACGGCAGACGTTATGAAGAGGGGCATAAAGTTCAGGCTGGAGACATCATCGCTCAAATCACCGGCGAAGAAACACGCCTGCATGTCGCATTGGAACAATCGCTTACGAATCTGGCGAATGCCGAAACGGAATTGACCAGCTTCACCAGGCTGCACAAGCAAGGAATGGTTTCAGATTCCGAACTCCGTGGTAAAGACACCGCGTTTAAGGCCGCTAAGCTGGAGTACGAAAGACAGGTGCTACAGGATGCCAACACGCAGCTGGAAGCTCCGATCGATGGAATCATTTTGAAGCTGGCCCGAGACCAACAACAGATTCCAATCGC
Source organism: Pseudomonadales bacterium (assembly GCA_963667455.2). Taxonomy (GTDB): domain Bacteria; phylum Pseudomonadota; class Gammaproteobacteria; order Pseudomonadales; family Azotimanducaceae; genus Bin55. The sequence continues at coordinate 37,317 of CAXXFR010000031.1, read as the reverse complement.
AGATGGACAACTGATTTCAACGGGGGTGCTCATCGCACAGATAGCTTCCTTGGATGTGCTTGAGGCGTATATCGATTTGATTGGTCCCGAGCTGAGTCGTATTGAGATTGGACAGGAAGTTCGCGTTAAGCACTATGCCTTTAAGGAAATGTCGATAACTGGTGAGGTCACACGTCTCTCGCCAACGGTCGATCCGCAAACCAACACGATTCGGGCTGTGATTGAAGTCAACAACGAGGGCATGTTGCTTCGACCCGGCATGTTTGTTCAAGTGGAAATCATCACGGAACAGCGCATTCAAGTTCCGGTCGTCGACTACGAATCGATATCCCGTCGTGGCGGTCGATCCGTCGTCTTCGTCTTGGACGGTCAGCGAGTCAGGCAACAAGAGGTTCGCTTGGGACTCGGCGATGACGAAAAACAGGAGGTTCTCGAAGGGGTCAAGTTAGGCGACAAAGTCGTCGTTCGCGGACTAGAAACACTAGTCGATCGTGCTTTAGTGCGTGTTCTCGGCGAATAAGTGAACGTATTTGAGTCACTTGCCGGTCTCGCGACTCGGAGACCGATTGCCATATGCGTGCTGGCGGCGGCCGTAGCGCTGGTTGGGACATTGGCGTTCAACCAACTCCCCATCGATCTTCTCCCCAACATCCAAAGCCCGACCATCGTCGTTTCCGTTCGATCCGGCGACCGACCTCCCGAAGAAATGGAAAGGCTCTACGGCGAAGTTGTAGAGCAACGGTTGTTCTCCGTTCGTGGCATCAAGGAAATTGAACAGAGAGCGCGTACCGGGACGCTGGTCGCCACGGTTCTATTCAATTGGGACAGCGACCTCGATACTGGCTTGATCGATGTGCAGAAGGCACTCGGCGGACTTGAATCCGATCCTCAGGTGGACGAAGTTCTGGTACGCCGGTTCGATCCCAGTCAGGAGCCCATCCTCGTTCTCGGCCTGTTTGCGCCTACAGGTAGTCCCGATCTAGTCGAACTGAGACAGATAGCACGGCGACAGATTGCCATATCCCTTGAGACGTTGACCGGTGTTGCCGAGGTACATGTAACCGGTGGTAGAAAACGCGAGATCAGCGTTGTTTTTGACGAGTATCGGGCTAGTGCCTATGGCATAACGCTGGGCGAACTCGCAGGCCGCATAGCCGCGGAGAACGTCGATATCAATGCAGGGACGATCGAAGATCGCGGATCAGTGTTCACGGTCCGAGGTCGCATGAGGTTCGAAAACGTCATTGACGTCGGCAACGTTGTCGTTCGTTACTTGACTCCCTCCGGTAGCGGAGTAGCGGCCTCTGCGGGATCAGCTCGCGTTGCGGTTCGGGTTCGAGACGTTGCCGATGTGGTAGCCGGCGAAGTCGAGATCGATCACTTGGTGTTGGTGAACGGCAAAGAAGGCGTTGGGCTATCCATATATAAGGAAGCTGGCGCGAACACCGTCACGGTTTCGGAGACTATCCGCAGTGCTCTTGGCGGGCTGAGCGCGGACCTTCCCGGCGTGGAAGTACACGAAATAACCGACAACGCCACGCTTGTCGTGGATGCCCTCGACGATCTCAGACTCGCTGCATCGCTCGGAATTGTGCTGGCAATACTGGTGCTTGCCTTCTTTCTACGATCCATTGGCGCGACGTTCATCGTAAGCGCTGCGGTTCCGGTGTCGATTCTTGCCGCCATCTTCTTTATGCACTTCGGCAAGTACAGTCTCAACATCGTGACTTTGGGAGGATTGGCTCTCGGCGCTGGGATGTTGGTCGACAACGCCATTGTGGTCGTTGAGTCCATGTATCGGAGAATCAGGCTCGGAGACTCCCCGGCCGAGGCCGCTCGCAAGGGAACGGGACTCGTTGCAGGCGCGATCACGGCCAGTACGCTCACGACTTGCGTCGTATTCATTCCAGTTTTCTTCGTTCAAGGACTTGCGGCACGTTTGATTGACGGCATTGCCTTCACGGTTGTTGTCTCACTGATCGCCTCGCTTGCAGTTGCGGTATTCCTGATTCCCGCATTGGGTCGGTGGTTTCTTGAGCCTAGCAAGCGAGATGAAGCAGGGCAGGTCGTTGAGGAGAAGCTGCATCCAATTCGCCGCGGTCTTGAGGGGCTGGTTGGAGGTTTCCTACGTTTGCCGTGGTTAGTCGTTGGAGTCTCAGGAATAGGCGTCGCAGTGGCCATTTACGGACTCGTCGGTTTGGGCACGGAGTTGCTTCCGCCATCGGATCCGAAACAGTTCTCCATGAGAATCATCGGTCCAAGCGGGCAGCGGGTGGAGTCAACAGCGCAAATGGTCTCGGGGATCGAATCGTCGATACGGGAAGGTGCGCCCGACCACGTTAGTGCGACCCTGGCAGAAATTGGTCGATTGCCGAGCGATGATCGCATCATTCGACGTGAAGCATCGGAAGAGAACACGGCACGGCTGATCGTCCGCCTGACCGAGGATGCTCCCGCGGGTAGAGCGTTTGCGAACGCGCTTACACAGGATCTCGATCAATTGCCGGATACGGAGATTGTTTGGGAACTGAACAAGTCCGCGTTGAGCGAGGCCTTGGATACAGGACTGGCACCGGTAGTGGTCGAAGTGTCAGGTTCCACGCTGGAAGATATTCGCGATGTGACAGAACAGATTCGGGAAAAGATGGCGGCGTTGCCCGAATTGTGGAACGTGCGTTCGTCATTTGAAGGCGGGCCACCTGAATTAAGGGTTGAACTCAACCATCAAGTCGCCGACGCGCTCGGCGTCAGCATTAGCAACGTTACCAACGTATTGGAATCGAATCTCGATGGGCGAACGGTCACCTATCTCGCCGTGGGGGACGAGGAATACCCCGTAGTGCTTCGCATGCAACAGGTGCACCTGAACCAACTCGACGACATTCACTTCCTCGGCCCTGGAGGTCGGAAGATGGCGGTGGGAGAGGTGGCTGAATTTGAGGAAGTCACTGGCGCAAGAGAGGTGTTCCGTCGCAATCAGAGGCGTACAGCTCAAGTGACTGCTCTCGTTTCCGATGACTATTCGCAGCCGCAAGCGATCCAGGCAGTGACGCAGGTTCTCGATGACATCGTGTTGCCTTCTGGATTGGCCACTGAGATGCGTGGCGAGGAAGAGGAACGTGCAAAGACGTTCGGTGAGCTTCAGCTGGCGGGAATTCTTGCACTGTTGTTGGTCCTGATGGTGCTCGCTGGTTCATTTGAATCGTTGCTCCAGCCGATAACGATCCTCTATGCCATTCCCCTTGCGCTAATGGGAGTTGCTGCAACCTTGGTTCCCGTAGGCGAGCCGATCGGTGTGATGGTCATGCTGGGGCTGATCGTTCTTTCCGGTGTCGCTGTGAACGATGCAGTTCTCCTGATTGCGACGGCTCGACAACAGATGGCGGATGGGGTTGATCGTGTCAAGGCTCTGGCCCAAGCGGCTGGAATTCGACTGAGGCCGATCACCATGACCACTCTCACTACTGCGTTGGCGCTTTTCCCCCTGCTGTTTGGCGGAGGAGAGGGTGCTGTGCTCCGTCAACCGATGGCGATGACGATTATTGGCGGATTGGTTGCTTCAACTCTAGGCTCGTTGTTGGTTCTTCCATGTCTTTACTTGATTTTCGATGACATCGGAAAGCTGTTCAGAAGAAAGAAAGCCTCGGATTGAAAAGGTGGGAAATGAGCTACGTTGACGGATTTGTTACGCCGGTGCCGAATGCGAACAAACAACTGTACATAGAGCACTCGAGGATCGTTGGAGCAAAGTTTCGGTCGTTGGGTGCGACCGCCTGGGTACAGTGTTGGGCGGACGAGATCCCGGAGGGACAAGAAACGTCATTCGGAAACTCCGTTCGTTGCGAGCCCGATGAGAGCGTGTGTTTTGCCTGGATCACATGGCCTTCGAAGGATGTTCGAAACCAAGCAATGGCGGCGTTGCGAACAGACAAGGAAATGGCAAATGCCCCCAACCTCTTCGATAGGACTCGGATGATCGTAGGCGGATTTGAAGCCGTCGTGGATTTATAAGTGCCAAGCAACGACTGACTCCGCAAGGGTCAGCGCTAACCGGTCATCAAGATCGATTAGAGCTTTCCGGCCAGTCTGGGGTCTAGATGCGAGTGAAAACTATTTACAATACGCAGCCGCTCTAATTTCACAAGAAGCACACAGAAACTGTGCTTGTAGAGGAGATCGCACATGAGGTGTTTCTTCATTCATTCGGATCCGGCATCTCGTCGATTCTTGAAGCTCTTGCCAGTACTCTTCGGTGGTTTTTTGCTCACTCTATGCACATCTGTACTTGCTCAGGACGAGGCAGAGGAAGAAGAAGAGAATTCGGCCACCTCCCTTGAATCGGAGGAACCAGACAAGTCCATTGAAAGCATTGTTGTAGTTGCACACCCTTTGTCGAACTCCGGAATTGAACCGATCTCCGACATCGATGTGATTTCTTCAGAACAGAACAACTTGGATCGCGTCAGATCTGAGAATCTCGCTGAGGTGGTTGCTCAATTGCCTGGCGTGCATAGCTCGTCTTTTGGTGCAGCCACGTCGCATCCGGTTGTGCATGGAATGGACGGCCCCCGCATTCTAGTTCTCAATGACCGGCTTCGAGTGATGGATGTGTCTACGACGCCCGGAGGAGACCATCCACCGCTAGTTGACCCATTTCTTGCTCGTCAAATCGAAGTTCTCAAGGGCCCCAATACGCTGCTATTTGGCTCAGGATCGTCTGGTGGAGTGATCAATACGGAGACTGGCCGAATTCCTAATCACATTCCCCACGGTGGTGCTGAGTACAGCTTTGAAGTGCGGTCTAGGGACAACTCTGATCGTTCTTATTTCGCCGGGCATGCCGACTTTGGGAACGAGAACGCAGTTTTGCACATGGAGGCTTACACGCGGTCTTCCGGAGACTATTCGATACCGGGTTGTGCTCTGTCTGACGCTCTCATCGAACACCAAGAGGAAGAGGAAGGCGAGCACCATGATGAAGATGAAGACGATCACCATGATGAAGAGGTCGAGAACCCGTGTGGTGTGTTGCCCGACAGCGACTTGGAGAACGAAGGCGGATCGCTCGGCATTTCCTTTATCAGAGATTGGGGTTTCTTCGGAATGGCGGTTGCTCAGTCTGAGACGGCTTTTGGCATTCCGGTAGAACACGCCCACGATGAAGACGAACACCACGATGAAGACGAACACCACGATGAAGACGAACACCACGATGAAGACGAACACGAAGAGTCAGATGAGCAGCACGATGAAGAACATGTGCGCATTCACCTGGGTATCGAGTACACGCGAATGGACTGGGAACTCAGACTGAACAACCCGTTTGAGTTTGTGAACGACATCAGCTGGCGTATTGGCTTCAGCGACTACGTGCATCACGAGTTTGAAGATGGTGAAGCTGAAAATACCTTTAAGCGTAGCGACGCGATTGACATGCGATTCGTTGCAACAAGCCCCCTGGTCGATCAATGGATACATGCCGTTGGCTGGCAGTACAACAGCGATGAGTTCCTGTTCGAGACACACGCTGCCCATTCCCATCCCACTACGACCGTCCGGACGGGAGTGTTTTGGGTTGGCCATACACAACGGGGTACGTTGGACTACCAGGCTGGTTTGCGATTGGAAAACGTTGGACTGGAACAAGATGAATATGGAGATGTGGACTTCACGCTATTCAATGTTTCGGCTGGAGTTGGGTTTCCGATACGAGCAGATGTCAATGGCAGTGTGACCTTCGACCACTCGTCTCGTGCTCCGGTGTCTGACGAGTTATTCGTCGAAGGTGTTCACTTGGCGACAGCTAGCCACTTGGAAGCCAATCCAGACTTGGATGCAGAGTCGATTCAGGCTATCAGCGGCGCGTTTCGGTATGACGGTGGCAACGTTCGCTTGTCCGCTGTTGGCTATGTTCGATGGGCTAGCGATTTCATCTACGAAACTCCCACAGGGGAACGAGAAGACGGAATTCCCGTATACCAATACCGCCAGAACGATGCTTCGTTTGTAGGCAGCGATCTTGCATTGGAGTTGGACTTGTTTGAGCAATCCGACTGGGATGTCGAGACAATATTGAGCTACGACTTCGTCGTCTCGCGGGTGGATTTGGCCGGAAATGATCGATTCCCGCGAGAGCCTGCTAATCGGTTCACCGCAACAATTGAGGCCAAAAGAGACAACATTGCCATTGGACTGGGCGTCCAGCACTTCGCCGAAGTCAGCAAGACCGCAGACTTCATACTGCCCACCGATGCCTACACGAATTGCACGATCGATGCTGAGTACGGATTCATGATTGGCGACTCTCAAGCCAAGATCTTCCTTCAAGGAAGAAACGTGTTCGATGCAGAGCAACGATCCCACACCTCACCTGTCAAGGATGCTGTTCCGTTGCCGGGACGATCTTTTGAGATTGGATTCAACATGAGAAACTGAGACGCACTTAGTTCTCACGGTCTTGAAGCGGCCGGACGAATTCTCGTCCGGCCGCTTTGTTTGTACTGATGTAGCGTCAGGAAGACTTCATCGAGTAAATTGGAACTCGATACCCCATGTGCGTGGGGCGTTGAGCATAGCGGTTAAGTTGTTGAAGTCGACCGATCCAATCATCGATTGATCGTCCAGAATGTTCCGCCCGAACAAGGTGATCCGATAGCGGTCATCGTCGAGAAGCACACTGCAGCGAACTCCACCTTCTGTCGTGCCATCGTCCGAATACTCGAGACTCTCGTAGAGGGTGAACCGTAGTTCGCTTCGTATTGCCCAGTCTGTTGACAGTTCCACTCTTCCTCTTGGAATGGGCCGGTGGTAATGCAACGAGAAATTAAGTACGAGGTCGGGTGAGTTGTAGAGGCTATTGCCGTGAATGAGATACTCGCCGTTGGGTAGCCTTGGGTCGGTCACGGTGCATCCATACAAGAGATTGGCGGATCCGCAACCGTTGACAGAAAGACTGGGGTCGTCAAGCTCGGTGAAGTTCCAGCTTGCTCCAGCCTTCATGAGCAACGATTCGTTGAAGTACCAGTCCACTTCAATCTCTGTTCCATGTCCGATGAGGTTCTCGACATTGATCAATTCACTTAGATTCGCAGCTCCACCGATTTTCGTGATCTGGAAGTCATCTACCTGATAGGTGTAGACCGATGCGTGGGTTCGCAGTCGGCGGTCGTAGGTCAGAGCCTTGATTCCAATTTCAAGGGAGAGACTGGTCTCGGACTCACCTACTGAAATTTCGTCTTGGAACAACAGGCGACCTTGAACTGATGGTGCTCGGTGTCCTTTGGCCAGTCTCGCAAACGCTTTCACATCCGAGGAGACCTCGAACGAGGCGTTGATGTCCCACGTAGCTACGGTGTCCTCAGGCGAAACGGATAGGGGGCCGATACCTCCAATGCCGAGAAAGGACAGTGGTGATTGAGTGCGAAAAGCCGTGAAGTCTTTGTGATCTTGAGATAGACGCAGTCCAAGACTGACGTTCCAATCCTCTCGAGCCACAAGCTCATACGTTCCAAATAGAGCAAAAGCTCGAGTGTCTTGCACTTGGTTCACATAGCCGTTGAGCGTGTGGGGAGAGAAAACGGTGTCGAAATTGAACGTTTCGATTTCAAGATCCTCCAGGAACATGTAGAACCCAAGAATCCAGTGCCGGTCTTGGGTCTTACCCTCGAAGCGGACTTCTTGAGTTACTTGCAGATGATTGCCGAGACCATCTGCTGTCTGTGCATCGAAGGGAATCCCTGGTCCCGGTCCGGAAGGAAGGACGCCAGCGAAGACAGACCCGAACCCTCCATCGACATCGCCTCGCGAAAGTTGATTCAGAACTGAGTGAATCCCGGTCACGGATACGATCGTAAGCCCACTCCTGCGAAGCCTGACCGTCGCGAAGACTCCCGCTTGTTGAGATTCCTGGAAGTGCTGGTCGTGTGCATCCAAAGAAACTCGGTCACGCTGGAATCCAGCAACAAAGTTGTTCGATCCTTGTTGGATTGCGTTGCCATAGAAGATCGTTGGAGTTCCGTTGAGACTTCGACCATGTACATTCAGAAGCACATCGGACTGTGGGGTTGGGCTGAAGGCAGCTTGCCATCGAAATGCGATGTCTTCGAATCCACCCAAGGACTCGGAAGCAACATGACCTTGAGCAACGTTATCGATCCAGTCGCCCGTCCGGTTGATCATCAACGCAAGCCTCATGTCGGATTGCAGGAAGTCAACTGGACCATTCAAGACCACATCAGTTCGTGCGTGACCTCGTAGACCGAGGGTGAGACCCAACTGTTGGAGGGTGTCGGATGTCGGTTTGTTGGAATCGAACTTCAGAATTCCCCCGGTCGTATTGCGCCCGAACAGCGTTCCTTGCGGACCTCGAAGCAGTTCCAGCCTGTCAATGTCGAACAACGGAAAACTCTTGGCAGCAGGGTTCTCTAGGACCACATCGTCGTACATGAACGACACAGGTTGTGATGCATTGAGATCGAAGTCCACGTTTCCGACTCCTCGGATGTAGAACCGAGGTGCCAACCGTCCATTGGATGACTCGATATGCAGACTCGGGAGTCTGCTTGCGAGCCCCAATACATCGCCGCCTCCCTGTAAGGAGGCAGTGATGTCATCGCCTTGCATGATTCCAACAGACATGTTTACGTCTTGGATGTCTTGGGTACGCTTTTGCGCCGTGACAACGATTTCTTCAAGTTCTTGGGGTACAACCGCTAACGCAACGACTGCGAGAAAAACAAAGACAAGAAACTTCAATCGGGGGTGCCTACAGTCCACTAAAGCGAGTCTCCTCATAATAAAAAACGATGCGGCCTGCATCGTGCAAACCGCATCGTCATAGTTTGGTTTACGGCGCAAGAACCGAAGGTCGGATGTCCCTACATCATTCCGCCCATGTCGGGCATGCCGCCTCCCGGTGCAGGTGGTGGAGTGTCCTCGGGCATCTCGCTGACCATGGCTTCGGTTGTGATCATCAACCCAGCGACGGAAGCAGCGGACTGCAACGCCGCACGCGCGACCTTTGCAGGATCCGGAATGCCCAGCTCGATCATATCGCCGTATTCGCCGGTAGCTCCGTCAAACCCTTGGTTTCCGTCCAAGCCTCGAACCTTGTCGACGACCACTGCTGGTTCAGCACCCGCATTCTCGGCAATCTGACGAAGCGGATTGCTCATTGCACGAAGCGCAATCTGGATTCCAACGTTCTGGTCTTCGTTGGCACCCTTGAGACCGGCGGTTCCGCCTTCGGTCACGAGATTCTCGATCTTTTGCAGTGCGCGAATCAGAGCAACGCCGCCACCAGCGACAATCCCTTCCTCAACGGCCGCTCGAGTAGAGTGCAATGCGTCTTCAACGCGAGCCTTCTTCTCTTTCATTTCGACTTCCGTGGGCGCGCCAACTTTGATAACGGCAACGCCGCCAGCAAGCTTCGCTAGGCGTTCCTGGAGCTTCTCGCGATCATAGTCGGAGCTGGTGTCTTCGATTTCCTGACGAATCTGTCGAATTCGGCCGGAAATGTCGTCCTTTTCGCCCGCTCCATCGACGATCGTTGTGTTTTCCTTGGTGCTGGAAACCCGTTTGGCTGAACCAAGATGGTCCAGCGATGCACCTTCAAGCGTGAGTCCCACTTCTTCGGAAATTACGGTTGCACCAGTCAGCGAAGCAATGTCTTGCAACATTGCCTTTCGACGATCACCGAAACCAGGCGCTTTGGCAGCTGCGATTTTGACGATTCCACGCATGTTGTTCAGTACGAGCGTCGCCAACGCTTCACCTTCGATGTCTTCTGCAACAACCATGAGAGGCTTTCCGGACTTGGCGACGTTTTCCAGAATTGGAATCATGTCGCGGATGTTCGAAATTTTCTTGTCGCACAGAAGAAGATAGGGTTCGTCCAAATCTGCCGCCATCGAGTCTTGATTGTTGATGAAGTAGGGCGATAGGTAGCCTCGGTCGAACTGCATGCCTTCAACGACATCAAGCTCGTTCTCCAAGCCACTTCCTTCCTCTACCGTGATAACGCCTTCCTTGCCGACCTTCTCCATTGCTTCCGCAATGATTTCACCGACTGACGTGTCGTTGTTCGCGGAGACCGTGCCCACTTGTGCGATAGATGTGGAGTCTTCACAAGGTGTTGACATTGCTTCGATCTCGGCCACGGCGGCGGCTACTGCCTTGTCGATTCCGCGCTTGAGATCCATCGGATTCATGCCTGCGGCGACTGCCTTGAGTCCCTCGACGAGAATGGCTTGAGCCAATACCGTTGCCGTAGTGGTTCCGTCTCCGGCCTCGTCTGAAGTCTGACTAGCGACTTCCTTGACCATTTGCGCGCCCATGTTCTCGAACTTGTCCTGCAGTTCGATTTCCTTGGCCACGGAGACTCCGTCCTTTGTGACGGTTGGTGCGCCGAACGACTTATCGAGGATCACGTTTCGGCCTTTCGGTCCGAGTGTGACCTTGACAGCATCGGCGAGAACATTGACGCCAGTGAGCATGCGTGCTCGAGCGTCGTCTGAAAACTTGACTTCCTTTGCGCTCATTTGTCTGTCTCTCCTGTTATGTGTAGCTGGTTATTCTTCGATGACGCCGAAGATTTCGCTTTCCGATAGGATTAGCAGCTCTTCGCCATCAAGCTTGACGGTACTTCCACCGTATTGGCCGAAGATCACTTTGTCTCCGACGTTCAAGTCTGGAGCGTTGACCTTGCCATCGTCGAGCACCTTGCCTGGTCCGACAGCCAAAACCTCACCTTGGCTTGGCTTTTCCGACGCCGTATCAGGCAGAACGATTCCGCCTGCCGACATCGTCTCTTCTTCCAGCCGGCGCACGACGACGCGGTCTTGGAGTGGTCGAATATTCATGGATTTTCCCTCTGAGACGATAGTGAAACAACGATTAGCACTCTCGGTTGGAGAGTGCTAATCGGAGCGTATGATAGGGTTTACTGGCGCAATTTCAAGACCTTTTGCCGCACGATTTCACTTTTTTCGCATACATGTAGGTGTTTAGGAGTACTCCCCGTTTCGACAAACGGCTGAGCAAGGGGGCCCGAGTCGGCATTTGGAGACTACTGCAACAGAGTCCGCTCCCAAATCATCTACTTTGCTACATCGAACAGATGGCTGTACTTGACGGCAAACTCCTGGTGTTTGCGGGGACCATCGAAGAAGGCAAAGTCGCTATAGGAATAAACCACGTGAAGCCCCGAGTTTGCATCTCGGTCCCACCGAAACTGCAGATTGACCGCCCAGATATCGGAGATGTGATTGCGTTGAATTCGTCCTTGACACAGTTTTGTGTACACGGTCGCACCTGTCGTCCAACAAACTTAAAATAGCCGTTCGCTTGCAACCAAGTTGCTCAGCTCTCCATTGAACGAGGTACAAGCTGAGCCCACGCAGCTACGTTCCACGGAAGTCTCTTGGCAATCAAACATCACACACAACACCCATTCAATTTCGCGAACGGCGCACGGTTGCTGTTCGTTGCGTTGCTTGTGTCAGGATTGTTCACCATCAACGGATGTCAAGCAGTCGTCGGAGCGGTGAGTAGCGGATTTGCCGATGATCTTTCTGAGGCGATCCTGAACAATGACGACCTTCACATTGTGGAAGAGGGGCTTCCGACGTACATCATTCTTATCGATGCTTTGCTATTGAGTTCGGGGGACAACGCCGATCTGCTGCTAGCGGCTGCCGAACTCAATGGAGCTTACGCCGCCGCTTTCGACGAGGATCCTCAACACCGGAAATCACTCTCGGCAAAAGCTCTTAGGCAAGCACTGAAGGGATCGTGTCTCAAGCAAACCTTACTTTGCGACATTGAGAGCAAGAAATACGACGAGGTTGTTCCGGTGGTTGCCACCATTGGAGAAAAGAACATAGAGGTTCTCTATGCATTGGCTCGAGCTTGGGCAGGTTGGATTCATGCGCACGCGGACGAAATGCAAGCTGTAGCCCAACTGTCATCGGTGCGTCTATTGATTGAGCGCGTTGTGGAGCTGGATGAGTTGTACGACTTCGGTAGCCCGCACATGTACATGGGCATGTTTGAGTCGCTGTTGCCTCCCGCGCTTGGTGGCCGTCCCGAGGTTGCCAAAGTCCACTTCCAGCGAGCAATAGACATCAGTGAAGGAAGGAATCTCTACGCGAAGGTGCTGTATGCGCAAAGCTACGCTCGATTGGTCTACGACCGAGAATTGCACGACCGATTGCTAAACGAAGTGGTCGAAGCCAATCCGCTTGTCGAAAGTTATACACTTCAAAACACCGTCGCACAGAAACTCGCACATGAACTCTTGGACGATGCTGACGAATACTTCTAGTCGCCGCGTGGGCATCGCAGGCGGTTGCTTGCTCCTGCTGTTCGCCTCGCTTTCGACCTGGGCAGAGACTACGGTGAAAGTGGCCACGATCGCTCCAGAGGGTTCTCCACTGATGGTCGAACTGCGCAACGCAGCCAAGGAGATCGACAAGCAGACTGAAGCGAGAGTGAAGTTCAAGTTCTACTCAGGCGGAGTGATGGGCGACGACGCTGCCGTTAAGCGCAAGATGCGAGCCGGTCAGCTCAACGGTGCCGTATTGCAAACCAGTGTTCTTACCGGGGACGTTCCCGACCTGAATGTCTACAACCTGCCACTCCAGTTCAAGAACATCGAGGAAGTGACCAAGGTTCGTGCTGATCTGGATTCTTACTTGATGGAAGACTTGGAAGAGGCAGGTTACATTTCGTTTGGGTTTGTTGGCATTGGACTGGCCTATGCCATGGGTTCCAAGAAAGCCACAACACTGCAGGAGGCGAGACGCCTAAAGATTTGGGCTCCCAAGAACGATCAGAGCTCAACGCTCATGCTCCAGGCATTTGGGATCACCCCGATCCCACTAACAATCGTGGATGTGCTTACCGGACTTCAGACAGGTTTGATCGACACCGTTGCTTCACCACCAGTGGCGGCAGTCACCCTGCAGTGGCACACACAGATCAAGTACCTGATGGATGTTCCCTTCGTCTATGTCTACAGTGTGTACGTTCTTGACCAGAGCGCGTTTAAGGATGTTGAAGAAGACGATCAGGAAGTCGTTCGCACCTTGATGGGTCAAGCCATGGAGAAAGCTGAAGAAAGAGGCATTGCCGATCATTCTGCCGCCATGGATGTCATGGACGAATTGGGTGTCGAATTGATCAAGCCGGATCCCGACTCTCTCAAGGCTTGGCAGACTCTCGCCGATATCGCGGCTGCAAACTGGGTGAGGTCGGACTTGCTCAGCAAGGAAATGTTTGATCGACTCAACGCTTCGTTGGCCGAGGCTCGAAAGGAGAATGCTGAGTAGGCTTCTACGCTATCTTCGATGGCTTGAATCCGGAGCGCTCGTAGCTTTGTTCTTGGCGATGCTTGGCGTCGCCTGCTACCAGATCGTCATCCGCAACCTGTTTGGAACGGGACTAGGGTGGGGAGACGAGCTGGTTCGAATGGCGGTCCTGTGGATCACCATGATCGGTGCCTTGGCAGCGATCGGGCAAGGCGGTCACATCCGAATCGACATTGTCGAACGAATCGCCAACGAACGTTGGACGTCGATTGTGAGCATCGTTGCCAACATTTGCGCTGCTGTCGTCTGTTTCCTCCTTGCGTACTTTTCAATCCAATTCGTCGTGTGGGAGTTCCAAGATGGGCTAGCCGGCATCGGCGTGATCCCTTCTTGGGTACTTGTGGCGATCATTCCCTTTGCTGGATTTGCGATGGGATTGCGGTTCTTGATTCAAATATTCGTTAAACCGCAATGATCGTTGCGTTGGGTATCGCTGTCGTCATAGTTATGGCAGTGTGCGGCGCACCTTTGTTCACGGTCATTCTGGCGGCGGCGATGGTTGGATTTCTCGCTTCAGGCATCGATTTGGTCGTCGTCGCAATCGAGCTGTACCGCATCGCCGACACACCCTTGCTCGTGGCATTGCCTCTGTTCACCTTTGCGGGCTATGTGTTGGCGGAAGCCAATACATCGCAACGGCTGATGGACTTGACGAAAGCCCTTGTGGGTTGGATGCCCGGTGGGCTAGCGATCGTCGGTTTCATCGTGTGTGCTCTCTTTACGGCTCTTACCGGTGCATCGGGAGTCACGATCGTGGCGATCGGAGCACTCTTGCTTCCCATGCTGGTGCAATCAGACTATCCCGAGCGATTTAGTCTTGGATTGGTAACTAGCTCCGGCAGTCTGGGACTGCTGATCGTACCCAGCGTTCCGTTGATTCTGTACGGAGTCATCGCCCAGCAATTGGATGTGGGCGAGGCATTCACCATTCAGGAGCTGTTTCTTGCCGGAATGGTGCCGGCTCTTCTGATGGTAATCGCTCTGTCGGTATGGGCGGGTGTACGCAATCGCCATGTGCCGTTGACCCCTTTCGATGGCAAGCAGCTGTGGAAGGCGGTTGTCGCTTGCAGGTGGGAGATCCCACTGCCGCTTGTTGTTCTGGGCGGAATCTATTCCGGTTTCTTCGCGATCTCGGAAGCGGCCGCGATGACCGCTCTCTATGCACTGATTGTCGAGGTGTTCGTCTACAAGGAAGTGTCGCTGAAACGTCTTCCCGGAGTCATACGAGAATCCATGATCATGGTCGGAAGCATCATTTTGATTCTCGGCGGAGCGCTCGCTCTCACCAACTATTTCATCGACGCGCAGATTCCGCAAAAGATCTTCGAGTTCATCAACGTACAGATTCAGAATCCGCTTGTATTCCTGATTCTCCTGAACATTGTTTTGTTGCTCCTTGGGGCGGTGCTCGACATTTTTTCGGCCATCGTGATCATCGTACCTCTGTTGCTTCCCGTTGCTGTGGGCTACGGAATCCACCCCGTGCATCTTGGCATCATCTTCATCGCGAATCTTCAGATCGGCTACTTCACTCCGCCAATCGGCATGAATCTCTTCATTGCCAGCTATCGCTTCAAGAAGTCGGTGGTCGATCTGTACGCAGCGACGTTGCCATTCATGGCAGTATTACTGATTGTTCTGTTGCTGATTACCTACGTTCCTGCGCTTTCGATGTGGTATCAGCTTCTGTAGTTCGTTGTCCGTAGATGCAGCCGATTGGATGGGAGTCTGAATCCTCGTGTTGTCTGCTTGAGGTTCATCGGCTGGCGTGCTAGTCAGTTCCGCAGCCGAGCCTTCCATATAGCCGCTGTCGACGCACGACCAACGCTAGCAGCGCGCCTAACGCGGGAGCAACTCGCTCATTCCCAATCGAAACAGCTCGGTTGCCAAGTTCTCGATGTGGTCTCGCCACACCAATGCCTGAAGCCATCGCTCCGGAATCGCATCACGCGACCACAGAGCACCGGCGAGTTGGCCGGTGACTGCACCAACGGTATCGGCATCGTGTCCCAAATTGACTGCGGTTATCAATGCTTCTTCGAAGGAGTTTGATCCATTCACACACCACATCGCTGCCTCCAACGTGTGAATGACATAGCCACTGGACCAGATCTGATCGCGTGACTTGCTCTTCCACGATCCTCCGGCAATGTCTTCTATCGACTCCGATCCCTCCCAAGTCCGACTGCGCAAGAGATCTTTCTTCTTGGTTCCGTCAAAAGCCTCGACGAGAAGATTTGCAAAGAATTCGCAAGCCTCGACCGCTTCAGGAGAACCGTGGGTTGTACGGCTCTGCAAGCCCGCAATCTCGATGGCTTTTTCTGGTTGTCGATGAAAGAAGATGGGAACGGGAGCGAGACGCATCAGCGAACCATTTCCCGATGTATATAGATCAGTGGGGCCGCTCATGGGATTGCCGGTTCTCTCGTAATCACTCAGTGCGGAACTGGTTGTCACTCCGATGTCCACACAGTCGCCGGTGGGAGAATTCTCGCCGTTTCGCCACCATCGAACATACCGATCCATGACGTCTTTTGCATCGAACCTGCGGTTGCCGCAGAGTGAATCGGCCAGACACAATGCCATGCTCGTATCGTCCGTCCATACGCCCGGATCCAATTCAAACGCTCCTCCTCCAACCATTTCTGTGTGAAGTGGAGACTGGTCTCGGAGTTGAAATTCCAATGTTGTGCCCAGTGCATCGCCGACCGCAAGGCCAAGCAGTGCACCGATTGCTCGTTTCTGACTAGGCGACGAATCCAAGCGACATTACTCCAGTATCGAAAGTTCAAGGGAATGGCGTGAGGCGTGCGATCATGTGTACCGTCCACGAGTGCCTATTGTGTGGTATCGATTGACCAAGAACAGTCTAAAGACTCTGCCGTGGCCAGTCACTCCATTGAGAAAATCCCAGATTTCTCGTGGTCTCTTTGCAGGATTAGAGGTCGGACTTGATTGGTCGTTACAATCCCATCGAGGTGCAAATCGAGTCGATGTCAGTGCTTTTCATGGTCCTAAGGAATTTCCACACGGCGTATGTTCCTCCTCGAGATGAACTTGCGGGGTTCGATTCATGAAGGTCTACCATGTGCCTGGCACCCGATCTATTCGGATCATTTGGTTGTGCGGCGAGCTCGACGTGCCGCTCCAAGTCGAGACTATCGCTCGCTTCGATGCCGACTTCAAGGCATCTCCTGATTGGCGGGCCAAATCTCCCACGGGAAAAGTTCCCGTGTTCGAGGATGGAGATCTGGTTATTTACGAGTCGGGTGCGATCATGCAGTACTTGCTAGCCAAGTACGACGACGGGAAATTGGTTCCGCCTCTAAACTCCGAAGATGGAGCCATGTACTTGCAGTGGTGCTGGTTCGCGGAAGCGACGTTCACTCGTCCACTTGGCGACATTTCTCAAAACAGATTCATCAAGGCTCCACAAGACCGCATTCCTGAAGTAATCCCTGACGCTAAGAATCGTGCGTTACTTTGCGTCGAAGCAATTGATGCGGCACTGGGCAAGAACGAGTACTTGGTTGCGTGCGGATTCACAGCGGCCGACATCATGACTGCCTATTCACTGCTTCTCGGTCAGCGACTGGAGGTGTTTAGCGATGAGTATCCCAACGTGAACCGTTACTTGCGATTGCTGTTGAAGCGTCCGGCCCTGCAACGGGCAGTCGCCGCTTGATCAATGGAAGAAGACTCGTCGAGCCCCGAAGTAACGCCTTGATCAGAGCCAGCAGCTGAAAGCGCCTGCTCTCAATCTTTGATATAGTGAGACATCGACATGGATCTTTGCCGAGTTAGAGTGGTGGATACCCAAGACCGAGATTTGAAGTGGTCTCGATTCATGGATTACTACGTGATTGCCTTCCTATTCACATTTATCACTATGGCGATTGTGTTTGGAATATGGTTTTTGATCATCATATGGCCTCCCTTCTGAACGCTTGGGTGAACAAGGGTTTCAAGATCCCAGCCAGAGCTACGACGTCACGGTCTGCTCGGTCACACTAATTGTCGCTACATTGAATCTGTTCAAGAGCCTCTGCGAGTAGCATCGGGATAGGTGTTCTCTACTTCGACAGCGTCTTCCTCCGTCAGAAACGACTTTACTTGATCACGTTGTTCTTGGGTCAATATACCCCGAAACCAATCCTTTCCAAGTAGGGCAACGGCAGCTTTGGACTTCGCTTGTGGCGTAGGAAGGCTGTTAATCGTACCCAGCAATCCCTCTGCATCGATCTGAGCCCAAGAACCGACTATTGATTCGTAGTACTGGGTTTGATCGGGGCCGGTCAGGTGTTGACCCAAGTCAATGGCGTCTTCGAATTCGCTGTCTGTAGTTAAACCGAAACCAATCATGGTCAATGCGGGCAACTTTGAGTCGGGCTTTGCCATTGACAACATCTCAAGGGCTTTGTTGAGGTCTTCGCTAGCGACTTGGCTGATCACCGAGGCATCGTAATCGAGCTCACCGGGTAGCTTTTCTTGCTTTGGGTTGTCCAACGCAACCTGCATGGCTCGGTACGGGTCGTTGTTCGCCATTATTTGAATCACGCGACCCAGCAGCCGACTCCGCAAGTCTTCAATGTCTGGATCGAACAACACCCAATTTAGGGCAGTATCTACATCCTGATGGGCCCATTCGCCCACCAATTCATACGCAAGGGCTTGCCTGGTAGCGTCGTCTTTAGTCTCACTCAGCAGCTTCATCGCTTCGTCGGGAGCGCTTGCTCGCAGTGCGACTATTGCGAGCATTCTGGTCTCAGCTTGTTTCCCAGCGGGAATCAGAGCTAAGTTGGTCAATACTCCTTGAGGATCCATCTTGGCCCAAATTTCCAAAGCACTATCTAGAAGTGCTCTGCGCACGGTGCGCGATTCGATCAGATTGACAGCAGTCATTGCGGCTATTGGATCTGTACCAATCCACACTTTTGTTATGACACTGAGGATATACACACCCCCTTCGTCAGGGGATATTCTCGTCGCATCTTCAAATGCTGAACGAGGATTCATGCTCGCAACAAGACGAATGACAGTGCCCAAGACCTGGTTGCGCTCTTCCCACTCAAGATCAGTCTTCGTAATGATCTCTGTAAGTGCTTCTAGTCCTTCCTGCTCTATCCAAGCAGTGGCAACACGTATCAACGACTCGCGTTGAGACACATCATCGATGTCGTCATCGATCAATAGACTCCACGCACTTCTGGGATTCTCGATCGGCTCTTCGCTACTCGATCCCCTTTGTTGCAACGGAGTCTTTGACTGATCGGGAAATCCAATGGATTGACTCTGAGCATCGCCAATCCCGCCACTCTCTCCCGAAACACTCTGTGTGCTGGATCTTTCACTTTGAGGCAGGACTAGGAAAACTACGACTATGGTCGCAGCGACTCCGAAGGTTGCTCCGATTAGCAGAACGGCTAGTGTTCTCAGTAGCTTGGAATGATCGACCATACTTAACAAACTAAGGGGTCTCTACGATCAGTGTTGGATTGTATTCGGTGCATTGAGCCGTCAAATTCGAATGTTGCAAGAACGCTGTAGGAACTCGTCGTCAGATTCGGTACGATGTTGGCTAATTCATGTGGCCAAGCCTGTTGATCAAACTCGTTTTGCTCCTTAGCTCTTCAATGACGTCGCATCGGAATTGATTTTCGCTAAATCGATCGGAATAACGCCGTTGGACACATGCGCTTGATCCACTTTGCATCGGATTCTTAGCAATGTCGATACTTGACAGCAGTCAATTCCAAGTCGCACTGGAACATCTCTCCTTTCTTTCTCACGAACAAGCGCGATCATTCGTCGAGAACGGTTATGTAGTAGTGTCCAACGCTTTTCCAGAGGAAGTCGCAGAGCAGGTGTGCAACTTCGCGTGGCAGGAACTTGAATCCAAGCATGGAATACAGCGAGACAACCCCTCTACATGGCGAGAACTCTCGAACGGCTATATTCGGACAGCCGGAGGGAACGTAGATGTACGGATGGAATCCGAGGCTCCCAACGCTTTGGCCGCTCATGCCGACCTTGTGGGAGGATTGGATCGTCTGCCGCACAGAGGGGTACATTTGCGATTTACTGACGGCATCATCTCGAACTTCAGAACCAACAACAGCAAACCATCGGATCCAGCGAAGAAAAGAGCTCCCGGTTGGCACAAAGATGGTTGGCACTTCCGCCACTTCTTGGATTCGCCAGAGCAAGGCCTGCTCGTCGTTCCGATTTATTCCGAGATCCGACCTCAAAGCGGCGGAACGGTCATAGCAACTGATTCCATCGTCCCGGTGGCTCGTTTGTTGTCAACCTATCGGATGGGTTTTCACGCAGATAGTGTGCAGGGTGGCGGTTACTTGATTCCCTACCTAGTAGATCAGTGCTCCAACTTCGTTGAACTCACGGGCAGACCTGGAGACATGGCCATACTTCATCCGTTTATGCTGCATCGGTTCAACCCCAATCCCACTGATCGGACTCGTTTCATAGCAAATTATGCCGTCGTTCTCCGCGAACCGATGTGCTTTAGCCGTGCCGAGGATGACCATTACTCGCTGGCTGAGTTAGTGGTATTGCACGCACTGGATACGGAGCGGTACGAGTTCAAGACCACACGTGCGAGAGAAGCATTCGTACCCGGTCCTTTTCGCAATGAAGAAGAAGCCAGGCGACAACGTGGGTTGTTGCTGGACGAAATGCGCCAAATGGCTTTGAACGGACTCGAAACTCCCTCTTGGGGTAGTCAGTACGGCTACATGTCCAACGCTGTCGCCTAGCGCGAGTCTCTTGTTGATGAATCAAATCCGCTGTTCTCTCGGATTTGCGCAGATCAGACAACTCCCCGACGTTCTTCAAGTGCTTCGCGAACCTCGTAAGCCCGTTGTTCAGTGATGCTGTACAGAGCAATGAACCCGATTGCCAGAATGGAAGAGGCCATTGGAACGACAACATCGTAGATGCGAAGCCACCACAGCGTTTGCTCGGACTGCGCACCCTCCAAAGCTACATCAAACCCTGTTGCATTCAACAAATAGCCGCTAGCCGTTATCGCTACAGCCATACCAAGTTTGACCACCCACCAGAAAATGGATCCGTACATTCCCTCCCGGCGTTCGCCGGTCTTCAGTTCATCAAGGTCGCATACATCGGCGATCATCGAACCCATCAGGGTGAACAACGAGCCGAGACCAAAAGCAATGGGAGGAGCACACAGCAGGAGCATGTACGGCTGTTCGGGGTTGTAGCAGAACCACTTGACCCCGTAGCCAACAGCCGAGATGCCTACGCAAATGAAGAATGTGCGTCGTTTCCCAATGCGCGAACCCAAGTAGGTGGTCAGGATGATCACCAGGAAGGTGGAAACGGATGCTACGCTGCCGAACCAACCGATCAAGATTGCCGCCGACTCCCGATCACCTCCATAGAGATAGTAGATCGTGACGTACGTCTGAAATGAGGCTATCAATTGAAATCCGTTGAAGACCAGAAACGTTGCCAATCCAAGTAGCAGGAAGTCGCGATTGGTCACGGTATAGCGGAATCCTTGAACGAAACCCCAGATCACACCCAACAATCCTTTCGATCCAGTTTGAGTCGCCTCTCCTTCGGATCCTGAGAAATCCGCGAACCTCTCTCGGAGAAAGATCGCCGGAACTACGCCCACCACAACGCAGCCGACAGCAACAACGACAGCCAACACAGCCGCGCCGGTTTGGATTCCCCCGAAAGCATCGATCTCCATGAAAACGAGAAACCACGGAGCGACGATGTAGGCCCATTGGCCCATGAAGTTCTGGACTCCCATGAGGCGAGTCCGCTCGTGGTAGTCGGGCGTCAGCTCATAGCCGAGTGCAACCCAAGGAGTTGCAAATACCGTGTAGCCGAGATAGAAAACTAGAGAAACTACCAAGAAATACATAAAGTAGTAGCTCTCGGACTTGCCGGCAGGTAGTTGCCAGAGAATCACAAAAATGATCCCCGCGGCGATCACACCCCCGAAGATGTAGGGTCGTCTTCGCCCCCAACGAGACTTGGTGTTGTCCGACAGATACCCCATGATGGGATCGGTCAATGCATCCATGAGGCGCGGGATGCTGCCCAGCCAACTCACCAGTGCTGGATTCATGCCAAATCCGAGATTCAGCACGATCATCATGCCGCCGCTCGCAGCGGCGAGCATGTTGTTGGCTAATGCACCGAAGCCATATGCAACTTTGTGCGAAAACGGAATCCGATCCTGCGGATTCGTCGTGTGATGTTCCTCTTTACTCATGGTGCTTCGTCAACGTAGAAAGGCATATTGGCGTGAGCGGCGTTGCCGTGGTCGTCGTAGACGTTGACGAACAAACGGTAGGCACCTAAAGTTGCAGGAGCCTGTAGGGTAGTTTCGGAGGAAAACGGATCTGCAAGTACATACGGCAGGTTGTCAATGGACTCCTCGAAGTCACCTCCTTCCCCGTGCGATTGGCTCTCCTGTTTAACAAACCAGTGATAGGAGAGTGAATCCTCGTCTTCGTCGAACGCCGTGACGCTCACGGCGTAAGAATTACCGACGGTAATTCGAACGTTGTCGTGGGCATTCTTCTTGTCGATGGTTGGAAATCCGTCAATCCGGGGAGCCCGGTTCTCTGGCCAGGTTTCAGTCCAGAGATACTGCATCGTGTCGATGGCTTCCGTGGGTTCTCCGCTCTCGAGGAACAGGCTGTACCACGTGGGCGTTCGTTCCTGTTTCTGGCTCCAGAAGAACACATAGGTACCGAGTAGGTTTTGATCGTTCGGTGCGATGATGTTGAGATAGGTATCCATCAGTCGATTCGCCTTCTCTCGGCTCGTGTGTTCGATTGGAGCCTCCCAAGCTGTCTTGGCAATTTCCCAGTGACCCAGTGGGCCCCACTCGGTGATCATGAACGGTATGTCCGAAAGCGAAGAGTCGGCGTATTTCGGGAGTTCGGCAATCGCACCGTACAGTTGAACGCTGAGGAAGTCGAGATCGGGTGCGCGTTCTTTAATGATCGAAACAATGTTCTCGTCTGCACCGGCTACAGCTGTTGTTGTCGGATGATTCGGATCGACTTCGTGAATGTACTCGGAAATTTCGTTGACGGCGTCGTACACACGATGATTGCGCATGTTGTAGTTGAGTTCGTTGCCAATGATCCAAGCGAGCAAAGCGGGATGATCTTTGTATCGCTCGACGATTGTTTCTATGAATTCCCGTTGCTCTTTGACTAGAACTGGATTGTTGTAGTCAAAACCGAATCGTTCCGATACAACGGGGAGACACAGTGCGACGGTCAATCCATGACGGTGGGCGGCATCGAGCTTGTCTTTGGCCATGTCGATTCCCCAAGTGCGAATGGAATTGCCGCCATGTTCAACAACTGTCCCATAGTCCGCACCCGTGCTTCCTGCACCTCTTACGAAGTAAGGTTTCCCGTCGCGCAGTAACTCATAGCCATCGTCCGTCTCGACGACCTCGACTTTGATGGGTCCCTCACCTGGCCGCTCTTGGTCGCTACCGACCTGTTGCCCGTTGATGGTGAAGCAATACACCAGACAAATCAATGTGACGGTTTTCTTCATGAGTTCGAATAAACGCTTGAGCGTGGGCGGTCGACCCAGGCGGGACACGTCGTAGGATCGATTTCGCTGTACTGTTGGGACGGAGGGTTCTTGTCTTGGTACGACAGGCCAAATCCGTACGGGAATAGGGGATCGTAGGTGCTATCTCCCCTGTTGATGTTCGATTGCCAGGGTGTTCGAGGCCACGAAAAGGACAGTTTGCCTTCGAAATCGAACTGGATTTCGCCGTCGCGCGAACGAAAAATCACATCCGAAATCGCTCCTCCCTCCGTTCCGGGCAACCAAGCAACGACAAGAGCGTCAGATGCATTGAGTTCGGGATTGATCCAACGAGGTCTTCCGGACAGGAAGATGGACACCACCGGTATCCCCCGTTTGCGAAGAGCACGCATTGCTTCGACGGGTTCCGGAGTGTCTCTGGAGAAGCTGAGATGCTCCAGATCGCCATCTCCTTCCGCGTAAGGATCCTCTCCGAATACAACAACGGCAACATCGCACTCTTCCACCTCACTGGCATGACTTGCATGCTGGACTGTTCCGCCCCCGGGCGCGACGGCCTCATTGATTCCGTCGAGAATCGATTGCGCATTGGGAAAGTCTTCGTTGACGTTGTCAGTTCCCTGCCAGGTCAGCGACCACCCGCCGCATTGCTTGGCAACGTTGTCGGACCCATCTCCCAAAACGGCAACTCGAATTCCCGCAGATAGAGGAAGAAGATTGTCTTCGTTCTTCAGCAACACCAAGGACTTTCGTGCAGCGGCTCGGGCGAGCTGGCGATGTTCAGGGCAGCCTAGGATCGAAGACGAAGAGAACCAGCTCTGTTCGGACCTTCGCTGGTAGAGCCCCATTCTTTCCTTGACTCGCAATATCCTGCGTGTCGCATCGTCGACACGTTCAAGCGAAACAAGCCCATCGTCGACTGCTTCTTCCAAGTGTCGAAGTACGGTTCGCCAATCTTGAGCAACCATCAGCAGGTCTACTCCAGCATTGACACACATCACACAGGCTGTCTTGGGATCGCTGTCGATTTGGAGAAAACCGTCCCAATCGCTTATCACCAAGCCTTGAAAGCCCATTTGATTCTTGAGCACTTCAGTAAGTAGATGCGAGTCTCCGTGGACTTTGCTACCTCGCCAGCTGTTGAATGCGGCCATCACAATCTGCACGCCGTTATTTAGTGCTTGAACGTGACCCGGACCGTGCAGGTTCAGCAGTTCGTGTTCTGAACATGTGGTGTCGCCTTGATCCTTGCCGGAGTCGGTACCGCCTTCGCCGATGAAGTGCTTTGCCGTTGCCAAAATCCGATCCGGAGGCAAGAAAGTGCGAGGATCCGGCTCTCCCTGTAGTCCACGAATCATGCTGGTCGCGTATTGGGCGACCATTTCGGGGTCTTCTGAGAAGCCTTCGTAAGACCGCCCCCAGCGGTGATCTCGAACGACTGCAAGGGTTGGAGCAAAAGTCCAGTCAATTCCAGTCGCCAAGACTTCTCGAGCTGAAGTCTTGCCGACTTCCTCGATGAGAGTGGGATCTCTCGTGGCTCCAAGACCAATGTTGTGCGGAAAGAGCGTCGCACCGTACACATTGGAGTGGCCGTGAACGGCGTCGGTCCCCCAGAGAATTGGGATTCCGCTTCCGTCCGGTCCGATGGATTTCTGGTAGAACTCTCTCGCTACACGAACCCAGTCTTCAACAGGCGAGTGCTTGTTTCCGTTGGGATAGACGCCGCCTCCGTTCAGAATAGAACCGATCCCGGATTCTCCAGCCTCTGTGGGAGAGATCGAAGCAAGCTCTGCTTGAATCATCTGCGCCAATTTGCGTTTAAGAGTCAAACTGGCGAGTCGCTTTGCTACTCGAGTTTCGATTTCGCGGACATAGGATTCGTCGAGATCGAGCTCTGTTCTGCAATCCGGCCACTGAACCTGATTGGCGTCGATGTTGTCCTCTGTCAAGAATTTACCCTTGCCGGTTGAGCAAGCGAGTCCCTCTGAACGATTTCACATTCGTATACGTAGTTCAGTTCATCCATCGACGTTCCAGCCAAGGCGTCAATCAACATGGCAGTTGCGAACTCCGCCATTTCAAATGTCGGCTGACGCACTGTTGTGAGTTTCGGCCAAGTGCGGGTGGCCGTAGGACTGTCATCGAAACCTACGATCGATAGTTCGTGAGGAATCTGTAAGCCGAGCTGGTTGGCTGCCGCTATCGCACCCGCCGCCATTTCGTCGTTGCAAGCAAAGATCGCCGTGGGCGGTTCTTCCAATTGAAGAAGCCTTTGGGCCCCAGCGCGGCCCGACTCAAAATCGAACTCTCCGGGAACGATCAGACTCGGATCTCGATCAAGATTGAATTCGTCCACATACCTCATAAAGCCTGCTCGACGACGTTCGCTCGCTCCGTGCAATGGATTGCCTTCGATGAAACCGATTCGATTGTGCTGAAAGGAATGTATGTGTTGCGCCAGTGCGTAGCTCGCCTCTTCGTCATTGGGGGAGACTGAGACACCCGCGGCGTGCTCTGTTCTCGGTGAGAGCTGGGCGAAGGGAATTGACAATTCCATCAACGTCCGGGTTATCTCCAACCGGTCGCCCATTGGAGCTGGCAGGAACATTCCTTCAATGCGACTTAATCGTGCGAACTTGTGCACGTCTTCAGCTGTGACATTGAGCGGGGATGGTCTGACCAGCAACGTGTAATTCGAGGACTCGCAAGCTTGATGGACACCTTCGATAACGCCCTTGAGGTAGCCGAATTCCTGCGGATTCTCGAGGATAAGCCCAATTGTGAAGGATCTACCTGCGCCCAATCTTCGAGCTGACGGGTGGGGGACGTATTGCAATGCCTCGGTGACATCGAGCACTTTTTGCCGTACCGCGTCGCGAACGTGTTCCTCGCCATTGAGAACTCGCGAGACGGTCTTAATCGAGACCCCCGCCGAACGTGCAACATCCTTGATCGTTACGTTCTTCAATGCAGCTCAACAGTGAAACGTGGGAATAACTGTAATGGTTACTCGACTCTCGGCTCGTTGTTCGATTGACGAGCCGAGATTGTCAAGTTCAGACAGCTACTACTGGTAGGACTTGGAGAAACGGATTCCCATGGTGCGGGGCGGGAAGAAATTCGCTCGCCAGTAGCCCGGTCCGGGATCGGCCCAAGATCGAATCACTTCGTCGGTCATGTTGTAGCCGAACGCCACGAGAGCCCAAGCCTGATTCTCGTTGATGAGTTTGAAGTTCAGGTTCATCGTCATGAACCCCTCCTGACCGGCATGGTAGGGACCGTCGTCGTAGTTTGTGTCGTTGAAGAACATTTCAGATTGCCAGTTCAGCGTCACGGAAGGCCCGTATTGCCAGCCAGTACCTGTGTACCACGAGTGTTCTCCTGTCAGTGAGAAGGAAAACTCGGGCGACCACGGAAGCTTGTTGCCGGACAAGTCGGTAGGACGACGGAATCCGCCGGCTTCCAATGGCTGCGAGAGGTCTTCGGGTGGACACGCCTTTAAGTTCAGGTAGGCGCGTTCAAAGCAGAATAGTCCGTCAGCTCCATCATCGAGTTTGCCAATCTCTGCATTGAGATAAGCACCCCAGCCGAAAATTCGTCCGCCTGCCCAAGGTTCCGACCAATCGAATTCCAATTCAATGCCAAAGATGTCGGATTCGGCCAAGTTGGTTGTCAGTAGTGTTCCGATGTCTCGTTCGGTATGAATCGACTTGCCGACGATGACCCAGGAAGTTCTTTGCATGTCTTTGTAGCTGTTCAGGAACACGTTGCCGAGAAGACGCATTGAACCGTCCATCAGTTCAGACTTGAAACCGACTTCATACGTTGTGACGTTCTCCGGATCGTAGGCAAAGGCAGTCACTTCGCCACATTCACAGACATCGACCTTGTCGCCGAAGCCGCCAGCTTTGAATCCGGTTGCTATGTAACCGTAAACGAACAGGTCGTTTGTGACCAGATAGTCGCCGCCGATGCGCCAAGTACTTTGGCTCCAGTCGGCTTTGTAGGTGTTGTCGGTGCCGGGTATTCGGTCCGGGAAGTTCTCAGCAAGTGAACCCATTGTCGAATCGAGTTTGTCCGACTGGTACCACGCGGGATTGAGATGCCAATCGGGAACGACGCCGATGAGACCCCACGACTCATACCAGAAAGGTTCCGCTGACGGATCGTACAGCCCTGGATTCACCCAGTAGCCAATCGTGGAGTGATTCGATCCACCCTTATCGCTCTTTTCGTCCCACGTCTGTCGAAAGCCAAGAGTGACATTGGTGTCCGGATTGACTGCATAGTCGAATTGCGCGAATACCGCTTGTGTGTCAACTCCTCGGTCGGGTTGGACAAAACTCTGAGCGAGCGGAATTCCTCCTCCGCAGCAGAAAGGCAGCTCCACATCAAACCGAATGTCGTTCTCCTCGGTCATCAGGAACACGCCGGAGATCCAATTGAGCGGACCTGTGCCCGTGGACTTGAACTGCAATTCGTGAACCAGAGAGTTGTAGGAGGAGTCGCGGGTTGTCAGCTGAAGATCCTCGAATGGAAACAGTATTTGCAGCGGAAATCCCAAACGCTCGTAAGCTTCAGCGTCTCGAACCAGAGGAGGAGCTCCACAGCAGAATCGAACAATTCCATAACCTGGGTGGTCGGGATCCACAAACGCCCCTCCGTCCCCGTCGAACTGCTGAAAACGTTCCTGCCGAGACGAAGCGAACCGATACTCCAGCATGATGTCTTGCGTCACGTCCCAGGCAGTTTGAAGACGAAAGGTGCTGATGGTGAAGTCCTTTTCTCCTGGAACGTTGATGCTGGCATACCAGAGATCGTGGTCACACTCGAAGAATGTGCCTGCAGCCTTCTCGCAATCCTTGAGCGAGACTCCGCCGGGACTCTGGTCGTTGAAGTAGTCAAAGGTCAGCTTCACATCCGCTGTGTCTGAGATGTCCATCTGCAGTGCGGCTCGTAGTGCCCATCGATTCACTGCAAAGTACGCTTCGCTGTCGTCAACGGGTGTGTTTCTCCTTTGGTCAGTGTTGGGAATGCCGTCGGCTGGTATTTCGAAGACGCCGTCGCCGTCCACATCCATTGCGAGATCGAACTCGTCGCTGACCTGAGTGATGTAGCTATCGGCTCGTTCGAACATTGTGGAGACACGAAACGCCGCACGTTCGCTTATGGGCACGTTGAACCACCCGCGACCGGCCAACTTGCTAAAACTGCCGAGATCAAACTCGAACGACCCATTCGTCTCCTGAGTGGATGGCGTGGAAGTAATGATGTTGATGCTGCCCGACGTTGAGTTTCTTCCGAATAGCGTTCCCTGTGGGCCGCGGAGGATTTCCACGCGGGCCACGTCGTGTAGCAGAGCAAGTCCGGCTTGCGGCCTTGGAGAGTACATGCCATCCACGTGAATGGCGACAGTGGGATCACCAAGTTCTGTGAAGTTGTTGGATGTGATTCCGCGAACTGTTACTTGCACGCCCGAGTCGGACGGAGAGGTTCCGACCTGCATGTTGGGTACAAGATCTCCCATTGCGGTAATGTCGGAGACGTTTTGGTCGGTCAATTGATCTTGACTGACCGCAGAAACCGCCACTGGGGTTGTCATAAGGCCAGTCTCGCGTTTGGTCGCGGTGACGATGATTTCCTCCATTTGTTCGGAGGAAGCTGCGGTATCGGTTTGACCCTCTTCTTGGGCCGAACTGGTTTGAACTAGGTTTCCGAGTGCCGCAACGACGGCCAGTCCTAGTAAACCGGTGCTTGTCGGGTGTTGGCGGATTGTCGGCTTCATTTGTCGATCCAATGTATGAGTTCGACCATTACAAACTATTTATGACAACGTTGTCAACCTACTCTGTGCGTACAGTTTGGGACATGTGCTGATTCTCAATTAGAGATCGCTTGGACTAGGGGAAGATGTCCCAGCAGTCAACGAAAACGGGTGTTGTCTCGTCGGACTTCGTCCATCCATTTTTTGTGAGCATCGGGATTGAGAATCATCGACGAGAAATAAGTCAAGAGGTCTCGGTGATTTCGGGTCAGTTTGGCCTTGGCCATCTCTCGCTCGCCGGCACTGCTTGAAATGAATTGGAAGGACTCTCGTATAGGATCCTCACCGCCAAGCACGTCCCGGGCGCGTTCGTTGAGCAAGTCGAACACTTGCTCGAGGTCCTCGATCGCTAGCCCTAATTGATCGGGCTCCATGACAAGGTTGGACCAAAGAGTGCTCAGGTACAGTCGGTATCTGTTCTTATCGAGGAAAGACTCAGTCACCGCTGAGTTGCTTTCCATTTGCGTCAAGACAGGATCGAGACGCAGTAGCAGGTCGCTGGATTCCAAGTCCGTCAGACGCGGTGGTTCAATCGTCGAGGTTGACGATCATCTTGCCGGTATTCGCACCGGTGAAAAGTCCGATGAATGCTTCGGGCATGTGCTCGATCCCATTGAACACAGTCTCTCGGTACTTGACCTTCTCTTGTTGCACCCACTCGGTCATATCACGCATGAAGTCGGCTCTCAAATGGTTGTAGTTCGACACGATGAAGCCTTTGAGGGTGAGTTGAGATCCGATGGCGATGGCAAGATTGTTTGGTCCGGGCACCGGTGCGGTTGCGTTGTAGATGGAAATCGCTCCACACAGCGGCAACCGACCGTTGGGTCGCATGCAATTCAGCGCTGCTTGTAGGTGATCACCGCCGACATTGTCAAAGTAGACGTCAACTCCTTGTGGTGCACCCTTGAAAATCTGTCGCTCCAGATGTCCGTCGTGATAGTCGAAGGCATGATCAAATCCCAAGTCTTCGGTGAGGTGCCGTACTTTATCGGGACTTCCCGCACTGCCGACAGCTGTGCAATTCTTGATTTTGGCGATTTGTCCGACTGCGCTTCCCACAGCACCGGCGGCTCCCGAAACGAATACCGTCTCACCCTCTCGGAGCTCTCCGACATCAAGCAGACCAACATACGCCGTCATGCCAGGCATACCGAGTACACCCAAGTACGCTGACGGAGGTGCCTTCAGTTCTCCGATCTTTCTGAGGCCTCGCGCTGGAGATACAAATGCCTCACGCCAGCCCAAGTGGCTCTCGACGTAGTCTCCTACACTGAATTCTGGATGGTTGGATGCCTCGACCCTTCCGATTGCTCCACCGGTCAACGTCTCGTTGAGTTGAAATCCGGGGACATAGGACTGCCGGTCGACCATGCGGCCACGCATGTAGGGATCGACCGTCAGACTAACGTTCTTGACCAGCACCTCGTCTGTTCCTGGATCCGGGAGGTCGACTTCCACAACATTGAAGTCGTCGGGTTTCGGCATGCCGATGGGTCTGGAGTTCAGTTGGATTTCGCGAGATTTCATTCAGTCGGTTCCTTTAGTCATTTGGAGTAGGGCGCAAGCGTGCACGATGAGAGGAATTGAACCAAGAGTTGCCGTTGCTTTCAAGACTCTTTGAGGGCGTACTCAGTACGTACCACGATCAGTCGCATGTTTTCGAGTGTGGGAAGAACATCATGCACATAGCCGTTCGGAAACTCAATGTGAGTTGGATCCGCGACAAGTTGATTCCATGTGGCATCTACTAGCCGAGCCCTTCCGGAATTCAGTAGCACTTCGTTCCATGCGTGAATCCTAAACGTCGAGGACTGTGCATCGTAGGCTAGCCCATATACAGTTCGTGCGGCCAATCCGGAAGCATTGGCCAGCGCACTGAAGAGATTCGCAATTTCTGAACAGTCTCCCTGACGGTTCTCCAATGTAGCCACAACTGAGCGAGGATCTGGAGTTTCCGCATATTGAACGTACTCGTGCGTGAACGAGACCAAGGCTGAGAGCTTGTCTTCCTCTTTGCGAAGCCCACTTGTGGCACTTGACGCCAGTTGCTTCACTTGTTCCAGTTGAGCGTCGCGATTTCTCGGTGTGAATTGCGATGTTTTGGATTTTGACCTGTTAAGAAGCACTCCCTCTCTTGTCAAGACGAGGTTGTCGCTGTCGGTGAGAAGTTGCTCCCACGGACCAGCATTCTGGTTCGAGAACGCGACTTGGAGTTCGAGCAACTTCAGCTCTGCTTGCCGTTCAATGGGGCGATCAACGACGATACCTGATGGAATGGCGTAGATGGGAACATGAAGCTCAAGCATCGACTCCGAAGCTGTGTCAATACGTTGCAACGTGAATCCGCTGCGGTCCGTCGAAGAAATCAGTTCGAAGCCTTCGGAACTTCGGCTCAACGTTGAACGTGAACCATCTGCGGAACGCAATTGGATGCTGTCCGATGTGTAGTCCTCGACAACCCACTTCTGGCTCCCAAGTTGTCCGCGACCGACATCAAGGCTAGTTGCAGAAACGGAGTCCCCTGCTCGCAGGTCTTCCTTGGAAATTCCAATCTCAAGTCCTAGGTACTCCCTCAAGCCGAAATCAGAAGCCAATTTCGAATCGGGTTGATTCAAACGATAAACCACCAGGGAGTCCCCTGATCGAGCAATTCGATGAGTCTCGTAGGGATCTGTATTCGGAGCTGCGTATCTCTCGTGGGTGGCTTCAATTAGCTCGAAAGGAGGTTCAGCCGAAAAGTTCAAAGATTGGCGAACTTCTAGCTGGGTGTCTTGGGTGGATGCGAACCAAAATCGATTGTCGACTTGGATTGTGTAGTAGCTCGATTGAGCGACGCTGGTTTGTAGCACACCCACTCTGGTTCCTCGGAAATCCATTTCGTAGTGGCGAGTCCCGAACTTAGAGCTGATTAGCTGGTCAATTAACGGGTCTTGGCTACTGTTGCCACAGCCACTGAGGCTTAACAGAACGACGGCGAGCAGTGCTGAAGCGATGAGAGCGTTGACGTTCATCGTGCTGTTGGAATGCCACGCAAAATATCTTCGCCAGCGACGGCATGCCGCGGTATCCAATACGAGTGCTTCCTACAATTTGAAAAATGAAGAACGAAGACCTGCGCGACTTCATCCGCAATCGAATTCGCGCAGACATACGTGAAGAACGGTTGCCGTTCCAAGTGACGACTCGGTTTCCACCCGAGCCGAATGGATTTCTGCACATTGGTCACGCAAAGTCCATTTGCTTGAATTTTGGCATCGCCGACGAATTTGAAGGTATCACTTACTTGCGGTTCGATGATACGAACCCACTGAGCGAGAGCACCGAGTACGTCGAATCTATTCAGCGAGATATCAAGTGGTTGGGCTTCGATTGGAAAGAATGCTTGACCTTCGCATCGGACTATTTCCCCCAGCTTTACGACTTTGCCGAAGAGCTGATTGCTCGGGAGAAGGCATTTGTCTGCGATTTGAACTCCGAACAGATCCGAGAAACTAGAGGGACTCTCACTTCGCCAGGAACCGAGAGTCCGCATCGCAACAGGTCGATTGAAGAAAACCTCGAATTGTTCCGAAGAATGCGGGCGGGAGAGTTTGAGAATGGTGCACGTGTGTTGCGAGCCAAGATCGACATGGCTTCACCCAACGTCAATCTGCGGGATCCGGTCCTGTATCGAATCATTCACGCGGAACATCATCGAACGGGTTCCGAATGGTGCATCTACCCAATGTACGACTTTACCCATTGCATCTGCGATGCATTGGAGGGTATTACTCATTCACTGTGCACCCTCGAGTTCGAAGACCATCGTCCGCTCTACGATTGGGTTCTGGACAACATCAACGTCAACTTTCACCCGCCTCAGATCGAGTTTGCTCGGCTGGGCTTGGAATACAACGTGATGTCGAAACGGCGAATGGCGCGGCTTGTGGAAGAAGACCACGTGGACGGTTGGGACGATCCGCGAATGCCGACGCTTGCGGGGCTTCGCAGGCGAGGGGTTCCACCCGCCGCGATTCGAGACTTCTGTCGTCGAATCGGCGTTACTAAGCAAGACACCCTGATCGAGACCGAACTCCTCGATTTTTGTGTTCGCTCCACCTTGGAAGACTCCACTCGGAGAGGCATGGCCATTCGTGATCCACTACCGGTTGAAATAACCAATTTCGAAGGGGACGATGTAGAGCTTGAAGGCCCTTGGCATGTTCGGAACAAATCGTTGGGTAGTCGATGCCTATCGTTTGGTTCGACCATCTATATCGATCGATCCGATTTCTCGGACGATCCACCTCCCAAGTACCGGAGGCTCGTGCCAAATGGATTGGTTCGGTTGCGCTATGGATTCATCATTCAGTGTGACGAGGTTGTGCGCGACGAAGACGGAGAAGTGACGAGACTGAAAGCAAGGTATTTCCCTGATTCCAAGAGTGGTGAAGACACGAGCGGATTGAAACCCAAGGGGGTCATTCAGTTTGTGTCGGACGTAAACGCAGTTCCGATCGAAATGATGGACTACAGCCACTTGTTCAAGATTCGAAATCCCGGACGGGGTTCGTTGGAAGAAGAACTATCGGACGAGTCCATCGTTGTATCGCAAGGATTGGTGGAACGTGCCGTGGCCGAGTCGTCGGGGAGACGATTCCAGTTCGAACGAATCGGCTACTACTGGAGAGATGAAGCTGCGACTAGCGGAAAACCGGTGTTCCACCGAACGGTTCCTCTGGCAGATGGATGGAAACCAAAGTGACTGGCGATAACGCGACAGGACGGTTGTTGAAGCCTCGTCGCGTCTACGCCCCTACGTTCATCGCACGCCCGGTATTCATGTGCAAGTCCTTGAATGAAATGGCCGGGGCGGAGCTGTTCTTCAAGTGTGAGAACTTTCAAAAAACCGGAGCGTTCAAAGCTAGAGGAGCTCTGAATGCAGTACTTGGTCTCGATAACGATGTCACGGCTGTGGTTACTCATTCTTCAGGCAACCACGGTGCAGCACTTGCTTGGGCTGCTCGGCAACGAGGTCTGGATTGCCATGTCGTAATTCCTGAAGATGCTTCGCCCTTCAAACGGGCGAACACTGCTCGATACGGAGCTTCAATGATTGACTGTAGGGCTGAGTTGGACAGCCGCGAGTCGACTTTGGAAAAGTTTCTTGGCTCTAACTCTGCGAAGTTCATTTCTCCCTATGACGACCCAGCTATTGTTGCCGGGCAAGGAACCGCAGCGCTGGAACTGATCAAACGAATTTCTGGACTGGACCAGATTTGGGTGCCGGTCGGCGGAGGTGGATTGGCTACAGGTACGATCATCGCTGCACAGGGCGAAGTGGGAGTTGTTTGCGGAGAGCCCGAGTTGGCGGACGATGCGTTTGAATCGATGGCGACAGGGAAACGACAGCCGCCTCGACCGCCAAGAACCATCGCTGATGGGTTGCGATCTTCTCTCGGCGACATTGCCTTTCAAACGCTCTACGAGACGAAGACTCCGATTGCTCCTGCTTTCTGATAAGGAGATTCTGGATGCCACTAGACTGATTTGGGAACACATGAAAATCGTGGTCGAACCCTCGAGTGCAGTACCTTTGGCGGCTATCTTGCGTTATCCAGACATGGTGAGAAATCGTGTGGGGATAATCCTCTCAGGTGGTAATGTTGCATTTGCATTCCCAATGAACCGATCAAGAACTAGCTGTTTCGGTAGGCAATAGATGAAAGAAGACATCTTTGAGCAAGGCAGGAAGGCGGCGATGGCTCTGCCAAATAGAGGTCCGTTGAATGTCGACGACGATGGTCGAGTAAGCCCCGACGTTCTCGAAGCCTATTGGAAGTACGGTTTCTACGTGCTGGAGGGGGCAATTTCAAACGTCGAGATGTCCGAATTGCAGTCGGAATTTGACGAACTGCTGAGTCGAGCACCAGTTTCGTCGTCGGCGACCACTGACGCAATGGGTCGATCATTTTCGTACGACGAGAGTTTGCGGAGACTCTTTCGCTTTGTGAAGCCGTTGACCGATCCCTATGGGGGAACCGACTTCACCTACAGCCGTTATCCGGTCAAGATGTCGGAACCGAAGCGACCCTCCGACGCACCCACCGAAGTGTTGCTGCAGATTGCAGGGATTCTTCAATTCTTGGAGTCGGCTTTACGTCTCTATGCGCACCCTCAGTTGCTCGCGCTAACTGAAGCGGTCAATGGACCCGAGTTCACCCCTTTCAGCGAAGTGGTATGGCTCAAGCAACCTCGTTTTGGTGCTGCCGTTTCTTGGCATCAAGACGGCACGACGCACTGGGAGAGCACAGATCTGGATCAAGGCAAGCACGGATTCAATTTCATGGTGAACCTCAACGAGACTTTTCCTGAGAACTCGTTGTGGGTTGTTCCGGGCACTCACAAAGGTGGCAAAGCCGACCTCAAAGAAATGCAATCAGAGTCCGGTTCTGATCGACTGGACGGAGCGGTTCCTCTATTGTGTAGACCCGGGGATGTGGCGATATGTAATCGTCAAATCGTTCACGGCTCTTTCCCCAACACTTCTGACAAGCCTCGTTACACGTACGTATTTGGATTTCATCGTAGGTCGTCAGTCGAGCATGTCCAAGGGTGGAGGCCAGAGCCTTACACGCCAGAGTACATTGACCGGAGTTGTCGACTGATCGATGTAGCCATCGACGCACGGAAGCAACGATTTCCGAAAGAGAAGAGCTATTGCTACAAGCCTTCAATGGGTCGAACCACACAGTCTTGGAGTAAAGAGGAACGCGCCGAGGAAATGTTGAACTATCAGCAAAGAAGCATTGGGATCTGAGATGCATCCGACTTCCATCAGCCAAGACGAACGAGACGAGCTCGTGGCAAACGGGTTCTTGATCATTCGAGAAGCTGTCCCGCAGAAGTTGGTCGAAAGAGCCAGAGAGACGATCTTGGATGGGATGCCAGCCACGGAGCGTCGCATTTTGGCACCCGCGCAACTAGCTACGAATCCTCATGTCTTCGGTCTATTCGAAGAGTCCTGCGTAGCTGACATCCTTCGGACAGAAGTCGGTCCATTTCCCGATGTAATCAGCTGTCAGATCGCCGTCACTCCCGGGCACGACCGTTTTGCAGGTGCTATTCCACATGTCGATGGAAGTTGGTCGGGTCCCATTCCGACAAGTTCTGAAGAAGTCGATGAACAGCGAGGTCGGCCTGTGGATTCTGATCGGTTCTTTGGTCCCTACGACACCAAGCGCGGCTCGAACGATGGACTGCTGTGGCAAGACCCGGGGCACACGATGTCTTTAGGTAGCTACACGGTGCTGGTTGGTATCGCGCTCAATGATCAACTCGTGCCGGGCAATGGTCAATTTAGCGTTTTGAAGGGGATGCACGAGGTAGTCGAAGAGGCATTTCGCCTTCAACGCGATAGCGGGGGAGTGATCGGGCCAGAGGGATTCGGGTGGCCGAGGATCAAGACACGCCCGAACGGTCAGCCCTACTTGAACGGGCTTCCTCAGCTTGTAGTGGATTCGATGGAAGTTGGATTCGATGCAGAACCCGAAGAGGAAAACTGGCCTTGGCCGTACCTTACGCCCGTTCTGCTTCAGCAAGGAGACGCGGTGATTGCGCTTCACTCGTGTCCGCACACGGCATCCCCGAATCTCGGTCCCAATCCGCGAATGAATCTCTACTTCCGAATTCGACGATGGCGTGAAGGCAGTCCTCATGAGAACACCCGACGACTAGGACACGGTGTCAGTGATCATCTGGACAGAGGCTATTACGGGCAGTATCTCGACTACCCCATTGACTACGACCCGTGGAAAACTTCAACTGAAAAGCTGTGCGATCACTGGTCGGATTGGGACGGCATCAATGCAGCGGGTAGCTGAGTCAGGGACTTGACTACGCGGGGCGACCGACCAGCCAAGACGTGCTGTAGCAACCAGAATTAGGCATCTGCTACTTCCGAGAGCACGTTTCGAAAGTGCGCTCTAGTGCCTCACTCCTTGAGATAGAAGCGTGTGCCGCAAAGCACAACTTGATCGTCGTTCACGTAAGCATTCCGCTCTCGGGCACGATCCAGTATTCCCTGCCGGTCCGCAACCAATACGTCCAAGCCTCCCAAACCAGCGCCGCGTCCGTCGCTCGCCTCGACGAATCGAAGCGTTGCGTTGTTGAACCGGATGTGGAATTCTCCGTCAACCAACTCAACCGGTTCAGCAGAGACTTTGCTCCAACGGTTTGAAACGAACTCTGGATCATCGCTTTGAAGTTCGACGCCTAGATAGTCGATTGTGGATGTCTGATCAACTTTGTCTTCCCACTGCATGCCGCCTGCCGGCATCCAAGATCCAGTGAAGTCGTTTTCTTCCATCCAATCGATCTCAAAGAACGAGGAAACCATGTCTCTGGGATGGATCTGGCAGATGTTTCCAGTTGGATCGATCACCTTCGTGTGCAATGCGAATCCCGTTGTCCAGCGCTCGTTGCCGGATGGTCTGTTGTTCCTCTTTGTTGTGTGCCTGGCAGATCACCATGTAGCCGCCATCTCCACCTCGACGGTCCAAGTAG
>CAXXFR010000030.1:0-34801 GCA_963667455.2 Pseudomonadales bacterium | reverse complement strand
GAGACATCAGTTGGGTTGCGTTTGAGTTGGGTTGCAACGGGCGACTTTGAAGCCGACGGCGACTACAACGCTCATCCAATGTTCAGTGTCGATCCGAACTTTCAAAATACCAACTCCTTCAGCGGTGCTCAGTCTTGGAAGATATTGGGTACGCTTCGACGTAGTGTCGGCAACTAGGCTTTGCGGTTGTTGCGCAAGTTCTAAGTCAGCTGAATAGGCCACTCCTTGATAGCGCCTGCTCTTGTCGATGGCGTGCGCATCGTGTTCTGAGTCCAAGCCATGTCGATTGAGATTCCATTTGTTCGCGAGCTTGATTTCGAGTACGGACGAGTCGATCAGGTCTCTCCGAACATCCGACGAGTAATTGCCCGAAACCCCAGTGCCTTCACGTTCTACGGAACAGGAACGTACATCGTGGGCACAGAGCGTGTGGCCGTTATTGATCCCGGCCCGATCGATTCGAATCACATCGATGCAATCCTCGAAGCAACCCGAGGGGAGACCATTACGCACCTCGTTGTGACCCACACCCACATGGACCACTCACCAGGAACGCGACTCCTTCGAGACCACACCGACGCCAAGACTTACGGATTTGGTCCGCATGGGTCGGGCCATGAAGACGATGGAGTAGTCGTGGAGGAGGGCGGAGACATGGAGTTTGTGCCCGAATTCCAAGTCCGCCACAACGACGTAATCGAATCTCACAATTGGTCGTTGCGTGCCATCCACACGCCGGGGCATACATCGAACCACATGTGCTACGCCCTGGACGAGGAACAAGCGCTGTTTTCGGGCGATCATGTGATGGGTTGGTCGACAAGCGTCATTTCCCCACCGGACGGAGACATGGAGAGTTACATGTCGAGTCTTCGCTTACTTCTGCCTGAAGAATTCAAGACTCTCTGGCCGACACACGGACCACCCGTAACTGCTCCGCAGCCTCACATCGAGTCCTTCATTAGCCATCGTCTCGACCGAGAGCATCAAATTCGCGAGCAACTGCAAGCTGGAGTGCATCGAATCGTGGAAATGGTGCCGAAGATGTACGCCTCAGTCGATAAGGGTCTCTATCCCGCCGCAGCGCGCAGTGTCTACGCTGCGATTTGCTACATGGTCAAGAAAGGCGATGTGGTTTGCGACGGTGAATTGTCAGAACACGCGGAGTTTCATATAGCAAGAGGATCGAGCTAAGCCGCCAATTCCGATGAGCGGGATGTAGATTCCTGTGCCAGCGGCAGATCGACGGACACCGCGACCCCCGAGCCGTCTTTGAGGTTAATGGCTCGAACCTTTCCCCCATGGAACTCGGCAATGACCCGCACTACGTACAGTCCGAGTCCGAAGTGAAGTGTGCTCTGCTCGGATCGTTGACTCACTAGAGAATCGAAAAGGCTTCCCAAATCACCGGGTATTGCTGGCCCTCGATTGGCGACAGTGATTCTTAGATACTTGGTTCCCTGATCCAGTTGAATCTTGATCGGACTGTCAGGTCGGTGAAAGTCGATGGCGTTGTCAACGATCTTGTCAAGCATTTGTTCAATGTGAAAGTCCGACACATGAGCTAGGGCTGGTACCTTTCCTCCCCTATAGACCAATTCAATATCCGCGTTGGCTGATTGAAGATTTTCTGCATAGTTACGCACTAGTTCCTCTAAATTCACGACGCTGAATTCCTCGTTCTTCAAGGAATCCTCGAGACTTGCGGCATCTGAGAGGTTTTGCACCAACCGCCCAATGCGGTCGATACCTCTGCGTGCACTTTGCAGGTAGCGCTCCTGTTCGGCGGGTTCAGTCGAACTTCGCAAGTTCTCCAGGGAGGTGCTGACTGTATTCAGAGGGTTGTTGATTTCGTGGCGAAGCGTTCGAGGCATTCGTTGCAGAAACACCTGATGCTGGCTCAGTCGTTCAAGCATGTTGCGAATGGAGCGGGCCAAGTCGCCGATTTCATCGCCGGCATTGACTTCGACACTGAGTGAGGGTTCGGTCAAGCGACCATGTTCGTCGATGGCACGGGAAGCAGACGATCCCAGTTTCTGAATTCGGTAGGCAAGGCGAATGGAATATCCGAGAGCAACCGCAATGACGATAAACAGTGCAATCAGCGAAACAAGCAGAATCTGTTCAAGCGCCCGCTGCTGAAAGGAAAGGATGTGCTCGATGTCCTGTTCGACCACTACCGCCCCAAGAATGCTTCCGGGCGACTGGACAGGATGCGCAGCCAAGATGGAAGGTGAGCCAGAGCTTGATGTGCGACGAACGGCGAGCGGCTCCCCACCCAGTGCCGAGCCGATGGCAGACTGCTCGAGACTCAACGACTCTTGCGGCGTTGGTTCGCGAAATTCCTCGCCGATGAATACTCGGTGGAGGAATGGACGTAAGACACTGAAGATGTCTAGCAGGCCGCGTGGAGGGTCATCAGCAGAATCGGAAGCGGGGTCCGACACGTCGATATCCCCCCGAGTTCGATGTTGGTTGTCGACGACTTGAATTCGGGTGTCAACATAGCCGAGACTCTCGATCAAGTTCACAGTCTCTTCGGATCGAAATACGACCAGGCCGAAGCTCTCGGACTCGGATGTTGGGATAGTCTCTGTAATAGCTCGCGGTTGTTGGCTAGTTGGATCGTCTACATCCACATAGGCGACGGAGAAATCTCTTCTTGCACCCATGTTGGCAAGTGGAAAGACAAATTCCACTATGAAGCCGTCGGTGGTTTCGCGTAGAAACGCACCGATATTGGTGAAGGGCATTTTTCCTGCATCGACTTCGGGACTACCTTGGAAGGCGATTGCCACACCCGGCTCGGTGAATGTGAGTGAGATGTGCTGAGCGGTGTCGCTCGTGTCGATGTACTTGATAAGAATGTGGTCGGCGCTATCGATTTGGATTGACCAAGGATTTCGATACACACGCTCGGAGTCGCGCACCTGCACCAATCCATAAAGCTGATTGGATTGCTCTCCGAGTGCCAGGTCGAAGGAGCCATCTCCTTCGCCGAAGCTACGAATTTGTCGAGATAAATTGGGTCCCCAATCCGTCTCATCGCCATCAACGATGATGTTTCCTTCGATGGGATGAGCGTAGAGATGTTCGTAGTCTTCGATTTGCACCGGTAAGTCGTTGAATAGATCGACTCGGTTGTTGAAGAGCGTGGCAATGCTGCTCGCCATCAACAGCTGGGCGTTCTTTTGGCTTTGCACCAGCAAACGCTCCATTTCGACTAGCTGTATGTAGGAGAGCCAAGGCACTACAAGCAGCACGATGGCTACCAGCAGCAGCTTGACGCGGAGCTTCGGCCCGCGAATGCGACGACGGCTCACGGTGAGACGTTAGGTGGTCCAACGATATCCGAATCCATACTCGCTCTTGATGGCGGAGAATTCGTCATCGACGCTTTCAAATTTCTTGCGAATGTTGCGGATATGTGTGTTGATGGTGTTGTTGGTCACGTATTCCTGGCTGGACGCTTCCTTGAGTGAGTCGTAGCTGACGGCGTAGCCTGGATTGCGCACGAGCTTTGCAAGCATCTTGAATTCAGTGCCGGAAAGGTCGATTCTGTTGTCCTGCCACGAGACGAGCAACGCATCTTGATCGAGACGCAATTCCCCAACATCGACGGTTCTTCGACGGGCACGATCATCGGTATTGGATCTTGCCTGCTCGATACGGAGCAAAGATGCTATGCGTTCCGCCAAGTAGTCCAGCGAAATAGGCTTGGGGAGGTAGTCCCACGCGCCTAGGCGCAAACCGGAAATCTTGTCGATTTCGTCGATTCGTTCCGTTAGAAAGATCACGGGCAGATCCGGGGAGCGAGCAAGTAGGTCGCGACAGATTTCAAATCCCGCATCCATCTCGTCGCCGAGAATAATGTCCAGTACCGCAAGATCGGGAAGAGACTGATCAAATCCAGCGAGTGCTGAGGATCGATCGGCAAATGCGACAACTTCGTAGCCGCGTTTGCGCATGGCATCCTTGTAGTTTGATCTTTGGTCCGGATCGTCTTCTACGATTGCAATCTTCTTTGGCATGGTCTTGGTTGGACATCGTGTCCTCTGCTTCCTCGCATAGTTTGCCCTATTTCTCGCTGTTCGTGCACCTTGTTTCTGTTTCTATTCTCTTGTTCGACGGGTAGCAAACATGATTCGGTACGCTTGCTAGCAATGAACATCGTCTCTATTGTTGGTTCCGAATCGACTGGCAAGACTACCCTCGCAGCGGAATTGGCGGTTCATTTCGGAGGTGTCTGGTTGCCAGAATACGCCCGTGAGTACCTCAGGTCTGACCGCTACTACCAAGATGATTTGCTAGCCATCACTCTTGAGCAATGGAATCGAGAATGTGCATTCGTCAAGGCTTCCCCCAACATTGGACTCCTAGACACAGATTTGGTTGTGATTAGAGTTTGGTGGCAGGAGAAATTTGGGCACGTACCGGAAATGGTGGACGAGTGTCTTGCCCGACAATGCGACAGACTCTACTTGCTCACCGTTCCTGACATCGAGTGGCAGTTCGATCCTCTACGCGAGTCTCGTGGAGACCGCGAACGTCTCCATCAAATCTACATCGAAACCCTCCATGCACTGGACTTTCAGTGGGCTGAGGTGTCAGGATTGGGAGAAGTGAGAACCAACAACGCCCGCCGAGCAATCGTTAGGCATTTTGGCAAGGTTTCAAGTGAGTAAGTCGGAGATACTCGTTTTGGGCGTTGATGACTTGCTGTCGTATCTCGGGTCGGTCGTTTCCCTGTGCAATCTGCGAGAGGGCCCACGCATGTTCTCGACACTGAAAGACTCGTCGAGTTAGATGAAAATAGTCGGAGTCGTATGAGTCCCCCGAGTACAAACGGGCACACTCTTCGGTTTCTTCGTCGGTGTAGCACAATCCGTGGCACAGGTTCACAACATCGAAGATGTCCTCGTTATCTCCGGCAAATTCCCAATCCAATGTCAAATTTTCTCTGTTCGTTGATCGAATGACGTTGCAGGCATTGAGGTCGTTGTGACTACCTACCAGTAGACGCGGTTGCCAGGACGTGGACTCAACGAAGCTCCGAAGTTCGTTGAACTTGTCTGCCCGACGGAAGTGAGCCAAAGTGACTTCCACAGGATTGTGGATGCGAACTCCCATCGGAACGTCGGCGTGAAGCTTCCGGACGTACTCGGCACTCTCTTGGACTGTAAACGGATCGTCTACCAGTAGTGTGCCTTCGAAAAACTCGGTGATCATGTGACCGTTCACGCGGTCGTAGGCGACTAGAGTCGGCGCGATGGGAAGATTCAAATAGGAGACTTCAGACTTCGGATCGTTTGGCGGAAAGTTGCACATCCGCAAGATGTACTTCCCAGAATCCAAGAGAACAACGAAGTTGCGGTTGCTGAATCCGCTGGGCAAATACTCAAGTTCGCGTACTGGAGCATGATTGGGCATCAAGGCATCCAATACACTGAGAACCTCTTCTTGGCAGTGATCCATGGTCTAAGGATTCGGCGTTACTGCGCTTCAGAGCAGACGGATGGGATTTTACGAGCTTGACTGACCGGCAAGGACTAGACAGAACCGTTGCTCTGTTCGTTCGAGCGCTTCGTAATGCGGATGTGCGGGTCTCTCCAGCAGAGACACTGGATGCACTGGCTGTGGTCAATCACATCGGCACAGGCGACAAGAGCCTTCTAAGGGACGCCCTATCAATGTCGCTTGCCAAGACGCGAGCAGAGAAGCAGTCGTTTGAGGAAACATTCGAACGCTTTTTTGGCAAGTTTGCATTTCAGGAGCCTCCCAAACGGTCCATGTTGGGTTCGGCGGGTAGTGACACAGTCTTGGATTCTCTGCGTAACGAAGTCTCGAAAGATCTGGTCGAAGGGGTGTTGAAGCCCATTCTGAGTGGACAGAGAGATGCACTCTCGTTGCGTACACAAGAGGCGGCGAATGAAGCGGGACTTCACAACATTGGATCGCTTCGCGAAAAATCGGGATATGCAGACTTGCTCTCGGATCGGATCGGATTGGACGAGTTGGACCGCTACATCGGGACGGAAATTCGAAGTCCCGAAGTGCGCTATCTGCGGGAGTATGCGCGAACACAGATTAGAGAATTCGTCGACAACCAGTACCGCAATCACGTTGACGCCACAGGCAAGAGGGCAATCCATGATGCGGCGACGAGCG
This sequence comes from Pseudomonadales bacterium, assembly GCA_963667455.2. Classification (GTDB taxonomy): domain Bacteria; phylum Pseudomonadota; class Gammaproteobacteria; order Pseudomonadales; family Azotimanducaceae; genus Bin55. Next base: position 28,633 of record CAXXFR010000030.1, on the reverse strand, counting down.
GAAATCTCGGACACATTCCGCTGGCGTATCAGGAAGCAATCCGAGAGGTCGTTCAGAAACTGGCGGCAAAGCTCGTCAAGAAGCATCGCAAAAAGTCGCTCAACCAGAATCGCGGCAGATTGGATCTGAAGAGAACCCTCCGCAACAACGTTGCCTACGACGGGAATCTGTTTGAGCTAAAGTGGCAACGCAAACGGAGCGATGCAGACACGGTCTTTGTGATTTGCGATGTCAGTGGTTCAGTGGCACAGGTCGCACGATTTCTGTTGCTGTTTCTCTATGAACTCGTGGACATTCTGCCGAAGATACGAGCTTTCGTGTTTTCGAGCACGCTCGGTGAAGTGACTGATGTGTTCACCGACAAGCCGAGTGAGCAGGCGATTGAAGAAACGCTATTTGAATGGGGGAAGGGCAATACCGACTATGGAAGAGCATTGCAAGATTTCCGAGCCTTGTGCGCCGCGGATCTGTCTCGGCGATCAACGTTGATTGTGTTTGGCGATGCGAGATCCAACTACTACGATCCGGGATTGTCTGTATTCCAGGATCTCTCGCGACGGGTCAAGCAGGTCTTCTGGCTAAACCCTGAAGATCGGAGCACCTGGGAAGAAGGTGATTCGGAAATGCGCCGTTATGCACCTCACTGTACTCGGGTGGATTTGTGTAGCAAACTGAAGGACATCGAGAGATTCGCAGATCGCCTGGTCGAACGCACTCGGTAGGTCGTTGCTCTGCTAGTTGATTCCGACGGCTGTACCGAGCGTTGGGCCAATTTCTGCGTGTACGACGAGCGAAGCGATAGGGTCGAGCGGAGTAGGCTCCCGATTGACAATGACTAACGGCACGCCGAGGCTCACTGCAAGTTCGGGGAATCCGGCTGCGGGATACACCACGAGCGAGGATCCAACGACGATGAACAAGTCACATTGCATTGTTTGCTGTTCCGCCCGTCGCATCTCATCCAATGGCATGGGTTGACCGAATGAAATCGTTGCGGTCTTAACAATGCCCCCGCAGTGAGGGCAGGGCTTCACATGTCCAAGCTCTTCGAATTGCTTGCGTAACTCATTGAATTCAAAGCGTTTTTCGCAATCTAGACACTTTGCATAGCCGGCGTTGCCGTGAAGTTCGATCACTTTATCGTCGGGCACGCCGGACTTCTGGTGTAGATTGTCGACGTTTTGGGTTATGACGGCACTGGCCTTCCCTGACTCTATCAGTCTGCTTATTGCTTGGTGGCCCACATTGGGCTTGGCGTTTCCTGACAGCCCATCGCCCGCAAACTTGCGTTTCCAAGACTTAATCTGCATCTCTTTCGATTTCACGAAGTCCTGAAACTCAATGGGACTGATCTTGTTCCAAATGCCGGTTCCAGGGCTACGAAAATCAGGAATGCCAGATTCCGTACTGACTCCCGCGCCTGTGAAGAAAACGATTCTCTCCGACTTGTTGATCAAATCTGAAAGCTGTTCGAGTTCGTTGTTCATGGTCCTGTCAGTTCGCGGCAAAGCACTTCATTGTCAGCTGAAAGAGGCATCGAGCTTTGCGTGATCCTCTCGCATTTCGATGATCGCTGGAGATGCTCTCTCGCTGTCTAGTTTCTCGAGTGTACGACGGGCCAGAGTCTTGGGCAATGTGCTCGTCGTATCGACCTCGAGATCGTAGGTGAGGTGCAGATGGACTTTCGCAAGAGTTGACTTCACCGTTCCAGGGAATCTTCCTTCTCGAGTCTGCTCGCGTCGAATCATCTCGCTGAGGTCGCATTGGACCGCAACAAATAGAACATCCAGGTCGACAAACGCTTCAACATAGTCTCGACATGAACTGCGATCCAATATCAAATCGTCAACTATCACATTGACACCTTCTCGTGCCAACAACGCTACGGACCGCCTCATACCTCGCAATACTGTGCGTCCGTACTCGCCAAATTGAATGTCCGTGACTACCTCGCCGTTGACGTTGATAGGCACAATATTCAACCCCTTATGACCGGGTTCTCCAACTTTGGAATTGAGTCCGCGAAGGCGGTTGGGAAGGCTATCTCGAAACTGGTCTAGGGAGACGACGATAAACGGTTTGGCGGCTTCTTCTTGAATTGCTCTAGCTAGTGTGGACTTTCCAGCGCAGGAAGCGCCGTTGAGAACAATGACCTGTGCGGTTGACAAGGCAGTCTAGGTTCTCAAGGCTGGTGTGTTAGCCATGAGGGTACGTAGCCCCAATCATTTTCGAATCGACTCACAAAATCCGACAGATCGTGTGTCTGCGACCCTGCGCATTCTAAGTTGACCGATGCCACACTTGCTCCGCTACGTACTGCATCGCGCCAGCTTGCGCCACTGAGCCATCCGTGAACGAGCCCCGCTCGAAAGGCGTCGCCACAACCAGTTGGATCGACGGACTCGGCTGGTGCAACTGCATGCTCCTCTCCTTTCTCGTCGTTAGTAGTCCACGACGCTCCATCCTTTCCCTTCGTAACGATGAGCACGTCGAGAGATTGATCGAAGTCAGGATCGACAGACTGCAATCGTTGCATTTCAAACTCGTTACCGATCATGCAGTTCGCCAACTCGATTAGCTTTAGGCAGTCTTGGTCGGAAAAATCGGCAATTTGCTGACCGGGATCGCACAAGCAAGGGATCTCCATGCGATTCATCAATGCTGTTGCATCGATCATGTTTCGAGCAATGTCCGGTCCCAAAATCGCAAAGTCCACTTCCTCGTGTACTTGACCAAGGAGACTTTCCAGCTTCGTACTGTACTCGGTTGTTTCTGCCGGCCCCGAGAAGAAAGCAGTGAATTGGTTGTTGTCCCTGTCGGTAAAGATAAAGCCGTGCGACGACTGACTCCAATCTGGAAGTTGGACGATGCCTCGTTCATCAATTCCGTTGTTGCGAATGTGCTGCAAGTAGCTTGCGTCGACTGCTTTGCCGCACATAACAAACGGAATGGAGCGGTGCCCAAGAGCGTTTAGGCTGTACGCCATGTTCATGGCGCAACCACCGAATTGACGTTCGAGATGCTCAATTCGGGTCGATACGTTGATACCCACATGGTCAGTCAGCTTGCTGAACGAATTGGGATACTGCGCAATGTAGTCGAGAGCCAGTGTTCCCGTAATCAAGACCGTTGCGATTGTTAGCTCCTCATATCAGTAAACTCTAACCACCTTTGGAGGGTGGGGTAGATCGTGCAGGCAGTCCTTGGAAGCATGCAGGCGTTCCTTGGCATATTGATCGTGATCGGGATTGCTTGGGCTGTGAGCGAGAAGCGGCGGGAAGTCAGCATCTTACCCATCGTGATAACGCTTGCCGTCCAGATCGTTTTTGCAGCGATTCTTTTGCGTGTGCCTTTTGTGTCCGCGGCGATGGCATCGCTAAATGTTGTTGTCGGTGCAATTACGAATGCTACTCAAGCGGGGACATCGTTTGTCTTCGACTATCTCGGGGGTGGCGAATTGCCTTTTGAGCTCACTGCAGAGAGTCCACCGTTCATCTTCGCATTTCAGCTTCTTCCGCAGATTATTGTTTTTGCGGTGCTGGTTGCCCTGTTGTGGTACTGGAGAGTTCTACCCTTGGTGATCAAAGGCTTCGCGTGGTTGTTGCAGCGAACGCTTCGGATTGGCGGAGCCGTCGGTTGTGCAGCCGCGGCGAGCATCTTCGTTGGCATGGTTGAATCTCCGTTGGTCATTCGAGGACACTTGCAGAAAATCACTCGATCCGAATTGTTTGTGGTCATTACATGTGGCATGTCCACGGTGGCCGGGTCCATCATGGTTCTTTACGTGAATGTGATAGGTGGCGTGGTTGCTGATGCGTTGGGTCACATCGTTACAGCGTCCATCTTGAATGTTCTGGGTGGAATTTTGATTGCTCGAGTGATGGTTCCGGACGAATCCATGACCGACTCGAAAGAAGTCGAGGACGTGTTTGGCTACGGCAGCACGTTTGATGCGATCACTCGTGGAGCAACTGACGGCGTGAGAATTGCTGTGAACATCACTGCGATGCTTATCGTGTTGATCAGTCTGGTTGCACTGATCAACCACATCATTGCATTTATCACTGTGGGCGACGCCCCGATTGCTTTGGAGCGAATCAGTGCTTGGGTGTTCAAGCCATTGACATGGAGCATGGGTATCCCTTGGCCTGATGCGGGGCTCGCAGGTCAGTTGATGGGAACCAAGCTGGTCATCAATGAGTTGGCTGCCTACCAAATTCTGGGCGATGTAGGGAGCCAAATGCAGGATCGATCAAACTTGATCTTGACTTATGCGTTGTGTGGGTTCACAAACCTCGGCAGTGTTGGAATTTTGATTGGTGGAGTAAGTGCCATCGTTCCGAAGCGTCGGGACGAGCTACTTTCTCTAGGTCCACGCACCTTGCTCTCTGGAACTCTCGTCGCGATGCTCACCGGCTCCATTGTCGGGTTCGTGTCTGTCGGTCTTTAACCGTTTAGCAATTCCGACATACTGTCTCAATCTCGATTCGAGCTAGCGGATACCTAGACACTAAGTGTAGTGCTGAGAGCTACGGGTTGGAGCAGTCTGCAAACGTAGCCCGTGCGGCTAAGTCACAAAAATTCGCTTTGGTTAGCGAGTCTCGTTCGATGAACGCACTCTAGCGGAACGGCTAGTTCGCAGCGGCAAGCTGAACGTTCTGAACCCCTGCCATTTTCGCAGCGTCCCAGACGGCGACGAAAATCTCGGCTGTTGAATCGGGGTGGGGGTTGATAATCACCGGAGCTTTGGGGTTTTCAGCGTGCAAGCGCTCAATGTTTGCTCTAACCGAGTCCACATCCACGTCCCGCAATGCAATTATGATGCGGTCGCGACTAGTGATCTGCACGATAATCGATCGCTTGGTAGGATCGATTTCCTTCGGGGGCCGGTCGTCTTCAGGCTGATTTACATCGAGCCCAATTTCCTTGACGAAGGTGGCAGTGACGATGAAGAAGATCAGCATGATGAACACAACATCAAGCATTGGCGTTAGATTGATCTTCTCTTCGCCCAAGACCTGCTTGCTACGGCGCATTCGCACGATGTAGAGCCTCGACAGAATTCAGCAAACGATGCAGAGCGGATAGTTTATACGAAGTACGACGCTTTATCCATAAGGAACATGTGCGCGAAAGAACCCCTGCACGGGAAATGCCCCGAGACTTTGTCTTGTTGAGGGAAGTGAGTGACTGCTTCAGGGTGTGATCGGGGGAAATTCTGGTCGGACTCCCAGCACAGAGTCAACCACGGAGAAGAAGAGGTCTCCCAAAGGAGTCAGGTGTACCAGTGCAAGTACCAGTACAGATCCGAGGATGAAACCAATAACGATGGATGGCAAACTTGCCCAAGCGACGCGTAGTCTCCTACCCGCCATCGATTTTGGGGCAGTGTATGGATTGCTACGCTTCTTCAATCTTGTCTCAATGCGTCCCAGGTGAATTCCGTAGTTGCTTCGACAACCTGGCTTTGCATGCAGTTAGGACAGTCGTGTCTGGTGTGAATGTCTCGTTGTCAACTCTTCGTTGATCCGTCCGGGCTTTTGATTTGTTCGTCTGCATCTCTTCGGCCACTTTCAGACTCCACAAGTTTCTCTAGAACCCTCATCGCCACAGTCAACTCGCCTATCACTTGGTCGCGTTTCGCTAGTTCGCGAGCATGTTGTTTCTCCAGTGCATCTTGCTCGGACAGTCCATCCAGACCGGCAAACGCCGCGCTCATAAACTCGTCGCGCCACTTGAGCAGAGTACGTTCCGAGATCGATGCTTCTTTCGCCAACTCTTTTGCGGATGCTTCTTCGCGAATCAACCGCAGGACCAGTTCAACGCGTTCTTTAGCTGTCAATGTAATGTACCCAAACAAGACTCCTCTTCTCTCGATTCTACAGTCGAATTCCGCTCCCATTTGGGCAATCGAGCCTGGCGACCCGGGTGACTCGTAGTGTCGGAGCCGAGTAGCAGTTTGCCTGTCCCGTCATTGGGTTCTTTCTACGTTTTTTCGCCTACCAATTGCTGTGTTTTCGAGCAAGTTGCGATGTGTTATCAACAGACGGGAAAGGCAACAACGAGGTCTGAACACACAGACTTGCTCAACCTACATGAATTTAATTGAATAACTCATTGATTTACTTGATTTTTTGTAGGCTCCTCACTTTAGCTGCAACGGATCTGCAAATTTTCAGTCGTTTGCACCTGAGTAATCCACAGACTTATCCACAGTGGAAATCCAGTTCAGTTTTGGTTGGAAAAACGAGAGCATTTGATCATGCGTGGACCCTGTAGCGGGGCGGTGCTCGTAGATCCATTTCGCACGTGGCGGTAGGGAAGCCAAGACCGATTCGATTCGGCGACCGCTCTGCATTCCGTACTTTGTGCCACGATCTATTGCCAAATTGAACTCGGCGTAGCGGCCGCGTCGAACCAACATCCACTCCTCGTCTTCTGGTGTCCACTTCAATTCCTGACGTCGCCTGACTATCGTCGAGTATGAACGGAGAAACGTCTGTCCAACTTGCTTCACAAGCTCGACAGTGCTAGGGAAATCGCTGCCCACGTAGTCATCGAAAAAGAGTCCGCCAATCCCTCGAGTCTCTCCGCGATGAGGTAGGTAGAAGTACTCGTCACACTGTTTCTTGAAGGTTGAGTACTGTTCTTCAGAATTGCACGCAGATCGAGCGTTTTCGTGCCACAACTGAAAGTCTTCCACATGGGGCAGGTAGGGTGTCAGGTCCATCCCCCCTCCCGTGTACCAAACTTGCGGTTTTACATTGACGCAAAACATGCGGAGATTCATGTGGGTAGTTGGGACATTGGGGTTCCAAGGGTGGACGATGGTCGAGATAGAAGTTGCTGAGAAGCTAGCTCCGGCAAGATTCCGCTGACGTTCGGTTGCCGCCGGTGGCAGGCTATCTCCGACGCTGTACGTACACAATACGGCAGCCTTCTCAAACAGACGACCTGACGTTAGGACGCGAGGTCTTGAGATTCCGGTGTCTCCCAGTCGGATTTCCTGTCCGGAGAAGCGACCTTGTTGGTCTAGGGATTCAAACTGATCAACGATTTCGGACTGTAGGTGCAGGAAGAAGTCGCGAACTACAGTGATGTCCACTTCGTTCATACGACCCGCAGGGACCTCAACTCCGAAATTTCGCTTCGAGAATAGCCCAGAGACTCCATGATGCTCTCGGTATGTTCTCCAAGACAAGGAGCTCTGCGCTTAATGCCATTGGAGATGGTGGAGAAATCGATCGGCATTCGTGGAATCGGCAGTTCTTGCTCCAATCCCGGGTAGGACTGAGAACACAGGAAATTCATTGCCTCAACCTGTTCGTTATCGAGTGTTTGCTGGGGTGCTAGCACCTCTCCACAAGGTATTCGGTGGTGTTCGAGAATTTCGATCGCTTCCTCGGTTGTGTACTCGGCAGTCCACTCTTGCATTCGCTCACTGATCAGTTCACCGTGCTCTCCACGCGCTAAGTCGTCGACGAATCTGGGTTCGTCCAGCCACATCGATTCTCCCATGAGCTTTGCCCACCTCTCATACAACGGGTTGCCAACAACTTGGACCAGAATCCATCCGTCTTTGGTTTGAAACACATCAATCGGCGCAGCCGTTTGTCCTCGATTGCCAGTAGCAACCCGATTGACGTCTTTAGCAGCCTGTTCGATCAACGCTCCTCCCATAACGGTTAAAGCGGAAGCAAATAGACAACCCTCCACATGTTGCCCTTCGCCGGTTTGACTTCGATGCAGGATTGCCGCGACTGTGCCGACTGTGTTGAGGCACGCGGTCGTGAAGTCCACATAGGGACTGTAGTTCTTCATTGGCTCATCGTCGTTTCCAGTCAAGTGCATGTTTCCAGACATCGCCTGCGCTACCCCATCGAATCCCACGCGATTGGCATAGGGACCTTTGGACCCAAACGCTGTGGTTGTCGTGAGAATGATGTCGGGTTTGATCTCACACAATGACTGATAGTCCAGTCCCATTGACTTTAGGGTGTCGGGAGGTAGGTTGGCAATGACCACATCTGCAGTCGCAACGAGCTTCCGCAGGATTTCTTGACCTTGGGGCTTGCGAGGATTGAGCGTCATGCCTAGTTTGTTGCGATTGAGCTGAAGGAATCCAGATCCTGGACCTTGCTCGGAGACTGGTGCAGTAAAGCGATCCTCGCTGCCGTCTACCTTCTCCACTCGAATGACTTCTGCTCCGAGGTCGCCCAAGAGCGCGCCACAGAAGGGGCCGGCGATGAATCGCCCAAAGTCCAATACTCTCACGCCTTTCAGGACCGACATGAGTTTGGGTTCTCCATTGCTATTTCTCCATCACTCGATTTCCTGGCCAAGAAGCCATGTGGCTTCCGGATTGGGAAGGCAGGCAACGATCAAGCCCCCCGAATCCGCCGCAATGGTACTTTGAGAGCTACTTACCGATCTCTAGGGGTCAAGTAAGATTACCCGCCTATGAAGGATCTCGAGCTCTTGCTTGATACAGGCAGGCAGTCACTGAAGGCGGGAGTCGAGGCCATCCGTACCGGTTACGACAACCTCGAGTCGGCACAACTGGAAACCTTCGCGCTCTCCTTCGCAATGGCTGGATTGCGTGCTAGCGAGTGTCTGATCAAATACCAGGATCGAGCGCAGCACGTCGTCGATCGCGACTCTTTTGAACTTGTGCACGGGATTGTGGGCATGTTCATCGCCAATTCGGTCCACGAGACCCTTAACCAGGTCTCGATGCTTGTTCCAAATTCAGATTTCAACCCAAGTAGTGAGGCTGTTCGCCTAGTACAGAGATATTTGTCGCCACAGGAACAAGCTCGCCTAGGAGTGCTGATTCGCGATCGAGCACCCGATCCCCTGCCAGACCTCCTAAGCGATGAGATGTCTGCGATTCGAGACACGTTGCGCCGGTTTACAGATGCCAGCGTCGTACCGTTAGCTCAACAGATTCATCGCGACAACCTAACGATTCCGGATGTTCTGGTTGACCAAGTTCGAGAATTGGGATGCTTCGGTCTGTCCGTGCCTTCGGAATACGGTGGCTCCAAGGAACCAGATGAACAAGACTCTTTGGGCATGGTGGTCGTGACTGAAGAACTCTCGCGAGGTTCTCTCGGAGCAGCGGGAAGTTTGATCACCCGTCCGGAAATCATGGTGCGAGCGTTAGTTGAAGGGGGAACTGAGGCTCAAAAGCAGCGATGGCTGCCGAAGATTGCCTCTGGCGATCCCTTGTGTGCGATTTCGGTAACCGAACCAGGGACCGGATCCGACGTTGCATCAGTTTCTCTCCGTGCAACACGATCCGATGGCGGTTGGTTGCTTCGAGGTTCGAAGACGTGGTGCACTCTTGCTGGGAAGGCGGGCTTGATTTTGGTCTTGGCTCGGACAGATTCCGACGCCAGTCCTCCCCACCGAGGACTTTCTTTGTTTGTGATCGAGAAACCAGTGACCGAGGCGAAGTCTTTCGAGTACGAGTCTCCCGGTGGAGGCATGTTGACTGGACGAGCCATCGACACACTGGGTTATCGGGGGATGCATTCCTTCGAGATGTTCTTCGACGACTTCTTTGTACCAAGTTCTTGTTTGGTGGGCGAGGATCAGGGATTGAATCGTGGGTTCTACTACACGATGAGTGGATTCTCTGCAGGTCGGTTGCAGACTGCTGCCCGTGCAACCGGATTGATGCAAGCCGCTTTTGAATCGGCATGCAATTACGCCGCTGATCGAACCATATTTGGCAAGCAGCTTGAGTCCTTCCCATTGACGTTGGCAAAACTTGCTCACATGGCCATGCATATCGTCGCAACCCGTCAGTTCTCCTATCAGGTAGGCACCATCATGCAGACTGAAGAGGGTCAAGCCGAGGCGAGCTTGGTCAAGCTCTTGGCATGCAGGTCTGCCGAATGGGTTACGCGAGAGGCTTTGCAGATTCACGGGGGAATGGGCTACGCCGAAGAATCGCCCGTGAGTCGTTACTTTGTGGATGCAAGGGTCTTGTCGATCTTTGAAGGATCCGAGGAGACGCTTGCTCTTCGGGTTGTTGGCAAGAGGCTGTTTGATGCTTGAAAGAGTGAATAGGCAATTGAAATGACAATGAAGATTACCGATGTCAGTGTCACTTTGTGGCGCTGGACTGACATTCCTCCGACGCGCTACACGCGCAACATTGCGAGCTCAGGCACTCGCTCGACGGTCATGGGACTAGTGGAAATCGTCGCGGACGATGGGACGGTGGGAAATTCCTTCTTGGGCTCCGCTCTAGGTAGTGGGGAAAGGGATGCCCGGGTGCTCATTGACGCTCTCAAACCCATGCTGATGGGCGAGGATCCTCTGGCTCGAGAGAGATTGTGGCAGGGGATGATGCGAAGAACCCGTGGGTCGCTCATTCGGCCTATCGGCGCAGTTGATGTCGCGTTGTGGGATCTTGCGGGAAAAGCGGCCGGAGTGCCAATCCATCGTCTGATTGGGTCGTATCGAAACAGCGTTCCTGCGTATGCAAGTTCCGCAGTGCTGGATTCGCCAGAGGCCTATGCCCAAGAGGCATTGCATCACAAGGAATCGGGTTGGCAGGCATACAAGATTCACCCACCAGCCATACCTGAACTCGACATTGAAGTGTGTCGCGCGGTGCGGGAGGCCGTGGGTAAAGACTATCGACTGATGTTGGACTCAACGTGGTCCTACGATTACCCTCAAGCACTCAGAGTTGGAAAGGCGGTCGAGGAGCTCGACTTTTACTGGTACGAAGATCCGCTAATCGAAGACGACATCTACAACTACGTCAAACTCAAGAATCAGTTGCGAATTCCGATCATGGCCACGGAATTTCCCGCAGCCGGTCCTACGTCCTATGCGCACTGGGTGACTTCCCAGGCAACCGACTATCTACGAGGTGATGTTGCACTGAAGGGAGGGATTACCTCGTGCTTGAAGACCGCTCACCTTGCTGAAGCCTTCCACATGAACTACGAGGTCCACCACGGAGGCAACTCGCTCAACAACGTAGCCAACTTGCATCTCATCATGGCGATTCCCAATTGCGAGTACTTTGAAGTGCTCTTGCCAGCTTCCGTGCAGAAACATGGACTGGTGGACGACATTGAGATCGATGGCGATGGCCTAGTGCATGCGCCGAATAAACCCGGCCTCGGTGCAAAACATCGACTTCGAGATCATCGAGGCGAACAAGATAGAAAAGCTCGTTTAGAAGACGGACACCATTGAAACGGGCTGGACAGGCGGGCTTTACGAAAGAGTGGAGCGGGAAACGGGATTTGAACCCGCGACCCCGACCTTGGCAAGGTCGTGCTCTACCACTGAGCTATTCCCGCTTGGGATTTATTATGCCCCAATTGCCAACAGATGCCTGTGGCGAATGTGGCTGGCGACCAAGGGATTCACAGGCCTTGGGCTGTACCGAATGATGACCGTTGAACTCCCCAAGTGATCACAAAGATTGCCATCGCCAACTATCGGTCTCTTCGAGACGTTGTTCTTGCCCTTGATCGTCTCAACCTGGTTACAGGTCCTAACGGAAGCGGTAAGTCCAACCTCTACCGAGCACTGCGTTTGATCGCCGACACGGCGCAAAGTTCAGCGATCGAGTCGATTGCTAGGGAAGGAGGGTTCAGTTCGGTTCTATGGGCTGGATTGGAGCACGTATCAAAGAGTGTCAAGGCCGGGCGTTTTCCGGTGGAAGGTACGCAACGCATCGACAAAATTCACTTGAGGCTGGGATTTTCAAGCGATGAATTCAGCTACGCCATCGACTACGGTCTCTCCACTCTCCAGCCAGGAACGTCGATGTTCTTTCGAGACGCTGAAGTCAAACGAGAGGTCATGTGGCGTGGCGAAGATCTCTGGCACCACAGTCGAGCAATCATGGATCGGCGAAAACGTGTGGTTCAGGCACGCGACGAGTCGGGTGCCATGTCAGTCGCCTTGCAGTCCATTTCCATGCAAGACAGCGCTCTTGGAAGTTTGGTGGATCCAGCCAATCATCCTGAAATCTACCAGCTCCGTGAGGAAATCCGAAACTGGCGTTTCTACGATCAATTTCGAACCGATCCACAATCCCTGGTACGACAGCCGCATGTAGGCACTTTTTCGCCGGTGTTGGCGTACGACGGACGAAACCTTCCCAGTGCTTGGCAAACCATATGCGAGATCGGAGATTCAGATCGTCTTCAGAAACACCTTGACGATGCCTTTGCTCGATCATCTGTGAACATCGTTGAAGTGGGTGGTATGTTCGAACTGCAGTTTTCGCAACATGGACTGTTGCGTCCGATGTGTCAATCGGAACTATCCGATGGGACTCTTCGTTTTCTCTATTGGCTAGTCGCTCTCCTAACGCCTAGGCCGCCGCGACTGATGGTTCTCAATGAACCCGAAACCAGCATCCACGAAGACTTGATTCCTGCTCTTGGCAGACTCATCGTCGCATGTTCCGAGAACATGCAGATCTGGGTTGTCTCTCACTCGAGGGTGCTGATCGAAACCTTGGTTGAGTCGGGTTGTTGCAACTGTATTGAGCTGACCAAGGAGTTGAGTGAAACCATGATCAAGGACGAAGAACCGTTCAGCCGACCATCGTGGCGGTGGCCATCACGCTAGTCGCCAAGCGCATGTTCGCGACTGTTCTCGATGCCGACCTGGCACTAAGTCCTCCGAGAGCGAACTGCCTTGATGTGAACAGCTCAAGCCAATACGCCATAAAATTCCCACAGCCATGGCGGTACAGAAATCACCAATGGAGCACGAATTGAAAGCAAATAGGACAAAGAAAATTTGGAGCAGTTGGATTCTGTGGTTAGCAGTAGCAGTGTTTGCGTTAATCGGCGTGTCAATTGCACTGGAAAGAGAAGTGGAGCACCAGCATGAACAACTGTATATAACCTGTTATACAGGAGAGAATGATGTGGTTTGCTGGGGTGAAACCGACGAAGACTCCAAGCTCTTCATCACTGAAGACGCACCGTACGTATATAGGAATCGTGCAATCTGTCAGGAAGACAACATGGAAATGGTTGGTACGATCACAGTGACTTCAAGAGTGAATCCCATCCGCCTTCCCTCACGAGCGAAATCCGTCGTAACAGTTGCCGACATGGAGTGTGCGCTACCACCTTCTCAGGCATGACTCTGTTCTGAAAAATTATCCTAAGATAGTTCGTCTAGCGAACCGGTGATTCCCTCCGAAACCCACTGTTTGTAGGTCTCTTCGTCAATACCGAGCTCTTTTCGAAACACTTCATAGCTGTGTTCGCCAACACACGGTGCTGGTCTGACTGGCACTTGTCTAGCGGATGAGAACCGCCACGGTCTGCCGGGAAGCCACGTCTTTCCAGCTTCGGGATGGTCGATGTTCTGAAGAAATCCCGACTTGATGAAATGCGGGTCTGGACGACCGTAGATTTCTACAAGTGGAACCACGCGAGCGGCAGCTATGCCGCTCTCGGTCAAGGTGGCTTCGACGTCATCGGCATTCCGTTGTGCAGTCCAATTGGATACGCGTTCGTCTAAGAGCTGACTCGAACTCAGGCGACTACGTTCGTTTTCAAACTCAGGCTGATTCAAGCTGGGATCGTCAATGATCGACCTGAGCGATTCCCACATTTCGTCGGACTCGACTGCAATCGCCACCCAGTACTCGTCAAGCGTGGGATAGATCCCGTGTGGGGCATGATTCTCGTGTGAGTTTCCGGTCGGCGCTCGTACTTCGTTGGAGCTCGAGAACTCCATGATGTGGTCGCCGATGACCGTGCTAACCGCTTCCATCATTGACAGATCGATTCGTTGGGGTTCACCAGTCTTGTCCCGGTGGTTGAGGGCCGCGAGTACCGTAGCGGCAAGAAAATATCCACTGATCGGGTCTGGATACAGGCCGCCAGTGTTCATGCCTTGTTCTCCGGAGTATCCATGAACGGAAGAAAAGCCTGACATAGGCTCGGTTGTAGCACCATTCGCCGGATAGTCACGGAATGGGCCGCTCTCGCCATAGCCGGAGATTGATGCCCAAATGGCACCCGGACGGGCTTCATTCAATTTTTGAAGGTTGATTCCCCACGAAGGCAGTACGTTGGGTCGAAAATTGTCGATGAGCATGTCGAAATTCGGAATGAGCTCCCAGAGAATCTGTTGTCCCTTCTTGTGTCGTAGATCGAGTGTGATTTCACGCTTGTGCAAATTGACGGAGTTGTAGTGCCCCTGCGTGTTGCGTGGGTGTTGCTTGCGGGTCGCGTCTTCAACGAGCGGCGGAACCGTATTTCGAATTCTGCGAAACGCATCGGGGTGGTAGTGAGAGGCGATCTGCACTACATCTGCTCCGAGCAAAGCGAGCAATTCCGTGGCGAACGTGCCTGACCATGCTTGCCCGAAACTAAGTACCCGGACTCCTGCCAGCGGACCCTCTCGAAGATCTTCCTCGTCTAAGTTTGGATGGGTTGAATTCGGGCGTGAATTTTTGCTATTGAGTGTCGATGCTTTGGTAGATCCCAACTCTGGAGCTGGAGTACTGAGGTCCCAAGGTGCAGGGGATAACTTAGCCGGTGCTCCCGAAGTCGCAACTTCCTGTCCGTCAATCGTGGTTCGGGTAAAGAATGAGCGAGCGTTCAATTGCTGGTCATCGAGCAGATCTTTCGTGTCCTGCACAACACCCACAACACAGCGTAGCTGGGTCAGTCGATGAAAGACATCCCACCTCTTCAAATGCGGTAACGTCTCAGCGAGTCCGTGTACGACTTCGCGCAAGTCTTGGGAGTGTCTCCCAATATCGGGAATCAACTCTTTGCGTCTTCCCAACTCAGGAAGATTGACCGCATCCATGGCTGGAGTCCAGTTCTTGAAATCGGCGAGGCCGAAATTCATGCGTCCGTCCGACAATTCCCACAACGGACCGGGTGAACCGCGGGCACGAGTTCTGTACTTGCCCATCCGGGGAACGGCTTGGTTGTATGCTCCCGCGACACCCCACGGGTGCACCGTCAGTGCAAGTGCCTCAAGTTCGCTGACATCGACTTGCTCAGCAGTCGCCTCTGCGTTGCGGTGCCTTAGCGCAGCTGCAGCGGCGATGAATCCCGTCACACCTCCAACGATTCCGTTCTGATTACGGGGCAAGGCAAGCGGTGCTTCCCCTCCGTACCCATTGATGGATGCCCATCCGCATCGAGCGTTCAACGTTAGATTGTTTCCTGGAACATTCGTCAGAGGATCGTTGAGACCATGTGCTGTGATGGACAAATGAACTGCTTTAGGATTGAAGATCCCTTTAATTTCATTGAGAAATTCGGAGTCAACTGACGTTGTCACGACCACGTCAGCGCTGGCGATAAGAGTGCGTCTCTCGTCTTCGTCAACGCAATTGATGGATTTCTTGTTCCAGTTTGCAAAAGCGTGAATGAAGCTTCGTTCCGGTCCAGGCCGACCGTCCAGATAGGGTGGTTCAGCTCGAAGGGGATGTCCGGTTCCAGATTCGAGAAGTAAGACTTCAGCCCCGAAATCGCCAAATAACCGTGCTGCCAACGCACCCGAAAATCGTGTCGAGAGATCGACGACTCGGATCTCGTCGTAGGGTGCAATCACGCTATCTGTACGACTTGGAATGGCATGCATTGATATACGACTGACCGAGTCTCAGGCAAAAATCGCTTTCGTATACCATATATTCACACGCAAGGAATGCTCGGATGGAGTTTTCGAAGTCCTTTCGACGGCCGCTCTCCGTTGCGAGAAGACGGCTAAATCCAGCTTCCCGAATTGGATAGATTATGCAATTGGAGCCTGTAAGGGCTAGCCATAGACAGACCAATTACAAGCCTGCGCTCCCCTTGGATCCTCCGAAGGCTCTGCCGTTGCCTCCGTTGACCGATCAAGTCGACGAAGCGATCGAGCAACTGGCCGAGTACGGACTCTGCATATTGACCGATGTATTGACGGAGCAAGAACTGCAGACTCTGCGTGACAAATTGGACACTCAGGCAGAAGCTGAGCGCCGATTGGGCGACTTGGCCCCGCCCGGAGCGAATTCCGACAAGCAATCGGTCTCCAATCTAGTCAACAAGGGCAGAGAATTCCTAGACTTGATCGAACGCGATGAGACTGATTCGCTGGCTGGATTCATGCTGGGCAAGAACTTTTTGATTTCCAGCATTACCGGCAGTATGTATCGTGCTCCGGTCTCTGAACCTCAGCAATTGCATCGTGACCAAGGCTACGTTCCGGCAACGGTGGATTTTCCCGCTGCTTGCAATCTAATTTGGGTACTGGATGAATTCACGCGGCAGAACGGGGGCACGTGCGTCGTGCCTGGTAGCCATCGCTGGCCTGCGGGGTATCAGGTTCGTCCGCCACCGCGGGACTGGTCCGTCCAGATTTCTGCTCCGGCCGGAAGCGTTTTCGCGTGGGATGGCCGCATATGGCACGGATTTGGAACCAGCCAGACTGGAGAGCCGAGACGCAGCGTTATCACATACTTCTGTCTGCCGTGGGTACGTCAGCAGGAAAACTGGGGCATTTCTTGCTTGCAGGAAGTGCTGGACGAAGCAAGTCCTAAAATTCGACGGCGTTTGGGTTTGCGCACCTACGGTTCGCTCGGTGGCGTGAGTGGAACCCAAACAGGAAAAGAAGGAAGGCGACCTCCTCTAGGAAACTATGATGTTGACTTTCCAGAGTACGTCATCGGGGAATCGGCGAGTTTGCACAAGCTACGTCGAGTCTCCCGTCAAGATTGACGTAACTTGAAACGGCCACCAGCTCGATGCCATCAAGGGAAAGGAGTCGATTGGAGAACCAATGACTGAACAATCGAATTCGCGAATCATTTCGGTAGACAATCTCTGTCGCACATTCCAAGTGGGAGATGTGCAGGTCAACGCGCTCGACCACGTCACGCTAGACATTCGACAAGGGGATTTCGTCGCGGTCATGGGTCCTTCCGGGAGCGGAAAATCCACGTTGATGAACATTTTGGGGTGCCTCGACACTCCCACGGGTGGAACCTACGAGCTATTGAATCAACGAGTCTCCGATATGGAAGACGGAATGTTGTCCGAAATTCGTAACAGATATATAGGTTTTGTGTTTCAGAGCTTCCACTTGCTGCCTCGTCTGACGGCGCTTGAGAATGTTCTTCTGCCGTTGCGGTATCAGAAAGAAGGAGACCGAGCTGAAAGCTCCGAGCGAGTAAGAGAGATTCTTGTCAGATTGGGAATTGCCGACCGCATGCAGCATCACCCCAACCAACTGTCTGGGGGACAACGGCAACGTGTTGCTATCGCGAGAGCCTTGGTAACCAATCCTTCACTGTTGCTAGCCGACGAGCCGACAGGAAACTTGGACTCCAAGACATCGGAGGGAATTATGGACCTCTTCGATGACTTGAACCGGAGCAATCAGACCATTCTCATCGTTACGCACGAGGACGAAGTTGCCAGATACGCTAAGCGTGTGGTGCGAATGAGAGACGGCAGGATTGAGCAGCAAGTCGTCCATTGATGCAAGGCTAGGCAAACAGGGTCAGAATGGAGATAATTGAAGTATGAAGACTGTTGCAGTTGCTGTAATTGGAACGGTGTCCATAAGTGCGGCACTGACCTGTAGTGACCCAGTAGAAGCGCAATCGGCGTACATCACCGGCGAAATCGAAGACGGCGGAGCGCAAGTCATTCAAATGCCGCGTCTCCGCGGACAGAACAGTCGGCAAATCGCTTGGATGGCACCTGAGGGATCGTATGTGGAGGTCGGAGACCTCGTGATGACCATTGATCCAGCAGATCTCCAATCGCAGAAAGATTCCCGCCAAGTTCAGTTGGAAGATACGATTGCCAACGCAGAAGCGCAGAAAGCACAGCAAGAGCTGAACGTGTTTGATGCTGAAACCGCGCTTATTCGTGCAGTTTCGCAAGTCAAACTGGCGGAGCTCGATGCTAAGGTTCCCAAAGGGACTATTCCCGACCTTACGTACGAGCGCAATCAGCTTTCATTGGTCAATGCGTTGAATTCGTTAAAGCGTGCGATGTCTTCATTGGACGATGCTAAGACGGCACGAGACAAGGCAATCCCCGTGCGGGAGCAACAAATTGCTCAAGCAGAAGGGGAACTGGACGAAATAGATGAGGCGATTGCGAACACGGAAGTCTTTGCCACCCAACCGGGAATGCTCATCTACGCAACTCTGATGTGGACAGGAGAAAAGATTTTCCCCGGTGGAACCTATATAGCTGGTTTGGATCTGGCATATGTCGCCAGTAAAGCAGACTTGCAATTCAGGTTTTGGGTACACGAAGCGGACATTCGAAAGGTAGCCGTTGACTCCGAATTGTCGGTCACGCCCGATTCTTTGCCAGAACTCACAGTAAATGCGAAGGTTACATGGAAGTCGAGTCAAGCCAATACAAAAGA
Source organism: Pseudomonadales bacterium (assembly GCA_963667455.2). Lineage (GTDB taxonomy): Bacteria > Pseudomonadota > Gammaproteobacteria > Pseudomonadales > Azotimanducaceae > Bin55. Next base: position 10,234 of record CAXXFR010000030.1, on the reverse strand, counting down.
TTGGAGCGACGGTGGTTACTTCGAGGTAATTGCAAATCCAACTCAACCGATACCCGAACAATTCCTTCCGGGTATGGCGGTTGTAGGCGAGGTGCTGAACTAATGAAATCAAATTTTTCAAACATGTCAAAGCGAACGCTGACGCGCTCAATTGGGTTTGCGTTCGCCAGCGCGACTGCTCTGATGGCGATGCAAGTTGTATCTGCCGCTCAGTGGGTTGAAGTGAGCAAACAAGACCGAATCGTCACGGTGAACGCGTCCGGGCTTGTTTCGTCCGAGGATGTATCGGAAATTGGAGTGCCTCCGACAAGTAGCTGGGGATTGCGAATCCAATCGATAGTCGAGGAAGGTGCACGAGTTGACGAAGGAGACGTGGTGTTGCGGTTTCAGACGTCCCAGCAAGACGAGAACTTACGCGACAGGACTCGACAGCTCGAAGTTCGAACTGCTGAGATTGAGGCGTTGAAGGAGAAAACCGTTCAGGATCTCGAACAGGAGAAACTCGATTTGGCGCGGCTCGAAGCCGATGCCATCAAGGCGAAGAGAAAGGCTGAACTCCCTGCCGAGGTTGTTCCTGGCGTCGAGTACGCCAAACTCGTAGAACAAGAACGATTGGCACGGACTTTGTATGAACGCGCCTTGAAGCGAAAGGAATTGAGCGACCTTGCTCGAGACCTGCAGTTGACTTCGTTGGAGAAGAAAGTTGCTAGGTTGCAAGGTCAGATCGAAGAGCGACAACGCGAAATGAGCAAGTTCACCATTCGATCACCTCGTGATGGGCTTGCGCTCGTCGGGACAGATTGGCAGGGCGACAAGCTTGAAATGGACTCTCGCGTTGGTCCAGGACGATTCGTCGTGCAGATCGTCGACGACTCCAAGCTGATTGTGAAGGCAGATGTACCCGAACATGCCGCTGCCAAGCTTGCCGTTGGACAGAAAGCGATCGTTACTTCGGAGTCTCTCGGAGGAGCTGAATTGAAAGGTACGATCGTGTCGGTGGGAAGTACGGTTCGCCAAAAATCTCAGTTTTCCCCCGCGATGGTGCGAGACTTCATAGTCAAGTTCGACGAAGACTATTCGAGCGTTCTGAAACTTGGAGTGTCTGTCCAGGTCACTGTACAAGTTGAAACACTTCGAGATTCAGTCGCCGTTCCGCACGAGGCCCTGGTGTATCGATCCGGTCTTCCCGGAGTGATCACCGGAGGCACATGGAAGCAAGTGGAATTGGGAAGCCGAACTGAGGACGAGATAGTAGTTCTCGAGGGCTTGGAAGAAGGAGAAAGGGTCAGACTGTAATGAGAATTGCTTGTTGTACGCTGCTTGTAGCACTCGTCGCCTTGTTGGCGGGGTGCACGAGCGAACGAACCGTTTATTCCACCATTGTTGTGGAACCTCAGAGCCACGTATTTGAGGTTCAGGCGAAGGGTGAGATTGTTGAAACTGAATCCATCCCAATTAGGGTTCCTAGCGATGTCAACATGAGATTTCAGGTTGTTTGGCTCCTTCCGGAGTACTCCGAAGTCACCAAGGGACAAATCATTGCGCGTTTTGATGATGCGACGATCATTACACAGATCGAGAGTTTCGTCCTGGAACTCAATCAGCAAATGCTGGAGATGGAAACCTTCGGACGCCAAAGCGAGTCGACGAGAACCCAGATTGGGCACCAGGCGATGCGTGTTGAGGGAGAAACCAATATCGCGATGGCCTATGTTGATGTTGATCCAACGTACTTCAGTCGCAACGAATACATCGATGCCGTGGACAACTTGGAATACTTGGAAATTGAAGACCAGTTCTACGATTGGCAGGCTGATACCCATGACCGCCGTACTGGTGCCGAATCCAAGCGTATGGACGCTCAGCGCGAATCGACTAAAGAACAGCTGGAGCAAAATCAGCAAGCCCTGGATGTGATGGAATTGAAGAGCCCCGAAGATGGGACCTTCGTTTACTCTCGCTCTCGTTGGGGAATGAAGATGGCTCCTGGGCAAGAAGTGTGGAGCGGCAGGTCCATCGGCATGTTGCCGATTCGGGGCAAGGTACGAGCGGAAATTCGCGTACTGGAAGTGGATGCCGTTGGCATTGAAGAAGGTCAATTGGTTACGTTTCGCATTGACAGCGATCTCGAGCGGACCTTCACCGGAAGGGTCGAATCGGTTTCTCACATGGCGAGTACCTACGACCAAGCGGATCCAACCAAGTATTTCTTCGTACAGGCAAGCTTTGACGAAGTGGACGCAGACTTGATGCGAGTAGGAAGTAGCCTGTCAGCGACCATAGTCACGGGCGAACTGAACGATGTGTTCCTAGTTCCTCAACAAGCAGTCTTTTTTGATGAAGACAAACCGTTTCTCTACGTCATGGAGAATAATCGGGAGCCGACAATTCGTCACGTCGAACTCGGACGACGAAGTCCGACGCTCATCGAGATTACTGGCGGAATTGAGTCTGGAGAGAAAGTGAGTCTGGTTGCCCCAGTGGCTCCAGCTGCTTAGGGGTTCCCTTTGAGCTTGATGAATCGAGCCGTCAAACGTGGCTAGTGTCTTCGCACGAGGTCTGTTCTCCGACCTGAAGCTTGCGTTCAGCTACCTGAACCATCATCGAATGCGTACTTTCCTCACTTTGCTGGGGATGATCTTCGGTGTGGGGGCGGTAATCGCCATGTTGGCGGTTAGCGAGGGTGGTCGCCTCGAAGCTATGGAGATGATCGAGGGGATGGGTGTTCGTAACCTGATCATTCATGACTCCAGTCCGCAGGATGAAAGCCTAGAAGAAATTCGCCAGCACTCGGCAGGACTGTCCGTTGCGGATGCTGAGTACATCGAGCAAACCATGCCCTTCGTGGACAAGTGGGCAGGGATTCGCTATGTGCAGACGTTCAACTTGTTTTCTGAAGATGGAGCGAGCACATCCGAAGTATGGGCGGTGAGTTCCCAGTACTTCGATCTGTCTGGATTGGATCCTTCTCTTGGCGAGCTGTTCACTGAACAAGACGATCTGGATTTTGCGCAGAAGGCGGTCCTTGGAGATGCAGCGGCTCGCGAACTCTTTCCTCGAGGAAACCCCATCGGCAAGCGCATCAAGATCAACTACGTTTGGCTTGAAGTTGTTGGAGTGCTCCGAGACCGTCAGATATCCGGATCGAGTTTTCAAGGTGAGCAGGTCGGAGGCGAGAGTGATCGAGTCTACATACCACTTCAGACTGGGCTCAAGCGGATGAACAGTTCGGGGATGCAGTCCCAGCTGTCTCAATTAAAGCTTCAAGTCTCATCTGATGAGAGCTTAGGTGCGGCGGCTGAAGCCATTCAACTCGCCTTGACCCGCCGACATCGAGGTCAAGAAGACACTACTATGGTTGTTCCGGCACGCCTGTTGGAGCAACAGCGTCAGACGCAACGGATATTCACGATAGTCATGTGCGTTGTGGCTGGAATTTCTCTTGTCGTTGGCGGCATCGGGATCATGAACATCATGCTGGCTTGTGTCTTGGAGCGTAAGTCCGAAATTGGATTGCTGAGGGCGGTTGGAGCACGACGCAACGATGTGATTCGTCAATTCCTCACTGAGACGACGGTGATTGCATTTCTTGGTGCGATTGTTGGAATCATGGCAGGGGTGGTGATCGCGTACAGCGTGGCTTCTTTTGCAGGTTGGGCAGTTGCTTGGAACCTGCCGGGAATTATTCTGGCCGTCGTGGTATGCGCCACCGTAGCTGTCGGCTTCGGAGTCTATCCGGCGATGGCGGCCGCCAAATTGGATCCCGTTACGGCCCTGCAGTCCGAATAGCTTTGGACTGAGGTGCTAATGCATCTCCAGTCCGCCAGCGACATTGAGGGCGATCCCCGTCACATTCTTTGCGGTTGACAGATAGACGGCCGCCTCACCCATGTCATCTTCGGTTTGAGTGCGTTGCAACGGTATGCGTTGCTGCATTCTGGATTCGAACGCCTCGACTCCCTGATTTGCCATCAGATGATCGAGCCACATTGCCGTGCCGACTATGCCCGGGCAGATTGCATTCACCCGGATGCCGAATGGGGCAAATTCCTGAGCTAGGGATTGGGTCAAACCGACAACCGCGAACTTCGAGGCGCAATAGCTGGATAGATTTGCGGATCCGCGTTTGCCGGCGATGGAGGCAGTATTGACTATCGCTGCGTTGTCGCTTGATTTGAGAGCGGCTAGCGATGCTTGGATCATCAGGTAGATTCCCTTCACGTTGACATCGAAGATTCGATCCCAACTTTCTTCGCTGAAGTTCTCGAGTGGTCCGCTGTCGACAACGCCGGCGTTGTTGACAAGCACATCGAGCTTGCCGAATCGTTCGACAGTTTGCGCAACAGCCGCTTCACAGGAAGACTTGCTTGTTACATCCAACTGAACGGCGGAGACTTCACCGAGCTGCTCAAGTTCAGAAATCGTTTCAGTCAGATCGCCCGGGGTGGACAGCTGATAGTTCCAATCGGTGTCGACTCCCAAGTCGCCAATCATTACTTGGCACCCATCCCGCAAGAAAGCCGAGGCAATTCCCTTGCCGATTCCGCGAGCTCCGCCGGTTACGAGTACGGTTCTTGTCTTCATCAGCAAACACAAGCTAAGAGTTCTTCGGACATGATCCCAGACCAACTCTGGGCAACAAGGAAGACAAATTTACACGATGGACTGTGGTCGGTTCTAGGAACTGGCAGCAACACCCTCTGCAACGTCAGCCGCGTCGCCTGCATCCGGATAGGCCGGTGCGTATTGAGCGTACAAGTACTTGCCGATCCGTTCAATGCGTTCTCTTTCGTCGGAATCCAACGGTCCCTTCTCGAGCGCAGCAATTGCCTCTTGCATTTGGTCTCTGTTGGCCGGGCCGCACAAAATCATGTCCACCGCATCGTGGGACAGAGAATAGCGATAGCAATCTCGAGCACTCACGGGACTCTCGCCAGGAGGCATCTTTGACGGATCCAGGAGGTGACCCCATCGAGTCGCCGTATAGACCAGCGTGGTTTGATGTGGCTTGTCGGGAGAGACGTGCGGAAACACATCTTGCTCAGCTCCTCGATGAACAGCGTTGTAGCGAAACATGAGCAAGTCGTAGGGAGACTCTCCGCGCTCGTAGTCGGCAAAGAACTGAGGGATCAATGGTCGGTTGTGGCTGCTGGCGGATAGGAAGCGGACCAATCCCCGATCTTTGAGTCGTTCAAACACCTCGACAAATGAACTGTCGGGAATCGAATTCCGATTGCCCAGCAGCAGGAAATCGAACCGCTGAACACCAGCTTCCTTAAGGGCTGACTCCACTTCCTTCTCGATGGTCTGCGAATCCATGGAATACGACTGAATCACAAAAATGAGGTCGTCTCGATTCTTCTGTTCGAGATTTCTCATTGCCGCCGCAAAGCCCGGCTGTCGTACAGTTCCCCAGTACAAATAGTTGATGCCGTACTCAACTGCTTCTTCGATGGCGCTTGCGGGAGCGTTGAACGTTGAGCCGATTCCGAGTCGCATGGACTCCAGGCCTGTGCGACCAATCTCAATCTTGTCAAGAAATCTGTTTGCCATGGCTAGTCTCTGATCCTTGTTTGTGTGGTGCGGTGGGCTACTTGGTGTTAGCCGGAGAGTAATATGGAGCTCGTCTTGACTCGTCGTAGTCAAGAATGGTGAGTCGCTCCATGAAGCGACGGTGTGGCCAAAAGTCGCCGCTGGCTGTATGAAGTACCGCCCGGTTGTCCCACATTCCAATGGTTCCGGGTTCCCATCGAAATCTGCATGTGTACTCAGGTCTACCTTCTTGCATCTTCATTTGGAATAGAAGCTCGCGTTCCTCTTCGCTCGGCACGTTGTGCTCATCGGCAAATTTTTGAACGAATCCTTGCTGGACGTAGAGGGTTGTTCTCCCAGTCTCGGGATGAGTACGAGGGACTGGATGAACGGCTGATGGAGTCTTTCCATCCATCTGATGTCCAACGCTACCGACGTGGACAGCGGTGAGCGACTCAACGCGTTGTTTTGTCTTAAGAGGCAGTCCCTCCCACATTGCGTAGCAGTCGCAGAAGCAGGTGTCGCCACCGACCGGAGGGGCTTCGCGGCACATCAAGATCGACCCCATGGGCGGTCTTGGTTGCCAGGTTGCGTCGCAATGCCATCCAGCGGCTGCATTGGGCACTGCTTCATCCGATGGCAATACCAGCATGTTGGGGATCCCGGGCACTTTGATTTGTTGGTTGATGTCATACGGAGAATTCGGCTTGTGCTCGCGTTCGCCGAACTGCTCTCCTAGTTCTCCAAAGCGCAGTGCGAACTCGACCATCTGCTCACGCGTAAGGTGACCTTGGTTTCGAAATCCGATGACTCTTCGTTCGAGCCACAAATCTCGAAGAAAAGAGACCATCTTCTGATCTTCCAAGTCGGTCGCCAAGTCGATTCCATGCACCATGGTGCCGATACTCGGCTGTAAGGGCTCTAGCTTGAGTTGAATCCCGCAGATCTCTACTGGCTTGTACCTGACTGCCCCAAAGTAGCCAATTTCGAGGTCGCCGTCTTGGTCCATGATGCGATTGACCATGTCCGAACGGCTCTGTGCGTCCGGGAAACGAGCGTGGGCTACGGCTCCAAGCGGGTTGGAACGAGATGGCGGCTTATCGGCATCTGCGCGTTCCTTGAGTCTTTGATAGAGCGGGTTGGTTGCTAATTGCGAGTCTATTTGGTCGGCCATGAATCGAGAACTGTGTTTGTGGGGCACCTTTCGCCACATCATACCGAAACGAAAGGCGATGCAAGTCAAAGATCTCTTCTTCGCGTCTATGTACGACAGCAATCAATCCTTGCGAAGGAGGTTGAAGGTCAGCGCCATGAGTCTTGAGGATAGAAAGAGCAGACGGAAAATTTCACCACGCGTTATCGCTAGTATTCTGCCGATAATAGAGAGAACTTACTGTGGTCATAAATCGAGGCAAGAGTGGTCAATGAGTCTTGCAAGAAGTCCGGTATGACTCTGGATGTCGAGCTGTTGGGTGCCGCTAACGTATGGGTGATCGCACCGGGCGAAGGTGCAGAGTTTTGGGAAAAATCTGTTGAGCTGGGTATCGTTGCAATTGGATACCAGGAACTGAAAAGCCTCGGCAGACTTGTGACACAAGCGGAGGTAAAGCGGCTATTGCAAGAAGAAGGCTTCAAGAACCCGATACATCATCGGAAGGCCATCTGGCAATTCGTGAAAGAGATGAAAATCGGTGACATTGTTCTCGCTAAGCAGGGGACTAGGAAGTTACGAGGATGGGGAACGGTAACTGGAGATTACAACTACGTGGGGGAACGCGCTAAGTATCCACATGGTAGGACTGTTGACTGGATCCCTTTTGATTCGCCACTCTCCTTGAGTACCGTGAGTAGGCAATTGCCTCGGAAGACACTCACACTCTATACGCAGGACAAGCTCAAAGAACGATTGGAGGAAATTTTCGAGCTGATTAATTGGGCAACTATCAAGAGCAGCACAGGCACTGTCTAACCTCACTAACTCGCTACTGCAACACATGGACTTGTCCAAGTGTACTCGCAGTCCCATCTATACTCGATTTCGATTCATGAGTAACGATCTGATCAGTAACGGTGACACATCGAAGTGTTCAGCCGCCTCATTGAAGTTTTCCTCGGATCTGTCACCGTTGAGAAAATCTTCAACTGCATCGACCGGCGCGAGCACTTCAGCGGCAAACGCACGTTGTGCCTGTTGCCTGTAGGTATTTGATTGTGTAACCGGTAGAAGCGGGTCACTGATATCGTTCTGAAACAATCGATCTGCTATCAATCTCGCCAAATCGAATCGTCGTCCAGTCTGTCTCTTCGATCGCATCACAATGTGAGTAGTACCTGATGGGTTGTCCATTGCGAATGAAATCGCTTTCGAAACGCGATTGCAGTCTGTTATTACTTTCTCGCTCGTACCCGCCATTCTTGCCAGCATTCGGTTGTCTACGGGTTTGCCGTTTAGATTCGCATATTCCCTAACGGCACGAGCGGTCGTGGCACCAATACGCCAGGCTTCGCTCGTCCCCCACTTGGAAACGGAAGTGTCACTCGACGGGCGAAGGATATCTTCGACACGGCCGTCAAACCCTACGTTCTTGGCATCTTGCCTTATGTCGGACTCGGTGAACGCCTGACCTCGAGTTACGTTCGCCTCGGCAACCAGTTCAGCAACAGCATTCTCTCCGAGCTTCTCGCAATCCGCAAGCCGATTGGATAGCTCGGTCGGATCTGCTTCATTGCGATCAAATCCCAGCATCGCTTCGATTCGTCGCTTGAGTGCAGTGTCCGGATGTCCTATTTCTTCTTGCAATGATGCCCACTGCACATGGAGTTGAGTGTCCCTAATGCGAGCACCTTCAAGCGTTCGTAGCACGCTATTGATCAACGTCTCTATGGCTTCTTGGAAAAGCGTTACAGTAATCACCGCCGACCTGCGAGCTCCGACGAAGCGAAACGCGTTTGCGTACGGGTCTTTCGAAGGAACAGACTCAATCGAAACTCGAAAACCGTCCGAAGTTACTTCGATGTTAGGCCAGATGTAGCCTTCGCCTATTGCCGACATCCAGTGGGCAAAGTCCCAGTCCATCGTCGTATCATCATTGAGTTCGATGAGTCTCGGTTCGAACGCTTGCCGCCACCAGTTCATGACGAACCACTCAGCCAAGTGATAGCCCGATACGCAAGGTCCAGGCTGGAGTTCTTTGCTGTCCAACGCGACTCCTTCAGTCATGTTGCATCCATTGACGACAACCGAAAGTCTGCTGAACGTCGCCTTCTCCTCTTCGGAGCCTAGTTCAAGGAAGAGCGGCTCCAAACAGACCTCTATGTTCTCTTGTTGGTGCGCCTCTTCCATTCCTTCAATATCCGCTTATGAATTGGGTCGTCGCTTCTCAGTCGGTATCCGTGGTAATTCCGACCTTCCCCGCCTAATTTGGCTTCGTAGACCTCATGGTCGGCATCGACTGACCAAGCGTACTTTGGCAGTACGTTACGTCCTGACACCTTTGAAACCATACTCAGATCGAAAGCTCTTTGGAGAAGTTCCCTTGCTTCTTGGAGTTTGATCACACGTTTGCCGTCGCAAAGTGACTTCGATGGGCGAGGGCTGACTGGCGGTGAAAACCCATAATCTGCCGGCTTCGACTTTTGATAGTTCCTACCATCACATTCAGCCAACTAGGCGAACTGCTTCAATTGTTCGTGGGAGTAGAACTCTGGTTTGACTGGACGTCGGACTTTTGACATGACCTGAATGTTGCAACTACTGATGTCAGATTCAGACTCGGAGTTTGGCATCGAGCCGAGTTGATTGAGCCAGCGAACGATTGCCGCCTCGATGCTGGACAAAACTACCACTCAATCGGCTACACATCGGTAAGACCCCGCATTGCGATTGAATTTGCAGCCGATTTTATGAATGCAATTGACAGTAGTCTCAACATGTGTGGTTGCTAAAGTCCTGTAGCGAGCTCCAAGGCTGTTTCTCTTTGCTAGAGCAGTCTTTGGCTAAACCGCCTGGATTTCGGTCGCTGAGAACCGGGGTTGATGGATCTAGAACAGCGAATCGAGAAAAAGTCACCTGTTAGGTTCGCACCCGAGCTGTCCTCACATGGCAACAAGACCGAGCAACGTTGTCATTAGTTTCTTCGATCTCTGGATCACGGGAGTGGAGGGGAACCGTCCTGCTTTCGCGTCCGGCTAATCAGGTGAATTTGTTCCGTGTCTGGGGACTTCAGGGGAACAAGCTATGAGTTGTGAGTTTCGGGCGACAGCAACACTGCAGACTATTCGACAGCGAGACTGACGGTTTGTCGCTGACATTTCCGACTGAACAACAGATCGGGGTCAACGGTTGAATTGTCATGTAATATCCCATATGTTAGATGCATGGCCGAAGGATTCTCGGGCTACGAGAGTGATCGTGGTGGAATCAACGCTGAACAACGACCTCTATTTCGAGCTGTCGCTTTGAGAATTGCCGTTCATTGATTGGTTCATCGACCAAGTTACACATTTTTCGCCTGCGAAGCCATCAGATATCGATGCTCGAAGCTGAGAATGCACATACCGCCAACCCTAGAGTCGCCAACGACGTTGCTGCACTAAAAGAAGAGGACAGCCTGTGACCCATGTCCAACCCAATACAAGACCGCACAAAGCAGAACTCCCGCCTACTACCCGGATGAATGGTGCTACAAACCCCTTACCAGAC
>CAXXFR010000029.1:0-545859 GCA_963667455.2 Pseudomonadales bacterium | reverse complement strand
AAAGTTTCTCCATTACTTCAATCGCAGGCCGAATACCGTTGATCTCGGTCTGAAAGCTGAACATCCGTAGAATTCCGTAGCCGACAAGCCGGTACAGGTCTTGCCGCCATAGCTCAGCAGGTAGAGCAGCTCACTTGTAATGAGAAGGTCCGGGGTTCGATTCCTCGTGGCGGCACCACGATTCCAATTCGCGAACGAACTAGCTCAACGACGTAGCCAATCGGTCAATGGCGAATGGGTTTACGTCGATATCCGGATCCTTGCCGCAAATCATGTCGGCAATAGTCTTTCCCATTCCGGGTCCGTAGAGAATTCCCTTTCGCCCCGCCCCGGTGGCCACCAACAACCGAGGTTGATTAGGAACCTGTCCGAGCAATGGCAATCCGTCCGACGTAACTGGCCGAAGGCATGCGGTTTGCCGTGCTACCCGTTTCACCGAAACTCCCGGTAGAACACGTTTCAGATTGTCAAGAATGACTTGTCGCGCACGTTCATTAGTCGATTCGTCGTATCCGTCTCTTTCTTCAGTTGTACCTGCCCATAGCAGTCCGTCGGACTTCGTGGTGCAGTAGTTTCCGTCCCAACCGATTGAGAAGCGAACCGGGTCGCCATCTATCTCCAATCTGAGTATTTGCCCTTTCAGCGGCTCAACCGGCACTTGCAATCTGACTGAGGCCAAGAGTGAGTCGACCCATGCACCGTTGGCACAAACAACGGTTTGGGCAGTAGTTGATTCAGCGTTGTCAAAGTGGAGTTGGATGCCATCTTGCTTTACTGATAGATGCGACACATTGCGTCGCTCAATTGAGCAATTTGCTGCTTTTGCTAGTGCCTGCGACAGATTGCTGGCATCGACATCCAGCGATTGCTGCAAGACCGAAGCGCCGAGAATATCGCTGTTGATACGCGGTTCACGTTGCAGGGTTTCCGTCGGACTCAACACTTCCGCAGAGAGTTGGGTCGCCGAGTTGATCCAGTTCACGCGAGTCTGCAAGTCTGTCATTTCCTGTCGCGTGAACGCAATGTTCATTGTGTTGCGGTCGCGATACAAACAATCGATGCCGTTCTCGAGAAGCAAGGATTCCCGTAGCGACCGATGCAGATTCAATGAGTACTCGCCGAGTTCCCACATTTTTCCAGGCACTTCAAAGCCCGACACCGAAACCAGTCCGCCATACGCCAAACCGGAGGCCTTTGTCGCGATGCCGCAAGGATCAAACACAGTGCTCGAGATGCCTTGCCTGTATAGATAGTAGGCCGTGGAAACTCCTACGACTCCGCCACCGATGATCGCGACTTCGTGCTCGCTCATGATCTAGAAACCACCGACCAAACCTCCCAATAGCCAATTGGTGCACATCACCAGTCGTACCACTTTCTCTCCATTCGTACGAATAGAGATGCCTTCTGTACGACAATTTACTCCATTCAATGCAGCACCGAGCTCAAGAATGTCGAAATATCGAATGCGCACCACCGCCATTCACGCCGGCGAGCGACCGGATTCCTCGACTGGTGCGTCCACACCCAACATTGTGTTGGCGAACAGTTTCGTATCGGATAAGCCAGCAGGATTCTCCATCGATTCGTTCGGAGATGAACGACCCTACGTGTATACACGATGGGACAATCCCACGGTTGAAGTTCTCGAGCAGAAGATCGCCGCTTTGGAAGATGCAGAGGATTGTGTCTGCTTCGCGTCCGGGATGGCGGCCACGAGTGCGGTCTTGAACGCGAATCTCAATCCTGGAGATCACATCGTTTGTTCCGACATTCACTACGCAGGTGCGGCGGAACTCATTCGCAGTCTCAAACAAACTCGAAATGTTGATTCCACACCGATCGATACGACGCATCTTCAAATGGTCGAACAGGCAATGCGGCCAGGTGCTACGAAGCTCATCTGGGCTGAGACTCCTTCCAATCCACTGTTGCGAATAGCGGATCTGAAGGCCATCGCGGACATTGCCTCCAAGTATGGAGCAAAAGTCGCCGTCGACTCGACAATCGCAACGCCAGTGGCAACTCGTCCACTGAACTTCGGTGTGGACTTCGTCGTCCATTCTCTTTCCAAGTACATTGGAGGCCACGGTGATGCCATCGGCGGTGCCGTCGCTGGATCGAAGGAGAACTTGAAACCGCTGCGGGTTCGAGAGCGAATCCATGACGGAGGTGTGTTGAGTCCCTTCAACGCCTACCTGATTTCCCGGGGAGCAACAACGTTGCCGATGCGAATGAAATTTCACTCCGCTAGCGCTATGAAGATCGCTGAATTCTTAGTTGCGCATCCTCGTGTGACGCATGTCCTTTATCCCGGATTGGCCGATCATCCCGGACACGAGCTAGCCAAGAGACAGATGGACTGCTTCTCGAGTCTAATGTCGTTTGGAGTTCGGGACGGAGCTGATCTGGCCCAGCGAATACCGCAGCATGTGGAGATCATTCACTTCGCAGTTTCGCTTGGCAGCTATCGAAGTCTTCTTTATTGGTTGCCGACGGAAGAAATGCTGTCTACGGCTTTCTTGCTGGACTCTAGGTTGGCAGACTCCTATCGTGCGCAAGCAGGAGAAGGGATATTTCGATTTGCTGTTGGACTGGAGGATCCCGAAGACCTCTGCGAGGAACTGGATCGGTTGTTGAGCATCTAATTGAGCGCACCGAGCGAACGAGAGCAAAAGAAAATTCGATTCTTGGATTGACAGTAAGGGTTCGTACAAACAAAATAGCCACGCTGTTCAAGCCGTTGAACGTCAAACAACCGGAGGGGTTCCCGAGTGGCCAAAGGGACCAGACTGTAAATCTGATGTCATCGACTTCGGAGGTTCGAATCCTCCCCCCTCCACCACGACTCCACGGCGAGCACAGCACGGAAGAAGATCATGCGGGCATTGTTTAGTGGCAGAACCTCAGCCTTCCAAGCTGATGGCGCGGGTTCGATTCCCGCTGCCCGCACCACTGAATCTGTGAGCAATTGAGATAAGATAGCGATTCAGACGTTCGAGCAGGCTCACATAGCTCAGGTGGTAGAGCACTTCCTTGGTAAGGAAGAGGTCATCGGTTCGAGTCCGATTGTGAGCACCAGTTGGAATACGACTCTCCCAATGCGATTTCCCTAGATGGATTGCGCAATGGTGTTGGAGCACCTGCTGAACGTGAAACGGCAACGAGAGGTCATAGGCAAGAACACGCTGACGCAACAATGCGGATTGGTTCGATACCGACACGCTTGCCGTGATCGTGATCGCATGCATCCACAGGCCAGTAGCTCAATTGGCAGAGCGGCGGTCTCCAAAACCGCAGGTTGGGGGTTCGATGCCCTCCTGGCCTGCCACTGATGGATAAACGAACACGAATTGCATTGACGTAGTGCGCTGAGGAATTTTCAAGAGTGGCAACGCAGGCAAACAAACAACAAGGCAGCGAGACTCCGTTGCTGGACCGCATCAAGTGGCTTGCAGTTTGGGCCATTGTGATCGGCGGAGTGGTGGGAAACTGGTACTTCGACGAATACTCGGTCTTCTATCGCGCACTGGCGCTGGTTGCGCTCGGATTGGTTGCCGGATTTCTGCTGTTTCAGACCGAGCGAGGCAAGAACCTGTGGGTCATGATTCGAGATGCCAGATCAGAAGTGCGACGGGTGATTTGGCCGACTCGCACCGAAACGGTGCAGACAACGATCATCGTGATCATCTTGATCTTGGTGTTCGCTCTCATTCTGTGGGGGCTGGACTCGTTCCTGTCTTGGATAGTCAAGATGCTAATAGGGTGAAGCTAGGGTGAATTGAGATGGCAGAGAATCAGGAAGTTGCAGAACAGCAGGTAGCTGCGGCCGATGGACCGGAGAAGTCCTGGTACATCGTGAATGCCTACTCCGGTCAGGAGAAGAAGATCGCGCAGGCGATCGAAGAACGCATCGAACTGTCGGAGTACAAGGATCACTTTGGGGAAGTGCTGGTTCCCTCCGAGGAAGTCGTGGAGATGCGCAGCGGGCAAAAGCGCCGCAGCGAACGCAAGTTCTTCCCCGGCTACATCCTCGTGCACATGGCGATGAACGACTACACTTGGCAGATTGTCAAGTCGACTCCTCGTGTGAAGGGATTCCTTGGTGGTACAATAAACCGTCCGGTTCCCATATCGGACGAAGAAGCGAAACTCATCCTTGACCGAGTCAAGGAAGGAAACGACAAGGACACTCCCAAAACCTTGTTTGGGGCGGGGGAGCTTGTACGCGTGGTGGACGGTCCATTCGTCGACTTCAGCGGAATAGTCGAGGAAGTCAACTACGAGAAGAGCCGCCTTGTTGTCTCGGTCACGATTTTTGGACGTTCCACACCAGTTGAACTTGACTTTTCTCAGGTCGAGAAAGGCTAAAAGGACATAGACGAAAAACAGACCGCGCATCGGGCTTTGATGCCCGCATGTGCGGATAGTGTCGTATTGACTTGACGAATCATGGCGAAGAAGGTCGAAACCTACATCAAACTGCAGGTGCCCGCCGGTCAGGCAACTCCAGCGCCTCCGGTTGGGCCGGCGTTGGGTCAACACGGCCTCAACATCGTCGAGTTCACAAAGTCGTTCAACGCGCAGACGCAGAACTACGAACCGGGCTTGCCGATTCCGTGCGTGATCACGGTGTATGCCGATCGGAGCTTCACGTATGTCATGAAGAGTCCTCCAGCATCGGTGTTGATTCGCAAAGCAGCTGGAATTGAAAAGGGAAGCGGTACGCCGAACACCGAGAAAGTCGGAATGGTTACTCGTGATCAATTGGAAGAAATCGCCAAGATGAAGGAACCGGATCTGACGGCAGCGGACATGGATGCAGCCGTACGCACGCTGGCGGGAAGCGCGAGAAGTGCAGGCGTGGAAGTTGAGGGAATTTGATGGGCAAGCTAACGAAACGTCAGAGATTGGTAAGCGAGAAGGTGGTACCCGATCAGCAATACAACGTCTCCGATGCAGTGCAGGTATTGACTGAACTTGCCCAAGGAACGAAGTTCAAAGAGTCGCTGGATGTCGCAGTCAATCTCGGCATCGATCCGCGCAAGCAGGATCAGATGGTGCGGGGTTCGACGACGTTGCCTCACGGAATCGGAAAGGACGTGAAGGTGGCGGTTTTCGCCTCGGGAGACCAGGCGCAGGCGGCCGAAGAGGCCGGTGCCGATGTTGTGGGACTGGATGATCTGGCGGAACAGGTCAAAGGTGGGGAGTACGACTTCGATGTCGTGCTGGCGACACCGGACAGCATGCGAGTACTGGGTCCGCTCGGTCGCATCTTGGGTCCGCGGGGACTGATGCCCAATCCCAAGTCAGGCACAGTGACGAACGACATGGCGAGTGCTGTCAAGGATGCCAAGTCCGGTCAGGTTCAGTTTCGCGCTGATCGGGGTGGAGTCGTTCACGGATGCGTGGGTCAGGTAGGCCAGGATCCGGATCAGATCCGAGACAACATCATGGCGCTTCTCGACGACTTGAAGAAGGCGAGGCCCGCATCGTCCAAGGGAACCTTTCTGAAGAAGGTAACGCTCTCATCGACCATGGGACCGGGAATTCCCATCGAACAAACATCGTTGGAAGCTTGATTCTTCCGACACACCGCAAACGAACGGATCAATGACGCTCGCACTAGACGACAAGAAGCGCATTGTCGAAGACACACGCGCTTCGGCTGAAGCAGCAGTTGCCGCCATCATTGCCGACTATCGAGGCATGGATGTCGGACAAATGACCGATCTGCGCAAGCAGGCTCGCGAGTCCGGCGTGAAGTTGCAGGTCGTGCGTAACACGTTGGCCCGACTGGCATTCGAAGGAACGATGCACGAATGCCTGCGCGATTCCTTCAAGGGACCGACGTTGGTTGCATATTCCGAGGAAGACCCCGGTGCCGGTGCGCGTTTGCTTCGTTCGTTGCAGAACACGGGCATTCAGCTCGATGTGCGAGCCATATCCGTTGCAGGCACGTTGCGCAGCGGCGAGGACTTGAGCAAGGTTGCCTCGTTGCCTACACGCGAACAGGCGTTGGCGAAATTGATGGCGGTGATGATCGGTCCGGTAGCCAAGCTGGCGCAGGTCATGCAAGCCGTTCCGACCAAGTTCGTGCGGACGCTTGTAGCCGTAAAAGAACAGAAACAATCCGAATCCGGCAGTGAAACCGCCGGAGAGTGAACAAAGAGAATCGACTAAACAGGGAGATACAAGTATGAGTCTGTCCAGAGACGAAATACTCGACGCAATCGCCGATATGTCGGTCATGGAAGTCGTCGAACTCGTCGACGCCATGGAAGAGAAGTTTGGTGTGACCGCAGCGGCCCAAGTAGCCGTGGCCCCCGCCGGAGCCTCCGATGACGGAGGAGGTGCGGTAGCCGAAGCGGAACAAACCGAATTCGACGTCAAACTGGTCGGCGTGCCAGAGAGCAAACTTACCGTGATCAAAGCAGTCCGTGAAATCACGGGTCTGGGTTTGAGAGAAGCCAAGGCGTTGGTCGACGACATGCCGTCGGAGATCAAAGAGCAAGTCAGCAAGGAAGAAGCGGACGAGATCCGAACCAAGATCGAAGACGCTGGTGGAACGGTAGAAGTCAGTTAGGGTTGCAGCAACCGTCCCATTCTCGCCTCCTCTGGAGGCGCACTACTCTTCATCAACAGCGGTCAGGTATTCGCCTGTCCGCCGTTTCACTATGGAAAAAATAAATGGCGTATACGTTTACTGAGAAGAAACGAATCCGCAAGGATTTCAGCCGACTCTCGGACCCCATCGAGTTGCGCGACCTGCTTGCCATTCAGCGCGATTCCTATCGAAAATTCCTCCAAGCCGACGTTCCCCAGAGGAAGCGTGAGGAAATCGGCCTGCACGCAGCCTTTGAGTCCATATTCCCGATAGAGAACCAGTCGCAGACTGCGTATCTGGAATACAAGGGCTATCGACTGGACAAACCGAACTTCGACGTCAAGGACTGCATTACGCGCGGAACAACCTATGCCGCGCCGCTACATGTGACTTTGCAGCTCATCATCTACAGCCGCGAGACCAGCAAAATCAAACTCGTCAAGGAACAAGATGTGTTTCTGGGCGACATGCCGTTGATGACTCCGTCTGGCAGCTTCATCATTAATGGCTCCGAACGTGTCGTGGTATCCCAACTGCATCGCTCGCCTGGAGTGTTGTTTAGTCACGACAAGGGAAGCAGCCACTCATCGGGTCGTCTGCTCTACAACGCCCGAGTGATTCCCTATCGCGGCTCGTGGCTCGACTTCGAGTTCGTGTTCGAATCGAAGGAACAGAAGGAATACATCTACGTTCGAATCGATCGCAAGAAGAAACTGCCCGTTACTCAGTTCCTGCGAGCCTTGGAATACGTTGATCCGGAGTGCCAGTACACCGACGAGAAAATCCTCGATACCTTCTTTGAGATGAATGAGTTCAGCATTCTCAAGAAAAAGAAGGTGCGATGGCGGATCGTGCCTGATCGACTGGTGGGCGAACGCACCACCTTCGACATCAATCTCGGCGGTCAGATCATTGCGAAGGAAGGCGACCTCATCACGCAGCGTCATGCCCGACAGCTCCGAGAATCTCGCAAGAAGCTGTTGGAAGTGCCATCGGACTATCTGGTGGACAAGACCGTTGCGCGAGACGTCATTCATCCAGAGACTGGCGAAGTTCTGGTTACTTGCAACACCAAACTGACGATGGAAATGGTGGAGCGAATCCTAGAGTCAGGGGTCGTCTCGCTCTCCACAATCTACACCAACGACCTCGACCAGGGCTCGTACATTTCGGATACGTTGCGTAAGGATCCAGCGAACGACAAAGTGCGTTCGGTGTTTGAGATCTACAGCGTTCTCCGACCGGGCGAGGGCTTTGCCGAAGACAACTGTTCCAAGTACTTCGTTGGACTGTTCTTCTCGCCGGAGCGCTACGACCTGTCGGCGGTCGGGCGAATGAAGTTCAATCGGCGCCTGCAGCGCGATGAGAATGCCGACAGTCACATTCTGCATCCCGACGACATCATCGAAGTGCTGAAGATGCTGATCGACATTCGCAATGGTCGCGGCACCGTTGACGATGTCGACAACCTGGGCAATCGCCGGGTTCGATCCGTCGGCGAAATGGCGGAGAACCAGTTCCGTTTGGGACTTCACCGGATCAACCGAGCGGTCAAAGATCGACTCTCGCTTGCTGAAAGCGAGGGATTGATGCCGCAGGACATGATCAATGCCAAACCGATCGTTTCGGCCGTACGAGAGTTTTTCGGTTCGCATCAGCTATCGCAAATGATGGACGACGACAATCCTTTGTCCGAGGTGACCAACAAACGACGCGTTTCGGCATTGGGACCGGGCGGGTTGAATCGTGAGCATGCCGGCTTTGAAGTACGCGACGTTCACCCCACTCACTACGGTCGGATTTGTCCGATCGAGACACCGGAAGGTCCGACTATTGGTCTGATCAACAGCATTGCGACCTATGCTCGCATCAACGACTACGGATTCATCGAGACTCCGTATCGAAAAGTCATCAATGGACGAGTTACCAAGGACATCGAGTTCTTGTCAGCCATTGACGAGAGTGCATATCGGGTTGCACAGGCCAATGCCACCCTCAACGATGCGGGAGAGTTCGTCGAGGAAATCGTCGACGTGCGCTACAACAACGAGTTCACCAAAGCGGATCCTCGAGACGTGCAGTACATGGATGTCTCGCCGAAGCAGATCGTGTCAATCTCCGCCGCGCTCATTCCATTTCTTGAGCACGACGAGGCGAATCGAGGTCTCATGGGTTCGAACATGCAGCGTCAAGCGGTTCCGACGATTCGCACTGAGGCACCGCTGGTCGGAACCGGTGTCGAGCGACAGGTTGCTCGGGATTCCGGTGCATGCGTTATTGCCAAGCGTGCGGGAATCGTCGAGCTCGTCGATGCTCGCCGAATCGTGGTGCGAACGGCTCTATCGGAACGTTCGGAAGACGACGCTGGCATCGACATCTACAACCTGACGAAGTTCACTCGGACCAACCAGGACACCTGCATCAACCAGCGTCCGATCGTCAAACCGGGTGACCGGATTCAGGAAGGCGACATTCTTGCCGACGGACCGTCGGTCGACACGGGAGAGCTGGCTCTGGGGCAGAACATCCGCATCGCATTCATGGTGTGGAACGGCTACAACTACGAAGACTCGATTCTGATTTCCGAACGAGTGGTGCGGGAAGATCGTTTCACGAGCGTGCACATCAAGGAATTGGACTGCACCGCCCGCGAAACCAAGATGGGGCCGGAAGAGATCACTGCCGACATTCCCAATGTCAGCGAGTCGGCTTTGTCCAAGCTCGATGGATCGGGAATCGTTTACATCGGCGCAGAAGTGTCGGCTGGCGACATTCTGGTAGGAAAGGTGACTCCCAAAGGCGAAACGCAGCTGACTCCGGAGGAGAAGCTGCTGCGAGCGATCTTCGGAGAGAAGGCGTCGGATGTGAAAGACACATCGCTTCGCGTCAAGTCGGACGTGCAGGGCACGGTGGTGGACGTTCGCGTCTTCACTCGCGAGGGGAGAGAAAAGGATGATCGGACCAAAGCGATCGAAGACGATGAACTCGCTTCGATCAAGCAGGATTTGAACGATCAGTATCGAATTTTCGAGAACGCGACCTACGAACAGTTGCTGACCGAAATGCGTGGCAAGTTGGTGGTTCGCGCACCGGATCTGGAACCCGGCGATAAGCTCAACTCCGCATATCTTCGAAAGCTCGAGCGATCCCAGTGGCGCGAGATTCGAACCGACGACGATGCGTTGAATCGGGTATTGGAACTGACGTTCAAGACTCTCGACGAACGCCAGGAGCAACTCGACAAGGAGTACGAGCGAGAGGAAGAAAAGATCAAGCGTCCTCACGATCTCGCTCCCGGCGTGCTCAAGCATGTCAAGGTCTACGTCGCAACCAAACGGCGAATTCAGCCAGGCGACAAGATGGCCGGGCGACACGGCAACAAAGGAGTGATTTCCGTTGTGATGCCGGTCGAAGACATGCCTTACGACGAGAACGGCGAACCGGTGGACATCGTTCTCAATCCTCTGGGTGTTCCATCACGTATGAACATCGGACAGGTTCTCGAGACCCACTTGGGCTGGGCCGCAAAAGGAATCGGAGAACAGATTTCCGATCTCATCGACCGGCAAGCCAAAGCGGATGAAGTGCGGGAGTACCTCAACGGTGTCTACGGAGAGATGGAAGGCAAGGATGTCAACTTCAAGTCGCTCAAGGACACCGAGCTCATGGATTTGGCGAAGACCTACCGAAACGGAATTCCCTTGGCGACGCCGGTGTTCGACGGGGCCAAGGAATCGGACATCAAGAAACTGCTCAAACTTGCCGGCTTGCCGGAGAGCGGACAGACTTATCTCTACGACGGACGCACCGGTCGGCGATTCGATCGCCCGGTGACGATGGGATACATGTACATGCTCAAGCTCAACCATTTGGTGGACGAGAAGATGCACGCTCGGTCAACGGGTTCGTACAGTTTGGTCACTCAACAACCGCTGGGCGGCAAGGCGCAGCTGGGCGGTCAACGTTTCGGCGAGATGGAGGTGTGGGCTTTGGAAGCCTACGGAGCAGCCTACACCTTGCAGGAAATGCTTACCGTCAAGTCGGACGATTTGGATGGACGAGCAAAGGTGTTCAAGAACATTGTCGACAACGACTTTCGCATTGAACCCGGCATGCCGGAATCGTTCAATGTGCTGTCGTGGGAGATCAAGTCTCTCGGCATCGATTTGACTCACGGTCGCGATTAGTAGGAGGGTAGAAACATGGCGGATTTCTTTCAGTATCGGCGAGCAAACACTTCCTCCGTAGACGACTTCGATTCACTACGAATCAGCCTCGCGTCTCCAGAGCTCATCAAGACGTGGTCGCATGGAGAGGTCAAGAAGCCGGAAACGATCAACTATCGGACATTGAAGCCTGAGCGCGACGGTTTGTTCTGCGCCAAGATCTTTGGCCCGATGAAGGACAACGAATGCTTGTGCGGAAAGTACAAGCGCATGAAGCATCGCGGAGTCGTGTGCGAGAAGTGCGGCGTGGAAGTGACGGCCAAGAAGGTGCGTCGAGAACGCATGGGTCACATCGAGCTCGCCGCTCCGGTTGCTCACATTTGGTTCCTGAAGTCATTGCCTTCACGCATTGGACTAATGCTGGACATGACGCTGCGCGAGATCGAACTGGTTCTCTACTTCGATTCCTACATCGTTGTCGATCCAGGTCGTACAGAGCTGCAGGCACGTCAGCTGCTCACGGGAGATGAGTACTACGAAGCTGAGGAAAAGTACGGACGCGGCGAATTCGAAGCCAAGATGGGCGCTGAAGCAATTCTCGAGATTCTCGAATCGATCGACATCGAGGAAGAGGCGGCGCAGCTCCGCAAGGAGATCGACGAGACCAATTCCGAAACGAAGATCAAGAAACTCTCGAAGCGACTCAAGCTCTTTGAGGCATTCCTCAAGTCGGGCAACAAGCCTGGCTGGATGATTCTGCGCAACCTACCGGTTCTGCCTCCCGATCTTCGTCCGCTGGTTCCCATGGAAGGTGGACGATTTGCGACGTCGGACTTGAACGATTTGTATCGACGGGTCATTAATCGCAACAATCGCTTGGGCAAGCTCATCGAGCTGCGTGCTCCGGAATTGATCATTCACAACGAGATGCGCATGCTGCAGGAAGCTGTCGATGCACTCTTGGAAAACGGCAAGCGCGGTCGCGCGATCGTCGGATCCAACAAGCGGCCCCTTAAATCGCTTACCGGATTGATCAAGGGCAAGCAGGGCAGGTTCCGCCAGAATCTGCTCGGCAAGCGAGTGGACTTCTCGGGCAGATCCGTAATCGTCGTGGGACCGACGCTCAAGCTTCACGAGTGCGGCTTGCCGAAGAAGATGGCATTGGAATTGTTCCGACCCTACATTCTGGGTCAGTTGCAGCGCAAGGAACTCGCCGAGACGATCCGCCATGCGAAGCGGATGGTCGACGAAGAGCATCCACAGGTTTGGGACATTCTCGCCGACGTGATTCGCGAGCACCCAGTGTTGCTCAACCGAGCTCCAACGTTGCACCGATTGGGTATTCAGGCATTCGAGCCAGTGCTGGTCGAAGGCAAGGCAATCCAGTTGCACCCGTTGGTGTGTGTGGCGTACAACGCAGACTTCGATGGCGACCAGATGGCGGTCCACGTGCCGCTGACCTTGGAAGCCCAGCTCGAAGCTCGTGCGCTCATGATGTCCACCAACAACATTCTGTCGCCTGCAAGCGGCGAACCGATCATCGTTCCCAATCAGGATGTGGTCCTGGGTCTGTACTACCTGACTCGAGACCGCATCGGCGCGAAGGGCGAGGGAATGGTCTTCACCGACACCGCCGAGGTGGAACGTGCCTACTTCAACGAATTCGTTGAGTTGCACGCACGAATCAAACTTCGTGTGACGGAACAGAATGCCGAAGGCGAAATGCTGACTCGCATCGTCGACACGACGGTGGGACGCGCCATGTTGGCGGAACTGTTGCCGCCGGGTTTGAGTTTCTCGTATGTGAACAAGGTCTTGAAGCGCAACGCGATTTCCGAGCTGGTCGATGTCTGCTATCGACGAGTCGGATTGAAGGAAACGGTTGTGTTCGCCGACCAGTTGATGTACGCAGGATTCACCTACTCGACCTATTCGGGTTGCTCCATCGGCGTGGACGACTTCGTGATCCCGGACGAGAAGGCGCAAATCATTGGCGAAGCTTTTTCCGAGATTACCGAACTGGAACGCCAGTTCCGAGACAACTTGCTGTCTCCGACGGAGAAGTACAACAAGGCAGTGGACATCTGGTATCGATCCAGCGAATTGATCGGTGCACGGATGCTGGACGGAATCTCCAAGGAGAAAGTCGTCAATCGAGCCGGAGAGGAAGAGGAGCAGGACTCGTTCAACTCGGTGTACGTGTATGCGGATTCGAAGGCGAGGGGTTCCCCAGCGCAGATTCGACAGCTTGCCGGAATGCGAGGACTGATGGCTCGGCCGGACGGCACGATCATCGAGACTCCGATCATCTCGAACTTCCGAGAAGGATTGACGGTCAATGAGTACTTCATTTCTACTCACGGATCGCGTAAGGGATTGGCCGACACGGCGCTGAAGACGGCCAATGCTGGTTATCTGACTCGTCGTTTGGTCGATGTCTCGCAGGATCTGGTTATCACGGAGCACGATTGCGGAACGACCAACGGTTTGAACGTAACGGCTCAGATCGAAGGTGTCGAAATCGTCGAGCCGCTTTCCGCACGAGTACTTGGCAGGGTCATTGCCAAGGATGTCTGCGACGTCAACGGGGAAGTCAAGATCAAGGCCGACACGCTTGTGGACGAGGACTTGGTAGACCTGATTGAGACGCTGGGTATCGATGAAATCAACGTGCGTTCTCCAATCACATGTGAGACGCGCTTCGGTCTGTGTTCGAAGTGCTACGGACGCGACTTGGCTCGCGGACACCTGGTCAACGTCGGAGAAGCGGTCGGAATCATTGCGGCCCAGTCGATCGGCGAACCTGGAACGCAACTGACATTGCGGACGTTTCACTTCGGCGGAGCAGCTTCACGTGCGACAGCCGACGACAGCATCCAGGTCAAGAACGGTGGAATCGTTCGATTGCGCAATTTCAACTGGGTGAAGAACTCAGCCGACAATGCGGTCGCGGTGACCCGGTCTGGTCGAGTCGAGGTATTCGATGAGCACGGTCGAGAACGCGAACGCTATCCGGTTCCCTACGGTGCCACATTAACGGTCGACGACGGAGATCAGGTTGAGTCTGGACAGATCATTGCTAATTGGGATCCTCACTACCACCCCATCGTCGCCGAGGTGAATGGCTACGTTCGTTATGTGGAGATGGAGGAAGGTCGATCCGTTCGCACGCAGGCCGATGAAGAGACGGGATTGTCGATTCTGAGCGTCATACCTGAGAACGAGAGGCCCGACGCGGGAATGCCTTTGCGTCCCGGGATTGAAGTCAGGAAGACGAAGGCACGATCCTCCGAAGTGCTTGTGAGCTACTCGTTGCCTGCCGGCGCGAGCGTTCTGTTGGACGAGGGTGTGCGCATCACCGAAGGCGAAGTGATGGCGAAGGTGCCTCAGGAGAGCAAGAAGACCGACGACATCGTGGGTGGACTGCCAAGAGTCATCGAGCTGTTCGAAGCGCGACGGCCGAAAGAGAACGCGGTGCTTGCGGAAGCCAGCGGCACTGTCACTTTGGGCAAGGAGACCATGACCAAGATCAGGCTGGTCGTGGAGGACAAGTCCGAAGGTAGCGAAGAAGACAATCGGGTCGAAATGCTGATTCCGAAGGCACGCAACATCTCGATCATTGCTGGTCAGGATGTCAACAAAGGCGACGTGATTTGCGACGGTTCATTGGATCCGCACGACATTCTGCGCCTGCGTGGAGTCCCAGACCTTGCCGAGTACATCATCAACGGTATCCAGGACGTGTATCGATTGCAGGGCGTTGTCATTAACGACAAGCACATTGAAGTGATTGTTCGACAGATGCTCCGCAAGGCCGAGATCGTCTCGAGCGGAGACTCCGAATTTGTTCGAGGAGAGCAGGTCGAGTACACCGAACTCGTTGAAGTGAACAAGGGTCTGGTCGAGGAAGACAAGCAGCCGGCCGAATTCAATCGTGTCTTGCTTGGAATCACACGTGGTTCGCTGTCGACAGACTCCTTCATTTCGGCTGCATCGTTCCAGGAGACAACCAAAGTTCTCACGGAAGCAGCAGTCAACGGCAAGCGAGATGCTTTGCGTGGTCTGAAGGAAAACGTCGTTGTCGGACGGCTGATTCCCGCGGGTACTGGGTTGGAGTGGCACCGCAAGCGCAAGGAGAAGCGCATGGAGGAGATCACCATCCAGGAGGCGAAGGAAGGCGGCTACACGGCTGAAGAGCTCGAACTCGAGCTCGGCAAGAGGCTCACGGAACAGGAACAGGCATCGTAACAACAGCAGTCTGGGCTTGCAGTCGGGGCGCGGAACTTCTAAAATTCCGCGCCCAGAGCAGGTCATCTGCAACTCGAAGCACAACAGCAGCAGGTTATTAGGTCTTGGCAACGATCAATCAACTCATACGCAACCCGCGCAAGCGACGCGTAAAGAAGAGTCCATCGATAGCTCTGGAAGGCAATCCCCAGAAGCGGGGCATCTGTCTTCGGGTCTATACAACTACGCCACGGAAGCCTAATTCGGCAATGCGTAAAGTGTGCCGAGTACGCCTCATGAACGGTTATGAGGTCAACGCCTACATACCGGGTGAACAGCACACATTGCAGGAACACAGTTCGGTGCTGATTCGAGGTGGCCGCGTCAAGGATCTGCCTGGCGTTCGCTACCACACGATCCGCGGCAAACTGGATGCCACGGGCGTAGCAGATCGGCGGCAGGGGCGATCCAAGTACGGAACCAAACGGCCGAACTAGGAACTAAGAGGAGCGTCCGAGAGCATGTCGCGTCGACGAGTTAGCACGAAACGGGTGATTCTGCCCGATCCGAAGTACCACAACGAGATGGTTGCCAAGTTCATCAATCACGTCATGGTGAACGGCAAGAAGTCGGTGGCGGAACGCATCGTGTACGGTGCGATGGACATTGTGGAGAACCGCGAGCATTCCGATCCGGTCGTAGTGTTCGACAAGGCGTTGGAGGAAGTCGCCCCCATAACGGAGGTGAAGTCTCGACGGGTTGGTGGTTCCACGTTGCCCGTACCGGTTGAAGTCCGACCTTCGCGCCGGGTTGCATTGGCCATGAGATGGATTGTGGACAGCGCTCGGGCACGGGGCGAGAAGACGATGGCGTCTCGATTGGCTGGTGAGCTGATCGATGCCGCCAATGGTCGCGGCGGAGCGATTCGCAAACGAACGGACACGCATCGTCAGGCGGAGGCCAACAAGGCGTTCGCACACTATCGGTACTAGACGGGAAAGTAGCTTTCTTTCAACAATAGTCGGTATCTCTCGAACATTCGTTCGAAGCGAAGTCACATTCGGAGTTGAACAATGGCGCGTAGCACGCCTATAGATCGCTACAGAAACATCGGTATCGTCGCGCACGTTGACGCGGGCAAGACCACAACTACGGAGCGCGTTCTGTTCTACACGGGCATCTCCCACAAGATGGGGGAGGTGCACGATGGCGCTGCCGTAATGGACTGGATGGAGCAGGAGCAGGAACGCGGAATTACGATCACCTCCGCGGCAACGACGTGCTTCTGGTCCGGGATGAGCGACCAGTTGCCGGAACATCGCATCAACATCATCGATACTCCGGGCCACGTCGACTTCACTGTAGAGGTTGAACGAAGCCTTCGGGTTTTGGACGGAGCGGTTGTCGTTTTTTGTGGCACGTCGGGCGTCGAACCACAATCCGAGACGGTTTGGCGCCAGGCGGACCGCTACGAGGTTCCGCGCATCGTTTTCGTCAACAAGATGGATCGAGCGGGAGCGGAATTTGACCGAGTTGTCGATCAGATTAAAGATCGATTGGGAGCCAAGCCGGTTCCTTTGCAAGTACCTATCGGCGCAGAGGAAAACTTTCGAGGTGTAGTCGACCTGGTTTCGATGAAAGCTCTGTACTGGAGCATGACCGATCTTGGCGTAGCCACAGAAGTTGGAGAGGTTCCGGAAGAATTGATGGGTCAGGCTACTCAGCTGCGCGAAGAACTGGTTGAGGCGGCCGTCGAGTCCGATGAGCAACTGATGGAGGAATTCCTGGAGTCTGGATCGATTTCGGAAGCGGATATTCGTCGGGGCCTTCGTCAGCGAACATTGGCGAACGAAATCGTACCTGCGTTGTGCGGAACGGCTTTCAAGAACAAGGGTGTTCAGCCGTTGCTGGATGCAGTCGTTGAATACCTACCTGCTCCAACCGAAGTGAAGGCTATAGAAGGAGTAATGCAAGACGGTGTGACCCCCGTATCGCGTTCTTCCAGTGACGAAGAGCCGTTCTCCGCTCTGGCGTTCAAGATCGCAACCGATCCCTACGTTGGAACGTTGACGTTCTTCCGCGTTTACTCCGGGGTTCTCTCCACTGGCAATCGGATGCTCAATGCGACGAAGGGCAAGCGTGAGCGAGTCGGTCGCATGGTGCAAATGCACTCGAACAGCCGCAAGGAGATCAGTGAAGTCTACGCCGGAGACATAGCAGCCGCTATTGGATTGAAGGACATTACGACTGGCGATACGCTTTGTAGCGAGCAAGATGTCGTCACATTGGAGCGAATCGAGTTTCCGGAACCAGTGATTCATGTTGCTGTCGAACCTCGGTCTGTCGCAGATCAGGAAAAGATGGGAGTTGCGCTCGGCAAGCTTGCGCAGGAAGATCCCTCTTTTCGAGTCTCGGTCGACGACGAGACCGGACAAACGATCATTGCAGGGATGGGCGAATTGCATCTTGACATCATCATTGATCGGATGCGGCGGGAATTTAGTGTGGAAGCCAACATCGGCAAGCCGCAGGTGGCGTATCGCGAGACCATTCGGTCAGCTGTTGAGATGGAAGCTCGCCATGTGCGACAGACTGGTGGACGAGGGCAGTTTGCCCATGTGGTGGTTCGATTCGAGCCACTGGAAGAAGACAAGCAAGGCTATGAATTCGTCGATGAGATCGTCGGCGGGGTGATTCCTCGGGAGTACATCCCTGCAGTGGATCGCGGAATTCAGGATCAAATGCAGAACGGTGTTGTGGCCGGCTATCCGCTGATCAACGTCAAGGCGACGTTGCGCGATGGCTCGTTCCACGAGGTCGATTCCAACGAAGTTGCCTTCAAGATTGCTGGATCCACAGCAATGAGAGAAGGTGCCCAACGTGCCGATCCGGTGTTGCTGGAACCGGTTATGTCAGTTGATGTTGTGACCCCGGAAGACTTCTTGGGAGATGTGGTCGGCGATCTGAATCGACGTCGGGGGTTGATCGAAGGCATGGATGAGAATCCTGCGGGTAAAATTGTGCACGCCTCGATACCACTCGGCGAAATGTTCGGCTATGCAACAGACTTGCGTTCGGCGACGCAGGGTCGGGCCACCTTTACGATGGAGTTTGACCGGTACGAGGAGGTTCCGGGCAACATCGCGGAGGCGATAAGAACTCGGTAGCCGAGAACATGAACATCCCGGTGCGCGTGCGCATCGGAATCGTTAAACCTATGGAGAAGACAAGCAATGGCTAAGCAGAAGTTTGAGCGTACGAAACCGCACGTGAACGTCGGAACGATCGGACACGTGGACCACGGCAAGACGACATTGACGGCCGCGATGACGATGGTTTGCGCCGCTGATGCTGGAACAGGCGACATCAAGAACTTCGACGAGATCGACAACGCTCCCGAAGAGAAGGAGCGTGGGATCACGATCGCAACGACTCATGTCGAGTACGAGTCCCCACAACGACATTACGCTCATGTGGACTGTCCAGGACACGCTGACTACGTTAAGAACATGATCACGGGCGCAGCCCAGATGGATGGTGCAATTCTGGTTGTGTCGGCCGTTGACGGTCCGATGCCCCAGACTCGCGAGCACATCTTGCTGGCGAGACAGGTTGGTGTTCCTCGGATCATCGTTTACCTGAACAAGGTGGACATGCTGGATGCTGACGAGCGAGATGACTTCGTTGAGCTGGTAACGATGGACATTCAAGAATTGCTGGAGACCTACGAGTTCGATCCGGACTCTCCCATCGTGGTCGGCAGTGCCTTGAGAGCAATGGAAGGCGACGATGGCGATGATGGCACGGGTAGCGTTCGCGAGCTTATTGCCAAGCTCGACGAATTCATTCCCGAGCCGGAGCGGCCAATCGACGCCCCGTTCCTGATGCCCATCGAGGACGTGTTCTCGATTTCTGGTCGCGGAACGGTTGTAACCGGTCGCGTGGATCGAGGCATTGTCAAGCTTGGCGACGAAGTGGAGATCGTTGGCATCAAGGAGACTCAGAAGACGACTTGCACAGGTGTGGAGATGTTCCGCAAGTTGCTCGATGAAGGTCGTGCTGGCGAGAACATCGGAGTGTTGTTGCGCGGCATTAAGCGCACGGAAGTGGAGCGTGGTCAGGTTCTGGCAGTTCCAGCATCGATTACGCCTCACACGAAGTTTTCGGCGCAGGTGTACGTCCTTTCGAAAGACGAAGGCGGACGACATTCGCCGTTTCAGAGCAATTATCGACCTCAGTTCTATTTCCGAACGACTGACGTCACGGGTGAAGTCACGCTCAACGAAGGCGTTGAGATGGTCATGCCGGGCGACAACGTCGAATTGAATGTCGAGTTGATCAGTCCGATCGCCATGGACGAGGGGTTGCGCTTCGCGATCCGCGAAGGCGGTCGAACGGTTGGCGCAGGAGTGGTTACCAGCGTCGTCGAGTAACTTCAGAAATGGCTAGCTGAGACTCGCCACAAGAAGACGAGCCGGGGCACACAGAACGCTGTGCCTCGGCTTTTTTGTTGAGTGCGACAGAGCTTTCCAGTCCTCCTGACGGAGCTCTTCCGTCAGCGTTGAATTCTCTCCGCCGAGACGACACAGCTTGTCGCCAACGTGCGTATTCATTGATGAACATAGCAGCATGTCGGATCCATTCATTGTCTGACCGACTGCTTCCTGCTGTTGAGGGTTCGAACTTGCCCTAGGATAGAACTAACTACTTCATCAGAGATTAGTCACTGTTAGCTTAGAAGTTGATCCATTTACGGATGTGGATGGAGTTGTCAACGACGTTCAAAGAGCAGTCGACAGAATCGAAAATTCCCCACCGGTTACTGCAGAGCAACCCGAAGTCGCGTTGGTACTCACCACCAGCGAGGCCATTCGACTCGCAGTGTCGTCGCATCTCCTCAATGCAGAGCAACTTCGCCAAGTTTCGGAGCAACTTCAGGATAGCCTCTTGACGTTGCCATCAGTCTCGAATGTGACTTTGGTAGGACAGCGAGATCGAGAAATATCCATTGAACTAAGCGAGGAGAAGCTGCGGCAGAACAACCTTACTCTAGGCGAAGTCGCTCGGCTCGTTCAGTCGGCATCGCTGAACGTGACGATGGGCGAAATGCGAACCGAGTCAGGCGGAATCGTCCTGCAGACTGTTGCTAAGCGTCGTATCGGAGATGAGTTCAAAGACATCCCATTGATCACTCGATTTGACGGGACGATTCTGCGATTGGGCGATGTCGCACAGGTGCACGATGGATTTAAGGATCAAGACTTGATCACAGAATTCGACGGTAAACCTGCAATTTGGGTGGCCGTCGATGCTGTAGTTGGAAAGTCGAAGCACGAAGTGTCAAAGGCTGTTCGTGATGCGCTGAGTGGGTATCAAGTACCGGACGGTGTGGAACTTGACGTGTTCAGCGACAACGTTTCAACAATCGAAAATATCTTGCAAACGGTCCTCAAGAACATACTGGCGAGCATTGTTCTAGTACTTGCCTGCCTAGTTCTTGTTTTTGATCTTCGGGTGGCGTTTTGGATTGCCGCGTGTATACCGATTTCCTTCGTCGGAGGGCTTCTCTTTTTCGGATTGGCCGACCTCAGCATCAACTCGATAACGATATTTGCCATGTTCATGTTGGTCGGGATCGTAGTGGACGACGCGGTGGTCGTTGGCGAAAACATTGCTGTAGAACGGGCTAAGGGGAAGTCGCCGTTGGAAGCGGCCATTGCAGGTGCTCGAGGAGTAGTTGGGCCGATAACGATTGGAGTATTGACAACAATCGTCGCCTTCATACCGTTCTTGTTCTTGACAGCGGGTCGATTGCAAATGCTTCAGGTACTTCCCTACGTAGTAGTGTTTGTACTGGTGGTTTCGCTAATCGAAGCCTTCTTCATTCTTCCTGCTCATCTGTCGCATAGATCAGCTTGGAACGTAGCGCCGCTGAGCAACTTCCAAGCTCGAGTACGGCAAGGTCTGGATGGCATCCGAGAACGTGTGGTTGCACCGATGGTTTCCTGGGCCGTGCGGCACACACTGCTCACATTGGCGATCGGTATTGTGGCAGTGCTCGCCAGTTTGCCTCTGGTTGGCTCGGGCGCAGTGCGTGTGATCATGTTCGATGTAGGAAATACGACAGATGCCATAACAGCCGATATTGAGCTCCCAGTTGGTACACCGATTGCAGAGACTCGATCCGTCGTCGATCAGTTGGTCGGGGCCGGTCGGGAACTCAATGAGCAACTAGAAGGCACTTCCGTAAAACACATCAGCATTACCGTCGGAGACTTAACTGAGAATCAAGTAGAGGCTGGCCTAAGACTCTCCAAACATGCTTCGACCACCCACAAGGCATCAGTCACGCTCCATCTCAATAAACGCCCGTTGCGAAAGGTGGGTCCAGATCACGTTGAACGTGCGTGGCGGGACCTCATTGGACGTGTGTCCAAACCCGAAAAGCTGGAGATTCGCCAATTCATTGCGCAACCCAACGTCGCCTATGCCTTGGTGCATCCTGACGCTGATGTATTGCAAGCTGCCTCGAACGAGCTAACATCCTATCTCCACGATATCGGGGGTCTATTTGAAGTATCAAATTCTCTAGTGCTCGGCAAGAGACATTTTGAAATCGATGTTAACGACGTTGGAGAAGCCGCTGGTGTAACCGCTGGCGTTGTTGCTACTCAACTGCGAGCACACTACGTTGGGTTGGAAATTCAACGGATTCAACGGGGTCGAGACGAAATCGGTGTGATGGTGCGTTTCGCGCGTGAACAGCGACACAGTCTCGAAGAATTGAATGACTTACGCATACGTCTCCCCCGTGGGGGTGAAATTCCCCTGGCATCTGTGGCGACCCTGAACGAAAAACGTGATTTTCAAACTCTGACACGAGTCGACGGCAAGCAGGCTGCATTGGTAAGCGCATTTGCTGACTCCTCCGTCATTACTCCCATGAAAGCTCGACGCCTCGTGGGCACAAATGCCATCCCAACGCTCAAGGATCGCTATCCGGATCTTGCGATCGAAGCCGATCTCGGTGCCCGCTCCGAACGCGTTCTGTTCGAGACCTTGGCCATCTTGGTTCCGATTGTGTTGTTGATCATGTATGCCCTTATGGCCGCATTCCTACGGAGCTATTGGAGACCTCTCGTCGCCGTGGCGGGCATTCCGGTTGCGTTGTCGGGAGCCTTGTTCCTGCACTTCGTTTTGGGGTGGAATTTCTCGGCGATTTCCTTGTTCGGCGTCATCGGAGTCAGTGGAATCATCGTCAACGACGCATTGGTTCTACTACATCGCTACAACGTGCTTCGGCGAGAAGAAGCGCAGCTCCCCGCCATTGCTGCAGTGGCGGCTGCCTCGCACCATCGATTCCGTGCGGTGCTCTTGACCACTCTGACAACCCTTTTGGGATTGTCGCCAATGCTCTACGAACGCAGCGACGAATTGCTCTTCCTGATCCCATTGGTAGTCAGCATGTTTGGCGGACTGATATTCGCGACGGTGTTCGTGCTTCTGTTCTTGCCTGCGCTGGTAATGTTCGTCGAGGGTCGCAGGGAGTAGTAGCCCATACTCCTTCAGGTCGGAGCAGATCGAGTCGCAATTGCGCTGCCACCAAGTGCTGAAAGTGGCATTCCAATACTTAGTTCAGCACGTTGAACGTATGACTGTACTTGACGACAAGTTCCTGATGCTCCAAGGTGTCATCGTCTGTACCAAGACCGAGATAGGAATAGACCAGATATAGTCCGGAATTGGCGTTCCTTTGCCACCGATAGCGTAGATTGACGGACCATATGTCGTCAATGCGATTGCGTTGAATCTGTCCAAAGATTCCGCTCTGTGGAGTGAATGAGTACGCAAATCCCACATTGCCGTTCGCCGCTGTGACGTCCTTGTCCAACGTCGGAAAACCGATTTTCCGGTGTTGGTATCCCATACTGAAGCTCAGCGCTTCATCTTGCTGATAGCTAAAAAAGACGTTCGTGTTCAAGAGGCTTCCGTTGTAGAACCCTCCATTGGATAGAAAGACTCCGCCCCGAATTCGTTGGGTATTCGGAAGATTTGCCCCAAGCACGAACTGCTTGGTGCGGTACTTTCCGGGCAGTATCAGGACACCTGCTACAGGGAAGGGATCCCGGACCTCCTCGTATAGGAAGTCAACAGCCACCCAACCGTCCGCACCATTGTCCCAGACAGGCCAAATCTCAAGATGAAGATCACGATTTTCCAGAAAGCCGTCCAAGTTTCGCGTCATGCTGAAGGTGTAGAACTGGTTCCACTCCTTGAGTCCAATAAAGTCGTCGACCGCGTGCGTGTACTGCAGTACTCCACCAGTCGTTCTCTTGTTTCTTCGAGACACAAAGCCAACTTCGGGATTGAATCCTTTGCCTACTTCATGGATCCATGCTTGGTATTTCCAAGTGGGCGAGCTGTGGTTCATGTAGACGTTGAACGCGTGTTCGTCTGAACGGTATGCATCGCTTCGAGTCGCGGCTAAAAAAGTGTGGACATCGGTGCGTTCTCCGATCCCAAAGGAACCGTTTAAGCCCAATGTGTCGCCGGTTGAATGACTGTCTTGTCTTCTTGATCCGAGAAAGCCAATCGAGGATCTGTTCTGCAGGTCTCTACTCAATCGGAGAACTGTGAAGTCCGATTTGCCGCTTCCGTTGGAGTCGGATCTCATCTGGAGAAACCCCAAGTTCGTCTGACCCACGATTTTCCCCGTGATGCGAACACCTCCATCGATCCGCAGTCGCTGTCCATTGGGTGCTATACCGATTCGTCGGCTGTGAAACAGTTGCGTCTGCCAAGGCACTCCAACCGTGAACAAGCCTTGATTCTCCAGAAAGAACGGTCGAGTCTCTGGAAAGAACAGGGCGTAGCGACCGAGATTCACCTGCAGTTGGTCCGACTCCACCTGAGCGAAGTCGGTGTTATAGGTTGCATCCAAAGTCAAGCCCGACGTGATCGAGTACTTCACGTCAAATCCAGCATCACTACCCTGGTCATCCTCGGAGAAATCGGACTGAACATCGCCAGTTCGTACGTAGGGGGTGAACTGAAGACTTCGATTCATGGAGGGAACCTTAATGCCATGAATCCGACCCGCTAGATCGATTCGGAACATGCTGAACTGGGCAGGAATTGGGGACCAATAGGAAGTCTCGTTGTCAGCAATAGTTACTCGTGCAATGTTCACTCCCCATGTTTGTGCTTTGTCGCGTCCATAGCGTAAAGAGCTAAACGGAATTTCCATTTCCGCGCTCCAGCCGAACGGCGTACGAATTGACTCTACCCGCCAGGTGGTCGACCAGTTCCAATCCGTGTTGCCGCCGGAGAGAGCTCCGTCCCAAAGCGGTCCGTTTGGGCTGGTTGCAAACACAAACCCAGTGCGACCGTTCAAGAAGGTGTCCAGTACTACTGCGACAGAATCCGATAGCTCGCCGTTGCTAGAGACGACAATCTGACTGGGATCATCGTGGAAGCACAGGAACGCTATGTACAGAGCCGATTCAGTGAAGCCAAAGTAAACCTCGGTGCGATGGGATGCGGGCTCTCCGTTTTCGGGACGCAATTGACTGAAGTTCGAAATCGGTACTTCTGCTTCCCATACAGGGTCTCCCTGAACCTTGCCGTCTAGTTCAGGGGTCGCGGACAGCACCAGTGCGGTTGTTTCAGAGCGAGAAGTGGGATCGCTCTGTGCATATGCCACCATGCAGAACAGTGTGAGAAGCACCCCGAGGAGACGGTGAACATATGCTCCGGGAACTAACATGTTTCTTTCTTCTATGACGATTGCACCACCAAGGGTCGGTCCCTTGGTGCATGACGATGCGGAAATTGTCGGTCGAGTAGCTCTTCAGCTTGTCCTATCGGTCGGTGACCGCGTTCAGGAATCGAACGTTACACTCGACACTCGAGGAACTCGTCGAAGGTTAGGTGCGACCGGTTTAGGAGACCCACTTGTGCAACACGCTCCGAAACCGTGGATGGCGTGAAGAAGGATTGTGTACGCGGGCAGGTTGCAGCTTCATGCGTCTGCCTCGCATCAGTGTACCAGTTCACATCGCCGAGAACACGGCTCTTCCAGTCGCAAGAAGCCAGCCGCAGCGCTTTCCAATTCTCGTTGCCCCCACGTCAGCAAGCCAATAAGAACGATGGATAATTCTTACGCAATTGCCCCGGAATTCACTCCGAGAAGACTCCCGTATGCCTCCAACATCGTATACTTAGCTTGACCTAACAGCATGTCTGGAATATTCATTGTCTGACCGGCCACTTCCTGCAGTTGAATACCTGAAGTTGCCCGAGAACGGCGACCCTTATCTCGAGGGTCATCGTTGTCAGGTGTGTGGAGCGGTTTTCTTAGGATCGCGAGATCATTGCTCGAAGTGCGGAGCGCGAAACAGTATGAAAGCTATTCGCCTCTCCAACAACGGTAAGCTCTATGCATATTCCATTGTTCATCGTTCGTTTCCGGGAATCGATGTGCCGTATGTTTCGGCCATTGTCGATCTCGAGGGAGGCGGGACGGTGAAGGGCAACCTTGTCGATGTCGAACCCGACCCAGAGTCGATTGAATTCGACATGCCGGTCGAAGTTGTCTATCGAGATGCTTTAGGTCGAAAGGACGGCGAAGGAAACAGCTACATGGCGTTCTTTTTCCGGCCAGCGAACACAACGCAGTAGTAGGAGGGAATAAATATGGACGCATACATTGTCGGTGTCGACATGATCAAGTTTGGACGGTATCCAGAGAAGAACGTCCCTCAACTCGGCGCAGAAGCAGCATTGCTTGCGCTCGACGACTGCGGCCTCAAGATTCAAGACATGCAGGCTCTGTACTGCGGAAATCTCAACCAAGCCAGCGGCATGGTTGGTCAAAGGATTCTGCAGCAGATTGGACAGACCGGTATTCCGGTGGTCAACGTGTCGAATGCTTGTGCTACTGGTGCAACCGCATTTCGCGAGGCTTGGGCTTCGGTCAAGGCGGAGCTCTATGACATCGTTCTCGCTGTAGGCGTAGAACAGATGGGTAGAGGACTGCTTGGCGGTGGCGGAGGTGGACGCGGAATATCCAGGGAAGGGTTGCTGGGATCGGGAACCATGCCTTCCGTCTTTGCTGAAGCTGGGCTTGAGCACACGCGTCAATACGGTACGACTTTCGAGCAATTCGCGAAGGTGAGCGTGAAGAATCACCATCACTCGACGATGAATCCGAAGGCGATGTATCAGATTGAGACGCCGCTGGAAACAGTGATGAACGCAGAGATGATTTCGTATCCCAACACGAAGCTGATGTGCTCCGTGAACGTTGACGGCTCGGCTGCAGCAGTTATTGCATCCGAGAAGAAGGCGAAGGAGCTGGGATTGATGTCGCGGGCCGTCAAGGTTCGAGCATCTGTCTTGACATCAGATCCGTGGCAGGAACGCGACCTGGTCATGCCGGACGTGAACACTTGCACGCGCAACGCATCGAAGGCCGCCTACGAGATGGCCGGTGTCGGACCTGAAGACATTGATCTTGTCGAATTGCACGACTGCTTTGCAACAGCGGAAATCCTGCACTACGAAAACCTGGGTCTGTGCGACGACGGCGAAGCCGGTCGCATGATCGACGATGGTGAAGTAGCGCTAGGCGGGAGCACTCCGGTGAATGTATCGGGTGGACTGTTGTCGAAAGGCCATCCACTAGGTGCCACTGGGATTGCGAACATGTACGAGGTCTCGACGCATCTACGTGGCGAAGCTGGAGCTCGTCAGGTGGACGGAGCGCAGATCGGCCTCACCCATGTGATTGGTCTTGGTAGTGCTTGCGGGATACACATCTTGGAGCGAGCTGCCGCTTAGGCAACTTCCATCTCGGCTTATTGGGCTAACTGAATCCGAAAGAGGAAGTCGGCCCTCAAGCTTCTCAGTGTCGCTTGCAGTCTAAGCGATTCGCATTGAATCGTTGGTTCGATGCTCTTTGCTGGCGTTTTAGACAGCGGGAGCACTACGGGTACGACAACCAGATACTCTTGGTTGCGCACGTCGATTTGTTCGCCGTTTGACGGTCTCTCTGTACGATTGATGAGAGCGAGAGCCCGCTAGCTTCCCGTTCATCCGTGAACATCACAAGCACCGGCCCGTGCAGGTCGAGATCTTCTCGAGTTGCCAGCTTGTATGCATGCCTATTTACTCCCAAAGCAATCCACGTGATGTGATTGTTCCAAACTCTGTGCCCACATGGGCAAAGGAGGCGTTGTCGACGAAAACAGTTTGAAACAAACAGGTTGCGACAATGAACGAGTTCCTAATAATTGCGAAATGCACGATTACCGAAGTGAGGAGAGGTAGTGCTTTCAAGATTCTAATTCTGATCTTCACTGCCATAGTGCAGTTCACGTTTGTTACTGCAATTATTTACCAGCATCAGTTCACGGCTAGGTCGGCTACTTTGGGATACAACAACATGGAGTACTTGATTGGCAACATCGATCTATCTCACTTCCTGTTGCTCCAGTTATTAGTAATAGCAGTAGCCATGATCTTCGCAAAGAGTGTTGACCGATCCTCAGCGATGGAGTCGGTTCAGAGTAAGCAATACAGCGAAGTCTCGTGGAATGCAGGCACTCTGTTTGGCATGTCAATTCTCGTTGTTAGCACCTGTGCAGGGAACCTCTTACTGATCCTGGCGGTTCTCGTCCTCGGAGGAGTGCTCGACATGGGGTATGGATCGATTCCAGAACTGATGTCTTGCGTCAATCTGCTATTGATCGACATCCCGGTGAATGTCGTCTTCTATTTCTCCTTGGTCATGCTCCTCCAAAAGTTGATCCGTCAACAGTCTCTAGTAGCCATATTCGCCATTGTGATTGCCATGTGTCACTTGGCTCTGATTCAAGCTGTGTCGTTCGCGTGGAGGGAGGTCTTTTCCTATTCCACGTTTAGTTCCACGCTAGTGTCCGACATTCTTCCCAGTCTGGGAACTGTGGGAGTTGTGCTGAGCCGACTGAATTGGATTCTGGTTTCGCTAGGTCTGCTATTGGTCGTGGCACTTCTTGGAATGAGAACGGATCTGCGGAGCAGGTCTTGCGGTCGAATTGGCATTGGGATGCTAGTTCTTGGGATGGCTGGCTTCTGTGCACACGGGTATCTTGTCTTTGATGCAGGCCGGACAGTTGGCCAGGTAGCAGCCAAACACAAAAGCGTTTCGGAGCAGAGTCCATTGGATCTGTTGGCATTGAGCGGCCGAGTGGAGATTGTCCCAGGGGTCAGGCTGACACTTGACGTCGATTTGACAGTGGAAAATCGGGAGTCAAAGCCATTGGATGCTCTACTATTTTCGTTAAATCCGGGGATGAGACTCGACTACGTCGGCATCGGAGACAGTCAGACCACATTTGTTTTTGAAGATGGACTGGTTGAAATCCCACTCAGTGGAAGTGACCAAAAAGAGCAAGAATGGACTGTGTCAATACAGGCCGAAGGGGATCCGGATGTGTACTTCGGATACCCAGAGCCGGTTTGGGACTACCTTCGGGACGGAGGAGTCTCTGGACAAGCGCCCAAGTTACTGGGCATTCACAATTCGATCTTCGATCACCGATTCGTCGCTCTGATGCCAGGTAGCAGATGGTATCCAGTCCCCGTCGAATCGCTTTCAAATTCAGAGATAGCTCGACACGACACCCATCAGGTGGATGTGGTTATTTCAGTCAAAGGGGACGATTGGACGGTAGCCGGTCCGGGAAAAATGGTGGGAGAAAACGATGACTGGGCGCAATACGACATCAAGACCGAAGGCGAGATCCAACATTTCGCAATTATTGCGTCACTCTTTAGTTCGACTGAGACTCGGTTGGGCGCTACAACGATTGAGTCGTTAGTACACAAGAGGCATGCGAGGAAATCCGGTGGTGGACCAGCTGTACTGAACCGGCTTGTCTCACACCTACCGGAGCGAATCGTTGAACTAAAGGAATTGGGCTACACGCTACCGTACCATTCGTTGACACTTGTTGAAGTACCCACCCATCTCCGTTTGGTTGGGGGTCTGGACATGCCTTTCCTGTATTCACTCCCGGGCATAGTCCTGGTGCGCGAGAGCGGCTTTCCTACCACGGACTTTGGCAACATACGCCGAAGACTGGATCGAGCTGATCTAACAGAAGAAGAACGTGAATTGCGCTTCGCCGAGCTAATTGAAGATTATGACTACTGGAATATTCTCGGTGGAAACTTACTAGAGGCTGTGATCAAGCAATTTGTACCAGTACAGAATCGCGGGGATGTCTGGGAGAGTTCTCTATTCTCGTTTTTCGAAATGTTATTGATCACGGAAAAACTGACTGGTTCTAACTCTTACTATAATCCTCCAGATATTCAATTTATCCAGGAGGTCGCTGATATGACCATAATGCACCCGATCTTTGTGTTGGATAGGGTACTGAGGATAAACGATCAATATGATCCTGCAAATCTGAGAAATCAATCATATAAAAGGTTCGAGCTCACTGAGGAAGCCTTTCTAGTAAATTCCATGAGCGTGTCTGAGATTCTACAGAGTGAGAATTCCATGCTACGGAGTGTGGCTCGAGTGTTTCGGTTAGTTCCTACTTATTGGGCTCTCGAACACCTGTATGACACTTCGGAGATCGTCGAGTGGATTCGCCTTAAGCGGGAGGCTCTCGAAATGGACTCCTCGAACGACCGCGTCTTGGCAGACTATAGAGCTGGCAAGGACGATGTGGACCAAATGATTCCACTCTACGAGGAGTGGATTCAAGCAAGGGAAGCTCCATCTTTTAAATTTTCTGAGTTAGAGTTGCAGCAGGTCTTTGTAGAAGATACTTCACTGAAGTACAAGGCAACTTTTTATGTTAGGAATGACTCAGACGTTAATGGTCTACTTACTTTTGCTATTGATGGTTACCTTGAGACCGTAGACACAAACCTATCCGTGGTTATACCAGGACGGACCTCTCGTCGTATTCATCTGTACTCGGAGGAGGAAATATTTGCAATCTCTATTTATACATTCTTTTCGAAGCGGCGTGGGGTGTTCTTGGAACCGCCAGACTCTTACTTCGAGGACAAGAAAGATGTTGTCGTAGAGGAGCAGACAGCACCACTGATGGAGGAAGCCTCTTGGATAGAGAATGACCATACAACCGTAGTGGTGGACAATTTGGACGGCGGCTTCTCCCTGATCGATTGGGAAGAGGATGCTGATCCTGGATTGTTTGAACGTATTCGGTGGCCGTGGCAACCAGCACGACCGCTGGATCGCAAGGTGAAAGGCATGTGGAGCTTTGATTGGATAGATCTGGATGCAAACTCCAGTTGGAGACTGATTGCAGATTCTTGGGCACCGACATATGGGAGAGACCGCAATAGTGCAGTCGCGACCACAGGGGGGTCTGTGGAGGTCGCTCGTTTTTCGGCGGACATACCAATATCGGGAAAGTGGTCGTTGGAATACTACTTCCCTGAGTCATTCGCTCTGGTGGACAGGTACGGTGTTCACAATTTTGTGATTCGACAAGCGAGACTAGAACACTCTGTTCAAGTGGGACCAAGCACATCGGGAGAGTGGGTTCATCTCGGAAACTTCGAGCTCTCGAACTCCACCGTAGAGCTGGATCTGATCTCGGTGAAACCTTCCAACGCTGTTCGGATTGCAGATGCAATCCGCTGGAAGCTTGTTGAGGTCACCGAGGACAAGGATCTTCGCTAGTGCTTCTTCTTTCGCACTGTGCTTGTTCTCACTGTTCCTCGACCAAAGTACTCCGATTGTGCGTGTCGAAACTCGGAAGAGCGTCATGTTAGAATCGACGAAGTAGACGAACAGCCCAAAGCAGTGGCACTCAACCTTCGCTCTGAGGCTCTTGTACTTGTGGAACTGACAAATACCTTGTCATCCAAGTTTCGTTAGCACTTATTGATATCGAACAATGAGCACTCTCTCAACTGTGCACCGCCGCCAATTGGCCCGCACCGTGGGCGAAGTACGCCGGATTTGTGATCGCGTCGTTCGTGAATCCCTGGACGAGCTCACATTCCGAGAATCAAGAGACCGCCTCGACTCGCCGCTTGAACGTCGTCGATCGCAGAAAGAGTTGCTCGATGCACTGTGCGACTTAATTTCGTGCGATGTCCAAGATCTTGACCTTACCGTTATCGACGACCTGACATCCAAGTGTGCATTCCAACTTTGGCACACGAGGTTCTTTGCTCGTTTTCTAGCAGAGAACGATTTGTTGGTGGACGTTGACGGTGGTCGTAGCATTTCGTTGGCGGAATGTGAAAAACTGGCCAATACCTCCAGCTCAGGCAAGTGGCAGATTGTGTTGGAGTTTGCAAGCAAGATGTTGCCCGAAACCATTCAGCTGGGGCATCCCGCATTCCGCTTGCCAGGACTGAGCAAGCTACTCCGTCGGATCGATGCTCTTCTCGATCTCCTACCACACCAACTATTCCTGACCACAGACGCACTTGGGTGGGCTTATCAGTATTGGCAAAGGCCAAGAAAGGAGACGATCAACCGGCTTGGCGGAAAAATCGGAGCTGCCGAATTGGCTCCTATCACTCAGCTATTTACTGAGTCGTACATGGTGCAGTTCCTGCTACAAAACGCTCTCGGTAAGTGGTGGATTCAAACTCAACCTGATCGTCCATGTCCGTTTAATCTGGACTACCTGAAGCGGGAAAGCGATTCAGATGGACTAGATTTCTCGTACGAAGGTTGGAGTGAAGACCTGAGCGGGTTGAGAGTGCTGGATCCGTGCTGCGGGTCGGGACACATCCTTGTTGAGTGTTTTCTACTGCTTGTACCGATGCGCATGGCATTGGACTCTTTATCGGCTCGAGATGCCATTGATGCTGTGGTGCGAGAGAACCTGCATGGATTGGAAATCGACGACGACTGTTTGATCGTGGCGAAGTTCGCGTTGGCCTTGGAGGCTTGGCGTTACCCCGACAGCGGTGGGTTTCGCCGGTTGCCCCCATTTAATCTTGCTTGGTGCGGCTATCAGATTGATCCAGACGAAGAACAACGTCATGAAGTCCCCGGTTACGGGGATCGAAAGGAGATGGAGCTGTCCGGGCTGTATGACATGCTCGCTCAAGCACCGCTTCTTGGTTCTCTTGTGGATCCGAAACGGATCTGCAAGCAAGACCTATTTACTTCCCATTCGGACCCCCTTAACCTGATCGAGAGCACGCTTCGACAATCATCCACCGACTCCTGTGGCGGACCAGCATTCGATTCCAACTTGGCCAACCTTCGATCCACATTCGAGCTCCTCAGCAAGAACTATCAATTGGTTGTTACCAACGTCCCGTTCCTAGGTAGGGAAAAGCAAGACCCTAAGTTACGAGAGTTTTGTGACGAGCATTTCCCAGAGTCCAAGCATGATCTGGCAGCAGTGTTTCTGGATCGGATCATGGACCTGCTGGATCCCGAAGGACTCGCTCTGGTAGTGCTCCCGCAATACCTGTTGTTCTTGTCGAGATACGAGAAATTCCGTCGAAAGTTGCTCACGAATCACTCATGGAACTTGCTTTGCTCACTCGGTTCGGGTGCCTTCGAATCGGTGTCGGGAGAGGTGGTCAAGACTTGTCTGGCTGCGATCAGGCCGGATAAACCAGAAAACGACCAGCACCAGTTCTCGTGGATCGATGCAACACAAGCGAACGGACTGGAAGCCAAGCAAGAACTGTTGATTGAGGAACCAGGTAGGGCTCTCTCACAATCCGATCAATCGTTGAATCCACATTCGATCATCGGTTACGAACCCGCATTTGCTCACTCATATCTCGAGGACTACGCTACCAGCTACCAGGGACTCGCAACCAGCGACAATGCCCAGTTCGTGTTCAATTTTTGGGAGGTGGAACGAGTTGATAACGGTTGGGAATTTCTGCAATTTGCTCCAAGTACGACAGCTCCGGTGAACGGTTGTAGCCACATTCTGCTGTGGGAAGAAGGTGAAGGACGGTATTCCAATCATGCGGCGGCACTGAAACAAGAGGGGCGGTTGGGAGGTTGGAAGTCCGGTCACAAAGCATGGGGCAGG
Organism: Pseudomonadales bacterium; assembly: GCA_963667455.2. Classification (GTDB taxonomy): domain Bacteria; phylum Pseudomonadota; class Gammaproteobacteria; order Pseudomonadales; family Azotimanducaceae; genus Bin55. The sequence goes on along the minus strand of CAXXFR010000029.1, from coordinate 512,806 downwards.
TCAGGTGTCGCGGTAAATCGTATGAGTGGACTTCCGGTGTCGTATTACTTTGGGACCAAGTTCGACTGCAACGTCGCTGTACTCATACCGAACGACGAGAAAGATCTACAGTCGATATGGGAATACTGCGCGTCAGACGAATATCACAAGGAAGTCCGCAAGATCAACGGCAAACTTTCCGTGACCAATTCGACTCTTGCCAAGGTTCCGTTTGATCGTGAAGCTTGGCGGAAACGAGCACGTCGCTCTAGCGTTGATTTTCCATCAGGAATCGAGAGCGACGATCCGACACAGTGGATGTTTCATGGACATCCACGATTCTCGACATCTCCGTTACAGGTAGCGGTCGTTCGAATGCTTGGCTATCGCTGGCCTGCTGAATCCAATTCCAAACTGGTCGTGACGCCCCGATCTCGCAGGTTGGCGAAAGAGATTGGAACGAAGAGCCAACATGACTCACCGAACGGCATTGTGTGTTTGTCGGCACTGAACGGAGAACCCAGCGGTGCAGAACGACTTGAGAGAGTGTTACAACTCGTCTATGAGAACGAGTGGAACGAAGAGCAGCTGACACGGTTGCTCAAGGAGCAAAGAGCTGAGTCACTTGATTGTTGGCTACGCAACCACTTCTTTAGGGAGCATTGCAAACTCTTTCAGCAACGACCTTTTGTCTGGCACATCTGGGACGGTTTCGAACAAGATGGGTTTCACGCTCTGGTGAATTACCACCGATTGGCCGATTCTGGGAACGGGAAATGTCTGCTGGACACACTCATTCGAGACTATCTTGACGAGTGGATCAACTTGATCTGCACTACGGCGAGGCATCAAGACACTCGTGTTGTCCGAAGGCTAGATGCAGCATTGCGCCTTAAGGAGCGGTTAAGGGCAATCTTGAGCGGAGATCCACCCTTCGACTTATTCGTTCGATGGAAGTCACTGGCTGAACAGCCAGTTGGTTGGTCTCCCGATGTGAACGACGGCGTTCGGATCAACATACGTCCGTTTCTGATGAATGAACCCACTACGAAACGAAACGGGTCCGCGATACTTCGCACGAAGCCGAATATTCGTTGGAATTGCGACCGTGGTAGAGAACCGCACCGCAACCATGATCAGTTTCCGTGGTTCTGGGAAGCGGGATCGTTCACGGGTAGACGCGTGAACGACATACACATTGAAAAGCACTACAAGAGTGATGGCAATACCGCGAGCTAAGGTACGAGCTGTACATCCTTCCGACGAAACCACGTCGTATCTTGACATGATCTTGGACTTGTACAACTCGATTCGTCCCCAGTTGATGCGGGTAGCAGTCGCATATGCCACTCTTGGCGGTGTTCGCGATCTGACGCAGAGACTTCAAGAATTGGATGGTTGGAAGGGCATCAGAAAGAGATGGCTAATTGGGTTTGACTACTGTCGGTCTGATCCGCTAGCACTGAGACACTTGATGGACGTACAGCAGTCCGAAGTTCGAGCATTCGATGGTCCCTACGTGGCCAAGTCTAAGTTGTGTGTCCCACGAGTCTCATACCACCCCAAACTCTTCATCTTCAGTCGGGGCGAGAAAACGGGGATAGTAGCGGGATCGGGGAATCTGTCACATACTGGACTTTCCAAGGGTATAGAAGCCGGTGTTTCCGTCGATCAGTCTACTCGGACCAACATCACCCCTCTCACACGATGGTTTGGTAGCCAATGGACCAAAGCAACCAGACTCCAGGATGAGGGTGTCTTGGATCTCTACTCAAGACAGTATGAATCGGTTGCCAATCGAACCAATCCGGTTCATATAGACGATGACTTCATCCCAGAACTTGCAAGTTCACGACGACAGATTGACACTCTCAGACTGCGCAAACTGAGAGTGTGTAAGTGCCTGTGGATAGAGGCAGGAAACCTACACCAGAATCTTGGAAAGCACCGGCCGGGAAATCAGCTAATGTTGTCTCGAAGCTCTCGCGTGTTCTTCGGGTTTGCATGGGCTGACCTGCAAATTGACACTCTGATCGGTCGTGTTGATATTGAGTGGGAGGGTCAGACCAGACGAGATTGCTCGATGCGATTCAGCAATAATTCCATGGAAGTGTTGACACTACCGGCCCCAGTAACGGAAGGTCCTGACGGGTACGATCAACGCACCCTCCTCTTCGAGCGGATTGGAGTCAGAAAATTTCGCCTATCGCTGGACTCAGGTAAGAGACAGTCGCATTGGATCAAGCAGTCCAAGAAGATTGGTGCCGACTTTCGCATGAAGAGTGGTAGAAGGTGGGGTGTTTTTTGAGGCCCGGAACAGGTGGCGATCAAAGTCGTATGATTGAATGCCCAGCTCAAAATGGAAAGGGCCCGAAATTGACTGCCTAAGGTTCCGGTTGAGGAGGAAGGGAAATTTCATGCTCATTGCAATTGAGTCTAGCAAGATATGAAGTTCGACAATTTCCCGGTTTCTCGTGTTTGGGTAGCGAATCGTGGACTGTTCCCGAACACAAGAGTCCAAGGGGACTCTATTCGATTCCAATTCGACTTGATGGATGTTCGCCTCATCGACTCGGCACGAAGTTAAGGTGAGTATTCACAGTCACCACTGTTTTGTAACTTTGTTCTCGTGTTTCAGAAGGTAAGAAAAACAAGTACTCTGATCCACCCGAAGAGAAGAGTTTGTCGTGACACGAGAATCCGGCCAGGAACCGCTGGTTCCGGCAAGAATGGTGAACGAGTTTGTCTACTGCCCTCGTCTTGCTTATCTCATGTGGAGCCAAGCTGAATGGGCTGATACCGGAGACACTGTCGAAGGCCGGCGGATACATACTCGAGTCGACCGTCCCAACAAACCATTGCCCGACCCTGCAACCTTGGAGTCTGACGACACTAAGGTGATTAGTCGTTCCTTGACCCTCTCGTCGGAAAAGCTGGGAGTGATTGCGAAGATTGACATCGTGGAATCCGAAGATGGCGCAGTCACACCAGTCGACTTCAAGCGGGGAAAGCGGCCTCATGTGGCTCATGGTGCATACGAGCCGGAACGAATCCAAGTCTGTCTACAGGCATTGCTCCTCGAAGAACATGGTTACCGAGTCGATGAAGGTGCTATTTGGTTCTCGGGAAGTCGAGAGCGGGTCCGAGTGATTCTCAACGATGATCTCCGCGTTGAAGCGCGAAATGCAATAGATCGACTGCGTCTAACGATGGCTAAGGAAAGCATCCCCCCTCCCTTGGAAGACAGTCCCAAGTGTCCGCGCTGTGCACTTGTTTCTGTCTGTCTTCCTGACGAGATAGTCTCACTCAGTGGAGCGAACTTAGTGCCTCGGCCAATAGCTCTCGGAACGGACGATGCCCTGCCATTGATTGTGCAGTCGCAGAACGCGCGAGTCACCAAGAAAGGAGAGACGCTGGAGATTACTGATGAGGATGAAGGCAAGACCACAGTGCGGATAAACGATGTATCCGATGTGGTGTTGTATGGAAATGTCTCTATCTCAACACCCACCATTGCAACACTCATGGATCGTGACATCCCCTTAGCCTTTCATAGTTACGGTGGATGGTTTCGTGGAATCGCCCATGGTGTTGGCCACCGCAACGTCGAAGTTCGTACGGCTCAATATCGTTGTAGCTTTGACTCTAGCTATTGCCTGAACTTTGCACGAAGCCTAGTCGCGGCCAAGATTGTCAATCAACGGACCATTATCCGTCGCAATTGGCGGGGCGATCGAGAACGGCGCAAAGACGTGCTCGATCGATTGAATGCCTGCCGAAGATCGACGACAGCCGTAACCTCGACGGACGCCTTGCTTGGAGTCGAAGGTGACGCAGCTGCGACCTATTTTCGTGCGTTCTCCAAGCTGTTGGCACCTCCCACCGTTCAAGAGACGACACTCGAAGATGAAGACTTCTCCCCATTCCGCTTTGATAGACGCAATCGCCGTCCACCTAGCGATCCTGTGAATGCTATGCTTTCGCTCGCCTACTCGATGTTGACACGCCACCTGACAGTCGCACTTGCCACTGTCGGCCTCGATCCCTACAAGGGCTTCTTTCATGCCCCTCGATACGGAAGGCCAGCTCTGGCCCTGGACATCATGGAGCCTTTTCGCCCGATCATCGCGGATTCGGTGGTCTTAGCGGCAGTGAACACCGGGGAGATCTCGACGAAGGACTTCGTGGTTGCTTCCACCGGAACATCTCTGACGCCGGCGGGTCGTCGTCGATTTGTTGGTGCGTTTGAACGTCGTCTATCCCAAGAAACCACTCATCCACTCTTCGGTTATCGCGTGAGCATGAGACGACTTCTGCTTGTGCAGGCTCGTTTGTTATGTCGTCATCTCCTCGGCGAATTACCTAGCTATCCACACTACTTACCCAGATAAGGGGAACCATATGACAAGTGAGCGTACCTACATCGTTACTTATGACATTGCAGACAGTAGGCGGTTGCGGAGGGTCTTCAAGACCATGAAAGGATTCGGGGAGTGGCTACAGCTGTCAGTATTTCAGTGTCGTCTGTCACGACGCCGTCACGCAGAGTTGGAGACTAAGTTGCGCGAGCTTGTCACGGATGGTGAAGACCATGTCCTCGTAATCGACATCGGCCCGGCAGACAAGACTGACATTGCCGTAACAAGCATCGGAAAGACCTTTTCGACGATTGAGCGCAAGGCGGTTGTTGTCTGATAGGTTTCTGCGAATTGGAATCCGGAAGATCAGGTCTTCGCTTGAAGAACTACCTACGTTGTCTTCGCCGATCCGGTTCGAGCGGCCGAGAGGCACAAGAAGGCGTGGGCTCGCTCGAAATTGTGTAAGTCATTGATAGTTGGTTGTTTTGATCTGCAGTATGGAAACTAACTGAGATGCCTTGACAGCTGATAGGATAATTTCTTCTAACCGCTCGAATTTCGCGGGATCTTCATAAAAAGATCAAAGGGTTATCTCGGGCGAGTTATCCGGGGCATACTTGCCCCGGCCTCATTGAAGCCGGTCATCGCGGAAGCGTGGAAACGGCGAGGGTTACGTTATCCGGGGCATACTTGCCCCGGCCTCATTGAAGCGCGTGAACCTCAGCAACGAATGAAGCCCCGTCACTTGTTATCCGGGGCATACTTGCCCCGGCCTCATTGAAGCGAGTGCAGATTGACTGCGACACCAGTTCTATGGCGGGTTATCCGGGGCATACTTGCCCCGGCCTCATTGAAGCGACCCATGCGCTGGGCTTCAAATCCCTGCCCTCGGCGCGGTTATCCGGGGCATACTTGCCCCGGCCTCATTGAAGCGAGGATACCTACTCTCAAGCGGATGCTTTGGGAATGTTATCCGGGGCATACTTGCCCCGGCCTCATTGAAGCCCAGATGCTTTTGCGCACCTGCTCGCGCACGACCAGTTATCCGGGGCATACTTGCCCCGGCCTCATTGAAGCAGCGTCACCAGCGGGCCGCCGTGCACGCGCTCGCGCGTTATCCGGGGCATACTTGCCCCGGCCTCATTGAAGCGGTCCGAACTTGGAGTAGGCCGGCACTCCCTCGATCCGTTATCCGGGGCATACTTGCCCCGGCCTCATTGAAGCTACGAGTTCGAATAGTAGACGGCGTGGCGGCAGCCGCGTTATCCGGGGCATACTTGCCCCGGCCTCATTGAAGCATGCCGTGCGTGTACTCAATGCTCACAGGATTGGCAAGGTTATCCGGGGCATACTTGCCCCGGCCTCATTGAAGCATCGAACGATCCAGCTCTCTCCCAAGACCGTCGCTAGTTATCCGGGGCATACTTGCCCCGGCCTCATTGAAGCCGGAATGTGGTTATGTACTTCATGCCGATAATGTCAGGTTATCCGGGGCATACTTGCCCCGGCCTCATTGAAGCAAGTCGAGTCTTGATAGTCGCCACTCCATTGGCGTCGTTATCCGGGGCATACTTGCCCCGGCCTCATTGAAGCGATCAGTACATGAAAGATGTCCACACGGCGTTTCCGGGTTATCCGGGGCATACTTGCCCCGGCCTCATTGAAGCATGAGTTCATGGTCTGGCAAGTCTCGACCAACCCCTGTTATCCGGGGCATACTTGCCCCGGCCTCATTGAAGCCACACGGTCACCGGTCGGAGATCGTAGGTTCCCAAGGGTTATCCGGGGCATACTTGCCCCGGCCTCATTGAAGCGGAAGGGAGAGGATTCACCAAAGGCTTGTATGGGTGGTTATCCGGGGCATACTTGCCCCGGCCTCATTGAAGCCCGTTGAGTACGGAACTGGCAATCATCCTCGTTCGAGTTATCCGGGGCATACTTGCCCCGGCCTCATTGAAGCGTCGACATCGACACTCCGAAGGTGCTTGCCGACATGTTATCCGGGGCATACTTGCCCCGGCCTCATTGAAGCTATCTGGATTGTTCCGCGTTCAATAACCACGTCAGTCACGTTATCCGGGGCATACTTGCCCCGGCCTCATTGAAGCAACTTGACGTTCAACCGCATGACTTGTTCGGCTTCAGGTTATCCGGGGCATACTTGCCCCGGCCTCATTGAAGCAAGTTCGCGAACTGGGTCATCAATTGGTGGGCAGCCTCGTTATCCGGGGCATACTTGCCCCGGCCTCATTGAAGCTCGTTCAGCGTGGAGTTGACGGCGGCGGATGCTGCGTTATCCGGGGCATACTTGCCCCGGCCTCATTGAAGCTCGCTGTGCCACGTGTAGTTGTCGCCCTTCTGCCACGTTATCCGGGGCATACTTGCCCCGGCCTCATTGAAGCCCGGTGATGTTGATGGTGATCCCGGCTCCCCCCGTCGTTATCCGGGGCATACTTGCCCCGGCCTCATTGAAGCCGAAGCGTCCAGCTGCTCGAGGACGGCGCCCTGCTCGGTTATCCGGGGCATACTTGCCCCGGCCTCATTGAAGCGCCTCCTGAGTCTCGTGGATCGAGCGCACTTTCGCGCAGGTTATCCGGGGCATACTTGCCCCGGCCTCATTGAAGCCAACGCTGGCACGCTCGTCTCGGCAACCGCGTCGAGGTTATCCGGGGCATACTTGCCCCGGCCTCATTGAAGCCGGTAGTCGTGATGTTTTGCTCTACACTCGGAACAAGTTATCCGGGGCATACTTGCCCCGGCCTCATTGAAGCGACGCCGACGATCGATTGGTCTTTGGGAGCGTCAAAGTTATCCGGGGCATACTTGCCCCGGCCTCATTGAAGCCCTACGAATGTCCGCCCGCAAGACGTTTTCCAGTGCCGGTTATCCGGGGCATACTTGCCCCGGCCTCATTGAAGCGGTTTCAACATGAACAACAACGTGCCGTTTCGCGACGTTATCCGGGGCATACTTGCCCCGGCCTCATTGAAGCGAGTACTGAATCTGCACATTGGTGTTGCCTGCCAGCGTCGTTATCCCGGGTATGCTTACCCCGGCCGTTATACAGCTCATTCGCTTGAAGTTGGCTTGTACACAGCTAATGAATTGCGTTGCCTGGATCCAGCCTTGGCCTGATCCAAGTTTGCATTTGACAGCGACTAACAGATTGGCTAGCACATTTTGGTGAATTGTCCAACGTCTAATTCCCCTGAGTTTTCCGAGAAAATGCGCTAACAATTCACTTTTGTATCATTCTGTGTTGTGCAGGTTACGACTGAGAACCCATACGGTGATAAGAGCTCTCCAACGATGCAATCGCACGTTCGCAGTAGGAGCTACAAGTCTCTTTCGAGACTGATCAGTACGAACTAACAAAGGAAGCTGGATTACAGGCTGATTGCAATTCAGATGGCTTAGAGCTTCGCATCTCTACGAGTACGGGGACGAAGCCAGTGATTGAAGTAGCCCACGATGGAGCAAGACAAGAAATGACAGTCGATATTGGAATCCTCAGAGATGCTGTGAATTCGGGAGCCGGATTCCGCCGTCTCTCACGTCTTCAGCCTATTGGTGGTCAGGGAGACAAGATCTTTCCCCCCACTTACCCTGGCGAACGTCAAGGTGATCCGCCCCGCCATGTATTCGAACGGAGACGCGTGAATGGAGAGGAAATTTGGTGTGTCTTGGTAGACAGTGTGCAGAGCCAAGCAAATCGACTTGAAGAAGCACTCTTGGAAGCCGCCAATGGGGCAGGAGGGAGGGAACCAACTCCACTTCCTTATGTAACGGTAGACTTTCGTGGTGCTGGATTGGATCCGTTGGATCGCATCACTTCTCTTGATGCACCTCACCGAGTGTACGACGCTATTCTGAGAGATTGCCTCTTGGATGGCGTTCCGTTCATGCAGAGTGATGTAGGCCGACTATTGGCATCCGCTAAACCATCAGATGCAACAGCACTCTTGGAGCTTTCGCCCTCGGCATTGGTTTTTGGTGCCTGGCACAGTCAGGGAGAGGGCGGAGGGATCGGAGCAAAGTTTCCACGGACTCTTGTATCGGAAATTGTTGCTGTCAACGCTCCCGTTGATGAGATTGTCATCGAGCCGAGAACCGATGAAGTGAGTGCGCGGAGTGCTGGACGACGTACCGGAAGCCGCATTGACCCGCTCGGCGTTCTCCGAAAGGTGGAGGTATTTAAGGGAGCTTCTGGATGGAGCACAAACAAGGAATCCGCGGGTAAGGGCGCAAGACAGGTCCGACCATCGCAGATCAATCACAGCAATATCGCACCTTCGGTCGAACCGCTAGGCGTGACTTGCGATCATGTGGAGCAAAGGTCGACGATCACGCTGGCAGGAATTCGGAGGTTGCGATTCGGTGGCGGTGAACGCGACGATATCGGCCGAACATTGGTTGCGTCGCTCGGATTGTTGGCTCTTACAGAACAGGAGCTACAGGGCTATGCACTTCGGTCTCGATGTGATCTTGTTCGAGAAGGTTCTGCGCCGCTTGAGTTGGTTAACTGGGACGGGGCGACAAGTTCCGTAGAACTTGACCAAGAGGCGGCACATGCACTATATCTGCAGGCGTATCAACAGGCAGAAGGAGCTGGGTTTAACTTTCGGTCTCTCTCGCTCACGCCACAGGACAAACTGATTGAGATCGTTCGTAAGAGCCGAGAACTTGCACTTGAGGGAGAAGGCGGAGACGACGAGAGCGAACCGTGAGCCTTGTGCTTGAAATTGAGTTCTTGACGGGTGTCTGCCGTGCGGCAATGGGACCGGGTTCCGACGTCCCGGACTGGCCACCACAACCTGACCGTGTGTTCTCTGCACTAGTATCGGCTTGGGGTGTTCGGGGTGAGCTTTCTGTTGAACGCAAGGCATTGGAATGGCTCGAAGCACAACCTTCACCTTCAATTCGGGCTAGTGCATACAGTGCTAGAACTGCACCCGATGTGTTCGTACCGCCGAATGACCTCAAGGCATCGACAGCCATGCACACCTATTTGCGTGTCCTTCCGAGTTACCGCCCACGCCAACCACGGCGATTCCCAGTAGCCAGACCTGATGACCCAATAGTTGAAATTGATTGGCCAGAATTACCGGATAAGAAAGTCATTGACTCCTTGAACGCAATCGCAAGTTGCGTCGGATACTTAGGTCATTCGACCAGTTTGACTCGCTGCCGGTTCTTTGAAGGGAACGAAAGAAAGTCCTTCGAACACAAGTCGATATCTGCACGACGAAGCGTCTATCCAGGACGTTTACGTGAATTGGAGGAAGCTCATCGTGCCCGACCTATCCGCCCCATAATTCGTCCCGGCGCATCTGTCTTCTCGGATGAAGTGACCTCAGTCGAAGATCCCGTCGAATGGTTAGTCTTGGAGGCAGTGAAGGGAGAAGTCCCCGATATCCGAGCATCAGCTCTCGTCTGTCGCTTGTTGCGACAGACATTGATGTCTGGTTATCAGCGGATTGGCTTGGCCAACGAGATCCCTGAAGTCGTTTCCGGACATTCGACGAACGGTACGCCGACACGACATGCCCATCTCTCCTTTGTACCGATGGCATTCGTCGGCACACCACATGCCGATGGACGTGTCTTGGGATTCGCAATAGTTCCGCCGATTGGTGAACAACTGCTTCGAATAAGAGGATTCCAACGGGCTTTTGAAGAGGTAGCGCCCTATAGCTCGGATGAGCAACGGCGCATACTTACCTTACGAGGGCCACCACTCCACAATTCTCTGCGACTTGCTCCCGCGCCTGATCAAGGAGGCAGTAGGCAGTCGTTGCATAGTGATCCTTATTTGAACGACTCTCGTCGATGGGTCACGGTGACCCCAATCGTGTTGGACAGGCACCTCAAGCGCAATGACAATTCCGAAGTCAAAGAATTGGTAGCTCTCGCTTGCGCACGAGCAGGACTGCCCCGACCCGAACTTGATTGGATTTGGGCCGGCAAGTATTCAGCAATACAGGGTGTTCCTCCAGCTCGCCCCGTAAGAGGGGAGCCTTCGTGGTCTAGGTGGAGAATTCCTAAATCGCTAGAGAGCCGCCAGATGGTTCACGCGGTCATTGACTTCGGAGAAAAAGTAAAGGGTCCTGTGCTTCTCGGAGCTGGAAGGTTCTCAGGGCTTGGGCTTTGTCGTAGTGTGAAGAGGTGACGGTGCAGTTGCGTCCGGAAGATTTCGCGAGTTTCTTTCGCGGCGTTCACCAGTGCGAACCGTTCCCATGGCAACAAGCCTTGGTCAATAGGCTCGCGGCAACCGACAGGTGGCCAGAGGTGCTGGACTTGCCTACAGGATCCGGCAAGACCGCAGCGTTGGACGCGGCTGTATTCCATTTGGCAATGTGCTCCAAAACCACCTCGAAGGCAGCATTGCGGATCGCCCTTGTCGTTGACCGACGGCTTGTAGTCGATGATGCGTTTGCTCGAGCACAGAAAATCGCCAAAACCTTACGAGACAGCGTTGCCGAAGAAGTCGACTGTTGCGAGGTTTTGAAAGAGGTGGCTCACCGCCTGCTTCGATTGGCCGGCAAGGACAACCCGCCATTGGTCGCTCAACGACTTCGGGGCGGCGTTCCGCTGGAACACGATTGGGCGCGTACGCCCACGCAACCGACCATATTGTGTTCGACAGTGGACCAAATAGGATCTCGATTGTTGTTCCGAGGCTACGGTGTATCCGATCGTATGAAGCCAGTTCATGCGGGACTTTTAGGCACCAATTGCTTGGTCTTGCTCGACGAAGCTCATCTGGCCGAACCATTCCGGCAAACACTTCGTGCCGTGAACACGATTGGCCATGCAGATGTCAATGTTGTTCTGCTGTCGGCTACTCCGGGAACAAACGTCCAAAGTTCATTTACTTTGTCCGAGGACGACAGAGTCAACACTGTGTTGAGCAAGCGATTACTAGCGAGGAAGCCTGTCACACTCAAACCTCCTCACCGAGGAAGCACGAGCACCTCACAAGAACCGTTTGTACGCGAAGCGCGTGCAATGGCCGAACGATTGCGTAATCGAGGTGTACAACCCCCAGCCGTTGGTGTTGTCGTCAATCGTGTAGCTCTTGCACGGGAAATCTTTAGAGAATTGAGAGATGGAGAAGGAAGTGATGCAGTACTGATTACTGGTCGATCTCGTGGAGTTGATCGAAACGTCATTGAAACTTCTCTCGCTCCTTTCCGTACGGGAGCCCCCAATCGTTTAGGTGCTAAACCAGTGTTCATTGTTGCTACCCAGTGTCTGGAAGTCGGTGTGGATTTGGATCTGGATGGGCTTGTAACACAGGCTGCGTCGCTCGATGCGCTCCGGCAACGGTTCGGTCGGCTCAATCGTGCCGGGCGACCATTCGATGCTGAAGGATCCATAATCGCAATATCCCGCGACATTGGACGGAAGGCTGACGATCCAGTTTACGGTGACCGTATTCGTCTCACTTGGGAAGCACTCAATGAAGTCTCAGATGGCGGAGAGTTGGACTTTGGTGTAGAAGCTCTCCCAGAGAGGCTAAAGAAGGCCGAGCTCGATCTTGATGGATTGTCGTCGGTACGCCCAAATGCTCCCGTAGTAATGCCAGCGTATATGGACTTGTGGTCGCAGACTTGGCCTCGTCCAGATGTCGACCCGGAAGTCGCTCTGTTTCTTCATGGCACAGAGCGGACGGCCTCCGGAGTGTCCATCGTTTGGCGTTGCGACATTAGCAGGATCGATCTCGAGGACGAGACCCGGCTAGATGTTCGTCGAGTGATTCGATTGTTTCCTCCTAGAGCATCTGAGGCAGTTGAAGTTCCCCTATGGGTCGCACGCAAGTGGTTGCGGCAACCCGAAGAAAGAATTGACGATTTTTCAGATGCGCCTCAACGGGAACCAGAGCCTCGTACAGAAGTGGAGAGCCAAGAAGGGTCGAGATTAGCGTTTCGATGGGCGGGTCACGATGATCCAAACACTGGCATCGTCGTAGCAAACGAGGTCAGATCTGGAGACGTGCTGATTGTTCCAACCTCCTACGGAGGCTGCGACAAGTACGGATGGGAACCTAATTCGTTCGCTCCAGTTGTCGATGTTGCCGACGGGGCTGCGAAACCTTATTGGGGGCGTAGATGTGCGGTTCGTATTACTCGCGGAACCGTGCGATCTAGGTACCAGTGGCAACGTGTGGAACGGGAGCTCATTTCAGTGGATGTCAATGCCCTTGAATTGATAGACCGCATTCTCTTCGCTCTCTCAGGAAGAGTGGCCGACGAGGAGTCTCGTACAGAAAACTCTAGTGACGAAATCCGAGACTCACTCATAGCACTTCGAGGCGCGAAGGGACCGATTGAAATCCACTTTCCCTATTCAGATGGGCCGAGTGGGGGTGTGATTCTTGTTGCGGAGCGGGGAGTCCTAGAGAGCGAACTCGCACCTGCTGCCGTCCCGACCACCGAGGATGACACGGCGTCCCATTCATTCAACAAGCCTGTGGGACTTGAAGACCATGGGTCTCGTGTCGCCCGGTTTGCTAAGGGATTCGCAGAGACATTAGGTCTCGAGCAATTCGCGGATGATATCGGTCTTGCTGCCTATCTTCACGACGCAGGCAAAGCAGATCCACGATTTCAGACCATGCTGGCAGGCGGAGATCCGTTCAATCGCCCAGATTGCACGCCTTTAGCGAAGAGCGGGCGCCAATGGTCTCCACAAGCTTGGATTAGATCTGGTCTTCCTCAAGGATGGCGGCATGAAGCATTGTCAGTGCGATTGGCCAGACAACATCCCGCATTGAACGTGGCACGAGATCCCGCTTTAGTCCTTTGGCTCATCGGAAGCCATCACGGCCTTGGCCGTCCTTTCTACGGCTTTGCGGATCCGCAACCGCACCAACCGTTGCCTTGCCTCGATGTAGAGGATTGGAAATTGCCTGACCAAGAATCTGGTCCCCAATCGCTTGCATTCAATTTTGACGGTCTGGACTGGCCAACGATGTTTGAGAAACTGAAGGAGCGCTATGGAATCTGGGGACTGGCCCACCTAGAAGCGATTTTGCGGCTTGCCGACCACCGTGCCTCGGAAGAGGAAGTAGCCTTGTGATGGCCCTTGCGACTCACCGTCTTAACGGACTGGAGCCAGAAAACCTTCTCGCATTCATGGCATTGCTCGGACTTCTTCGTTGTGTAGGCGAAGCGCGACCAGGCTGGCACACTCGAGTCTATTGGACAGTCAGCGACCCTCCCCTCCGGCCAGCAATCCTTACTCCACTTGGGACTACTGAGGGTGCAGTCGTCGATGCGGTCTCGGAGGGACTAAGTGTCTTGAGCGCATGTCACGAGTTTGACGGCAGGAAGAAGCTGTCGCTCACTCCAGCAGAGGCAGCAGACTCACTTCACGCAACTCTAGAGAGTACGGATAAGCAAAGTTACCGTAGCGATCTGTGGGCATCTCTCATCAGCGATGCAGCGCTAGATCCAGACGGAAAGCAAGCAGTACCAACTCCGCTCTGTCTTATGTTCGGTCAAGGGCACCAGTACTTCTTGGAACGGCTTGCGACGGTTCCAAAGCTGACGGAACCACCCGCCCGAGGCAAGGGACGGAACAAGGTTTCTGTTACCGAGATGGACTGTTTGTACGAGACGCTGTTCTTGTCTTGGAAACGTCCTGATAAGACTGAATCGTTTCGATGGGATCCAAATGAGGACGTTCGTTACGCCTTGCGCGCTCATGACCCGACGTATGCAAAAACTAAGGAAACCACCCAACACGGGGCAAACCGGCTTGCCGCCATTGGCCTGTCCTGCTTTACTGTTTGTCCGATAGTGCGGTTTGCTAAAGTGAGATTGGACATGCTCGGGAGTCGTCGAGAAAGCAATGGCTCTTGGTGCTTTCAATGGCCAATTTGGAAGGAGCCGATAAGCCTTGCTGGAATACGTGCCTTGCTCGGACATCCCAACCTTGACAACCCTGAGACTCTCGTTGCCTTGGGAGTCGTCGAGGTTCGACGAGCACATCGTATCTCGAATGGAAAATACTTGAGTGTAAGCAACGCTGAGACTCTAACAGCAAAGTAAGTTCTCGCCTACTCGCATCCTAGGTCGAGTGTCTCCAGAGTGGCATTCCGATAGCCGGAGGTTCGATACTTGCAACTTCTCATACTGTACCGCTGTAGCGATGTACGTAGATTCACCGAAGTGTTTGCGATTTTGTCTCGTTTCTAATTTTCTTGAATTGGGTTTACAAGGCGTTGCGATTGCGTACAATGCACATCCTTTATCTGCTGGGACTGAGCACTTCCAAATGTGGTCCGGTGCTCAGAGCATTGTCTCAGCATTTCAACTTGTGAGGCGAATGGCCCGGTGGCCGAAGAGAACAGGATACAAATACGCCTAAAGGCGTACGATCATCGGCTGATCGACCAATCGGCCGAAGAGATCATGTCGGCGACGAAGCAGACCGGAGCCCGTGTTCTGGGCCCGATTCCTTTGCCGACGAAGTTCGAACGGTACACCGTTTTGATTTCGCCTCATGTCAATAAAGATGCTCGAGATCAGTATGAGATACGCACGCATAAGCGTTTGCTTTACATCGTGGATCCGCCTGAGCGGACCATCGACGCACTGATGAAACTCGAGCTTGCAGCAGGAGTAGATGTCGACCTGAAGATAGATACCAGATAGCCTCGCCTGGTCTCCCAGATCGATACGCGATACGTTATCGACATCGCTGGAAGCCGCGGCATCGCAGAAGACAAAACGCGCAAACGCGTTCCAAGCCCAACTGTGTTTAGTGAGGGTATAGGAGGCGTTACACGCTTTTTTGGTAGCTAGACAAGAATCGAGCACAGGAAAATGACCATCGGAATCATCGGCATTAAGAGCGGCATGACTCGGGTCTTCGAATCCGACGGCACCTCTGTGCCTGTGACCGTTGTTCACGCCGAACCCAATCGTGTTGCCCAGGTCAAGTCTGCGGAATCCGATCAATACGAAGCTGTTCAGGTTGTTTCCGGGTCTGTCAAGTCGAAGAGCGTCTCACAGCCGATGCACGGTCACTTCGACAAGTATGGAGTGCGACCGGGCGACTGCGTGCATGAGTTTCGATTGGATGCAGCGCCGGTTGAAGACTCAGAGAAAGAACTTAGCCCGGGAGACGAATTGTCGATCGGGCAATTTTTTGAGGGTCAGGTCGTCGATGTCACGGGAGACTCGAAAGGAAAGGGCTTTGCCGGAGTCATCAAGCGCTGGAATTTCCAACGCCAAAGCATGTCGCATGGCGTTTCGCTTGCGCACCGAGCACCTGGCTCGATTGGCCAATGCCAGACACCCGGCAAGGTGTTCAAGGGCAAAAAGATGGCAGGTCATCTCGGGAACGAACAAGTGACGGTTCAGAACCTCAGGATCGTTCGACTGATTCCGGATCGAAACCTGCTACTTATTAAGGGTGCAGTACCAGGACCAGCTGGAAGTCATGTATTTGTAAAGCCGGCCGTTAAGAGCGGTAGGCAAGAACCCGTTGTGGAAGAGAGCTAGGAAGTCGTTGTGGACATCTCGTTGACAGGAGGTGAAACCATGGAGTTGAGCGACTCCGTGTTCAATGCCGAATACAACGCTCCACTCGTGAACCAGGTGGTTCAAGCCTATCTAGCGAACGGACACTCGGGGACCAAGGCTCAGAAGTCCAGGTCGGACGTGCGAGGTGGAGGTCATAAACCGTGGCGCCAGAAAGGCACTGGTCGCGCACGGGCAGGCACGTCGAGCAGTCCAATCTGGCGCGGTGGCGGTGTCACATTCGCCTCCCGTCCGGTGCATCGGTGGATGAAGGTCAATCGCAAGATGTATCGGAAAGCCATGTGCTGCATCCTGTCGGAACTGATTCGCCAGCAGCGACTGATCGGAACTCCCCAATTCGACATCGACGCCCCTAAGACCCGCTCCCTCAAAGATTCGCTCACCAACCTCGAACTCTCCAACTGCCTTCTCGTTCTCTCCGACCCGTCCGAGAACGTTCAACGTGCAGCGTCCAATCTGAAACACGTTGACGTGTTGCCGGCAGCGCAAGTCAATCCCGTCGATCTCTTGCAGTACGACCGAGTACTGATGGACTCCGACATGCTTCGACGCTTGGAGGAGCAACTCGGATGAAACTTGAACGTCTCTACGGAATTTTGCGAGAACCTCATGTAACCGAGAAAGTCACGAATCTCGGCGAGCAATCGAATCAATACGCATTTCGTGTGGATGTATCTGCAACCAAGGCGGAGGTCCAGGAAGCAGTAGAACAACTGTACGACGTTACCGTTGAAAACGTTACGACGCTCCGTGTTAAGGGAAAACGCGTTCAGAGGTTGACTCGGAATATGTCAGCCGGTCGCCGCAAGCATTGGAAGAAAGCTTACGTGCGACTCAAGGAAGGCGAGCGCATTGACTTCACCTTGGAGATCAACTGATGCCCGTTGTTCGATCCAAACCCACATCTCCCGGCCGACGATTCGTCGCCAAGGTTGTTGATCCGAATCTGCATAAGGGATCGCCCTACAAGCCGCTTTTGGAGCCCAAGGCGAAGAACGCAGGTCGCAACAACAAAGGCAGAATCACGACGCGGCACCGCGGCGGCGGACATAAGCAGCACTATCGGCGAATCGACTTCAAACGCAACAAAGATGGAATCTCTGCAATTGTCGAACGGCTGGAATACGATCCCAATCGCAGTTCCCACATCGCTTTGTTGAAGTATGTGGACGGAGAGCGACGCTACATCATTGCTCCTCGCGGACTGCGAGTGGGAGACGAATTGAGGTCAGGATCCACAGCACCCATTCGGGTCGGCAACGCCATGCCGTTGCGCAATATTCCACTCGGCAGCATGATTCACTGTGTCGAACTCAAGCCCGGCAAAGGCGCGCAAATCGCTCGAAGCGCGGGTACGTCGGCAAAACTCTTGGCACGCGAAGGTGCACATGCAACCTTACGACTGCGATCGGGCGAGATGCGTCGGGTGTTGGGAGAGTGCAAGGCTGTACTCGGCGAAGTTGGAAATCCCGAACACAACCTTCGCTCGCTTGGCAAAGCGGGTGCAAAACGATGGCGGGGTATACGTCCAACTGTTCGAGGGGTTGTGATGAATCCCGTGGATCACCCCCACGGTGGAGGCGAAGGCAAGTCCTCCGGCGGACGTGATCCGGTTAGTCCAACCGGTGTTCCCACCAAGGGGCACAGAACTCGACGCAAGAAGCCGAGCGATGCATTGATCATTCGAAGAAGAGGCAGAGGCAGGTAGACATGCCACGAGCGTTGCGAAAAGGGCCGTTTATCGACTTGCACTTGCTTGCAAAGGTTGAAAAAGCACAAGAGACCAGCGACCGTCGACCGATTCGAACATGGTCGCGACGGTCCATGATCATTCCCGAAATGGTCGGATTGACGATTTTGGTGCACAACGGCAGACAGCATGTCCCCGTGTTTATCACGGAAGAGCTTGTCGGCCACAAACTGGGCGAGTTTGCGCCGACCCGTACTTTTCGAGGTCATGCGGGGGATCGTCGAGCGTCCCGAGTTTAGGACGATCGAGTAGCGAATCATGAAGTCTCAAGCAGTAGCCAAGCGATTGCGAGTCTCACCGCAGAAAGTGCGGTTGATCGCGAACCAGATTCGCGGAAAAGGCGTGGCGGAGGCATTCGACATTCTGCAGTACGACGTGCAGAAGGGAGCACCGTTGGTGCGAAAAGTGCTGGACTCGGCCGTTGCCAACGCGGAAACCAACTGGGGTGCCGATGTCGACGAACTGAAGGTTTCGGAAGTCTACATCAATGAAGGCTTGCGGCTCAAGAGATTTCGGGCGCGAGCTCGAGGTCGAGGTGCGCGCATCGTGAAGCGCACTTGCCACGTGACCGTGGCGGTATCGGACGGCCGAGACGACGATTCCGATCTCAATTTGTAACTCACAGACGAACGGAGCATATGGGACAGAAAGTCAATCCAAACGGTTTTCGACTGGGAATCGTTCAGGATCACAGGTCGGTTTGGTTTGCCGGCAAGGACAGGTACGTCGACTATCTACAGAACGACCTCGAAGTGCGAGATTTCATTATGAAACGCCTATCGCAGGCGTTTGTGAGTCGCATCGATATCGAACGCCCGTCTCAGGATGCTCGGATAACGATTCACACCGCTCGACCCGGTATGGTCATTGGACAACGTGGCGTAGATGTTGAACGTCTACGTGGAGAACTCAACAAGATCGTCGGCTCGACGGTCGTTGTGAACGTTGAAGAAATCCGCAAGCCGGAGCTTGATGCATTCCTGGTTGCGCAGAACGTGGCACAGCAGCTCGAGCGACGAGTTCAGTATCGACGTGCTGTGCGAAGAGTATTGCAAAACGCCATGAGACTTGGTGCGGAAGGCATCAAGGTACGAGTCTCCGGCCGACTCAACG
Organism: Pseudomonadales bacterium; assembly: GCA_963667455.2. GTDB lineage: Bacteria > Pseudomonadota > Gammaproteobacteria > Pseudomonadales > Azotimanducaceae > Bin55. The sequence goes on along the minus strand of CAXXFR010000029.1, from coordinate 494,054 downwards.
GCCTGGAGCTAGCACGTTCGGAAGTCTACGCAGAAGGGAGAGTTCCCCTTCACACGCTTCGAGCGGACATTGACTACGCCGTCGCCGAGGCGTACACAACGTACGGCGTTCTCGGCGTGAAGGTTTGGATTTTCAAGGGAGAAGTGATCGAAGGTAGCGAAGCCGTTACCGGACAGGCGGCAACCGTTCACTAATCGACAGACATGCTACAGCCAGCAAGAACAAAGTTCAGAAAGCAGCAGAAAGGTCGCAATCGCGGCTTGGCGCAACGTTCGAATCGTGTGTGTTTTGGCGAGTTCGGACTCAAGGCGATTGGGCGTGGACGTATGACTTCGCGTCAGATCGAGGCTGCTCGTCGTGCAATGACTCGTCAGCTTCGACGAGGTGGCAAGGTTTGGATTCGTGTGTTTCCTGACAAACCGATCACCAAGAAGCCGCTCGAAGTTCGACAAGGTAAAGGAAAAGGCTCGGTCGAATACTGGGTCGCCCAAGTTCAGCCCGGTCGCATGTTGTACGAAGTCGCCGGCGTTCCGGAAGAAGATGCTCGTCATGCCTTTCGCCTTGCCTCGGCCAAGCTGCCGTTCGCAACTTCGATGGTTGAAAGAAGGGCTCTGTGATGAAGGCGAGCGAACTGCGAGATCTGACACAGGAAGAGCTTCAGCAGGAGTTGGAGCGAGCGTTGAAGGAACAGTTCAACTTGCGCTTTCAACGGGCTACCGATCAATTGCCTCAAACACACTTGATGAAGGAAGGTCGACGCGACATTGCACGCATCAAGACCGTTGCACGGGAAAAGCGCGATGAATGAGTTGACTAGCGACCTCAAGCGGAAACTGCACGGAATAGTTGTTGCCAAGAGTGGCGACAAGACCGTCAGCGTACGAATTGACCGGCGTGTACGGCACCCACTTTATGGAAAGATCATTGGTCGATCGTCCAAGCTGCAAGTTCACGACGAGAACAACGAAGCCTCAGTCGGAGATCGGGTAAGCATTGAAGAATGTCGGCCGATGTCGAAGACTAAATCGTGGCGGCTTGCATCCATCGCAGAGAACGCCTAGGGAAGAGAAGCCATGATTCAGAGCGAGACAATGTTGGACGTTGCCGACAACAGCGGTGCACGACGAGTGCAGTGCATCAAAGTTCTGGGCGGATCCCGAAGGCGATACGCAGGAATTGGCGACACCATCCGAGTAACGGTCAAGGAAGCTATCCCGAGGGGTCGCGTCCGCAAGGGACAGATCATGCGTGCAGTCGTGGTGCGGACTCGCAAAGGGGTTCGACGTTCCGATGGGTCTCTCATACGGTTCGATCAAAACGCGGCCGTACTAGTGAATGAAAGTCAAGAACCGATCGGAACCCGAATCTTCGGCCCGGTCACTCGAGAGTTGAGAACTCGCGATTACATGCGAATCGTTTCATTGGCACCCGAGGTGATTTGACGGTGCGACGCATTCGAACAGACGATCAAGTGATCGTCGTCTCCGGAATGGAGAAGGGAAAGATCGGCGATGTCGTGCGCTTCGTCGGCGACGACCGCGTGGTCGTCGGGACGATCAACATGGTCACCAAGCACCTGCGGGCAACCCAGCCCGGTGCACGCCAGGGCATCGTGCAGCAAGAGGCACCACTGCACATTTCGAACATCGCCATCTACAACCCCAACACCGAGAAGGCCGACAAGGTTGGATTTCGGATGGAAGACGGAAACAAAGTGAGGTTCTATCGGTCTACTGGCGAGTTAATTGACGCATAGAGCACAACGAACATTCCCATGAGCATTTTGCAACAGAGATACTTGGAAGAGATTCGGCCGCAACTGATGGCGGATCTTGGCTGTACGTCGATTATGGGCGTTCCGAGGATCGAGAAGGTCACGCTCAACATGGGCGTGGGCAAAGCGACGGAAGATCGCAAGCTTCTGGACAACGCATTGGGCGACTTGATGAAAATCGCAGGTCAGCGTCCCAAGATCACGCGTGCTCGAAAGTCGGAAGCCGTATTCAAGATTCGGACCGGGTATCCGATCGGCTGCATGGTTACGTTGCGTCGGACCATCATGTACGAGTTTGTCGAACGGTTGATCGGCATTGCGATTCCTCGAATGAGGGACTTCCGCGGATTGAACCCCAACGCGTTCGACGGTCGGGGCAACTATTCGATCGGGATCACGGAGCAAATCATCTTTCCCGAAATCAACTACGACGAAATCGATTCGATTCGAGGTCTGGACATTGCGATTACCACGACCGCGAAGAACGACGAGGAAGGCTTCGCACTTCTGCAGGCCTTCAATTTTCCGTTCAGGAGTTAGAACATGGCCAAGACGTCGGTGGTCGAACGCGAGAAGAAACGCGAAAAGACGGTCGCCAAGTACGCTGAGAGGCGGGCTAAGCTCAAGGCAATCATCAATGATCGCTCATTGTCGATCGAAGAGCGTTGGGAGGCGCAAAATCAGCTTCAGAAGCTGCCGCGAGACGCCAGCCCAATTCGTTTGCGCCGTAGATGTTGCGTAACGGGCCGTCCTCGAGGTGTGTATCGTCGGTTCGGACTCGGTCGAACGAAACTTCGAGAGGCGGCGATGCGTGGCGAAGTTCCCGGTCTTAAGAAGTCAAGCTGGTAGCACTATGAGCATGCAGGACCCCGTAGCCGATTTCCTCACGCGCATTCGGAATGCCAATGCAGTATCCATGCTGTCGGTATCCATGCCCAGTTCCAAACTGAAAGTCGCATTGTGCAAGGTGCTGGAAGACGAAGGCTATATTCGCGGTTATTCGGTAGACGACGCACAGAAGCCTTCGCTGACCGTCGAGCTCAAGTATTTTGAAGGAGTTCCGGTCATTGAAGCTCTCGAACGCATCAGTCGGCCTGGATTGAGGGTGTACAAAACGAAGCAGGACCTGCCTCGCGTGCGAGGCGGTCTGGGAATCGCCATCGTCAGCACCAATCAAGGGTTGATGACCGACCACGGTGCTCGACGTGCCGGTGTTGGTGGTGAGGTGCTTTGCACAGTCTTTTAGGTATTTGACGTGTCTCGACTTACTGAAAGATCGCTTACCGTACCCGGTGGGGTCGAAGTCCAGATATCCGATGCCGATATCGTGGTCAAGGGTCCTCATGGGCAGCTCGCAATCCCGCAAGCAGCGGGTGTGGAGACAAAGATCGACAATGGAGTCGTTTCGGTGCGCACTGTGGATTCATCCCGTCAGGCACGAGCCATGACCGGAACGGTTCACTCGCTGATTCGGAACATGATGACTGGCGTCGTGGAGAAGTGGGAGAAGCGATTGCAGCTCCAGGGTGTCGGATATCGTGCACAGATGCAAGGCAAGACGCTGGTCATGCAACTTGGTTATTCGCATCCAGTCCAATTCGAGGCACCCGAAGGCATCGGAATCGATGTACCGACTCCGACCGAAATCATTGTTTCGGGAACGGATCGACAGCTCGTTGGGCAAATCGCAGCGGATATCCGCAGCAAGCGACCTCCAGAGCCCTACAAAGGCAAGGGAATTCGCTATCTGGGCGAATACGTGAAACGCAAGGAATCGAAGAAGTAGCACATTCGGAGCCATGAATAACAAACGTGCAGCAAGACTGCGACGCGCTCGACGCGCTCGTTTGAAGATCCGCCAACTTGGTGTGGTTCGATTGACCGTGCACCGCTCGGCGAATCACATGTATGCGCAGCTTATTGATTCTCAAGGTTCGAGGGTGCTTGCTCAGGCTTCCACACTGGAGGCGGACCTGAAATCATCGAAAACCGGCAATGTTGAAGCGGCCAAGAAGGTCGGCGTGCTCATAGCAGAACGAGCAAAGGAAACCGGAAATACCAAAGTGGCGTTCGATCGGGCCGGCTACAAGTATCACGGTCGAGTCAAAGCATTGGCTGAGTCTGCCCGCGAGAGTGGATTGGAGTTCTAGGAATGGCTTATTCGGAAGAAATCAAACAGGAAGGGCTAGTCGAGAAGATGGTTTCGTCGGCACGCGTCGCCAAGACCGTCAAGGGCGGACGTCAGATTTCTTGGACGGCACTCTCGGTTGTCGGCGACGGACAAGGTCGCGTCGGTTTTGGACGCGGCAAGGCACGAGAACGAGTGCAGGCAATCGAAAAGTCTGGCGAAGTAGCGCGTCGCAATATGTTCGAGATCGAATTGAATGGTGTAACGCTGTGGCACCCCATCGTTGAGAAGCACGGTGCATCGAAGATTTTCATGCAGCCTGCATCGGAAGGAACTGGAATCATCGCCGGCGGGACCATGCGGGCCGTTCTGGAAGCCGCAGGAGTTCGGGACGTTCTCGCGAAGTGCTATGGATCTACGAATCCAACCAATGTAGTTCGTGCGACCATCAAGGGTTTGGTGAAAATGCAGTCGCCACGTTCAGTGGCATTGAAGCGAGACAAGACGGAAGCGGAGGTGCGAGGCTTTGCCTAGAGCGAAGAAGTCGAAGACGATCCGAGTTCGACTTGTCAAGAGTGCGACCGGTCGGCTTAAGAACCACAAGGCGAGTGTTCGAGGGCTTGGTCTGCGTCGCATCGGTCAGGTCGTAGAAATTGAAGATACACCTTCAACTCGCGGAATGATTAACAAGGTCAACTACATGGTTCAGGTGGAAGAGGGTGTCGGAGCGTGAGACTCAACGAACTGACACGCAATCCCGGTAGCAGAAAAGTCCGGCGTCGAGTCGGGCGAGGAATGTCTGCTGGCCGGGGAAAGACGTGCGGGCGTGGCCACAAGGGACAGAAGTCTCGTTCAGGCGGTTCCGTTCCTGCGCGATTCGAAGGTGGACAATTGCCTTTGCAGCAGCGGATCCCAACGTTTGGCTTTCGCTCTCGCATTTCCCTGGTAACCGATGAGGTTCGCTTGGACGAACTCGATTCAATCGAGGGAGATGTTGCGGACTTGCAGAGCTTGCGGAAGGCGGGCTTGGTGAATTCGAACATTCGACGGGTACGAGTCATTCAATCCGGGAAGTTGGAACGCGCAGTTACGGTCAAAGGCTTGAAAGTGACCAAGGGTGCCCGTGCAGCTATCGAGGCTGCGGGCGGAACGATCGAGGAATGAGTTAGCGATGGCTACTCCACCACCCGCACTAGCGGGAGTTCAGACGGGATTGTCCGAGCTGCGGAAGCGTCTGTTCTTTGTTCTGTTCGCGTTGCTCGTCTATCGGATCGGGACGCATATCCCCGTTCCGGGTATCAATCCGGATCGGTTGCAGGATTTGTTCAACGCTCAACAGGGCGGAATCCTCGACCTGTTCAACATGTTCTCGGGCGGTGCGCTCGAGCGAATGAGCATTCTCGCGCTTGGCGTGATGCCCTACATCACGTCCAGCATCATCATGAATCTTGTGACCATGATGTATCCGGCGTTGAATCAGCTCCGCAAGGAAGGCGACGCCGGTCGTCGCAAGATCACCAAGTACACCCGTTATGGAACGTTGTTGATTTCGCTCGTTCAGGGTACGGCATTGACTGGAACTCTGGTGGCACAAGGTCTTCCCTTCGATCCTGGATTCGGGTTCTTCTTCATCTCGCTGGTCACTTTGGTCACCGGTGCGCTGTTCATGATGTGGCTCGGCGAGAAAATTACGGAGCACGGTGTCGGCAACGGCATTTCGCTGTTGATCTTCGCCGGCATTGTTTCCGGCTTTCCAGGTGCGATCGGACAGTCGTTCGAAGCCGCACGAGTAGGAGACCTCAATCTTGCGATTCTGCTGGTAATCGGCGTATTCGCAATTGCAGTCGTTGGTTTCGTCGTTTTCATCGAACGTGGCGAACGGCGCATTACGATCAACTACGCCAAGCGTCAGCAAGGTCGGCGCATGGTTCAGGCGCAGACCAGCCACTTGCCGCTGAAGGTCAACATGGCTGGAGTCATTCCCGCCATCTTCGCATCAAGCCTGTTGCTGGCTCCTGCGTCCATGGCGCAGTGGTTCGGACAAGGTCCGGGCATGGGATGGTTGCAGGAAGTCGCACTGGTGCTGAGCCCGGGTCAGCCGCTGTACATCATGATGTTTGCTGGAGGAATCATTTTCTTCAGCTTCTTCTACACGGCTATCGTTCGCGATCCTGGCGAGATGGCGGACAATCTCAAACGACAAGGAGCCTACATTCCAGGCATTCGTCCTGGAAAGCAAACGGCGGACTACATCGACGACGTCACAACCAAGCTGACGATGTTTGGGTCCCTATACGTCACGCTGGTCTGTCTGCTCCCGGAATTCATGATTGTTTTCTTCAACGTGACGTTCCAGCTCGGCGGCACTGCGTTGCTCATCGTAGTGGTGGTGTCAATGGACTTCATGTCGCAGGTGCAGGCTCATTTGATGTCGAGTCAGTATGCGAAGCTGATGGAGCAATCCAACCTTCGGAACTACAGTCGGCGTCCTCGCTAGCAGGGTTGAGTAGGAGATCTCACGATGAAAGTTCGAGCATCAGTCAAGAAGATGTGTCGCAACTGCAAGATTGTGCGTAGGAAGCGAACGCTGTACGTGATTTGCAAGAGCGAACCGCGACACAAGCAAAGGCAAGGATAGGTAAATGGCACGAATGGCCGGGGTCATGATCCCCGATGACAAGCATGCGAAGATTTCGTTGACGTACATTCACGGCATTGGTCGAACGACCGCAGCAAGAGTCTGCGAGATGGCCAACGTGGATCCGGACGTAAGAATTCAGGATCTTTCGGACGATCAGTTGGATCGTCTGCGAGCTGGGATTCAAACGCTTACTGTTGAAGGAGATCTCCGGCGTATCAACTCGATGAACGTGAAGCGTCTGATGGACTTGCGTTGCTACCGGGGCCTGCGCCATCGCCGAGGTTTGCCGGTTCGCGGTCAAGGAACTCGGAACAACGCGCGGACCCGTAAAGGACCGCCGCGGATTATTAGGAAGTAGGCATGCCCGGACATCGCACAAGAGGAGAAGGCACGGGTCGTCGGCGCGGTAGGCGCGTCGTCACGGACGGGCTTGCGCACGTTCATGCCTCGTACAACAACACGATCATCACAATCACGGATCGACATGGGCGCACGCTGGGCTGGGCCACTGCGGGCGGCTCAGGATTTCGTGGATCGAGAAAGAGCACTGCGTTTGCTGCTCAGACTGCGTCGGAAAACGTCACGACCACAGTCATGGAGAACCATGGGCTGAAGAGTGTCGACGTATTCGTCAAGGGTCCCGGTCCGGGCCGCGATTCGGCTGTGCGGGCGCTATATGCCGGCGGACTCAGAATCAACAGCATTTCCGATGTGACGCCGATTCCGCACAACGGTTGCCGGCCTCCCAAGAAGCGACGACCGTAGGTAACTGCACATGGCACGATTTCTAGGACCCAAACTCAAGCTGACACGAAGGGAGGGCACCGATCTCTACTTGAAGAGCGGAGCTCGCGCTTTGGAAGACAAGTGCAAGGTCGGTCGAATGCCGGGTGAACCCGGTACACGTCGAGCCGCCCCGCGGATGAGCGACTTTGCGATTCAGCTACGCGAAAAACAAAAGGTTCGACGACTCTACGGAGTCCTTGAGAAGCAGTTCCGCAACTACTACAAGAAGGCGGATCGTCAGCGTGGAGCAACGGGCGTCAATTTGCTCAAGTTGCTCGAGAGTCGGCTGGACAATGTCGTGTATCGATCAGGATTTGGCTGCACGCGTGCGGAAGCGCGTCAGCTGGTGTCGCACAAGGCGATTTGCGTCAACGGCAACAACGTCAACATTCCTTCGTATCACGTTCGTCCCGGTGATGTGATCAGTGTCGGAGACCGGCAGAAAGCACAGGCACGGATCGGCATGGCGCTGGAACTGGCGGATCAACGCGGCTTTGTTGAATGGATCGAGGTGGATTCCGAAAATCGCACTTCGGTCTACACACGAGCTCCAGAGCGCGAAGAACTTCCGCAAGAGATCAGTGAGAATCTCATCGTCGAACTTTATTCCAAGTAGCCAATCGAATTCTGGTTGACGCCAGGAGGAAATCCAACACATGAGTACTGCAGATACCAATCTGTTGCAAGCCGCCCCCATCGATATCGAGAATCTGAGCGATACTCGGGCGCGAGTAATTCTTACGCCTCTCGAACGGGGCTATGGCCACACGCTTGGCAATGCTTTGCGGCGCGTTTTGTTGTCGTCCATGCCAGGTGCGGCAATTTCCGAGGTGCAGGTCGATAGCGCGTTGCACGAGTATTCGACGCTTCCGGGCGTGCGTGAAGACCTTCTCAACATCTGCTTGAACCTGAAGGGAGTTGCTGTGCGACTCACCGCAGGAGAGTCGAGCACGATGCGACTCATTGCCAACGGACCGTGCGTCGTCACAGCCAAGGACTTCATCACTTCGCAGGAAGTGGAAATCGCCAATCCAGATCACACCATATGCACTTTGAACGACGATGGATCCATCCATCTTGAAGCTTTGGTAACGCAGGGACGTGGCTATCAACCCGCGGACATGCAGCAAATCGCCGAGCATGATCGCATCATCGGTCGTCTGCGACTGGATGCATCGTACAGTCCGATGCGAAGCGTTGACTACACCGTAGAGAACACTCGAGTCGAGCAGCGGACCGACATGGACAAGCTGATCATCACTCTCGAGTCCAATGGAACGATTCACCCAGAGGAAGCGATACGACGGGCAGCCACGATCCTGACGCAGCAGTTGTCTCCGTTTGTCAGCATGGAGCTTTTGGACGAGGTTGAAAAGGAGAGGCAGGTCAACGAGATCGATCCGTTTTTCTTCTCGCCCATCGAAGTTTTGGGTCTACCGGCACGTTCGTCAAACTGTTTGAAGGGCAAGAAGATTAGTCGTGTGGGGGATCTAGTTCTTCAGACAGATAAAGAACTGCTCTCGACCCCGCAGCTTGGCAAGACATCTCTGACGGAAATCAAGGAATCGCTGGCTTCTCGTGGATTGCATCTCGGCATGACCATTCCGGGTTGGGTGAGCGAAGTCGAAGAAGACGTCGAATAGGAAAGGTTGGCAATCGAGAGGCTTGAAGCATGAGACACTTGAAGAGCGGCAGGCATCTCAACCGCACATCGCCACACCGCAAGCAGATGTTCTCCAACATGTGCGCGTCCCTGATCGAGCACGAGGTCATCAAGACGACAGTACCCAAGGCCAAGGAGCTGCGCTCCTACGTCGAGCCGTTGATCACGCGCGCGGCAGTTGACTCCGTCGCCAATCGTCGTCTTGCGTTTTCGTTCTTACGAAGCAAGTCCGCAGTGGGGAAGTTGTTCAGCGAACTGGGTCCACGATTTGTGGATCGGCCTGGTGGCTACACGCGGATTCTGAAAGCCGGGCACCGCGGTGGAGATTCAGCAATGGTCTGCTACATCGAATTGGTGGACCGTGTCCTACCGGACGAAGACGAGGAAGAAGAAGCCGAATAGCAGTTTCGGCCAATTCAATTAGCCCGCTGCAGTCTTCAGCGGCTCTTCTACTAGCCGCATTGGCCTTAGCACCTTTTTCAAGAACTTGCCTGTGTGCGAGTGAGGCATCTGGGCGACTTGCTCGGGAGTTCCGCAGGCGATGATCTCACCGCCCCCGTCGCCTCCTTCGGGCCCCATGTCAATTACCCAATCCGCAGTCTTGATGACATCGAGATTGTGTTCGATGACTACCACGGTGTTCCCGTGATCACGGAACCGAGTCAGGACGCCGAGAAGCATCTTGATGTCTTGGAAATGCAAGCCGGTGGTTGGTTCGTCAAGAATGTACAGATTCTTGCCCGTATCGCGTTTTGAGAGTTCTCGAGACAGTTTGACTCGTTGAGCTTCGCCGCCTGAGAGTGTCGTCGCGCTCTGTCCTAAACGAATGTAGGACAGACCCACATCCATAAGAGTTTGAAGTTTCTGATTGATCGCGGGAATGGCTCTAAAGAAACTGTGGGCTTCTTCGACGGTCATGTCCAGCACTTCCTGGATGTTCTTGTCCTTGTAGCGAACTTGAAGCGTTTCGCGGTTGTAGCGAGTACCTCGGCAGGTATCGCAAGCGACGTAGACGTCGGGCAGGAAATGCATTTCCACCTTGATGAGACCGTCGCCTTTGCAAGCTTCGCAACGTCCGCCCTTGACGTTGAAGCTGAAGCGACCCGGTTTGTAGCCGCGGATGCGTGCCTCCTGAGTTCGAGCAAACAAATCGCGAATGGGTGTGAACAGTCCAGTGTAGGTTGCAGGATTGGATCGAGGAGTGCGTCCAATCGGACTCTGATCAATATCGACGACCTTCTGTAGTTGGGTGAGGCCTGTTGCGTTCTTGAACGCAAACGGAACCACGCTGGTGGAACCGTTCAATACCCGAGCCGCGACCGGATACAGCGTGTGATTGACTAAAGTGGACTTTCCGGATCCCGATACTCCCGTGACGCACGTGAAAAGGCCAACGGGAATCGAAACATCGATCTTCTTGAGGTTGTTGCCTGACGCGCCCTTCAGTTTGACTTGTCTCTTGCTGTTGATCTTGGTTCGTTTTCTCGGAACCTCGATTCTTTGTTTGCCGGACAAGTACTGACCTGTCAGTGACCGGTCGGATCTGACGATCTCGGGTATGGGTCCTTGGGCGACGATTTGCCCACCATGAACACCAGGTCCTGGTCCGATATCGACGATGTGATCCGCGGTGCGCATCGCTTCTTCGTCGTGTTCGACAACGATTACCGTGTTACCCAGATCGCGTAGATGGGTGAGTGTGGACAGCAGTCTGCCATTGTCGCGCTGGTGCAAACCGATGGACGGTTCGTCGAGGATGTACATGACTCCGACCAGACCAGCTCCAATCTGGCTTGCCAAGCGAATGCGTTGTGCCTCGCCGCCGGAGAGTGTCCCTGCGTTCCGATCAAGCGTCAAATAGTTCAATCCGACATTGACCAGAAAGCGGAGTCGAGCCTGAATCTCGTTCAGCAGTTTCTCAGCAATGATCGCGTCTTTACCAGTGAGATCCAGAGCTTGGACGTGTCCGAGTGCTTCCTCAATGGACATGGAAGTAATGTCCGCAATGGTCGCATCATTGACAAATACGTTCCTGGATTCCTGTCGCAGTCGGGAACCACCGCACTCTTCGCAGTTCTTGTTGCTAATGAACACATGCATCTGCTCGCGCACTTCGGGCGATGAAGTATTTCGATACCGGTGTTCCATATGGGGGATCACACCGTTGAATCGGATACGTCGTTTGAAGATTCGGTTCTTGCCCGTCTTGAACGACACTGGAACTCTCTCTTCCACGCCATAGAGGACTGCATTCTGGTTCTTCTTGGAGAGACGGCGGAATGGAGTGGACGGATCGAAGCCCATGTGTTCGGCAACTGCTCGCAACACGCTGAATTGCCAGCGCGAGGTTTGGTCCCATCCGGCAATTGCGCCTTCGGCAAGACTCAGGGACGAGTCCACTACAACCAGGTTGGGATCGAACTTGTGCTCGGTGCCGAGTCCGTCGCACGATGGGCACGCTCCAGCAGGGTTGTTGAACGAGAACATGCGAGGTTCTAGTTCGCTGATACTGTAGTTGCATTTGGGACATCCGAACTTTGATGAAAACAACATCTCGTCGAAGCCACCCTCAAGAGGAGCGACTAAGGCAAGCCCTTCGGAAAGACCTAGGGCTGTTTCGAAAGACTCGGCGAGCCGTTGCTCGATTCCACTGCGCACGACTAGTCGATCCACAACAGCTTCTATGGTGTGCTTCTTGTTTTTGTCGAGAGTCGGCGGATGGTCGAGTTCGGTGACTATGCCGTTGATTCTGGCTCGGATGAATCCGTTGGATGCGAGATCTGAGAACACATGGAGGTGTTCGCCTTTGCGTTGCACCACAATTGGTGCTAGCACCATGATGCGGCTCTCGGCGGGAAGCTGCATCGCCGTATCCACCATGTCGGTGACCGTTTGAGCATCCAGTGAAATGCCGTGTTCCGGGCACTTCGGATCGCCGACTCTGGCGAACAGCAAACGCAGGTAATCGTAGATTTCGGTGATGGTTCCCACTGTCGAACGCGGATTGCGCGAAGTGGACTTCTGTTCGATGGATATTGCGGGAGACAGGCCTTCAATCAAGTCGACATCGGGCTTGTCCATCATGCTGAGGAACTGTCTCGCATAGGCCGACAGCGACTCGACGTAGCGTCGTTGCCCCTCGGCGTACAGCGTGTCGAAAGCTAGCGAGGACTTACCCGACCCTGACAGCCCGGTAACGACTACGAGCTTGTCGCGCGGGATGTCAAGATCGATGTCTTGAAGATTGTGCGTTCTAGCCCCGCGAATGGAGATCGTCGATGCGGCTGTGGACAACGGGCTGCTTAGAAGACGGGCAAACGGTATATGTTAGACGAAAGAGGAATCACGAGTGCGACATGGGTTAGGGGCGAAGGACTGAGTCGAACACATCAAGTCATCCGCTGTTTGAGCGAGCGATTGATGTCAGTTGGTTTTTGGCTGTTGCAAGGTGCTGGCTTGTCGGGAGTCTTGATACGAACCGTAGGACGGGAAAAGTAGACTCTCTCTTGCCCGAGGACTACACTAACTGCCTTAGTGGGTCCTGAGATTGCAGAATATACGCCGGATTCATCGACACAAGCGTCTGAGCTAGCTAGCTCGCGTACACCATCGTCGAGTGTTAAATTGAATATGAGCGAACTTTGGTTTGAAGGTGCGGAGGCATCAAACACGGCAAGATATCAACAGGGCATTATTCGATCTGCAGTGGTCCGCGGTTGATCGTGATTACCTTCCAATGTGTTCAAGACTAAACTTCCCAACCGGCATTGCATGGAGAAGCCAATGAGCATTTCGCGGTCGGGATTGCTGTGTTCAGTACTCCTCCTGCTCATGGTGCCTGCTGGTGCACATCCAGTAGAGTCAGGTGAGGAAGGTGAACCTCATCCGCACAATGTTGATGAGTCTTCAGGTGAAGAAGGCATCTTTGAGGAACAGGCTCGCTCGTTCCCCGATGCGCAGCAAGATGCCCGTAAGATGGAGCGGCTCGAAACAGCATTGCCTGGACTGCACGAAGCTATGACGTCCGGTTATTGGGAGAACATGGACACGATCTCTCGGTTTGAGATAACTAGCAGAAGTGCCCTAACTGCTTGGGGTGGCGATGAAGAGGCAATGGAACTCTTGGCCGATGTCGTTGACCGAATGCGAGGTGTTGGTCTTGCGTCGGTTATACCGCTAGAGGTCGCCGTCGAGTCTGCTACTTCGGTTATTGAGCTGCATGCATTGACTATGGAAGATGGATTGACCGACGAGGAGATGGTCTCAAAATCGACGGTTGCCGGGCGTGCAGAAATTGCGCCAACCGGGACTGAGCCCTACCTCGAATGCATGCAGGAATCAAAATCTAAGGCACTACAGAATTCCCTAGATGACCACAGTGACTTTCTTGAGACTCTATTCGAAGGCTTTCCAAAGACATCCGGCTTCCTAGGCAAAGTCGATTTCTTCGCATCCAAGTGGAAGTCATTACAGTCGAGTTTGGAAGCTCGTAGCGGTCAGCTTAAAGAAGATGGTATCTCGTGTCTTGAAAGTGCTAGCGACAACATGTTAGAGTCCGAATTACGTGGCATCTCAAAGGATATCTGACCACAGTAGGAGAGTCTGAGCACTAGGTACTAAAATCTAGAAAGTACGTGTTCTCGTCGATCCGAAACACTGTCACATCCGTTCGTCCATAGCGATCGAGATGTGATCTAGTCACGAACTTGCCACTTGGAACCTTCAAGCGACGTCGCATATATAGTCCTAACACGCTGTTGCTGTCAGGGGTGTGCAGAGCCTTTCCATTCTCCTGGGCACGCACAAATAGCATTGTCTCTCCGTCGTCGGTCTGCGCCACGAATCGCTCACCGGTCGGCGGAAAGAAACCAGTCTTGTAGATCCGTGAAGGAATCGCGAGGTACGCTTGATTGGGGTCTCGACCAGATCGTTGCCCCCAATTGAGACCTGAGCGAAGGGGTGTTTTGCCAGTTTTTTGATCAACTAATGGCAAACGAACGTAGTTGCCAGCTCGTGGGGTGTCAATGCCAGAGCGAAGCAATGTTCGTGAATCGTGGAACTGTACTAAGTTCGAAATGGACTTGAACAAACACAGTCGAGACTGGCGATGAATTTTGCGGCAGAAGGTAAGTGCTGAATTGGCATCGACTTCTGACATTGCCTCGATGCGATCCTCACGACCGAAGCCGGAATGGGTGTAGTTTGCCGAACCGGAATAAGCAACAACGGGGTGGTCTCCTAACGACCACACATAGACCTTCGCGTGCACAGAGGAACCACCTACACAATATCGGCAGTTGATCTTGTTACGAAACTTTCCCTGAAGGTGCTGAAAGTGGTTGTGTTGAGCACTTGACAAGCCATCTGTCGGAACCATGCCAATCGTGAGGTCGATCTTCGGCTCAACTCCGCACTGCTCGTACAGTTCGTCGCGATGTTGGGACAGCATGGACGCACTGGCGAAACCGCTGATGATCGTCAGTTTGTCAACATCGTGATTCCTGGCGGGGTCGATGAGCACCGTGCGTCACAGGCCTCCATCGAGAATCATAGTGGTGAAATGTTGTGATTCAGAAGCGCACGAAGTACCGCAGTGAAGATGATCTTGGCTCCTTGGGGAGGAACTGCCATGCCGATTTGCCTTCTGACCGACTCTCGACCTCCGCAGAAACGATAGTCGTCGGGAAAAGTCTGCAGTCGAGCTCGTTCACGGTTCGTAAGCGAACGAGGTTCCTTCCAGTGGTAGATGTGTGTGCCGCCGCCTCCCGACCCGGTCACCGTGTATGCAGGCGCGTCTGGACTTAGCCGTTTGTAGATCTGGCTGATCTTTGCGTCACTCTTCATATTGAGTTGCAAGTGTTCCGGAATGTTCGCCGTGAAGGCGTTCTCGCCGGGTCTAATGTGATTCAGCCTCTCGACAACGCGGTCTGTTTGTCTGGCAAACTCGTGGTTGGGAGCGTCGGTGGGGATATCTTTCAATGCTTCTCGACACGTTGCCGTCTCCGTGTTCGACTGCGGCAATGGCGGCTGGAAATCTACGCCAAGGATCTTTCGAAAGCCAACGATAATGATGCGGTGTCGGGCTTGTGGGATCCCGTAGTCCTCGAACCTATACAGGTGAGGGTGGATGTCGTAGCCGGCCTCCTCAAATGCATCGAAGATTCTTGTCATGTCCTGTTTTCCACCGCTGGACGCCATACCACTGACGTTCTCAGCAATGAAAAAGGTGGGTTGCAAGGTCTCCAGTGCTTGAACGCACCACCGGTACAACCCCCCGAACTTACCTGAAATTCCTTGTCGCTCTCCGACAACACTGAAGTCGTTGCATGGAAACCCGAAAGCCATTCCATCAACTAACTCCAGTCGGGACATCTCAAGGGATTCCACCGGACAGCAGTAGACACTTTCCGATGGCATGCGGAGGTTTTCGCTGATGGTGCGACAGGCATCTGGATCGATGTCATTGACCCAGACGTGACGAAAGCCGAAGTCTCCTATTGCGGCGAGATGGCCGCCCAAGGCCAGCCCACCAGCACCCGCGAATAACTCGCCGACGCGGTAGACATTGGTTGGAGACCGAACGAAGGTTGCCGAATGTGCTTGGACATCGTCGTTCTCATGGGTATCGACAAGCACAGTAGCCCGATCCATTGCCCCTTGTATCGTTTTGATTATAGGGACTAGTTAGTACGAATATTCCGTTACTCTCCTTGTCTAGGTGGCGTGACCCATCTGTGTTCAGGCTATGGCCAATCGGTGCAAAGTCCGTCGACCAACCCGAAATGCCCGTGCTTACATCGACGTTAACCCCATGCGACACTTGGGCGAGAAATGCGCTCGTTGACGATGCCTGAGCTCGAAGCGAAGCGTCCCTTAGTCAGGTTACTTCGTGAATGATCCGATTATTGTGGCGGCTTTTTGCGTGGCGCTTGGGGTTTACGTGAGATGACGATGTGCTTGCTACGATTGTTTTCATCTTGTCCCGTAGCACCGGGTCCGACTTTAGAGATTTTTCCGCCTTCGTGTAGGAAGACCTTCATGTCTCGTTCCAATTCTTCTCGCGTCTTGCGCATCGATGCGGCGGTAGCGGTAGGCTTTCTTGGCATATAGATAGAAACTTGAATAGGAGAACATATGCTATCAAAGAAGTGCTGTCGGGTAGACCCATTTGAACCGTCAACCGTGAAGTGAACGGTGTCGATCGAGAGGTCCGATCACGAAGTTCCATCCAAGCAAACAGTCTCTCGACACTCCATCTACAATTCGGAGACCCTTCGCGACACCTGCATTCAATCATGTTCTATAGCCTTGTGCCCAGTCCTGTCGGTAATCTGCTGTTGGCCGGTTCCGGCGGAAAGCTCGCTAAGCTCTCATTTCTAGCTCAACGAAGACTCGAGGACGAGATCTCTCCCGACTGGCAGTTAGACGACGAACAATTTGCCGTTGTTCGCACACAGCTGGATGAGTACTTTCAAGGAACTCGAACGAGCTTCGACCTCAGTCTCGATATTGCGGCTCCCAGCGTCAGTTTCAGCCACGCTGTTTGGCACGAACTAAGCAAGATTCCTTATGGCGAGACGCGTTCTTATCGTGACATCGCAGAGGGAATCGGTAGACCCAAGGCATTTCGTGCTGTGGGTCAGGCCAATCACCGCAATCCCGTTGCTATCGTAATTCCGTGCCATCGAGTCATTGGAAGCGACGGTAGCCTCACAGGTTTCGGTGGAGGCCTTGGAACTAAGGAGTATCTGCTCGGACTGGAAGAACGAATAACTCGGAGAGTTCAATCTCACAGAAACGCGGCCTAGTGCGCCGCTATCGACAAGGACCGTGGCAATGGATCTAACGCTTAGCAGACATCAGTGGTTGCGGTTTGGCACCTTTACTGCGTTCTATTTCGTACAGGGTGTCCCCATTGGCTTGTTCTCGGTAGCTCTACCAATTTACTTCGCTAATGCTGGCGCAACGGGCGGTCAGGTTGCCACGTACACCTCGATTATCGCGTTGCCATGGGCATTCAAGTTGGTGGTAGGGCCGCTAATGGATCGCTTCACGTTTCTCCCCATGGGATTTCGACGTCCGTGGGTAATTGGCACCCAGACCGGTCTCGCTCTCTCGCTCGTCGTGCTGTCGCTGTTCAGTTTGCCAGGGGATCCTTCGATTTTGGTGCTAACCATATTCGGATTTGGTTGCAACGTCTTCTCCGCTTCACAAGATGTCGCAACGGATGGTATGGCAATCGACATGCTGAAGGAAAACGAACGCGGACGAGCCAACGCGTTCATGGCATGCGGGCAAGCTCTAGGTGCATCAAGCTTTGGTGCTCTCAGCGGCCTTCTTCTCGTTCAGGCCAACGTTGGAGTAGCAGCTGCCGTCGCAGCACTAGTCATCGGAATAGTTTGGCTCATCGCGATACTGGTGCGCGAAAGACCTGGCGAGAAACGACTCCCGTGGACTCAGGGACAACCTGCAGAGGTTGAACATCGCTCTGAAGCGAGCATCTTCAGCATTATCAAGGACTTGTTGCGCGTTTTCTTTCTTCCGATGAGTTTGATTCTGATACTCATGGAGTTCTTGAACCGGGTAAATGACGGTATTGCCGTTGCACTTTACCCCAAGTATGCGGCGGAAGTTCTTAGCATCTCGACGCCGGTATATACGTCGTTTGCGGGCGCCGTTGGCTTAGTTGCAGCGCTTGTTGGACTGCTCGTTGGTCCGTTCATCGACAAATTTGGCGTCAAGCGCCTATTGATCATTGTCTTGCTTGTTGGAGCTGCTCTCAGACTTGTGGCTTGGGTAGGGATCGTCAATTTCGACTTTGGCGTGCAGGAGCTCATGGTGCTGTACATTGCCGCGTCTATAGTGGGTCAGTTCATCTTCGTCGCCACGATTGCAATCTTCATGACGATTTGCTGGACCCGTATCGCAGCCACGCAGTTCTCTGTCTACATGTCGCTTGCGAACTTGAGCCGATCAATTGGCGGCTTTGCCTACGCAGCGATTGTTGATCGCATCGATCTACACTATGGATTCCTGATCATGTCCGGCTTGCTGTTCCTAGCTGCTTGGGCAACTGTCTACTTCGTACCCGGTAAACAGCAGCAGGATATGGAACGGCTCACTGAGAAACAGGAGAGCGCTGCCTGAACAAGCCTTCGAGGTTCTTGCGTTCGGGATGCATGTAGGGCGGTGCAGGACTCAGTTCCGAGAGAAAAGCCCCTAAGCTCGGAGCCACAGTTCGTATTGGCTTGTAACCAGGTCGCTCCAACTGAACCTCGCCCGTGGAATTGTTGACAGCCAAGAACAGTTCGGATTCAGGTACCGTGCAGGCGAAGAAGATGCTAAGCGTTGATCGACTGCGTTGTTGAGCCATCGCGTGTCCGATCAGATTCTCCATAAGACGATCTCGATCATCTGGATTCCACAGCAGAATCAAACTCACGTGACCTTCGGATGCTTCGGCCTCCAAGCATCCCGACCAATACGACCCGTAGTACGACTTGATTGATTCGTGTATCTCAGTCTTGAACGCACGTTCGAGACCGGAAAAGTCATCGACGTCGTGTCGTTCCAATGGTCGCCACGGGACTGCTGTGGATCCGTTGTGCTCAACGGGATCACCAATTTCGCACGGAGAGCGCCAGTTGGGGTCGTACTCGCTCCACAGCGTTGGGTAGGACTGTAGGGTCAATCCAACGAATTCACGGAGTTCTTTCAGTTTGGTATTCCCCTCACTCCGAAGTCTCGCGATTGCGTTCCTCGGGTCGAGAGCGCTCACTGCGTTCGACACGCCGCCACTCACTTCGAGCAGAGTCGACGATCAACTGCCGTTCTTCAGGAGTCAGCTGTTGCACCAGCGCAAGGAACAGTCGATCATTCGCCCTGCGGGTTCGGTTCATGATGTCCGCATATTCCGCGGATGCGGCTCGAAGTTCGTCCATGTCGAAAGGGTCGGAAACGATGGCTCCGAACATCGCTCTCTGGGCTCGGACAACATGCCGGTAGTCAGTTCTCATTCTTGCGCGATGATCTCGAATATGAGACATCAACTCGTCGACTCGTTCCGCGGGGAGGACCCTTAGCAACCGGGGAAATCCAAAGCTGGGATCGACTAACGGTGTGGGCGCTACAGCGGGCGATTCGCGACCAATGATGTAGCCGGCCAACAGAAGGTTGAGGAACACCGCCACAACCAGTGCGACGATTAGGACTCGTTGCTTATTCATCCGACATTACCACCAGGTCGCTGTGATCGACGAACTGATCAAAGGCGAGGTCGTCCTCAACCTGCATGGACGGGTCCGTACCAAAGTTCCCAGCGAGGAAGCCCGTGGTCAACGGCAGAGCAACCAACGCGGGTTTCCACAGCCAATTGGCTAACGTACTCGTCCACCAACTCTTGCTGTCTTGGGAAATTGCATCCAAGACTAGTGCAGGAATTCCATGCGCAACTGGTGTAGTCATCGCCGCATCGAGTGTGCGATGGAGTCGTTGGTTTTGCTCGAGCACCCCTTGAGCTGTAGCGGATTCTGCAAGAAGCTGGTCTACGCGATCTCGTTCATCGGAGTTGGGCCAATGTGATGGGTCCGTTCCGTAGCGATCCAAGAAGGTCTCAAGTATTTCAATGTTCATCGTGTTACTAGTTTGTGGTTTCAGCGACACTCAATCTGGTGCGCAGTGTTCTCCTTGCACGTGCGAGTAGCGATTCGGTGGCCTCCACAGAGATTTGCAGAAGACTCGCAACTTCAGACTGGGACCAACCTTGTAGCTGGCACAAGATGAGCGCGGTCCGTTGTCGTTCCGGTAGCTTCTGCACAGCCTGTCGTACCGCAAGGATCGTTTCCTTGTCGACTTCCTGCGAAGGGTCGTGAAGCGACTCAAGTTCCACTTCGTCGTCGAATTGAGCACTCTGTTTACGAAAGCGATCGATACAGAGATTCCTCGTAATTTGGTAAATCCATGTTGTGAATTTCACTTTGTTCGCCTTCCAAGTTCCCGAACGAGACCACACCCGAAGAAACGCATCTTGAACGATCTCCCGAGCATCGTCAGCATTCTGGCAGTGGCGATAGGCGAACGAGTGGAGCGGCTGAGAGTGTCGCTGCATCAGCCGCTCGAAGGCATGAGTGTCTTGTTGCTGTACTCGAAGCATCAGAGCCGCATCGGATTCGCTGTCGTTCACCGAATAGAGCCGACTCGATCAGAGTTACTGTTCCTCAGACTGTTCTGATCCGGCTTCTTCACTTGTCGATTCGTTTCCGGAGGTCCATAGTCGTCGATTGGAACGGTCAAATCCTGGGACTCTTGCCATCTCACGCCACTCTTCGCGGGTTGCCTCGGTTCTTCCGATCATGCCATCGCCGTTCTTGTCCAATTTCGCAAGCTTGTCGACTCGTGCATTGAACTCCTCCAGTTCGACTCGGCCATCGGAATCGGCATCGATCTTGTCGAATGCCGCCTGCAGCATGTGCATTCGCACACTTCTTGCTCGTTGATCGAATTCTTCTTTTGAAAGCGTTCCGTTCCCGTCTGTGTCGCTGACCTCAAACTCATCGATATCGTTTGGGTTGCCGAACGGAAAAGCCCTGGGGAGCGCGGCGGCGCGCCGTCGATCGAACTGACGTGTGTCTCCAGTTCGCATGGTCAATTCGCCAATCGTCAGAGCGGTGTCTTCTTGGACATTGAGAAAGTTGAAGAGTCGAGTGGAGTTCTGTCGAACTCGTTCGATGCTGATACCAGGCGTCTGACTAGCCTGTTTGGCAGCCGTGTCGTCCCCTGCCTGCTCCTGCGCCGTTAGTGTGCCAACAGACAGCAAACAAGCAGCTATCACAACAATCGAAGTCAATTTGGTTGTTTTCATTGGGGTGTTCCGTCAAAATGGTGCTGGTTATTCTTGGTACGCATCAGGCAAGTGTATCCGTCGATTGAGTCTTGACATTACCATTCTCTAATCAGCGGCAACATCGTCTCAGAACATTGGAACAGTTGACATGAGCGAGACTTCGCAGTTTGGTTTGCTGGGCAAGAAGCGATTGTTGCCCCTGTTTTGCACGCAGTCATTGGTGGCATTCAACGACAACCTGTTCAAGGCTGCGTTGTCGGTGATCTTCGTCTTCGGCTACTTGATCGCCGACGAGAACGAAAACCTCTATGTAAATCTTGCCGCGGCGTTGTTCATCGTCCCGTTCTTTCTGTTCTCGGCAACAGCGGGAACGATCGCGGACCAGTACGAGAAGTCGCGACTCATTCGCATCGTCAAGATGGTCGAAGTCGCCGTCGCCTGTTTGATTGCACTCGCACTGTACTCGCGACAGGTGTGGTTGCTACTCGTTGTGCTCTTTCTGCTAGGGGCCCAGTCATCGTTTTTCAGTCCGCTCAAGTTCTCGATCCTGCCACAACATCTGAAGGAGACTGAACTCATTGGAGGCAACGCCATCCTCGGGATGGGAACGTTCGTAGCCATTCTCATCGGTACGATCGTTGGCGGGATCATAGGCGGCATTGAAGACCACTCGACCATTGCGCTTGGGTTGTCGGCCCTGGTAATCCTCGTTGCGGTAGCAGGATTCTGTTCATCGTTGTTCATTCCCCAAGCACCATCGGTCTACAAGGGGAAACCAGGCTGGAATCCAATCAAGGAGACCATCGGGCT
Source organism: Pseudomonadales bacterium (assembly GCA_963667455.2). Lineage (GTDB taxonomy): Bacteria > Pseudomonadota > Gammaproteobacteria > Pseudomonadales > Azotimanducaceae > Bin55. Next base: position 472,410 of record CAXXFR010000029.1, on the reverse strand, counting down.
GATTCGCATTGCGTCCGAAAAGGATGCAGTGATCAAGTCAATCCTGGGAGTTTCGTGGTTCTGGACTCTGGGTTCGGTCTACATCGCTCAATTTGCCAAGCTGACAGAGGAACACCTTCTTGGCAGTTCGGTCGTCGTTCCGGTGTTGCTGGGCATCGTAACCATAACCATTGCACTGGGCTCATTGACCTGTGAATGGCTGTCCGGTCGACGGATCGAGATTGGGCTGGTTCCCGTTGGAGCGTTCGGAGTCAGCATTTTCGGCATCGATCTGTATTTCGCCATCGAAGCGATCACCGCTACTGAAGTGAGGACTCTGAGCGAGTTCCTCAGTGTGCCCTCGACATTTCGAGTTTTGATCGACATGGCTTTCGTTGGTTTCTTCCTCGGCTTGTATGTCGTGCCGCTGCAGACGGTCATTCAGGCAAGGACTCCAATTGACCGCAGAGCGAGAGTCATTGCTGCAAACAACATCATCAACTCGATTTGCATCGTGCTGGGAGCTGCTATTTCCATCGTGTGGCTGACGGTGCTCAATTTCAGCATTCCAACTTTGTTGTTGTTGATGGTCCTGATCAACATTTGTGTATGCATCTACATCTTCGTGCAGGTGCCGGAATTCACTTTGCGATTCGTGTGCTGGATTCTGTCCCATCTGGCGTACCGGATTCGACACATCGGGATGGAGCACATTCCGGAGCGGGGTGCTGCCTTAATCATCTGCAATCACGTCAGCTACATCGACGCACTGGTGCTGCTGGGGTCCATTCGCCGCCCCATTCGCTTCATCATGGCAAAAGACATTTACGACGCTCCGGTACTGAGGTACTTGTTCAAGGCGGCCAAGACAATTCCGATCAATCCCAAGTCCGAAGACGCAGAAGCTTATGAGAGCGCATTCGTACAGATCGAAGAAGCGCTGGAAGACGGAGATCTGCTGTGCATCTTTCCCGAAGGAAACTTGACACCCGACGGGGAAGTCGCCGACTTTCGAAGCGGCGTTCTGAAGATATTGGAGTCGAATCCGGTGCCCGTGATACCGACTGCTCTCCGGGGGTTGTGGGGTTCGTATTTCACCCGAGCTGGCAAGGGTCTGTGGAAGGGTTCGGCGCAGCTCTTCTCGAAGATTGAAGTCGAGGTCGCGGAGTCGATTACAGCTGAAGGCAAATCCACGGAAGACCTACGAGATTCAGTAGTAAACTTGCGTGGGGCTACCCAGTAGGTGGTGTTTGCATAGTTGGATTGCGTTGACTTACCCGGTGCCATTGGTCACATCGCGGACTGATGCTCGATGAGCGATGAGACTCGACCAGCTCACCCTCGCGGATATCCCATTTATCGACCCCATTGGAACGAGCGTCCCATACAGTTGCTGAATCGAAGCTTTGAGCAAGACTCGGAATTGGATTGGATCCGCATCGCCAAACACCATGACCAAGTCATCGCTGCATACCAAATTGCACTGATCGACACCTTCAACTATTGGATTTCAGCACTCGATGTCCGTAAAGACTATCGCGGAGAGGGGCTCGGCAGATGGATGCTCTTGCATGCCATCGGACTCATTGAATCGAAAGGGGGTCGGGTAGTTCATGTGAAGTGCAAGAATCCGAAGCCGAATCTTGAGGGTCTGGGGTTTCTCGCCACAGACTCAAACGAATATCGTCTACAACTCGTGAGGGAATAGCAATGGCGATGGTTCCCGTCAACACCTCAAACTTGCCGCTTGTGCTGAATGCGCGAGTCGCCATACTCCTGTCGAAGTGGTATCCAGACATCGTGCGATCGATGCACGCAAAGTGCGAGCAGCTGCTAATCGATTGCGGCGCAACCGTTGAGTCGCACGTCTTGCCGGGCACCTTTGAGTTTCCGTACGCAGCCCAGTTGCTGATCGATCTCGACACAGAAATCGAAGCGATCATTTGTTTAAGTGCTGTCGTTAAGGGCGAGACCTACCACTTCGAAATGATCGTTGACGCTTGCGCACAACAGCTCATGAATCTTTCCGCAATGTCGAACGTGCCCATCATCAACGAAATACTTCCGGTCTCAGATATTGAACAAGCAAAGGCTAGATCTGGCGACGATGAGTACAACAAAGGACTCGAAGCAGCTGTTGCGGCAATCGAGTTGATCGATTGGACTCGAAAGGTAACTTCCTTTCCTGACGACACGGTTGACTTCCATTGACACACGGTTGCTAACCGACAAGATCAATAGCGTTGGCGGTTTCCCAGTCTGATGCAAATCGCACTTCTCCCTGAAGTTGAAGTCTTTCGAGACAGGCTTCGCAGAACAAAGGCCGGCAAAGGCAAGTGCGTACTTGAGCGGTGTGACTCCGAACGAGTAAGTAGCCTCGTCAAGAGACTTCAATTGGGCGGTTTCCGATTCAATTGCGCCATTGCAAACGGGAATTTCGGCTCCGCTCCTTCTCTTGACGATGATTGCAGCTACCGATTGCGGATCGAAGACTCACTCATCCAACTCAAGTCTCAGTCCGAATGGGGTGCGATTGCCGGATGCAGCACGCTCGCCCAGCTTTCCGCCGCTGGAGAATTGCCCGACTGCAACATCGAAGACAAACCTATGCACCCGTGGAGAGGACTGCTAGTCGATGTGAGTCGTCATTTCATGGAACTGACGACGTTGCGTTCCATTGTCCAACTGATGCATCTCTTCAAGCTGAATGCGTTGCACTTGCATCTGACTGACGACCAAGCTTTTCGGTTCGGAAGCGATGTCTTTCCTAATCTCGCCTCTGAACAGCACTACACGAAGTCCGAGTTGCAGTCGCTGGTCGAGTTTGCCAGCGATCATGGAGTTCGCGTCGTTCCTGAAATTGACATACCGGGACACACAACGAGTTGGTTGGTTGCTCATCCTGAGTGGGGATGTGAGTCAGTCGACTTAGCGGATACGTTGCGATACGGTGTCCATGAAGCGTGTCTGGATCCTTCCAACCCAGAAGCCATGCAGTCCGTATTTTCGATATTGCAGGAAGTCATTGAGACATTTCCTGATCGCTTCCTTCACATCGGAGGCGACGAAGTGAATCCGGCTTGGTGGGATCGCTCCGATTCAGTAAAAGGTTGGGCTCGCGAGCGTGGTCTCAACAGTGCACGCGACATCCAAGCCTTCTTCACCAACCAAGTCGTCGATTTCCTGCTCTCCCGGGAGAGAACGACCGTTGTTTGGGACGAAGCATTGCACGAGACTCTCGACCCTTCGGTCGTAGTTCAGGCGTGGCGCGGAATGCGTGTGCGCGATTGCGCATTGACTGCTGGACACAAGACTCTTTTGTCGTCTCCCTACTATCTCGATTTGAACTATCCGGCTCATGTTCACTACGGATATTGGCCAACGATGGGCGAGGAAGAGTGGAAGAAGCAGGATGCGGCTTGTCTCGAGCTTGCCGTTTTCGACCATGTCAAGGATGGTCTTCGCTGGCATCAGGAGTTTGGGGAGTTTCCCGATCTTCCGGCACGACCCGGGGGCGAGATCTTGGGTGGCGAAGCGTGCATGTGGTCTGAGTTAGCTACCGACGAGCTAGTACTGCGACGGATTTGGACGCGTCTACCGGCAATCGCCGAGCGACTATGGAGTTCCCCAGACGATAAGTCAACGGACGATCTCTATCGCAGACTAAACGCCAGTTTGAATCGGTTGGCGCATCTCGACTTGCCCAGCGTCTACTCCGATCCACCTATCCACGAGTGCACGGAGCTGGTTCCGTTGTTTGAAATGCTGGAGCCGGTCAAGTGGTATGCCCGCATGCTCACGACTGATGGTGTCGAGGACCGAGCTCATGGAGATCCAGTGGATCCGGACAACAGACCCTACAACGGAACGTCGCCATTGAACAAGGTGGTTGATCAATTACCTCCGGAGAGTCTAGAAGTACGCAAGTGCATCGAGGATGTGAAGTCGAGTCGTGACCTGTCTCGTTGGATCCGTGGTTGGCGTTTGCAAGCTGATGTCTTCGAATCAGCGTGTTCGCAACATCCTGACCTCGTCGAACTTGCTCAAGTCAGCGATGCTCTGTCGCGATTGGCGGACGTTGCAGCTGGGACGGCAACGCCAGATCCACAGCTGGCAGGACCGTTTGGTGAGTACATGCTTCCCGTAGCCTTTGCTTTCGGATTGGAGAATGATTCCGGATAGCGTGCTAAGTAGTTGGGATCTTCGTGGACCCGGGACATCGCTTGGCGAGGGCAGAATCAACGACACATACAGGGTCGATCAAAAGTATGTGATCCAAAAGATCAACAAGAACGTGTTCCACTGTCCTCGTGAAGTCATTGGCAACTATCGAGCCGTCTACGACACCGTGTTTGATCTGGTACCGAGAATGGTGCCAACGGATGCGGGGAGAGACTTCTTCGAGGACGAACAGGGAGATGTGTGGAGGGCTTTCGTCTATCACGACTCGGAGTCCAATCCCTCGTTCTCCAGCGAGTACTGCCAGGCTGCTGCAGAAGCCTATGGATCGCTCCTTTCCCGCCTGCAAGAGTGCACAGTAGCCTTGAACTCGGTTATCGAGGGATTTCACGACATCCACCACTACGTGAAGCGGTGGAGGGAAGCCGACAATGGGAGTGAGCAAGGCGACGGCACCGAGTTTCGGCCAGAAATTCAGAAAATCTTGCGTAGCTCGGAGAGTTCGCCCCGGCTCAGCCTAGGCAGACACATCATTCACGGCGACTGCAAGATGTCCAATCTCTTGTTTCGACACAACAGTCCTCAAGTGCTTCGAATCGTGGATCTGGACACCTTGATGATGGGACATCCACGGATTGATTTCGGAGATCTTGTGCGTTCGGTGATCGGCAAGTCTGTATTCGACAGTGAATCATCTTCAGTCAGCAAGACGAAATTGCTTAGCCTTTGCAAGGGGTTCTTCAGTCGCTATAGAGTGCGTAGCAGCGAGGATCTCGAACTCTTTGTCTCAGCTCCTGCGCACATGAGCGGCATGCTTGGCATTCGCTACTTGACGGACCACTTGGAAGGTGATCGCTACTTCAAAGTGAAGGTGCGTGGCGAGAATATGCAACGTGCAAAACGACAGTTCGCACTCAAGGAACGACTGGTTAATTTGGAAGGCTTCTTGCGAGAGTCCATCGAGCAGACGCTTGAACAGTCTGTAACAGCATCCTAACCTGCTCGCTGTTTTCTACCTTTGGGATTCGTCGGACTGAGGTTCGCATTCGAGCCTCGTGACCCAGTAGTCGGCATCGAAGGATTGATCGCCGAGCAAGTTGCGCCAAAACTTGATTCGTTGAATGAATTCAATGCGACCGGTGTCGTTTTCGAACCAGGGTAATCCTCTGGTCAAAATTGATGCGATGGAATGGGGATCGCGCCCCTTCTTGACGAAAAATATAGGCCGTTGCCGAAAGTCGTCCTCGGTGAGATCGGAGGTGTCCCAGAGTCTGACTTGCGGCTCGGTTGGATTTAATCGCAACTTGTAGAGGAATCGTGTCATATTGGAGCGATTCACGCCACCGCCGTGCCAAATGCCGTGGTGCATCATGAATACAGTTCCGGCAGGGCACTGAATGTGAACTTGCCCAGCAACGTTTTGATAGCGTGCGACGGCGGACTCACTCACGATTCGCAGATGGGTTCCGGGTACGAAGCGAGTACCTCCCATCTCGGCTGTTACTTCGTGGGGAAAGTAGAACATTTGGATATCGAAAGCCCTTTCCCGCGGATCAATCGTCGAATCCTGATGCAATCCTTGCGAGCGTTGTCTTCCACGGTGGACTGGCAAACCGTTGAGTACGTGTACAAAGTGATGGTCGAGTACGCACTCGGATCCCACCAAGCTCTCGATTGCACCTCGAACTTCGGGAACGCGAATGATGTTGCCTAGCGCCGTGCCTTCCGCAAGCGCTTCAAACAACGGGGCTCCGGCCGGTACTGCTTGCAGGTCGCTCTTTGCCAGCAACTCTCCTACACGACTGAGCCGTTCCAAATTCTCGGGAGAGCTGTCTTCCTGCCGATCTTGAACATGTAGCTCATTGAGAAACTGCTGATTCACATCATGGGGAACGACACCGGGGAATGTAACGAATCCATTCGCCGCAAAGTGCGCAATCTGAGGGGAACTCAACTTGACGGCTTCAATCACAGTTGATGACTTTCTCGAAAAAGAACTCGTACTTCAGATAGCCTGTTCTGAATTCGTCGCCACTGACGTGGTTGACCAGCGGAGAAGCTTGTATCAGGCGCCACCCGTCTTGTAATGCAGCGAGTCCATTGGAATAGGGTGGTTCATCGGAATCTCCCGGCATGGGGTGAGTTGTGCCTGTGCCGTCGTACACCGCCCAAGCGTTGACTCGCGCATCCAAGGAGGAGTTTGCAAGATAGAGCACCATCACTTTCTGTCGTTGTCGATCGGGATCCACGGCGGCTTCGGTCTGGTGCTAACATTCGCCCAATGGCTCGATTCATTCTACTTTCGACACTGCTAGTCGGTCTCGTGCTCGCGACCGGATGCCAGCCTCTTGTCTCGCAACCGATGACTCTCGTCGAGAGCGGAACCCTCAAATATCCGCCGGCCGCGAAGGAAGCCGGGGTTATGGGCTATGTTGTCGTTTCCTACGATGTCTTGGTCGACGGGAACGTCGCGAATGTGGAAGTTGTGCAGGCAGAGCCCCCTGGTGTCTTCGATGAAGAGGCCGTGCGCTTTGTCAAGACGTGGCTTTTTCGTCCAGCCTACGAAGAAGGACAGCCAGTGGAACTACAAGGTGTCGAGAGTTCGATTACGTTTGAATTGGAAGGTCAGTTAATCGACGAAGAGACGGATTAGACTGTTTGGAAAGCACCTTTACTTCGATGCTTCCTCCAGTCCTGTCGCAATATCGGACATATCGGATTCACACTGGCGCATGGTCCACCGATACCAGGTTAGCGTCACATAAGCGACTAGCGGCCCAATCAACATTCGAAGAATCACTGCGATTAGGAATAGCGCATCTGCATCTCCTTGAAGCCCCCTAATGAACCGCATCGAAGAAATAGCGAGAAAGGCCATCGACAGCAGCAAGACGAGCCATAAGATCACTCGAGCGTACACAGCAAACGTGAAGATGCCTCTCACTTCGGAGTGGTTGTTGCTCTCCTCGATCTTCACGTACAAGATGGGCTTACCGGTGTGAATGAGTGGAAAGCGCAGCTTGAACAACACAACGTTGTCTCCGACAACGAAAGCAACAATTCCGTTCGTCTTGCGCCTCACTGCTCGAAGAAGCGATAGTTTCTTGAGATCGGCAATGAGACGATCTTTGGACTTCCTTGCCGAGTATCGAAACTTGACTCCCACTGCGGCAAATTTGATTGCAGCCCACATGTTCTATCTCAGTTCCTACGGATCAATATTGCGACTGTTTGCACACCAGTAGCTTGTGGCGGACTCTGTAGCGAAAAGCACAGGATGGCGATGATCGAGACTTTGCCCGAATAAGAATGCTACAGAAACCCGGCGAACTATAGCCCAAAAAGGCAGTAGTTCACTGTTGTTGGATGGTCGGCCGCTGGAGTCCAGCCACCTAAGAACACAGTGGCAGTTGAGACTGGAAGTCAGTTGCATCTTCCATCGACTTGGCAACACTCAAGAGAAAATGGTCGCGACGGGGAGGTGCAATGACCTGTACGCCCACGGGCAATCCGTTGCTAAATCCTGCTGGGAGGGAGAGTGTGGGTAGTCCGGTGACTGAAATCCAACTGCAGGCTTCCATCCACTGTATGTAATCGGACATTTTCTGCCCCTCAACTTCCCGCACCCAGTCGACTTCTACAGGAAACGGCATCACTTGGGTAGCGGGTCCTATCCACACATCGTAGGTTTCGAAGAACTCGACAACTCGGGAGTGGAGCCGTGTTCGTGCGGCAATCGCCCACTCAACATCTTCGAGCGTCAGAGCATTTCCGACTTCAATGTTCCAGTGGATGGTTTCTTTGAGTTCATTGAAGTGTTCCTTGGGCATCTCGTTGAATCGTTTCCGAAATCCCAGTCCCCGTAGGACACTGAAAATCCGGCGTGCATCGTCGAGCCGAGGGGTAGCTTCTTCGACCGTAGCTCCACATCTTTCGAGAATCGTTGCGAACTGTGAGAGTGTTTGTCGAACGGGCTGCTCGACGGGCAAACCTCCGAAGTCGGGCGAGTAGGCGATTCGCAAGTCACTCAAGTCCACCGGGTGTAGTTCGCGGAAAGTTGCTCCAGGAGTCTCCAACACGCGTGTTGAGTGTCGATCCGGACCCGCAAGAACTGAGAAGAGCAGAGCGGTGTCACTTACAGTTCGTGCCATCGGTCCTTGGTGACTCAATTCGGTCCAGGGATCGTTGTTCGGACCCCAGGGCACTCTTCCGGGAGAAGGACGAAAGCCTACGACGTTACAAAACGCAGCAGGATTTCGTAACGACCCTCCTGTGTCACTTCCATCGGCGAGAGGAACCATCCGAGAACACAGTGCCGCTGCCGCGCCTCCGCTGCTTCCTCCTACTGTTCGTTTTGGGTCATAGGGGTTTAGGGTGGGTCCGAATACTCGATTGAAAGTATGCGAACCTGCCCCAAATTCCGGTACGTTGGTCTTGCCCAGCAATACTGTGCCGGCTTCCCTCATGCGCCGGACGATCAAGGCATCATGAGTAGGTACAAATTCGGCGTAGGGCGGAAATCCAAAGGTGGTTCGAATTCCTTTGGTTGCGACTAAGTCCTTGTGTGCAATGGGAAGCCCGAAGAGAGGGCGTTCGCGCACACCTTCGGAATCGAGTCGTCGTGCTGAATCAACGGCAAAGTCGAAAGTTGTGGTAATGATTGCGTTGATTCGAGGATTGATTCTCTCGATTCTTGCGATGTGTGCTTCAATCAGTTCTTGACATGAAACTTTGCGTTGCTTGAGCAACTCCAGCATTTGATGGGCTGTAAGCAAGCACAAGTCGGTCATTGGACAGCTAACGAGACAGGTGGCGAATGATCAGCGTAACCATGATAGGGGCGGAGACATACCGCGTTGAGATCGACGGAAGCGTCGATATTAGAGTCGATGCCAAGATGAGTTCTGGTTGCTACTTGAGCCTATCGGGCGGCAAGGTAACCCACGAATGGACAATCGTGCAAGTGTGTCGCGAGCTACTTTCTCAAGAAAGGGCGGATCTGATCGAGTCTGACTTTGACATTGACTCGCTCGTTAAGACCCATGATTGGATCAGTGAAGGAGTGACCGAACGGTTGGCTCAGTCCTCGTAGAGATTGTCCGTTTAGACCGAATCGTACTTGTTCCAATGGGTAATGTCGTCTATTGGAGGTCGAAAGGCACGTTTGAAGTCGGTTCCGATAGTCCATGCGACCGGGAGTAGCGCGACTTGAGTCACATTTTCCGGGATCTTCAGCAAAGCCGCTGCTTCGTCAGCAGAACCCAAGTGCAGAGTTGTGAGACACGATCCACAACCCCGAGCTCGTAGTGCGAGCTGAAAGTTCCACACTGCCGGATAGATCGACGCAAACAATCCCGCTGCCATCGTTCCTCCTGAAGCCCGACCCTGAATGCATGGAACTACATGTACTGGGACTTCGTGAAGGTGTTCCATGAGAAAGAGAGCGGATTCGAACACACGCTTGGTTTGACCCTCTGGCGCATGAGCCACTGCACCTGTCAGATAAGGTTCAGCGTGCCGCCGATACAAGTCTGCAAGTCCTTGTCTGATAGTTGCGTCATCCACCACGATCCAACGCCAAGTCTGTGAATTCGATCCGGTGGGTGCCTGAACCGCGAGTTGAATGCATTCCTTGATCATGCTCCGAGGCACAGCCCTTTGTAGATCCAATCGTTTGCGCACCGCACGTGTGGTCGCTAGAAGTTCGTCGCACATCTGTGTATCAAGCTTCATTTTCCGTCTTCCAAAGAAAATCCGTAATGCAGTATGGTACGTCCGACCCTGTGGTGGTTGCTCGAATCGAGAGATTGACACTCGACATTGGTACGAGATGCCCGCTCATACGCGACTCAATACAAAGAGTACAAGTGAGTTGAGGTCTTGGAACTCGTTCTCAGTTCGAAAAGCCCAACATATTGAAGATGTCAGAATGCTCAACGCCGAGATCAGCAATTCGGTCACTAGGGTCTGGTACGAGAGAGTTCCGAGCCGCTCAAGCACTTGTAACGGAATTCTCGGTTCAAGCATCGCTTTGTACGAGAATAGGGAATCGAAGAGCGAATGGTTAGTAGCTGTTTCTAATGCAAAAGACTGTTGCTCACTCAAGTAACAGGAATGAGTGTCGGGACATGATTCTCCCCTTCTTCCTATGAGGCTCAAAGTGCACACATATACGACGAGACTTAGAGGAAGGAAATTGTCTGCTAGAATACAGTAGTGGATCAGAGGTGTGACGCGCGATCATTCAAGAGTTTGGTGGTGCCATGCGGGAACCTTTGAGATCCACGACAACCTCTACTCAAAATCAAAAGGAATGAAGGAATGAGTTTCTCCGAATACATTGCAGCCGAACGAGTGCGCATTGGACAAAGGAAACAGGAAATCAGCGCGCAGATTGCGAAACTCCGTACCCAGGACTCTGAGTTGGACAATGAGCTCGCCGCAATTCAGGCATACGAATCGCATAAGCGAGGTGGCAAGAAAGTTGGAGAGGCCAGGCGAGAAGGTGTTATCGACTCTGTTCGAGCCGAACCGGGTATTCGCCGCGCAGGTATCTGCAACCGAATGGGAGCACATACTGACAGCCAGAAGCAGGCCATTAGTGGTGTGCTGACAGCACTAGTCAGGGAAGGCGTGCTGCGGCGAGGCGATAAAGGCGCTTACTTCGTCAACTAGCCCCTGAGATGGGCGATCACATCAGTTCGCCGATCTTCTGTTGAACTCAGATTGAAATCCAGCCTGTGCTAGCATGGGCTGGAGTTCTTTTGCATTCTTCGATGTGCCGTTGAATGAATAAGTAACGGCACCTAACGTCTGGCGTTTTCCGCTAACAAATCCTTTTCTGAAAGGAAGTCGCAACTACACCGAGAGAACAGTAGAGCCTCGAAGTGAATTGTTACTTGGATTCCTTCTTTTTCTTGGTGTCGCGTTTTCTCGGACGACTATTTCCGTTAGTTCCTCGAACGATTTTTCCTCGTCGAGTACGGAGATCTCCCTTGCCCAACTGAATTCTCCTAGAGTTACTTCACACATCTGGACCTAAAGACCCCAGCATTCGAGGTCTTCAGGGAAGATTATAGTTCCGTCATAGTGCGTCTCGACTTCATCGACAGTCCGTGCTTCTCGACCTAATGTACGCCAACTGCGTCCTCCCATGATGATGAATCGCGCATCCGCCGATGAGGCTATACGGCCAATTTCGCGTGGAATCAAGTACTTGTCCCGAGGAGTACCAACCGTTCCCACAGGAAGTGCGTGAGAAAACACGATTGCGTCAGCTTCTTTGGCAAACTTGGTCAGAGTGTCCTTCTGATTGTTCATACCCAAAGCGAACACTATGGAATTGGGTCCAATGTCAATTCGCCAGGCCAACGTTGGGATGTCTCCGTGTTTGACTGGAATTGCGGAGAGCATCATGTCTTGCGAACCGAATTCTGACCAACGCCTCGAGCCAATCGCCGTCACATCTCGAGTCCGAATCTGATAGCCGTTCGGGCTACGTATTGTCAACAAGGGGGCAAGGTGGGGAAACGGACCATCCTCACTCAACAATCGATCGATGAAGGTCGATGTCGCCAACCAAGTCTCATCTCCGGTCGGACCCAAAATGGTTAGCGGTTCCTCTCGATACGCTCTTCGAGACCCGGCAAGTAGTGCTGGAATATCGGCTGTTTGGTTCACCGAAGTTTGAGTCAGAACGATGGCTTGTAGGTCAGCAAAGTTCGCATTGCTTTGATCGAATCGAACTGCTGTTCCCGATCCCGCATTGACTAGTAGCAAAGCACGTTGATCCAACCATACGACGTAGCTCTCCGCCCCTCGGTCGTTGTCGAGGTCGAGATCTCCCGAACCTAGAGTCTGAACCCAGACTCCTTCATCTCCACAGTACTTGGGTTGGGGTTGTTGCGCTTCTGCCGACCCCACACAGATGGAGACGAGGAGACATGTACTCACGAAGCGCAAGGTTTGTCCTTTCAGATTAGAAGTCACGTATGGACTCCAACATATGCATGTACTCCGCTTCGTCCGGCATCCGCCAATCTCCTCTCGGTGATAGGTTCACAGTTCCAACTTTGGGACCCGCGGGCAGCGTTGTACGTTTGAATTGATTGCGAAAGAATCGTTCACAGAAAACTGTAAGACAACGCTTGATTTCTTCGCTCTTGTAAGTTGCTTGGAAGGCAATTTGAGCGATCTCATATAGTTTTCGCATGCTCGCACCCGTTCGTAGGAAATGGTAGAGAAAGAAGTCGTGCAACTCATAGGGGCCGAGTATGGATTCCGTCTGTTGACTGATCTCATCACTCGATGAGGGCACAAGCTCCGGCGAGAAAGGCGTCTCAACCACTCGTTTCAACACTTCTGCCAGTTCAGCTGAAGCGCGTGTTTCGGCGTACCAGTTCACAACGTGGGCGACAAGCGTCTTGGGAACGCTGACATTGACGTTGTAGGAGCTCATGTGGTCACCATTAAATGTGCACCAGCCCAAGGCAAGCTCGGACATGTCTCCTGTTCCTACAACAATGCCCTTGTTCTTGTTGGCCAAATCGAACAGCATCATGGTTCGCTGCCTGGATTGGGCATTCTCCAGAGTGATGTCGACGGATCCGTCGTGTTGAATGAGATCCAAATGCTCTCTTACTGGAGCCTGAATGTCCATCTCCATCAATCGGGTACCCGCCACATCTGCGAGTTGGCGAGCGGACTGAAGTGTGTGTTCCGAAGTACCCAAACCAGGCATCGTCGCACCAAGAACTTGGAAGTTTGGTTTGTCGAGCTTTTGAAGCGCTTCAATGCAGACAAGAAACGCCAGTGTGGAGTCAACACCTCCGGAAAGTCCAATTACTAGGGAGTCAGCTCGAGCACTGACCATTCGACGTGCAAGACCTGTTCGTTGAATCTCCAGTACTTCGGCAGTTCGACTTGAGAGCTCTGCTCCTTCGGATGGTACAAACGGTTGCCGATCGTAGTGGCGACTGGTAGCTCGCAGCGGAATTGAAGGGCTACAGTCGACAACCGAGAATTTGGAACGGGCCTCCGCCTGGCGGTAGGTAGTCGTCCGTCGGCGTTCGTGTTGCAGCTTGCGTACATCGAAGTCGATCAGAAGTTCTGAACCTTGAAGAGAGAATCTCTCCGACTCGCCGAGCACCACACCGTTTTCAGCGCCGATCAGGTGTCCGCTGTAGACGGTATCTTTGGTGGACTCGAACACGCCGCAACCCGCATACAGGTACGCGCAAATCGACTTCGCACTCTGCATGCGGACAAGCTCCCGGCGATACTCGACTTTGGAGATGAGTTCGTTGCTTGCCGATGGGTTAAGAACGATGAGAGCACCGTTGAGGCAGTGATCGATCGAAGGCGGTGTGGGGGCCCAAAGGTCTTCGCATATTTCGATTGCGAAGGTTGTATCGCCTAGTTGAAATCCCTGGTTGGAGCACAGGGTGAACTCATGGGATCCAAACGCAAGGTTGGTCTCAATTTTGATTCCACTATCGAACCAACGATGTTCGTAGAACTCATTGTGGGTTGGGATGAAACTCTTAGGCACTGCTCCAAGAATTTGCCCGTTGGCACACACGACAGCGCAGTTGTACATCCGACCGTTCGACAATTGAATGGGAGCGCCGACCACCAGTGCTGGAGCACCCGTTTTGTCTGCGAGAGCTGCGAGAGCGTCGTTCGATGCACCGAGCAGTTCATCACTGAAGAAGAGATCCTCGCAGCTGTATCCAGTAAGTGACAGTTCCGGAGTCAGGACTACAGAGCATTCCTCGTCGCAAAGGCGGCCATAGATTGAATAAATTCGCTCGGCATTCGCTTTTGGATCAGCGAGTTCAACAACTGGAGAAACCGCCGCCGTTCGGATGAACCCGAGTTGTCCAAGATCCATGTGTCAAGTCTATACCAGTGAGTACAATCGAAACGCTCGCCAGAGCTCCCCACTCACATTAGGAACGCACATTGAACTTTGAGTTTTCGCAAGACCAGGAACTGCTGCGGGAACAGGCGCGTGGGTTTCTCGACGAAAATTGCTCGTTGTCGGACGTTAGAAAGATCCTCGAGGGATCGGAATCCTACGACTCAGGCCTTTGGAGCAAGATTGCCGACCTTGGCTGGCTTTCCACCGTTATTCCAGAGGAACACGGTGGCCTGGGGCTGACTTATTACGAACTATCTGTTATAGCGGAAGAGCTGGGTCGCGCGATAGCACCAGTTCCATTTTCGAGTTCGGTGTACTTGGCGGCCGAAGCCTTGATGCTCGCTGGGTCATCCAGCCAGCAGCAGAAATGGCTCCCGAAACTGGCGATTGGCGAGGCGATCGGGACTTTCGCCCTTGCCGAAGGCGCTGGACGTCCAACCCCCAAGTCCTTGACGACGACCGCCTCAAATAGCTCGATTTCGGGCACCAAGATTGCCGTTCCCGATGGCGATATTGCTGATTTTGCTATTGTGGTCGCCAAGTGTGATGGCGGGGACGGAGCGAGCGTCTATCTCGCTGAACTGGCCGATGTCGCACGTCGCAAAGTCAGCGTAATCGATCCTACTCGCTCGCACGCTCAACTTCAGTTTGACAGCTCGAAGGCAGAACTGATGGGTAGTGAAGGAACTGGGTGGAGCTTGACAAGCCAGCTGATGGATCGAGCGGCAGTGATGTTTGCTTGGGAACAGGTTGGTGGGTCCGCAAGTGCGCTGGATCAAGCCAAGGAATATGCGATGGGTCGCTACGCATTTGGCCGCCCGATTGCAGGTTTTCAAGCCATAAAACACAAGCTAGCCAACGCCTACGTCAAGAACACGTTAGCACGGTCGAACTGCTATTTTGGAGCGTGGGCATTGGCTGGAAATGAAGCGGAATTGCCATTGGCGGCCGCGACGGCAAGAGTCAGTTCAACCCAGGCGTACTACTTTGCTTCCAAGGAGAACATTCAGACTCATGGCGGCATGGGATTCACGTGGGAGTTCGATTGTCAGATGTACTACCGGAGAGCGAAACTACTTTCGGTGGCCCTCGGTAGCGAACTCTGGTGGCAGGATCGGCTGATATCCGCATACGAGCGGAGCAACCAACCCATTACGGCCTAAAAGGAGAGATGCGATATGGATTTCAATGACAGTCCCCAAGAAGCTGAGTTTCGCGCAGAGGCGGTCAGCTGGCTTGAACAAAACGTACCCTCCAGACAGGAACTTCAAGGTTTGGACGAAATCCAGCGTTGCAAGTTGTGGCAGAAACGAAAGTACGATGCGGGTTGGGCGTGCATTAGGTGGCCGAAAGAATATGGAGGTCGAGATGCGACAGCCATTCAAAGCGTGATTTGGAATCAAGAAGAGTCCAAGCACTCCGTTCCGACCGGAATTTTCGGCATCGGACAAGGAATGGCTGCGCCTACCATGATGTCGTGGGCGTCGGAAGATCAGAAACGCTTCCATTTGCCGCCACTTGCTTCAGGTGAGCACATATGGTGTCAGCTGTTCAGCGAGCCCTCAGCTGGCTCCGACTTGGCTGCGGTGCGAACTCGCGCAGTACGAGATGGCAACGACTGGGTGATCAATGGTCAGAAGATCTGGACTTCGGGAGCGCACTACAGCAACTATGGAATCCTCGTAGTTCGCACCGATCCCGATGTGCCAAAACACAAGGGTCTGACCTATTTCTTCCTCGACATGAAGTCTCCCGGCGTCGAAATTCGACCTATCAAACAGATATCTGGTGGGGCTAACTTCAACGAAGTGTTCTTCAACGATGTGCGCATTCCCGACGAGCAACGTCTAGGAGCGGTTGGCCAAGGGTGGCAAGTATCGTTGACAACTCTGATGAACGAACGGGCTGCTATCGGTGGAGGCGGCGGAGTCGGATTTGATAGGGTGTTTCGGCTTGCCCAAGAAGTCACAATCGATGACCGACCAGCCATCGAGAACGCTCAAGTACGCTCTGCACTGGCAAATTGGTACTGCCAAGAGTCTGGTTTGCAGTACACGGGCTATCGATCACTGACTGCTTTGTCCCGAGGCGAGACTCCGGGCCCGGAGAACTCGATCGGCAAATACGTTGGAGCCTCCAAGACTCAAGATATGGCTTCCTTCGCAATGGATCTGCTGGAAATGTCAGGTGCTCTGCAGGACCCCCAATCAGCTTTTGCAGGGGGCATGTATCCAGGCACCTACATGGGGTCGCCCGGTTTGCGCATTGCAGGCGGATCGGACGAAATCATGCTGAATATACTTGCGGAACGAGTACTCGGTATGCCACAGGACATCCGCCCGGACAAAGGCGTTCCATTCAGCGAGATTCCGACGGGATCCAACAACTAGCAACGGTCGAATCGTGGATAGATTCATTGCGTGGCGAACGACTTTGATCGTCTCACTTAGCGGCTATTCTCCGTTGTGCCCGCAATCCTTTAACATCTAGGGTTCCTAGTTATGAATTTTGAAGGGACCGACTTCATGATCGGATACATTCTGGCGGGGATAATCCTGCTGTTTGCGGTAATCACCATTTTGCGCTCTGTACGGGTTGTTCCGCAGGGCTGGCACTGGACCGTCGAAAGGTTCGGTAAGTACACGCGCACCGTTACACCTGGGCTCAACCTGCTCGTACCCATCGTTGAGGCGGTGGGCCGGAAGTTCAACATGATGGAGCAGGTCTTGGATATCCCAGCCCAAGACGTGATTTCGAGCGACAACGCGTTGGTTAACTGCGATGCCATCTGCTTCTACCAAGTGTTGGACGCCGCTAAAGCGGCATACCAGATCAGCAACTTGGAACTAGCCACCCGTAACTTGATCATGACCAACATTCGTGCTGTGGTTGGTTCTATGGAGCTGGATGAAATCCTCTCGAATCGTGATCGGATCAACGTGGAATTGCTGAAGAAAGTCGACTTGGCAACTGACCCGTGGGGAACTAAGGTCACACGAATCGAGATTCGAGATGTAACCCCACCTTCGGATCTGGTCAGTGCCATGGCACAGCAAATGAAGGCTGAAAGAGAGAAGAGAGCTCAGATTCTCGAGGCCGAAGGTGAACGAGAAGCAGCGATACAAGTAGCTGAAGGTCAAAAACAAGCGGAAATTCTCAAGGCGGAAGGTGAACTTCAAGCGTCGATACGCGAAGCAGAAGCCCGTGAACGACTCGCTCAAGCGGAGGCCGAAGCCACAAAGGTGGTCTCGAACGCGATCTCCGAAGGCGATAGCCGTGCTATCAATTACTTCGTTGCTCAGAAATACGTGGAAGCTTTGGGACAACTTGCCAATTCGAACAATAACAAGGTCATGATGATTCCGTTGGAAGCTTCAAGTGTCATTGGATCCATTGCGGGAATTGGGGAACTAGCTTCAGACTTTGTGAACCGGGAATCGAACACAAGGAGGTAGTGCTCATGGATATGCATCCTGCGTTGATTTGGCTCGGCATAGGCATATTGCTCGGAATCTTCGAGGTTCTGGGTGCAAGTGGCTTCTTGATCGGAGCGGCAGTCGCCGCCATCGCGATGGCTTTGGTTACTTGGGTGTTGCCAGATATCTCTCTCATCGCACAGTGCGTCTTCTACGCCGTTGGTGCCACCATCGCCACCTATGTGTACTTCAGGTTCTTTCGGACGACTGATCCCAACAAAGGGATCGACTTGCACGATAAGGTTGGCGGCATGGTAGGACAGCAGTTCGCGCTGAACGAAACGTTGACGGCTCACATGCCTTCCAAGATGTTCATTGGCGACACGATGTGGACGGTTCGTTCCTCGTACGATCTTGCAAAGGGAACGATGGTTCGAATCGTCGGCGGGACTGCGCAGACGGTCGAAGTCGAAGCTGTTGTAGCGGTGGAGGACAAGAAGACTTCCGAAGAGGGTCTCTAGAACCTGGGACGAGTCAGTCTTGAGGCAATGGCGGTCGCTTCTCCTGACGTGTATCGACCGCTTGGCCGCGTTCGTGCTCATAACATTCGGCAGCGCGAATGTTTCGCTTGACGGAAGCGATTGCAGATTCGCCAGCCTGAGACCAATAGTTGCATAGGCTTGTATGGGTTCGGTCTTGCAATTGAGCGATCCATCCCCAATTTGAATAGAAACTGCCAACACTAGAATCCTGCAATGGCATTCGATCTACTAACCACCGCATTTCAAGAAGCGATCAGAAACGCACACACTCTCGCGGTCAGACATGACCACCAATTGTTGGAACCCATCCATGTATTGATGGCGATGCTGGAGCAGGAAGATGCCACTGTCGCCAACATCCTTGCTGCGGCCGGCGGTAGTGTCGAGCGGATCCGACAGGATCTTGCAATCACAATCGAGGGAATGCCGCAAGTAACCGGAGGAGACGGCCAAGTCCGCCAGAGCGGTAATCTTGAAGCTGCACTCAATTCGTGCGTCAAGCTAGGACATTCGAAGGGCGACGCCTATGTTGCCAGTGAGCTGTTCCCTGTGGCTCTGTTCGAGCGAAAGGATCCACTTGCTGATGTGCTCACTAGCAACGGAGTGACACGGGCAACACTCGAAGCTTCCATTGAACGTGTTCGCAAGGGTACTACCGTCAATGATCCGGATGCGGAAGAAAAGCGCAATGCGTTGGAAAAGTACACCATCGATCTGACCGAACGCGCAGAACAAGGCAAGTTGGACCCTGTGATTGGCCGCGATGATGAAATCCGCCGCACCGTGCAAGTTCTCCAACGACGTACCAAGAACAATCCAGTACTGATCGGTGCGCCAGGAGTGGGAAAGACCGCAGTGGCCGAGGGACTCGCTCAGCGGATCGTGAACAAGACAGTGTCGGAAAACATGAAGGACATGCGGGTGCTCGCACTCGACATGGGTGCCATGATTGCCGGCGCCAAGTTTCGTGGCGACTTCGAGGAACGCATGAAGGCGTTGCTTGATGATCTTGCCCATGAAGATGGCAGAGTCATTCTCTTTATCGACGAACTTCACACAGTGGTGGGAGCAGGAGCCGCGGAAGGTTCTCTGGATGCTGGCAATATGCTCAAACCCGCGTTGGCACGGGGTCAATTGAGGTGCGTCGGAGCTACAACGCTCGACGAATATCGCAAACACATCGAAAAAGATGCGGCGTTGGAGCGCCGATTCCAGCGTGTCATGTTGGATGAACCTTCAGTAGAGGACACCATTGCGATCTTGCGTGGATTGAATGAACGCTACGAGGTTCATCACGGTGTCGAAATCACCGACCCCGCGTTAGTTGCCGCGGCCACTTTGTCACATCGTTACATCTCAGATCGACAGTTGCCTGACAAGGCAATTGATCTCATTGACGAAGCCGCCAGCAGGGTTCGGATGGAAATCGATTCGAAGCCAGTAGCGGTAGACCGTCTTGATCGTCGTGTTATACAAATGAAGATGGAACGAGAATCTCTGAAGAACGAATCCGACGAAGCATCAATGCAGCGCCTGCGGGATCTCGACTCATCCATTCAGGAAGCAGAAGAAGAACTCGACGAACTCAACAAGACGCTTGCAATGGAGAAGCGGCTTGTCGAAAGCACACATCAGGTTAAGGAACAGCTTGAAGCCGCTAGATTGGAATACGAATCGGCGGAGCGTCGAGGAGACCTGACGCGAATGTCAGAACTGCGCTATGGGCGCATTCCCGAGCTAGAGAAACTAGCAGCCCAATCAACGAACACCCCAGACCCTGAGTCAACACAGACATTCAAACTCCTGCGTACCAAGGTCACCGAAGATGAAATCGCTTCCGTAGTTTCCTCTTGGACGGGCATTCCGGTGACTAGGATGTTGCGAAGCGAACGTCAAAAGCTCTTGCAATTGGAATCCGTCTTGCATAAGAGAGTTGTAGGTCAAGACTCGTCTGTGTCAGTTGTTTCCGACGCGATTCGACGAAGTCGTGCGGGCCTTGCGGAACCTGGTCGTCCAAATGGTTCGTTCCTGTTTCTTGGTCCGACCGGTGTGGGAAAGACAGAACTGTGCAAGGCTTTGGCTTCATTCTTGTTCGATACCGAAGAAGCTCTGGTTCGGCTCGACATGTCCGAGTTCATGGAGAAACACTCAGTCGCACGAATGATTGGTGCACCACCGGGCTACGTCGGCTACGACGAAGGTGGCTACTTGACCGAACGAGTCAGACGCAAGCCCTACTCGGTGCTGTTGCTCGATGAAGTTGAGAAAGCGCATCCTGATGTCTTCAACATACTGTTGCAAGTATTGGACGATGGAAGATTGACCGATGGACAAGGTCGAACTGTCGATTTTCGCAACACCATCATAGTGATGACGTCAAATTTGGGATCAGATCTCATACAGGAGAATGCCGATCAAGACTACGAAACCATGAAAGGTCTCGTGATGCAGAGGGTGCAGGACCACTTCCGCCCAGAATTCATCAACCGAATCGACGAAGTTGCGGTGTTCCACACTCTTCGTCAAGAGCACATCTTCAAGATTGCTCAGATTCAAATCGGAAAACTTGCCGATCGATTGGACGAGGTGGACATCGAGTTGGATGTGACAGCCAGTGCCGTTGAATTGCTGAGCGAAGCCGGTTTCGATCTGGTCTATGGTGCACGTCCGTTGAAACGCACTATCCAGCAACGCATCGAGAATCCATTGGCCAAGAAGATCCTGGCCGGCGAAGTCTTACCCGACAGCAAGATCGAAGTGGACGCGTCTGAAGGCGAGTTCCTCTTTAGTGCTGTGCCGGCCCCGTCGGCAGAGAGCAGTCCTCGCACTCTGCAAAGCTCCACAGCCTAGATCTTCTAGCTTCTCGGTCTAGTCGAGAAGTACCTTGTTACCAAACGTCTCCGTGCGTGCGGATTCGTGCCCGATCTCATTGTCTTGAATGTGCGATTGGCTCGTTGGATCCCAGTAGCCCCACTCGTAAGACTTCCTCTTCGGCGGTACGACAACGAGAGTCCACGCTTCTCCCTTCGGCAATTCACGAATCGCGTGATAGCGATGTAGACCTCGGAACAAATTGACTAGACGAATGTTCTGTCTCTTGTTGCGATTGGTCCTACGATTGAAGATGTCTTGAATGTAGTAGCCCGACAGAACGAAGGACAGAAACCAATTCCACGGATGATTGTGTAGCCAGCGGAACTGATCGACCTTGTGCATGTTGTGGACGTAGACCTCGAATCCCCGGCCTGACCCGTTTCCAACTAGGTAGTAGCGAGTTAGATAGGGTTCTCCATACACATAGATTGTCTTGCCGCTGGTTCGTCTGAGGAGGCGTTTAAGAAGTGATGGTTTGCGCAATTTCGAATTGGAGTGTACGTGCCGTCCCGCTTCGGGTGCTACGGACCTGCGCACTTGCAGTTCAGTCATAGATCGTTCATAGTTGTTAGACCGCACGTCTTGTTAGATGCGGTGATTACGATACCAATGCGTTGCTCCTACTCGAAGCAACTATAGGTGCATATTTTACGTAACTGACATGGGGACTCTGCACGTCGATTTCAATCCGACGGACCGCCGAGGCATGCCAATCGGCGCAAATGTTGGTTGCGCCGAAACGTCGCTACAGCCTGGCGGGCATCTTTCACCGAGCCGCCCAAACCATTCCCCTTCGCATGATCTCCCGAGCCTCCGGAACGTCAAAGTCGTTCGCAACGTGACCTAGGGAACTGTAGAAGACTCGTCCGCTCCCATAGCGTTTTTTCCAACAGACGGGCATGGTTACTCCCTTGACCCAATCGACGTTCCAATGCTCGCCCGAGAAAGTCGTGGTCGCCAGAACTTCATTCGATGGGTCAACATGCATGAAGTACTGTTCCGACTTCATCTGGAAGTCGTCGAGACCAGCCACGATGGGATCATCACTGGTAATGTTCACGTCGTAGTCGATGATTCCTCCTGGATGGCAGATGAACTGGCCGCCCACCATGAATTGGTATTCCACGTTGTTGCGAAACGAGTCCGCCATTCCGCCGTGCCAACCTGCACAACCTGTGCCGTTTCGAATCGCTGCCAACAGACCACGCTCTTGTTCCATCGTTATGGTGGACATCGTCCATACTGGGACGATAAGGTCTTGATCCTGCAGGAACTCTGGATCGCAGAATTTCTCGAGCGAGTCCGATACCTCGACTGAGAATCCGTCGTCACGAAGCACAGTCGCGAAAATCGAAGCTGTTTGTTCGGGTTCGTGGCCGTTCCAGCCTCCCCATGTGATGAATGCTTGTTTGCTCATGCGATTGCTACCTCTGTGGGTTAGTCGAGTTCACCGTGGTTCAGGCCGATGGGAAGTGCTTCGGGTCGTTCGACCGAAGATGAAATTTCGATGTGGCGACCTGAAGAACTCGATTCATCCAACGCCGCCATGACTTCAAGAACGTGAAAGGCCAGTCTTCCGTTGGCTCGATGTGGGCGACCCGTGCGCAACCCTACGCACATGTCGGCAAGACCAATGCTGCGCATATTGCCGGAGTATCCATGTGTGAGTTGGCGTTCATCCCACTCGCGTTGCCGATTTGAAGTAAAGACCTTGCCGCCAAAACCGTTTGGATCCGGAACCAGCATTGATGCTTCTGTTCCGTGGATTTCGATATTGGGATGCCGGTGCATCCATACGTCGAAACTCATGCAGATTGTGGCAATCGCTCCATTGGAAAATTCGAGAGATGCCGAAGCATGGGTGGCGACGTCCACATCAATCACATTGCCCGCTCTAGGTTGAGAAGTGATGGTGCGTTGTTCAAATGCTTTCCCGGTGATTGCGCTGACGCGAGCTATCGGACCGAGACAGTTGATGAGTGCGGTGAGGTAGTAAGGCCCCATATCGAACACGGGTCCGCCACCTTGTGCATAGTAGAACTCGGGAGCGGGGTGCCACGTCTCAACCCCATGGCTCATCATGAATGCAGTAGCCGCCACGGGTCGTCCGACGGCGCCTTCGTCCACTAGCCGACGAACAGTTTGATGGCCGCCGCCAAGAAAAGTATCGGGTGCGCATCCGACCCGCAGATTGCGTTGTTGAGCGACTTCGAGCACACGTTTGCCCTCGGAAACGTCCAACCCGAACGGTTTCTCGCTGTAGGTGTGCTTACCGCTCTCCAGCGCACTGAGATTGACTTCCGCGTGGGCGGCAGGGATGGTCAGGTTCAAGACGACTTCAATCTCGTCGTTGGACAAGAGCTCATCGACCGACATCGCTGGAATATCGAATTTGGAACTACAAGCAGACGAGGCATCGGGATTGATGTCTGCGCAAGCAACGAAGTCCAAGATTTCAAAAACCTGAGCTGCCCTCAGGTAGGCTGGGCTGATCGTTCCACAGCCAATGAGTCCGATTCTAACTGGGTCTGTCATGTGGTCGCTCCCTTTTCGAGAACAGAGAAAGGGCTTGCATTGGTGCGATTGCTCAGTGTTCTGGATTTCATTGCTTTGTCTTTCTACGGACCCAAAGCAAGTGAGAGACAAACACAAGCAAACAGGCCGCAAATGTCGCGATTGCCTCGTTGATCTGAATGAATTGCGCAGGTTCGGTCATCAAGTGATCGATGCGAGTGGCGATGAGAGCCACAAGCGTGAACAACAGCGAATGCGTTGGCGGCATCGTATCGAACAAACGAACGTATGCCGCAAGGAACACGCTGTTCCACAAGATCAGTAGTGCCGTACAGATGCTTCCGAATGCGATTCCCGGTGTTTGTGGATCCAAGGTCGGAATCAGCGTCAATCCAACATCGCGAATTGCAGGCACTAGCAAGGCACCTACCACAACTATGCCAATTCGCAGGATCGGTCGCGAGTTCACCTTCAGTCCAGGAGCTTGACCCGGTCGTAGATTGCAATGACGTTGTCAAAGGAAACAACCAACGAATGGGAAACATGCGAGTCGGGATCATGGAGGTGGTACTTGAACCGAGTTTGCTCTGTTCCCTGAAGGTATGCGTCGTAGTCACGGGTTAGCTCTCGCACATCGCTCACGATTTCGGTACTCCAAGTAGCTCCGAACGGACCCATGACAGCACCTCCTGCAAGAGCGATAGTGATCTCGTGATTGGTGAGTCCCTTTTCTTGTGCCATTGCTTGACGGTCCCGGAGTCTGCGCTCGAAATCGACGAAATTAGGGTATGGATAATAAGTGAGGAGCATCAATCACAGGTACACATTGAGGGAACCTATGGGGATTAAAGCCTACGATCATCTTGTTGTTCGAGTAGCAGATCTCGAAGCCGGAGTAAGCACCTATCGCGACACTCTGGGGCTTGAACTGGATCGGACCGACGAGAGCGAAGCACTTGGGATTAAACAGGCGTTCTTCAATCTGCCTGGTGGAGGGTTCATCGAAATCGTGGCCCCGACGAGTGCGGATTCGGCTGTCGGCAAGGCTTTGGAGAGTCGAGGCGAAGGGATGCATACGATCGCTTTCGAAGTGGATGATCTCAAGGCAACTTGCGAAGCGATGAAAGCAGGTGGTGCGCGACTGATTGGCGAAGGCGGTCCTCAGGTATTTGTACATCCCAAGTCGGCGTGTGGGATTCTTCTACAACTGTCCGAACGAGCTTAGAGAAGAACCTCGCCCAGCTACGGGAAGGCGGCGTTAACTCTCCGCATAGGCTGCTTTGACTTTCTTGAACCAGCTATGGGATGGGGGTAGAAACAAGAGAACAATGGCGGCAACAGCAGTACACCTTGAGAGTTGGTCGCCAAAGTTCATGGCTTGCACTTGCGTCACCGGCTGTCCCGCGTTCAATACCTCGACTACGAAGACAACAAGTACGGCAACGATTCCGTAACGTACCCATGAAATTCCGCGAAACACCGAGATGGCGACCGACAACCATAGGATGATGAAGAACAGTTGGGCCCCATTGCTCTCGACATGAGTTGGAAATGCGATCCAAACAATGGCCAACAAGACTGCATTGCACAGCAGTAGTGCGGCGGCGATTGCAACGGTTCGGGGTCGCTGTGCCGCGAGATCCGCAAGACTAAGACTGGTTTCGGTGTTTGCCATTCTGCAAGAAGTTTCGATTCGAAGGAGCGCTTTGTTGTTGCAGGCAGGTATGGTAGCGAATGCGCCCAACCGTGCAATTGAGCGTTGGACTGGCTATGGTTCTCGAGCTGTTGGCTTCGGCAAGAAAGTGACCCAATCGGTTGAATCAGTCAGTGTGTTCCTGTATCGTATAGCCCGCTCGCCTGTGGTTGGAGTCCCACCTGCACGCGTCCAACCCAAGTCGTGCCTAGCACGCAAGCCACGAGGTGTTGTCTTACGACGCTGACATGCTGCCATTCTTGTTGTATGCCATCAGTGTCGCCGTAATACTCGGCATCACGCTCTTAGTTTCGTGGTTCGTCGGATCCAAATCGAGACATGGACGTGCCCAAGACATTCCCTACGAATCGGGGATAGTTCCTGTTGGCGATGCGGAAGACATGCGACTGTCGATAGAGTTCTTCTTGGTTGCCATCTTCTTTGTAATCTTCGACCTGGAGACGATCTTTATTGTCGGTTGGGCTGTGGTGTTTCACGATGTAGGCTGGCTTGGCTACATCGCAATTGCCGTGTTCATCGGAATTTTGCTCATCGCCCTGCTCTACGAGTGGAGAACGGGAGCTTTGGATTGGGGAGTGAAGTCGAGACACACGACACCCGACGAATATGCACGCACGGAGGATTCCTGATGCAGTGGAGACTGGTCAAGGCTGAACCCGACGCTCCGATGTCGGATGCCGAAAGCGCGTACAACGAAGAAGCTAGCAAGAGTTTTCTGACAGCTCGACTGGAAGACCTGGTCGCCTGGGGGCGTTCCAACTCTATTTGGCCCTTCAACTTTGGTCTGAGTTGTTGCTACGTCGAAATGGCGACAAGTTTCACGTCAAGACACGACATTTCCAGATTCGGTGCCGAGGTCATTCGCGCGACCCCCCGACAGGCGGATCTCATCGTCGTATCAGGAACGGTATTCCGCAAAATGGCTCCGGTTCTGCAGCACCTCTACGAGCAACTGCTTGAACCGAGATGGGTTATTTCGATGGGTTCCTGCGCAAATTCGGGAGGAATGTTCGACATCTACAGCGTTGTTCAAGGAGTGGACAAGTTTCTACCGGTTGACGTCTACGTTCCCGGTTGCCCACCTCGACCTGAGGCTTTCATGCAGGGTTTGAACCTTCTTCAGGAGTCGGTCAAGAACACTCGACGACCGCTGTCGTGGGCGATTAGCGAAACCGGAGCGGTCGAAAAGTACCAGCCGAGCCAAAGAGACATACGCAATCCTGAACGCATGAAGGTTGCTGAACTCGCAGAGCCGACGACGGTGGGAGATGCTCCGCTATCCAAGGATCTACTTGGCAAGAAACGAGGTTCGTGAACGGCGATTTGAACCTAGCCGCAGCGGAGAACCACTCAGTTCCAAGCGTCGTCAGCGACCTTGCCGCGCGATTTGGCGAGTCCTGTACGTTTCAGGAAACCGTCGATGGGATTCCCAATGTTTGGATTTCTCGCGACGATGTGTCCGAAGTGTTGCGTTTCCTGAAGAACGACTCCGAAGATTCCTTTGAACTGCTGTTCGACCTCTCGGCCATCGATGAACGACTGAGAAAGAACAGAGACGGTCAGCCCGATTCCGAATTTACGGTTTTCTACCACTTGATGTCGTTGTCTGGCGACAGCGACATTCGAATCAAGGTGCCGCTGAAGGACGCGGATCTCTCCATCGCCAGCATCGAGTCGATTTATCCGGTAGCCAACTGGTACGAACGTGAAGCGTACGACATGTTTGGGATCGATTTTGCCGGGCATTCCAACTTGCGGCGCATCTTGACGCCACCTCTGTGGGAAGGGCATCCACTACGCAAGGAACATCCAGCTCGAGCTACAGAAATGGATCCATACAAGCTCACGGACGAGTTTCAAGACGAGCAACAAGAAGCTCTGCGTTTCGTTCCAGAAGAGTGGGACATGAGTCGTTCGACGGCTCACACGGACTTCATGTTCTTGAACCTAGGACCCAATCACCCCAGCGTTCATGGTGTGTTTCGAATCGCCCTGCAGCTCGACGGAGAGGTAATCGTGCAGGCGGTGCCCGATATCGGCTACCACCATCGCGGTCAGGAAAAGATGGCCGAAAGGCAGTCGTGGCATACCTATATTCCGTACACCGATCGAATCGACTACTTGGGCGGGGTTATGAACAACCTGCCATACGTGCTCAACGTCGAACGCATGTCAGGCATTGAAGTGCCTCCTCGCGCTCAGGTTATTCGAGTCATGCTGGCAGAAATGTTCCGGGTCGCGAGTCACTTGCTGTTTTACGGCACGTTCGCCCAGGACGTGGGCCAGATGTCCCCGGTCTTCTACATGTTCGCTGATCGAGAGAGACTGTTCTCGATCGTCGAAGCGATTACAGGCGGGCGCATGCATCCCAGCTGGTTTCGAATCGGAGGTGTGACCCAGGATCTACCTGAAGGGTGGCATCAAATGGTCGTCGACTTTTGCGACTACATGCCGAAGCGCCTGGATCACTACGACACCATGGCGTTGCAAAACAAGATCCTTCAACGACGTTCGAAGGGGATTGGAGCGTACAACACGCGGGAAGGATTGGATTGGGGGATCACCGGACCGTCATTGCGAGCTGCGGGATCTGATTGGGACTTGCGCAAGAACCGACCGTACAGCTCCTACGACCAGTTCGATTTTGAAATTCCGACAGCGGCCAATGGCGACTGCTATGACCGATGTGTTGTGCGAGTCGAAGAAATCCGTCAGAGTCTGAGAATCATCCGACAGTGTGCTGACAACATGCCTGAGGGTCCGTACAAGTCGGATCACAGGCTCGCAACACCTCCGCCCAAAGAACGGACGATGGAGCACATCGAGACGTTGATCCATCACTTCTTGAATGTCAGTTGGGGACCCGTTGTGCCTCCTTCGGAGTCCGTGACCACCATCGAAGCGACCAAAGGCTGGAACAGCTTCTACTCCATCTCCGACGGTGGAACTATGGCCTATCGAACACGGGTGCGAACACCTTCTTTCCCTGCGTTGCAGCAGATTCCGTTCATTAGCAATGGATTCATGGTGCCGGATTTGATCGCGATCATTGCAAGCATCGATTTCGTCATGGCGGATGTCGACCGATGACTGAGTCCGCCTTGGTTGCAACTCTCAGTGACGAGGAAGTTGCGGAGATTGAAGAGGAGATCGCCCATCTTCCAGATCGGGAGTCAGCGGCAATCGACGCATTGATGATCGTGCAGAAGCATCGCGGATGGGTGTCCGATGAGAGTTTGCATGCAGCAGCTCGTTTATTGGGAATGTCTGCAGCGAAGCTCGACAGCATCGCGACGTTCTACAACCTAATCTTCCGACAGCCGGTTGGACAACACGTCGTCATGGTGTGCGACAGCGTCTCGTGCTATGTCATGGGTGCCGATGGACTCGGGCAAGCCGTTCAGGAACATTTGGGCATCAAGTTCGGTGATACCACGCCCGACGGACGATTTACCCTGTTGCCCATCGTCTGCCTAGGAGCATGTGATAGAGCACCGACAATGATGATCGACAAGGACTTGATTGGTCCGGTCGAGGTCGATGGACTCGAAGCGATCTTTGCGGAGTACGCCTAGTGTCTTTGCTTGATACCAAGCCGATGATCGGCAGAGTGGACGAAGTGGGCGGCCGTGTGGGACTTGCCGACTACCAAGCGGGTCAAGGTTATTCCGGTGCACGCCGAGCGTTAACGGAGATGACACCGGATGAAGTCATCGATCTCGTTAAGGAAAGCGACCTGAAGGGTCGCGGGGGAGCAGGATTTCCAACTGGACTAAAGTGGAGTTTTGCGCAAGGGGAACCACCGACGCCGGGACCCAAGTATCTCGTTTGCAATGCCGACGAAATGGAACCAGGCACGTTCAAGGATCGATACCTGCTCGAGTACAACCCACACGTTCTCATCGAAGGAATGATCATCGGGGCGTATGCAATTCAGGCTCGACATGCCTATGTCTTCCTGCGAGGTGAATATCACGAACCTTTCCGGTGTTTGCAGCAAGCGATACAGGAAGCTCAGGAGGGTGGGTTCCTAGGCAAAAGCATCTTCGGTACGGATTTCGATCTCGAATTGAGAATTCACTCTTCGGGAGGTCGTTACATTTGCGGCGAAGAGACGGCGTTGTTGAATGCGTTGGAGGGAAAGCGCGCCCAGCCTCGCTCCAAGCCTCCTTATCCCCCAGCTAGCGGTGCATGGGGGAGGCCAACGATTGTCAACAACGTCGAGACATTCTGCAACGTTCCAGCGATTCTGCGCAACGGAGCCGAGTGGTACAAGAATCTCGGTGCGACGGACGACGCGGGTACGAAATTGTTTGGCGTTTCAGGTCGCGTCAACAAGCCGGGGCTATGGGAATTGCCGATGGGTACGACAATTCGGGAGATCGTCGACGTTCACGCCGGTGGGATGCAAGACGGCTACTCCTTGCGTGGTTTGCTTCCGGGAGGAGCATCCACTGACTTTCTCGTCGAAGAGCACTTTGATCTGGCGATGGACTACCAAACGATTCAGTCAGCGGGAAGCCGGATGGGAACGGGGACCATGATTTTGATGGACGATTCCATCTGTCCGGTCGATATGTGTCGCAATTTGGAACACTTCTTCGCCCAGGAATCGTGCGGTTTCTGCACGCCATGTAGAGAAGGCATTCCATGGGTCGAAGCACTCTTGACAGATATCGAGAATGGAAGAGGACAAGAGGGAGACTTAGAGATCCTCGATCAACACGCAGCGTTCATCGGCGGTCCTACCAACACCTTCTGTCTGCATGCTCCTGGTGCGATGGAGCCGTTGCAATCGGCGCTGAAGTATTTTCGAGACGACTTCGAGCAACACATTCGGGAAGGTTCCTGCCCGTACCAGAGACGATGATCGCTGAGCCCCAAACGTGACGAACGGAAACAGAAGCTAATGGCAACCATTTCGATCGACGGCATCGACTACGAGGTCAAGGAAGGTGAAAACCTGCTCCACGCCGTGCTGTCGCAGGGACTGGACCTTCCGTATTTCTGCTGGCATCCCTCAATGGGATCGGTGGGTGCATGTCGCCAGTGCGCGGTTATTGAATATGCCGGACCCGAGGATGAACGTGGTCGTCTGCAAATGGCTTGCATGACGAACGTGAGCGATGGAATGCGGATCTCCGTTGATGCTGAATTTGCCTCGAACTTTCGGTCTTCCGTCATTGAATGGTTGATGGAGAACCATCCGCACGACTGCCCTGTTTGCGAAGAGGGCGGCGAGTGCCACCTGCAAGATATGACGGTCATGACCGGACACTCGGTTCGTCGGTTCCGCGGCAAGAAGCGGACATGGCAAAACCAAGACTTGGGTCCTTTCATCGGGCATGAAATGAATCGTTGCATTACGTGCTATCGGTGCGTGCGCTTCTACGATGAATACGCAGGCGGAAAGGATCTGGCGGCATTCGGATCGCGTG
The DNA here is from genome assembly GCA_963667455.2 of Pseudomonadales bacterium. Classification (GTDB taxonomy): domain Bacteria; phylum Pseudomonadota; class Gammaproteobacteria; order Pseudomonadales; family Azotimanducaceae; genus Bin55. The sequence goes on along the minus strand of CAXXFR010000029.1, from coordinate 441,832 downwards.
GGCGAATGTACTTTGGACGCTTTGAAGACGGAACGCTCGAGAGCGAATTCTCGGGCAATCTGGTCGAAGTGTGTCCTACCGGAGTATTCACAGACAAACCGTTCGCGAGCTCCTACACGCGGAAGTGGGATCTGCAGACTGCTCCTTCAATCTGCCCCGGGTGTTCGGTTGGATGCAATACCTTTCCTGCGGAGCGCTACGGCCAGCTCAAGCGGATTACCAACCGCTATCACGGCGAACTCAATCAGTACTTCATATGTGACCGCGGCCGTTTCGGGTCGCATTTCGTCAACAACGAAAATCGGCTGCGCCATGCTGGCGCACAAACGGAAACTGGCGTTTTCAGTTATGGCGAAACCGCGAAAGTCATCGAACAAGCAGCTGATGCAATGGGCGAAACTCCGGTAGGCATTGGATCACCTCGGGCCAGCTTCGAGGCTAACTTCGCACTACGGGAGCTAGTTGGTTCCGAGAATTTCTGTGCGGGTGTGAGCGATGTGGATTGGGAAGTGCTCCGAACATCCCTCGACTTAATGCGAGAAGGCGGATTTCGGATTCCAACTCTTCAAGAGGTGGAGAATTCGGACGTAATTCTGATCCTCGGCGAGGACGTCAGCAACACAGCACCCCGGATTGCGCTCTCGGTGCGACAAGCAGTTCGCCTTTTGAGCTTCGATCTTGCGGAGGGAGCCGAAATTCCCATCTGGCAGGACGCTGGCGTTCGAGGTCATGCACAACATGTTCGCAATCCGCTGTTCGTCGCCACACCGGCCTCCACTCGTCTTGACGAGATTGCCACGGACACCTTGAGTGGAGACGCACAGGACTTTGTCGATGCGGCTAACTTCATCGCGGAGCTGCTAGAAGAAGAAACCGATGGTGTCGACGGTGACTCACGAACGTTTGAACAGACCGTCGCAGAGTCGTTGCGAGATGCCAAGTCACCGCTGGTCATTGTTGGCTGTTCGCTCAAGAGTTCGAGCTTAGTCAAAGCTGGGGCCAGGATCGCGCGGATACTTCAAAGACGTGGCAGTGACAGCAAACTGGCCATGGTCCCTCTTGAACCGAACAGCTTTGGCGTTGCATTGCTTGGTGGAGAGCTGACCCTGTCGAGAGCATTGGATCGAATTGCAAACGGCAACGGTGCAGTGATTCTCGAAAACGATCTCTATCGTCGTGCCGATCGCGAGTCTGTTGATCGAGCATTGAGTCAGGGAAATTGCCTCGTTTTGGACAGTTTGGAGACTCCCACGATAGAAAAGGCGAAGTTCGCCTTTCCAGCGGCAACATACGCAGAACAGACCGGATCGTTTGTCAATTTCGAGATGCGAGCGCAGAGGTTCTACCAGGTCTTTGAACCCAAGGACGAAATTCAGCCGTCGTGGAAGTGGTTGACTGCGTTGGCTTCTGCAACCGGCAGAGAGCAAGCAGCTTGGACATCTCTGGATGAACTGTTGGCGGCATGCGCCGATGCTGCGTTCTCGGGCTTCCGCAATGTCGCACCCAATTCAGATTTTCGACTGGAGGCTGGGACACGGATTCCGCGACAGACTCATCGCTACAGTGGACGGACGGCGATGCTGGCTCACGTGAACATTCACGAGCCAAAGGCTACCCCCGACGATGAGACTCCCTTCTCCTACTCCATGGAGGGTCAGAATCCGGGAGATCAAGACGGCGCAACAATTCCTTATTCGTGGTCGCCGGGTTGGAACTCGAACCAGTCCGTGTTCAAGTTCCAGCAGGAAGTTGGCGGGGAGCTCATGGGTGGAGACCCCGGAGTGCGACTGGTCGACGCGCCTGTTTCTTTTGCCGGTAACAACCACACGATTCAGTCAGCAATGCAAGCTGAAGTTGAGTCAGGTTTCAAGGTTGTTCCAATACACATGGTGTTTGGGTCGGACGAACTTTCCAGTCTCTCTTGGCCTATACGCCAGCGAATGCCTGCTCCGTTTCTGCTGATGAGCAGCGAAGATGCGCAACGCTTGAACTTGGAAGAGGGGATGGGAGCAACACTGAACGGTTCGGAAGAATCGCTGGAGGTGCGCATCGACTCTCGTTTACGGAGTGGCCTGCTAGGGCTTCCCGTGGGATTTGTCACAGATTCCATGAACCTTGATGTCGTAGCCGAACTACGACGAGATCCCGATTTTGTCAAGAAGCCGGGAATCGATCCCAACCTGATTGCTAGAGGCTGACTCTCTTGCTCGATCTACCCTGGTCCTACCTGCTGATTCTGCCCGTAATTGTGGGCGCACTAGTTGGTGCACTGGTTCTCGTGTGGTGGGAACGTCGTGTACTCGGCTGGTTTCAGGATCGCTTGGGACCCAATCGGGTGGGGTGGTTCGGCGTTCTGCAAGCACTTGCTGATGTGATCAAACTACTCACCAAAGATGACTGGGTACCGCCCTTCGGCGACCGTGTCTTGTTCATCCTTGCGCCGATCGTGGTAGCAGGGGCCATGTTGATGGCCTACGTCGTATTGCCATTCGATGCCGGACTGATCATTGCAGATACCAACATTGCATTGCTTTGGATTCTGGCAATGTCCTCGCTTGCCGTCTATGGCGTGTTGCTAGGCGGACTGGCAAGCAACAACAAGTACGCGCTCCTCGGCGGCCTACGCGCCGCCGCTCAAATGGTCACCTACGAAGTGTTCATGGGACTTTCGTTGCTGGGAGTCGTCATGCTCACGGGATCGTTCAGTCTGAAGGATGTAGTCGAAGCACAGACAGACCTCTGGTTTTGCATACCTCAGTGCTTGGGCATGGTGATCTTCGTCATTGCAGGATTGGCGGAGACCCACCGCTTGCCTTTCGACCTGCCGGAAGCGGAGCACGAGCTCACCGCTGGGTTCCACACCGAGTATTCGGGAATGAAGTTCGGCCTCATCATGGCTGGTGAATACTTGGCGTTGATATTGATTTCAGCGTTGATTGTGGTGTTGTTCTTCGGTGGTTGGCTCGGACCAGCCTTTCTACCGGGTTTCATTTGGTTCGGCATCAAAACCGTACTGGTGATCAATTTCTTCATTCTGCTTCGAGCTGCCATTCCCAGACCCCGCTACGACCAGCTGATGTCGCTCGGATGGAAGATCCTTCTTCCGTTGTCGTTGTTGAACATTCTTGCAACGGGTCTGTGGTTGCTGGTGATTTCGTGAGGAAGCCCCATGATTAGTCAACTCAAGACAATCTGGACCGTGTTCACGCACATGTTTCGGCGTAACGAAACGGTCGAGTATCCGGAAGAAATGCCATATCAGGCACCGCGTTATCGAGGGCGCATCGTCCTGACTCGAGACCCCGACGGAGAGGAACGGTGCGTTGCCTGCAATCTATGCGCGGTCGCATGCCCGGTCGATTGCATTGCACTGCAGAAGACTGAAAGAAAAGAAGATGGGCGCTGGTATCCGGAGTTTTTCCGAATCAATTTTTCGCGCTGCATCATGTGCGGCATGTGCGAGGAGGCTTGCCCTACCTACGCGATCCAACTCACGCCCGACTTCGAGCTCTGCGAGTTCGACCGCAACAACATGGTGTACGAAAAGGAGCATTTGCTCATTAGTGGTACGGGCAAGTATCCCGACTACAGTTTCTGGCATGTCGCCGGAAAGACCATCGAGGGCAAGGAAAAGGGCGAAGCCCAGAACGAGGACGTTCCCAACGATGTCAGAAGTCTTCTGCCGTAGGTTCGACAGGATCGCTTGCTAATGGCTTACTGGCTTTTCTACTTCGCGGGATTCATTGCCATAGCTTCGGCCATCATGGCGATTACGCGGCTCAATGCCTCGCATGCGCTGATCTACCTGGTGGTTACGTTGCTGTCAATCGCAGTGATTTTCTACCTGCTCGGAGCGCCGTTTGCTGCCGCTCTGCAGATTGTGATCTATGCCGGCGCCATCGTCGTGCTCTTCCTGTTTGTGGTCATGATGCTCAACTTGGGAAGACGATCCGTTGAACGGGAGAAACAATGGCTTCTGCCCGGAATCTGGGTGATTCCCTCGATCATGGCGGGAGCCTTGTTCGTGGTGCTTGGTATCGCTCTCAGTGGAACCCAAAACGAAGCTCAAATCGCCGGTTCGATGATTGGACCTCAAACAGTGGGCAGAGCTTTGATGGGTCCCTACATTCTCGGCGTTGAACTTGCCGGCTTCTTATTGCTGGCAGCGTTGGTAGGGGCATACCACTTAGGCCGACGTTACTTGGACGAGCGAAGGGAGAAGTAATGGACGTCCCGCTCGGAATTCCCTTCGAACACGTCATTTATCTGGCGATCATTCTGTTTCTGATCGGTGTGGTCGGGATATTGATTCGACGCAACGTCATTTTCATTTTGCTCTCGTTGGAAGTCATGATGAATGCCTGTGGCCTAGCGTTCATTGCGGCAGGAGCTCGATGGGGCGAGGCAGACGGTCAGGTCATGTTCATGTTCATTCTGGCTCTTGCAGCTGCCGAAGTGGCAGTTGCGCTGGGGCTAGTTGTACAACTGTCTCGGCGTTTTCGAACACTTGACATTGATGCCGCAAGCGAGATGACCGGCTGATGTCGATGCTCTGGATTGTTCCGGCTCTACCCCTCGCCGGATTCCTGATCTTGTTCGTCACTGAAGGCAAGTTGCCCAAGATGGCGGTTGCCGCTATCGGGGCGGGGAGTGTCGGACTCTCAGCGCTTGTGGCGTTGTTCGTGGGCATCGAGTTCATGGGAAGCGGCTCGACATCCTATGCCCAGGATCTCTGGACCTGGATGGCCGTCGGAGAGTTCAGCGTACCCGTAACTTTGTATCTAGACCGCTTGGCGCTAGTGATGGTCGGGGTCATTACCGGGGTTGGCTTCCTCATTCATCTCTATGCGACGGGGTACATGTGGGAAGAAGAAGGCTATAGCCGATTCTTCGCCTACATGAATCTATTTGTATTCGCCATGCTCCTGCTGGTGCTCGGCGACAGCTTGCTACTGCTATTCCTGGGCTGGGAAGGAGTTGGTCTGTGTAGCTACTTGTTGATTGGGTTCTTCCACACCGATCCGGCCAACGGCTATGCCGCACGTAAAGCGTTCGTTGTGACGCGAGTTGGCGACACGTTGTTGATCCTCGGTTTGTTCTTGCTGTTCCGTGAGATTGGAACGCTGGACATTCAGGAATCCATTGCCGGAGCCAAAGAGGCGTGGCCCAACGGTTCAACAATGAATACGGCGATTGCATTGCTATTGCTTGGCGGAGCGGTTGGAAAGTCCGCACAGGTACCGTTGCAGACTTGGTTGCCTGATGCGATGGCCGGTCCGACACCGGTTTCCGCCTTGATTCATGCGGCGACGATGGTAACCGCAGGTGTGTATCTCATCGCAAGAATGCAGGGCATTTACCTGCTCTCCGATACCGCGATGTTGTGTGTGGCGATTGTCGGCCTTGTCACCTTGTTCATTGCTTCATTCACCGCATTGGTCCAATCGGACATCAAGAGGGTTCTTGCGTTCTCGACCATGAGTCAGATTGGCTACATGTTCTTGGCGTTGGGGGTCGGTGCGTGGTCCGCTGCGATCTTCCATCTCATGACCCATGCCTTCTTCAAAGCTCTGTTGTTCCTTGCAAGTGGATCGGTGATTCTTTCGCTGCATCACGAGCAGGACATGTTCAAGATGGGTGGACTGTGGCGCAAATTGCCGATTCCGTTCTGGTGCATGGCGATCGGGTCTGCGGCATTGGTGGCTTTGCCGCTGACATCCGGTTTCTTCAGCAAGGATGCGATTCTCTTGACCGCCTCGCATTCCGAAAACTACGGGATGTGGCTATGGGGAGGGGCGGTCGCCGCGGCGTTCATGACGTCGCTCTACACCATGCGAATGATGGTCATAACCTTCTTCGGTGAGACGAAGATGGAGCCACATGACCCGAGCAAGGCGAACATGTGGCTACCCTTGCTAGTACTGGCAGCCCTCTCGATTGGTGGAGGATGGCTCGGTTTCTCCGTTCTTGAAGAGCTCTTCCACGACGGGGGAGTGCACGGAGGTCTTCATCTTGACGATCCCATCGCTTGGGCAACCATGGCTGTGCCGTTGCTGGGAGTCGCATTCGGCTACTTTGTGTTCGCTACCAAAGCGTTCGATCGCCGGGGAATGGTCGAGTCCGCCGCGGGCAAGGCAGTAGGGAAGTACTGGTTCACAGGTTGGGGGTTCGACTGGATCTACGACACGCTAGTCGTCAATCCCTTCCGTTGGTTGGCAAGATTGAACAAGAACGATGCTGTCGACTACATCTTTCGATTCACATCGCTGGTCGCTCGAATTCTCCACAACTTGTTGAGCATCACGCAGAACGGTCGACTGCGCTGGTACGCGTTGACGATGTTTGCGGGACTGCTGTTTGCATTGGTCGTCGTGGCGATTATCTGATCGTGAACGTCTTATTGCTCATATCGCTGTTGCTTGCCGCCGGTCTCGTCGCGTGGGCATCGGAGCGCGTCAATTCCAACCTGCCGAGGTGGATTGCGCTGGGATCCTTTGTGCTGGCGACCTTGTGGATCCTTGCGGTGTGGCTGGGCGGGCCAAGCGAAGGCGGTCTATATGCCGATCAGTTGTATCCATGGATCCCGCGGTTCGGAATCAGCGTGATTCTGCAGGTCGATGGCCTGTCTTTGATGTTGATCGGTCTCACGATGCTGCTCGGCGCGGTAGCTGTGGTGTCGTCCTGGACTGAGACCAAGACACGACAAGGTTTTTTCCAATTCAACATTCTGTGGGTCATGGCCGGCGTAGTCGGCGTGTTCTCAGCTTTCGATCTCTTCCTCTTCTTCTTCTTCTGGGAAGTGATGCTGATCCCGATGTATTTTCTCATCGCGATTTGGGGACACGAAGACAAAGCCTACGCATCGATGAAGTTCTTTCTGTTTACCCAGATCAGCGGACTTCTGATGCTCGTCGCCATCGTCGCATTGGTGTGGATGCACTACGACGCTCAAGGGCAAATCACGTTCAACTATCACGTATTGCTCGAAACGGATCTGGACAGTTCCGTGGCACGGTTGTTGATGTTGGGATTCTTCGTTGCTTTCATAACCAAGCTTCCGAGCGTTCCGCTTCACACTTGGTTGCCCGACGCTCACACTCAAGCGCCGACCGCCGGCTCGGTGATTCTTGCGGGTATATTGCTCAAGACTGGTGCATACGGAATCATCCGTTTTGTGGTCACGTTGTTTCCAGATGCGTCTCGTGAATTCTGGATATTCGGTATGGCATTGGGAGTCGCCAGCATTCTGTACGGCGGCTACATGGCGTACAGTCAATCGGATTTCAAACGCCTCGTTGCCTACAGCTCCATCGCTCACATGGGTTTTGTATTGGTCGGCGTCTACGCGTTCAACGACCTCGGAATGCAGGGTGCGATCGTGACCATGATTGCGCACGGGTTCTCGACCGCGGCATTGTTCATGATGGCGGGGGCGTTACAGGAACGGCTCCACACGCGCGAGATGTCGAAGATGGGAGGTTTGTGGGTTCGTGCGCCACGCATGGGTGCGGTAACCATGTTCTTCGTTATTGCTTCCGTGGGCATGCCCGGATTGGGCAACTTCATTGGTGAGTTTCTGGTGCTATTGGGAGCTTTCCAGGAACACGTACTACTCACAGTACTGGCCGCTATCGGGATTGTCGTAGCTGCCGTCTACGGCCTGTCTCTGATGCAGAGGTCCTTTCAAGGCACACCGAATCCCGATGTTGCCCAAATGGACGACTTCGCTTTTCGTGAAATGAGCGTGATGGTTGTACTCATGATCGCGTTGGTTTGGGTCGGGGTCTATCCGCAACACGTTCTGGGCATGACCGAGTCCGTTCTTCCAATGCTAGGTGTGTCGCCGTGAACGTTTCCACTGCCTTGATGGGCGGACTACCGTACCTGGTGCTCGGAGGCGGATTGCTGATCGTCATGATTGGCGTGTCGATTCGGCGGACGCACATGGTCGCGTGGTCTCTAACCATGCTCACGTTGATCGCAACATTGATCAGCCACTTTCCCGGCTATGCATCGTTGAACGACGGCTTGACCATAACGGAACTTGTTCGGATCGACGGCATTTCCTACCTGTTCAACGTACTTTTTGTGTTGGCGGCTCTGGTCACCGCGATGATCGGATATCGATTTGTGGAGGAACGAGTTCGATTTCGCGAAGAGTTCTATCTGCTTCTGATGCTGGCGACTCTTGGAAGCATGATGTTGCCGGTAGCCACCCATTTTGTGACATTGATCCTCGGTCTGGAAATCGTTTCGATCTCTCTGTACGCGATGGTTGCCTATCCCGAAAAGACACGCGGACCATTGGAAGCCGGGCTCAAGTACATGATCCTATCCGGCGTGGGTTCAACGGCGATGCTGTTCGGAATCGCATTGATCTACGGAGCAACTGGCTCAATGGGATTCACGGATGCGAGCCCCGTCACGGGCAGTGCGGAAGGGGATGTCTTCTATCTAATTGGCCACGCATTTCTGTGGAGCGGAATCGCTTTCAAGCTCTCTCTGGTTCCCTTTCATATTTGGACGCCGGATGTGTACCAAGGTGCACCGGCAGTGGTTACCGGATTCGTTGCAACAGTCTCGAAGGGTTGTGTATTTGTTGCGGTAATGCGCTACGTGGTCATTAGCGATGTATTCAGTTCGGAAGCGATTTCCTATGCCATATTCCTCATGGCAGCTGTTTCGATGGTCGTCGGAAATCTGTTGGCGTTGCAACAGAAGAACCTCAAGAGACTGCTGGCTTACTCGTCCATCGCTCACATGGGTTATTTGTTGATTGCGTTGTTCTTGGCTGCGACCGAGCCGACGATTGGATTTGAGACCGCAATCGTGTACTTGATTGGCTATTTCGTCATGACTTTGGCAGCTTTTGGAGTTGTTGCAGTTATTTCATCGGAATCCGAGTCCGAGCTGGCCACGATCGACGACATTGCGGGATTGCTGTGGCGTCGTCCGCTACCTGCCGTAACGTTGGCGGCCGCCGCGCTATCGTTGGCAGGAATTCCACTCACCGTTGGATTCATCGCGAAGTTCTACCTTTTCACCGCTGGTGTGGAAGGCAAGATGTGGACCCTGGTTGGCACTCTGGTGTTGGGTAGCGCGATTGGAATCTTCTACTACTTGCGGATCATCTTCGCGATGACGGCCAAGCCTGAGAGCGCGGTTGATCAATCGACAAATCGGTCAGTGATGAGTGTGGGCGCACTGGCTGTGCTTGCGTTGGCAACGTTGGCCTTGGGTGTGTACCCGGCACCTCTAGTCGACCTTGTTCAGGAGCTCGTTCTGTATTCGAGGTTCTAGCCGGACCGCATCTGCCGAGAGAGGATCGTATGACCATTCAGATTCTGTGGCCGCATCACCGAGCGGACCGAGACAATTCCGTGGAACTTGAAGCTATCGGCGAAGGCGTCACAGCTGTCTTCGGCGGTGGAATGAGGAACGTAACTGACCAACAGTGGGCTTTGTGCGACGGAATCGTCGGCACTCAACCTCCTGCCGAGTGCATCGACAAACTGGATCGATGTCGAGTCTTCGTCAAGACGGCTGTCGGATATGACGACGTGGATCTCGATGTCTGGTCGTCTCGGAACATTGCCGTCTGCAACGTCCCCGACTACGGCACTAGAGAAGTTGCCGATCATGCCATAGCGCTCATGATGACTCTGACCAAGAGCATCGCGTTTCACGATGAATCGCTTCGTGAGGATCCTAGAGGAAACTGGCGACCCGCCTTGAATCCGTTTGGGAAAAGAATGGCGGATTGCACTTTCGGTGTGATAGGACTTGGTCGTATTGGAGCGACAGCCGCTCGGCGCGCGAAAGCGTTTGACATGGACGTAACGTTCTACGATCCCTATCAGCCGAGCGGAATTGAACTGGCCTTGGGCATTCGGCGTTCCGACACACTGGAGGAGCTCATGGGCGAATCCGATGTGATCAGTGTGCACACCCCACTCAACGACGAGACTCGCGGGTTGCTCGATCAAAGAGCCTTTGAGGTTGCCAAGCGTGGTTGCATTGTGATCAACACTGCGAGAGGTCCGATCATCGACATCGATGCTCTCTACGATGCCATGAAGAGTGGAACTGTGCTGGCGGCCGGTTTGGATGTCTTACCTGAGGAACCCGCAAACACTGATCGACCGCTTGTCAGAGCGTGGTTGAACGACGAGGACGGTATGAAGCACCGACTCGTAGTCACTCCTCACTCAGCGTTTTTCACCCCAGAGAGCGTTCGTGACATACGAGCGTTTGCCGCACGCACTGCGGCACGCTATCTACGAGACGGTCGGCTGGTGAATTGTGTGAATGAGGATCGGCTAACTCTGTAGGCCGACTCGGCGAAGCTTCGCCGGTCCCGACAACCTACGACAAGCAGACTTCTTGCGGGTAGACTCGGACAAGCGTGCTTGTCGGTGCACTCTCTGTGGAATCTGAGCCATTCGGTGCTGAATGGGTCACCCAACTTGTGCGATTCTCCGGATTACGACCCATGGTTTGGTGAGAACTGATTGGCGTACTGGACCAGCAAGTAGGGCTTTTCCTCAGCAGGCAATTCCTCAAGCTGGCGTTCGAATTCCTGCTTTACCCGACCAAACTTGAAGACTGCCTGGCTTGAAGACTTTCCGAGCATTCGATGTGCTTCTTGGTAGGTCTCGTAAGGAACGAGACCACTCTTGATCTCTTTGTCTAGGTGTTGGGTTAGCCCTTCGACATCAGCGATGGACTCCTTCACAGGCTTTCCAAAGGTCACATTGACTCGTCCTTTGAATCCCCTAATGCCTTGAGCAATGCTGCGAAAATCCTCCCCGAATTCCTTTGTGTACTCGCCTTCGGTTGCTGTTACGTAGAGTTCGTGAGCCTTTAGTGGTGCACAGGGGTCGATTTCATACGAGAGGGAAACCGGAACAAGATTGACCTGTTGTAGCCAGTCAGCTAGCTCCATGGATGGGTCTTTGTAGGCGAGCAACAGCATTTTCACCAGTGCAGGGTCGGTACGATCATTTCCGTCTTTTGATCTTCCTTGCCGTTGGGCAATCCAGACCGATTCATTGCTCTCCAATGTCTTACGGATGTAACGCGAAGTCTTCGCCAACGCTCGGTAACGAGCACGTGCAGTCTTGGCACTCCGAACGATCGTGAACGAACGGTTTATTCGCATCAGTTCATTGCCGAGACCTCCTTGCAGTAGGTTGTCGCCCACTGCGTTCTGGGTGAGTGCCCTATTACTCAAGAACAGCGCATAGTTGACGAAGATTGAGTCAAGTGCAATGTCGCGATGGTTGGAGACAAACAAGCAGGGCGCATCTGCCGGCACGTATTCCGTACCGGAATGTGTGAATCCGCTAGTTGTGTCGCGAACTAGACGTTGAACGTAGCCGGCAAGCATGGTTTGTAGATCATCGAGGCTACCAATCTTTCGACTTCGTTGCCGGATCAAGGCTCCAACAATCCACTGCACCAATGGCGGCATGATTCTGTGCAGTCGGGGAGCCTGCATTCGACATGCCATTCGAATCAGGTTGGGGTCGCGCACAAGTGTGGCGATGCGATCTGGAAGTTCGTCGTCCCGATAGGGACGAATATCGTCGAACTCGTCCGACGAATCGATTGCGCTCACGATGTGGCCGAAGCTCCGTTAGTTCGGTCTTGAAGGGAGAAAAGCATGCGAGTTCATGCTAATTGATAACGACAGGTGGACACGGCTAGGACCCAGTCGCCAACTTGGGTAGCCACAAGACAACGTCGGGGAACACCAGCAATACAGCTACAGTAGCAACGTCAGCGACAAAGAATGGTCCTATGCCGCGAAATACATCCTGCAAAGGAATTGCCAGCGACTCTCCCGATTCCGATTTCAATTCCTGCGAGACGCCTGCCACCACGAAACAGTTCAATCCAATCGGTGGTGTGATGAGGCAGATTTCCGCCATTTTGACGACGATCACTCCGAACCAAATAGGGTCATAGCCCAAAGCGATTACTGCTGGAAACACTACAGGAAGCGTCAGAATCAACATGCCGATCGCGTCCATGAACATGCCGAGGACTGCATAGGCAAGCAGAATGCAGATCATGATCACGATGGGTGCGACATCCAACGTTACCACCCAGTCGGCGAACGCAGCGGGGAGTCCGGCAAACCCAAGGAATCGAACGAATACGAACACGCCCCAGATGAGAGTGAAGATCATCACAGTTAGTCTTGCCGTCTCCATGAGCGCTTCTCGGAAGCTCCTCATGTACGTCTTGATGGATCGCTGGCGGATGGCACGAATCACATAGACGCAAAAGATCACTGCGGCCCCGACGGCTCCCGCCTCCGTGGGCGTTGCGATGCCGGTGTACAGAGCACCGAAAATGATGGCGACCACCAGGAATATTGGGATCGCGCCAGGCAGGCTCTTGAAGCGTTGCGACCAACTGAAGCCGCTGATGGACTTGCCAAGATCGGGTCGAAATGAGCACATGGAAATGATCAGAACCACGTAGATCAACACCGATACAACACCGGGGACCAGCCCCGCAAGCAGCAGAGTTCCGACCGATTGCTCGACGATGATTGCGTAAACGACAAGAATTGCGGAGGGAGGAATCAGTGAAGCGAGCGTTCCACCTGCCGCGATTACTCCCGCAGTCATTTTGGGCTGATAGTTGTTGCGTGCCATGTCTGGAATGGCGACTCGCGAGAAGACAGCGGCAGTAGCGGTGGATGCGCCCGAAACAGCTGCGAAACCTGCACTTGCGAACACCGTTGCGACTGCAAGACCACCGGGTACCCATCCGAACCACCGTCGCGCTGTCTCGAACAGTTGTGAGGTAAGACCTGCATGAAAGGCGAAAAAGCCGATCATGATGAACAGCGGTAAAACAGATAGGGGATAAGTAACTGTCTTGGAGTGAGGAATCGTTCCCACGATGGCGGCGGCCACATCCCAACCCTTCAGACAAAGTAGCCCCAGAAAACCGGTCAGCGCTGCAGCAACGAATACGCGAACGCCGGAAGCGACTAGGAGTACGAGGAGTACGACTCCCAGGATCCCAATAGTCAGTTCGTCCATGTCGCCTGCAAAAAACCTGCTATTGAATCGGCACTCGCACCGATTAGGCGTTCACGTCGCGGGCAAGATCAATCTCTTCTCGCGCCCGCTCAGCGGAACTTTGCAGTGTCGGAATGCCTACTGGGTCCAGGTTGGGATTGCAGAACATTCGCAAGTAGCCGGCGAACTGCAGCACAACTCGTACAAACAAGATCGCAAGCGCGACTGGGACGACCAGTTTCGCAGGCCATGTGACGAGCTCGATATCGATAGTGCTGTCGCCGAAGTCGAACGCTCTCTTGAAATGGGCGTACGAAGCTGGAATCAAAACGAAGACGATGAAGCCAGTTAAGACAGACCCCAGTAGTTCAACGGACCACAACGCTCGGCCCTTTAATTTGGTTATCACTAGTTCCATGCGGACGTGACCGCCAAGACGTTGTACGTAGGCGATGGACAAGACAGCAAAACCCACCATGCCGATCTCGACGATATCGATGTAGCCGAGAATAGGGGAGTTCCAGACGGTTCGGAGCAAGATTTGGGCGACTCCGAGCAGCATCAATGCGAATACCAGAGCACCCGCAATGAGATTTGATGTATTCTCAACTTTCCCCAAGCCCCAGTCCGCATAGTGCAATGTGCGACCCCACAGGTCGCGACATTCAGGCCGGGGAAGTGGCATAGGAGCTAGTTAGGGTCGTGGTATTCCTGACCAACGGCCTCAAAAACCGTTTCGACAAGACCACGAGCGTCAAACTTCTTCTCGTTGTCGCTGATCCACTCTTCGATGACAACCTGGCCAAACTTGTTTCGGAGTTCTTCCAATGCCTGTTCCGGATACACGATTTCTTGCAATTTCTCTTGGAGCATCGGCAAGTTGATCTTGTCGACTTCGTCGAATGTCTTTCGTTGATCAGCGATGACTGATTCTCGAATTTGCTCGAGAACCTGCTTGTATTGATCGGGTAGCCGCTCGTAAGCTTGAATCGAGAAGACGACCGGACAATCAGCTGTTCCTGGAGACAAGTTTCGCGTGTACCAGTCCGAGACTTCGTGCAGTCGGTAGGAAACGTGTCCGTAGGTGAATGGAAATGCAGCGGCATCCATCGTTCCGAGCTGCAAACCAGTGTAGACCTCGGTAGCAGTAGTGCTGGTCGGCGTTGCACCCATCTTGGCCATGACCCTTCCGATTCCACCTCCGGCTCGTACGTTGAGACCCTTCCAATCTTCGAGTGTGAGCGGGGGTTTGCCGCGGCCCATGATTTCGTAATTGGGTAGAAACGATGAGGTATAGATCATCGCTCCCCATCGACGCATTTCCTTCTTCACGTCTTCGTGTTGATACACAGCTTCGCCGGCTGCTCGCCGATTGTCCCAGTCTTGGATGGGAAGAAACGGGAGCGTCAAGACCATCAATGCGGGGTTCTTTTGGGGGTGGTAGAAATTGCAAATCAATGCTGCTTCAAACGCACCGATGGAGATTCCGTCCAAGTTTTCGCGGGCCTTGGAGAGTGCCTCGCCATAGTTGACGACGAACTTCCAGTTGCCCTTAGTTGCCTCTACGATGTGTTCGGAAATGGAGTCAGCAATCCGAGTTCCGGGTCGAGGGGTGCCCCACAGCGACAAGTTCCAAGTCAGCTTTGGACCCTCGACTACATCGATCGCAGCTTTGGTGCTCTCCTGCGTAGCTGACTCGCCTGATACCGCCCCTGTGCTCCATCCGAGAACAGCAAGCCCGAAGACGAACGCGAACTTTTGAAACGTCAAGTGAGCGGGGAAGCGAATCGAAGACAAACTAGTGCTCGATGTCGTCCGGCACCGACAGGATGAACCCCGGAATCTCAACCTTGAATCGTTTTCCGCTCTCATCTTCGAATTCATAATGTCCTTCCATTGTTCCGAAGGGTGTTTCCAAAATCGCGCCGCTCGTGTATTCGAACGCGTGCCCCGGAGGAATCATCGGCATTTTTCCTACAACCCCTTTTCCGTCCACGACTTCCTGATGTCCCTCTCCATTGGTGATCAGCCAATGACGGTTGATCAGTCTCGATTTGGAGAATCCCTTGTTCATAATCGTGATGGTGTAGCTAAACACATACCGGAGATCGGCGGGATCCGATTCGTGCCATAGGAAGTCCGTGTCGACTCTTACATCGATGAGTTTTTCGGCCGTCATTTTCAGGTTGGGGAAGCTGTCCTTGAGGTATCCAAGATTGAATGAGGCGGTGCTATTCGACTGGATCGAGTCGGCAACCATCGGATAGCGTATTGTAGAGCGAGATTTCTATGTACCGATTGAATTTGATTCAATATGGCTTCAGATTGAAGACCGACAGTGAGGTGAGTGGTGCGTTGAAGTCGAATGCTGTAGAACGATGTGTCGTTGAGATTTAGGCGGCCGTTAGACAAGCATTTCAGTTGCACTCAATGGTTCTCGAATACAAGCGTGGTCAATGTTCTTTCAATCTGGTAGGAGGGTCTCTGCGCCGCGCTATCGGTTGGGAAGAGAGCCACACGAAGGGATCGATTACGGGCTTAACTCCAACACTGTGGATACCAAATTGCTATGAGGACTCAGATGAATTGTGAGAGACCGCCCCGTCCAAGTGGACAAGACCTGTTTTACTTTGTCGAGAGTTGGAGCAAGAACCTCCGAGTCAACCATGGGGCTCTCTTTAGTAGTAGGGGAATCGTTGCTCTGTGCGTGGTAGCTACGTTGCTTGGACAACACGCCACTGCTAACGAAACGAAGGTCTTTACAAGTCCTGACGGCGGAGTGATCGAATTGTTGCCCCCTTCACACCTTAGTTCATTTGCTCCAGTACGTCTCCGAGACGACTCTGAAGTGCACATTCGAGTAACCGACAACGGGTCCATTGAGTACAGTTCGAGTGCACATCGGAAGTCACGAGTCTGGATCGATAGAAGTGACCAGTTGACTCGGGTTGGATTCGATCATCAATTGGGGATCCTCAGGACACTCCACCGAGGCATAAGAGTGTCGCTTCGAGATTACGCCAAATTCGGTGAGCTGCTGCGCCAGTTGAGAGTCGAGGGCAAGGCCTATCCAATCGTAGACCGAGCTTACGTCTATGTGGAAAGAGGCTTGACTCACGAGCAGCTAATGGATGCCTTGAGTTCTCATCCGTTTGTTCGGACGGCGCAGTTGGAATTCGACCCTCGAACTGTGAAGACGAGCGAAGTCTTGATGGATTTCCCGAATGACTCGCAACCAGATCCAAGTACGTACAACTTGTCTGTAACCGTTGAGTTTGATTCTCTGTGGAGTGGGAACCCGGACTTCAATATCACTGTAACTAACCACAGTAGTCAAAGGTACAGCAGTTTTGATCATAACGTCGAATACACCTTCTCAATGGGCGTGATCGACGATGTGGATAAGGGTATGGAGTCCCATAGAGAACTGGATTCGTTCACGCAACGAATTTTCTCCCTCGACTCTGGCGAGTCCTATACGTTCAAGTACGAACGATTCACCGATACTGAAATGGAAGATGAAAAGCTCCATGCGTTCAAAGCTTCGATTCCGCACACCGACATCGATGGGGAGGAATTCCAACGTTCCGACTTTGCGTTGCTGGAAACAGATGGGAGTGGAGAAGTGATCACTTCCTGTCAATACTCGGAACCGAGTAGAGGATCAACATCTGGAGAGGACGCGTTGTTTCAACATCAGTGGAGTTTGAAGAATACGGGACAACATTCGTTTGCGAACGAGAACGGCACTCGCAATGCCGATGTCAATATGGACGATGTCTTGGACGAGGATCATCCGACGGGCCTTGATGTTCAGATAGCCTTGGTTGATACGGGCATTGAAATATGCCATCCGGATTTGGACGAGGCTATTCTCGCGGATGGTTCAATCAACTTCGTGAGCAGTTTTGATCGACCTAATCGAATTGAGAATGACCCTTTCAATCCTGACTTGTCTGGTGATCACGGCACATCGGTGGCAGGTGTCATCGGTGCAGAGTCGAATAACAGGCTGGGGATTCGAGGAATAGCCAGATTGGTTTGGCTACGAGCATTCAACTATGTACATAACCAGTCAACGGAAAACTGGATTCGTGCCCTAGGAGGAGATTCTGACGTTGCTCAAGATGTAGACATATTCAACTTGTCAGTTGGGTACGTGGACAATGTGTCCATCGGAATGACATTCATCGAAATTGACAACGAGGATGAATTGTTTCGGGCGGGCACTGAACACCTGCGCGACGGACTTGGTGCCCTCTACGTCAAGGCGGCTGGAAACAATTTCAACGATTGCCTGATCCCTGACACCAACGAGGACATTGGGTGCGGCAATGCGTTGCGAGACCCAATGAGTAGTTCGCCCTTTGTTGTGACCGTTGGAGCTTTGAATGCCGATGGGGTGCATGCCTCGTACTCGAACTCTGGAACCAATCTGTGGCTCACAGCACCTGGCGGATCCGTGGGTGGAGGTAGTGAATTGGCACCGGTGATTACTGTTGATCAATATGGAACATTCAAAGGCTATTCTGCCCGGATGGATAGCGATCACTGGTCGCGTTCCGAATCCGATAATCCATCGGGCGTAGCCACGTACTTGGCTGGGACCTCAGTCTCAGTTCCCCATGTCTCGGCCGCAATTGCGTTGTTGCTCGAAGAAGCTTCAGACCTTACCTGGCGCGATATCAAATATGTGCTGGCGAAGAGTGCAAGGAAGCCGGAACCCAATGTTAGTCCGGTTCGAATTGAGGTGGGAGACTCAGCTGACAACGAGCTAGAGATTCAGCAGGGCTGGACCGAGAATGCCGCCGGATTGACCTTCCACAACTTGTACGGATTTGGTGCATTAGATGTCGACGCTGCTGTGGAGCTGGCGAGGTCCACAGTAGCGAACTCAAGAGGAGATCTTGTCAAGAGCGGCTGGCTTACAGTGTGGTCTGGGTGGCAAAGCGGTGACTTTGCGGACGACTCAATTGTGCCGAATAATTCTCTGGCTGGTGTCTCACTAGAGGCGACAATCCCCGACTCCGGTGATAGTTTGCACTACTCAGTAGAAGGCGTGCAAGTCTCAATGTTGCTATGTCCAGGAGACAAAGCGGAACTGCATGTAGAAATACTGTCTCCTTCGGGAACCAAGAGCATATTGACAACCGTCGGGGATCATTTCCTAATGGATATCGAACGTTGTGATTGGGTCTACTTGAGCACCAATGCGTTCTACCTGGAAAACGCGATAGGCACTTGGACATTGAAGTTCGTGGACACACACGAAGAAGACATTACAGCCGCTTCTAGTGCTTATCTGCAAGTTCACGCTGGTGTGACCGGAACGAATAGTGCCAGCAAAACACAGCCAACAAACGAGAACGCAGCGGGAGGTAGCTCGTCATCTTTGGTCCCAACTTGGCAATGGCAAACAGTTCAACGAGCCCAACGGTCGCAATGAGTCACTATGGACAGAAATAATTCTGTCGACGCGAGTGGTTGATGTCCAACCACATCGAGTTTTCAAGAAAATCTCAATCTTCCGCCAACAGGATGGATCTTTTCCACGTTGCGGATTGACCACGGAGAAGCCAAGATCGTTCGCTATCGCCCTCCCATCGAAGACACCCTCTTCCTGTACCGGGATCTGTTCAAGATCCACGAAGACTGGAACACTTGGCCCGACTCCGCGGGGATCGACTTGGATCTTGCCAAGACGATCCTGACAGAGAGCGGGAGACTTGCTTCCGATGTCATGGAACCTCTATC
Source organism: Pseudomonadales bacterium (assembly GCA_963667455.2). Lineage (GTDB taxonomy): Bacteria > Pseudomonadota > Gammaproteobacteria > Pseudomonadales > Azotimanducaceae > Bin55. The sequence goes on along the minus strand of CAXXFR010000029.1, from coordinate 423,038 downwards.
TCAATCCGGAGACGAGGAAGGTGCCCAATGGGTGGATGGAGTCGTCCACGCTCCCACAGGTTATGACGAAGCATTCCAAAACCTAGCCAGAGGAGGGTGGCTTGGTCTCAGTGGCAATCCTGAATTCGGAGGCCAGGGCCTGTACAAGTCAATCAACAGTGCCGTCGAGGAATTCTTCTGGGGTTCCAACACCAACCTTTGGCTTTATGCATCGCTGACGTTGGGAGCTAGCTATTGCATCAACGCCCATGCCGATGCTGATATCAAACATCGCTACCTACAGCCCATGTATGAAGGTCGCTGGACGGGAGCCATGGCGTTGACGGAGCCACATGCGGGAACCGATCTCGGGATGCTCCGAACGAAGGCCGAACCGCTTTCAGATGGCTCCTACCGACTTGATGGAATGAAGATCTTCATCACGAGTGGAGAACACGACCTGGCAGAGAACATCGTTCATCTGGTTCTAGCGAGAGTGGCGGGTGCTCCTTCTGGGACCCACGGGATATCGTTGTTTCTGGTTCCCAAGTATCTCGTTGATGAAAACGGCCAACTCGGGCAGCGCAATGGATTCACTAGTACGTCGATCGAAGACAAGATGGGCATTCACGGTAGTGCCACATCAACCATCGTCTACGAAAACGCCATTGGATACATGATTGGAGCACCCAATCGAGGGCTCGCTTGCATGTTCACCATGATGAACTTCGCTCGACTGTCGGTCGGATTGCAGGGCTTGGGTCTTGCCGAGCGTGCCTACCAGATGTCCGTTGAGTACGCCAAGGAGCGTCTTCAGGGACGTTCCCCAAGCGGACCTGTCAATTCCGATGGCCCAGCAGATCCCCTGATCGAGCATCCGGACATTCGGCGCATGTTGTTGACTCAGCGCGCGTATACGGAAGGCAGTCGTGCATTGGCAGTCCTGGTCGCCCATCAACTCGACCTCTCATCTCATTCTCCTGACGCTGGCATTCGTTCGAGAGCTCAGCGGTTCGTCGACTTGCTGACGCCAGTCGCCAAAGCATTTATGACGGACCGTGCCATGGAGTGCGTCTTGCTTGCTCAGCAATGCTTTGGCGGGCACGGCTATATTCGGGAGACAGGTGTCGAACAGATCGTTCGCGATACGAGGATTTCGCAGATCTATGAAGGAACCAACGGGATTCAAGCACTCGATTTGATTGGTCGCAAGACCGTACAGAACAACGGAGCAGTCGTCGAGGAATTCGCGTCTTTCATGCGCAATTCCGATCAGCCTTGCAATTATTGGCAAGAAACAAGCCAAGCTATCGACTCCTGGGTCGATGCGACCCAGGAGGTTTGCGAAGCCGCTCAACAGTCGCCTGAGCATCCAGCAGCTGTCGCCGTGGATTACTTGGATCTCACGGGACATGTGATCTATGCGTGGCTTTGGGGTCGCATGAGTGCAGTCGACGATGGATCGCGCGGCAAGCAACCTCTTGCTGACTACTACTTCTCGAAGTTGCTTCCTATTGCCGACGTGTTACGTTCAAGGATCTCATCGGGTGCAGATACAGTAACCGCCCCGGCTTCGGACTGGTTTTGACTTAGCCCACTCGCTAGCGGATGGCAACGGGATTGATCACTGCCTGAACCGATCCTTCAAAACGCGGTTGCCCCAGGACGAACAAAAACTCCCAGCCTTCGTCGGCCGCAAGTTCGCTGACATCCATGTTCTCCAAGATGTAAACCCCATGCTTGGCAAGCAGGAATGGATGGACTGGAAAGACTACTTGAGGGTCCTCATGTGGAATGACTTCGAGCCCCCAAGTATCGGAACCAATTGCCACAACTTCCTTCTCCACCAGGTATTTGGCACCATCCATCCCAAGGCCCGGAGCACCCGACATGAGCCGCTCGTTGTCGACACCTTCAAGACTCATCCAACCGGTATTGAACAAGACAACGTCGCCTTTGCGGATTTCGATACCCTGCGCGGTTGCTTGTTCCTTAATTTCCTTGCTGTTATATGCCGTACCTTCCGTCAGCATGTCCGTTTCAAAGTAACGGGTCATGTCGATCAACACTCCACGTGTAACGATAGGAGGCAGCTTGTCCACCGAAAGTTCTTTCAGACCCGTTGGGGCTACGATTTCTTCAGCCTTTAGACCGTTGTAGTAGACATGGTCGATTCCCATGTGACCAAGTCCATCAATTTGGCTACCGATGCCCATCCAGGTGAACACCAGGTCGTCGTTTCCGGTTGCTTGGTTGGACCCGACCGGCGTTCCGGTGCCGTCACCTCCTTGCAACACGGTGATCGAGTACTGTCGCGGTGGGTATGCAGGAGTCTCCCAGCCGGTCAATACACCCAACGAATAGGTCTTGCCAGTCTTGACCAGCTTTGCCGCTTCGACAACTCCTTCGGGCGACAGGTTGTTGATCGCTCCGAGAGTATCGCCTTCGCCGTACTTGGATGGATACCAAGATTCATCCGCACAAACGCCCATCGTCGCCAACACGAGAGCTGCAATTGTTGTTCGATACATAGTCAACCTCATTGAAACCAATCGATCTTCACTGACAGGCGAGCCCTGTCATTGGACGAGAGTTTGACTAGGTCATACGGGAAATCACCCGTTCAAAAATGCCGTCAAACCCTCCGTTGCTCATTATTACAACATGAGAATCGTCCGCTCTGGAAGCACAGATGGCGTCCACTACATCGTCAATCTGCGACGAGACGGTGGTGGGTATGGAGCACTTAGCCGCTAACGCTTCCAGGTTCCAGCGAATGTTGCTGTTTCGATACCAGATCGACTCGTCAGCGCTGTCGCAACTGTGTACCAATTCCTCTTGGAACGTACCGAGCGACATGGAATGAGTTCTTGGTTCGACGACGGCAAGAACATAGTCGTTGCCTACGTAGCTCCGAATTGCCTGCAATGCTGCACGTATGGCGGTGGGGTGGTGGGCAAAGTCGCTGTAGACAGTTGTAGTTTCCGATTCGGCGATTATTTCTAGTCTTCTGCGAACTCCCTGGAAATTGCTCAGGTACGAAATGGACTCTGCTGGATCGATTCCGATGTGCTCGGCGGCAAGAATGGCGGACATCGCGTTGGCGACGTTGTGATGTCCAAGTTGCGTCCACTGAACAACGCCCAGAGATTGCTGTCCTCGCGCTACCTCAAACGATCTTCCGTCGGGACTGACCTTTGTTGCTACGTAGTCAGGAGCAGACGACATCGCTCCCACTGGTGGGGTTGCCTCGGTGTCGAACCTTGTTACGGGTGTCCAACAGCCTTGGCTTAGGAGATGCTCGATCTCGTTGGAAGCTGACGGGACAACAATGCGACCATTGCCGGGAATCTCTCGAATCAAGTGGTGGAACTGATACTTGATTTCATCGAGATCGGCGAAGATGTCGGCGTGATCGAATTCGAGGTTGCCGATGATCAGTGTCTTCGGCCGATAGTGGCGAAACTTCGACCGTCGGTCGAAGTAGGAGGTGTCATATTCATCAGCTTCGACCACGAAGTTCCTCCCTCCGCCCAAGCTTGCTGAGTCTGGGAAGTTGACTGCAGACCCTCCGATTAGATAACCCGGACTCAATCCCGCACTCTGGAGAATCCAAGCCACCAGCGCCGTGGTCGTGGTCTTGCCGTGAGTGCCAGCAACGGCAATTACGTGTTTTCCCGGAAGAATATTCCTGCCAAGCCATTCAGCGCCGGACTGATAGTTCAATCCGAGATTCAAGACCCGTTCGAGAGCTGGAGTTCCGCGCGGCATCGAAGCGTTTCCGACTACGACGCAATCAGGAGCAGGATCAAGATGCTCGTCTCGAAACTCCTCGAAAACGCGAATTCCTGCGTCGTCCAGCAGGTCGCTCATAGGAGGATAGATCTTGCTGTCGTAGCCACTGACCTCGTAGCCTGCCTGTTTGGCGAGTACAGCAAGATTGCCCATCAAGGTGCCCCCGATACCGAGAAAGTAGACGCTAGAGGACATCGGTCAAGTGAATCCTAGATAGTTACTGGGGAGCTATCCCTGTAAGAGAGCGGTACACGTGCTACGCGCTCATCGAAGAGATGCAAACACGGATTACGTGGACTCTTTGATCACGTTCCGACTATCCTACAACAAGCCCCATCCCCCTGTCTGAAACCACAGTTTGCGAGGCTAAAATGGCAATACGAACGGTCTCTTCGGTATTTGACCTTCTCCCCATGCTGCCAATTCTTGAACTACTCAGCTCATGAATTTTCTCACTTTGCGTAAACGGCTGATTGCTGCCTACGAAAGTACGCCAGTTGGTGGCCGTGTTGACCATTTCGATGGATGGCGCGACAGATTGGGTGCTGAGAACGACGGTGAACCCGCGTATGACCACGGCGATACCGTCCAGGAGTACTACGATCTGTGCACTGCGTTTATGACCTTCGGTTGGAACGAGTCGCTTCACTTTGCTCCATTGACTCCAGCTGAGAGTTTGCAGGAATCCATAGATCGACACCAACTGTTGATGATCGACAAATTGGATCTGCATGCAGGCATGAAAGTCATCGATGTAGGTTGCGGCATCGGCGGTCCCATGCGACGTGTCGCCCGCGAGACGCAAGTCAACGTCGTTGGCATCAACAACAGCGAAGTTCAATTGCGTACGGCACGACAGCTAAACGCCGAATCCGAGCTCGGTGACTTGGTCGACTGTGTTCAATGCAATTTCATGGACATGAGCATCTTTGAGGAAGGCACCTTCGACCGGGGCTACGCGATTGAATCGACCTGTCATGCACACGACAAAGAGGGAGCTTTCGCTGAGATATTTCGAGTGTTGAAACCCGGAAGTCTTCTCTGGGGTCAAGAAATGTGCTTGACTGACGAGTTTGATCCCAATGATGAAGAACACTTATCAATCAAGCAAGACTTAATGCACGGTATAGCTCTCAAGGACATCGCCACGATGGATTCGGTGGTTCAGACACTGGAAAAGGTCGGATTCGAGGTCTTGGAGGCAAGGGACCGCAACGTACAGGAGGGTCCCAGTTTGCCGTGGTACCACCCCATGAGCTCGAATTATGGAAAACTTGGCTTCTCCTTCCGAGCGACTCGACTGGGTCGGAGAACTTACCTCGGACTAGTCAAGCTGTCGGAACACCTCGGAGTTCTCCCGAAGGGTTCTTCGCAAGTCGTCAAGTTGATGGATGGGACCGCCCTAGCCTATGTAAGTGGCGGTGTAAGCGGCATTTTCTCGCCGTTGTTCTGTTTTGTAGCTCGTAAGCCGGGGCGATCGAGACACCTCCAAACGTCTTCGAGTTGTACTTGAAATTTTGGGTTCTTCAGTGAGTTGAACTGTTGTCCAACTCGTCAGTGGAGTCTTGACATTGGACGATAACCGATCCGTCTTAGTCGATTTGTTCTGAGTTGTCACGTCAACGGGTCTACAGGTACTAACACGTTTCTGCATGTACCCAAGCGGTACGGCGGACGGTCGCTGAACTACCGGACAGGAGAGAGTACAGTAGGACTATTACTAATGCACCAAACGACACAATCAGGGTCATGGCACGAACTCAATTGGCGCAAAATGCGAGGCGAGAGGCTTTAGATGCTTTCTCGCATTGACCTACAACACTTCAAGTGCTTTGAGATGCTAAAGTTGCCCTTGTGCCCGTTAACACTCTTGACGGGTGCCAATTCATCAGGAAAGACTTCGGTGTTGCAGGCGTTGGTTCTGTTGCACCAAACGATGCGGGGGCATGAGTGGTCCTCTCGTCTGATGCTCAACGGAGAAACCTTGGGTCTTGGGACGGTGGCTGATGTTATCGACGAGGTGTACGGCCACAGCGTTTGCCGTATGACGTTGTTCGATGGTGAATCGGATCAGTACGAGTGGGCGTTTGAAGGCGAGGGCCGAAATGCAAAGTCGTTGGCAGTTCAACGTGTGCGCGGAGAAGCAGCAAGTGTAGGTACGTGGGACTCGGACGGATCTCACGGGCTTCACCATTTGTTACCAGTAGACGCACACGATGATCTCTTGGCGGATCGACTGTGTCAGCTCAACTACTTGACAGCGGAGCGGCTCGGACCTCGCGAGTACTACCCGTTTCACGACTCACAACTTAGTCCGGTGGTGGGTCCAAGGGGCGAGTATGCGGTCAGTGTGCTCTATTCGGGTCGAAATGCTCCGGTGCTAACTGGACTCGTTAAGGCTGAATCGCCCCCAAGGCGTCTTAGTCAAGTGGAGCAATACATGGAAGACTTCTTTCCGGGTTGTGTACTTCACATCGAGCAAGTAGCTCACGTGGATTTGCTCTCACTGGAAATTCGAACGTTGACTGCATCGAGCTTCCATCGACCTGTACACACTGGATTTGGAATTACCCAGGTGCTTCCCATCGTAGTCGCTGCCATATCTGCAACCAGGGATGACTTGCTGCTTATCGAGAATCCAGAAGTGCATCTTCACCCCTCGGGTCAAGCGGCCATGGGCAGATTCTTGGGATTGGTTGCTTCATCTGGAGTTCAAGTTCTTGTGGAGACACACAGTGACCATGTTCTCAACGGAATCCGGTGCGCAGTCAAGAGCGGAATGTTGCCCAGCGAGAGTGTTGCAATTCACTTCTTCAGACCTCGCAGTACAGGAGAGGACAGTAATCGAGTCCCTCAAGTCCAAAGTCCTGCAATTGATTCGGACGGGGATCTTGATAGTTGGCCGGCAGGTTTTTTTGATCAATTCGACATTGACATGAACTACCTAGCTGGCTGGAGTTAACTTGGAGCTTCTTGCGAATGAATTGTCGGTCCACGAGCAATTCCACGAAGCGGAAGCGTTTCGCGAAGCACGGCGCTACCAAGTGGAGTTACATTCCAGCCGCAACTTCGTGAACGTAAGTCCCATGCCGGGTGTACCAATGCAACAAGCGGTTCAACTTTTCCGTGAAAGTCAACGCCGGGCAGTGATGAATTGGCTGACGAGCTCAGGTCCTTTTTGGGACGACGCTCGGCGCCACGCGGGCGATGATTTCATCGAGTGCTTGGGCAATGTCGTTACAGACACAGCGATAGGAGAGGCTGCTTATCGGTCATTTCACGGTGTGGAATGTGGATTGGTGAGCTTCTTCCCATCTGATTGGAACTTTCCCCCGTAGAAGTGAATTGGCTCCACGCGGAGGATGAACTTGCGGGACCGGGAAGGATATCCCTACACAACTGGTGGGACATTAAACCCCTTGTAGCCGCACTGCAAAGTAGAGAGCAGCCGATTGGGTCCTGGCGCGAGTTGGATGAAGCTTGCAGAGTTCGATTTGAGCGCTTATCCTTCACGGCTGACTGCTTTGAACCTCTCCGGGGCGTTCCATTTGCTAAGAGCGCAGTCAAGGCCTTTCTCAAAATGCTCGACGTCCTGAGTCGGCTAGAGGGCGAGTCCGATGAGTCCGGTGCTCGAACAAAGGAAGGCCACAAGATTCATAGAGACCCCTTTACCGGCGACCGGGCAACGTTTTGAGATTCGTCGGAGTCGGAAAAACAGAGATTTGAAGAAGAACTGAAGTTTGCTCACCCTCGGGATCCGGGGAAGCAGTTGTTCTGCACTTGGCACGGCAAAGTCTCCCACCAGACTCTACGACTTCACTTCTCCTGGCCGGTTAGCTCGACAGAACCCGTCTATGTAGTCTACGTAGGACCCAAAATCACCAAGAGATGATTGTGGTCAAACAGTGATTTCCCCGATGAGGGTGTCTCTCGGTGATTCGGATGCGGAACGCACGGCAGAACGGAACGAGAATCGGCGATTTTCGGACCCGACGAGATGCGACTCGGCGCATTATCGCCCGCCGTTTTGAGTCGGGGTGCATCGGCACCCTCTCGTTCGTATGCGGGATGTGTGGCGCGGATATCGTTGGGAGGTCAGGCAGATCGCGAGGAACCCCGCGGCCCCGCCGTCCTGTCGAAGCTCGGACTCCGTCGCCCGCTCGATTCCGCCTGACATCTGACAGCCCGGAAGCGCGTACGGTTCGCAAAAACGAGATTTCGGTCCGACGCCGGGACATAGGAAACCATACTACCATGAAACTCACAGGAAAAAACTATTGACACTACTAGTAGAGACTGATAGTTTAACAGTGCCGTGGCTAATGGGTGTTCGTGTCGATGGTTCCTCTCGTAAGGTCAAACAGAAACGTAACTAGGCTATTCATGCTAGCCATAGTGTCGTCGTTGCTGAGCTTCACGGTGTCCGCGTTAGGCGAGCATTGGGGCACGGTCGGAGTCTCCTACACCAAAGTCGGCGAGCCCGAAGTCGATGTGACGGGATTGATAACCAACTACTTCTGGTTTGGAGAGAACGGCTACGCCTCGCTCGGAGTCGATCTCGCATCAGGAGAGAACGATTGCCTAGAAAGACTGGGAGGATTGTGCGTGGGTTTAGAAATCGACGCATTCAAGGTGTCAAGTGAAGCGGGCTATCCGTTCGATAGATTCACTCCTTTCCTCACGCTCGAATACGGAGAGACCACGTCGAAGGTCAAATTTCCCGCCTCCTTCGGCATGGCAGACATGAGCATCGAGACCGATAAGACGAACATCGGCATAGGGACTTGGATCGGCGGCGAGACGCATCGTTTCCGAGTCGAGATCGACGACGTCGAGGCCGACGACCTTCTTTTCTCGGCCAGCTACAACCGCAAGCTCGACAGCGGCGTGCTTTGGTTCTGCGCAGTCACCGCGGACGCGATTGGCACTGTGGGTGTTGCAGCGGGAGTTGGTTATTCGTTCTAGAGATTCCAGGTGTCACTCTGACAGCTACTAGGGGGTAGGAGGATACGCGTAGCCGTCGAAGGACTATGGATGTTCACCTGTCTGCCAACGTGGAGTAACCTCGGACTCCGATCGGAAACCTCGAATTGATCACGTCGTCGGTTGAAGATAGGCTGGAAATATCGAGAGCACCAAAAGAGTGGACACAAAGAACAAGAAGAATGCAATCAGAACTCCCACCAACCATGACAACTCCAACGCTTGTTTAAGAATCCATCCAACGACGCCGAATCGCCAAAATGCAAAGAGGGTGGCAACGAACGTCGGCAGATTGCCAAGCGACAAGCCAACGGCAAGTAGCAACAAAGCGTCCATGATCACAAGGGTGCCAACGTAGGCCGATAGAGTCTTACGAAATCGATCTGCCACCTCTCGCAGGCGTAAAGCCAAGAAAATCCCACCGATCACACATCCCGATACGATCAGTGCAGATGCAAAGTAGTGCAACCCCGCACCCGTTTCTTCAAATTGAGATTGGATAAACACAAAGATTGCTAAGAGTACAACTAGCAATGCAATGACATTGTTCGAGGCGGGGACACTGGCGGTCTCGCCCCGAAAGATGCACAGATTCCAAAATTGCGCGAATGCCTTGATCATGCATAAATTGTCGCACAACATGACATAGCGATCCGAATAGGAAGGGTTTCGCGACGACTGAACCAAGCTTGACCTTCTGCGGAATTAAGATTGGTGCTAGAGAAACGAGGAATATTCGCGAATGGATGCAAGGAATGCGATCTACGCACAGTCTGGAGGAGTAACCGCCGTAATCAATGCTACGGCGAGTGCGGTAATTCAGACTGCCCGACGGCACTCGCGTCAGATTTCCAACGTCTTGGCAGCGGAAAACGGCATTGTTGGAATCCTTCAAGAAGAGCTCTTCGATACAAGTCGAGAAAGCGATGGAGATATCGAAGCATTGCGGTTCCGACCCGGAGGCGTATTTGGGTCATGTCGCTTCAAGTTGCGAGATCCCAATGTCAACGACCCCGTTGCTCGGCGATTGTTCGACGTACTGAAGCAGCACGATGTCGGCTTCCTGTTCTACAACGGCGGAGGCGATTCGCAGGATACTTGCAGCAAGATCAGCGCGTTAAGCGAGATGTTCGACTACCCCATCAGATGTGTTGGAATTCCAAAGACCGTGGACAACGACTTGGCGCAAACCGATACCTGTCCCGGGTTCGGTTCAGTCGCAAAGTATGTGGCTGTATCTACCCGAGAGGCCGCATTGGACGTTCAGTCCATGAGCGCGACATCCACCAAGGTTTTCATCTTGGAGGTCATGGGACGCCACGCTGGGTGGATTGCGGCGGCTGGTGGATTGGCGGGAAGATCTCGGAACGACCCTCCTCACATCATTCTGTTTCCGGAGATTCCGTTTGATCGCGATTCGTTTAGCGTAGAGGTTCAAAGCACAGTAGACCGAGTTGGCTATTGCGTTGTGGTGGCATCCGAAGGAGCACGAACTAGAGGCGGTGAGTTTCTGTCAGACACTGGAGGCAAGGACGCTTTTGGACACGCTCAGCTTGGTGGAGTGGGATCTGCGCTGGCCAAAATGGTGAACGAGGACTTGGGTCTCAAGTACCACTATGCGATTGCAGACTACTTGCAGCGTTCCGCGCGGCACATCGCATCTCTTACAGATCTCGAACAAGCTCTTGCGGTCGGCCGGTATGCCGTAGAAGCCGCCGTGGCAGGTCAGTCCGGCATTATGGTGGTCATCAAGCGATTGGCGGACGAACCGTATGAATGGACTACAGATACGGCAACAATTGACTCAGTCGCCAATCTTGAGCGCAAGGTTCCCCGTTCGTTTGTCACACCCGACGGCTTTGGAATTACAGAACAAGCTCGACGCTATCTGAACCCGTTGATCCAGGGAGAGGCCTATCCCTCCTACGAAGGCGGATTGCCGAACTACATCGAGCTGACCAACACAAAGGTGCCAAAGCGACTCGCTCCCTTCGATCCGCTGTAAATTATTCGCAGGAGTACTTCGAGGGTGTCGACAGGGCGTATGGCGTGTTGAGCTCAATGTATTCGCTAGACGGTGCTGATCCTATTTCGTTACTTCAGGATGGAGGTAGCCTGCCGCTATGATTGGATTCCTTTGGATCTGTTGCCATCACATTCGCCCAGCAACAAACTCAAGCTCAAGTTCCTTGAGCAACGGCACGAAATTCGAACCAGAGTTCGTCAAGCCCTCTCATCCAGCCTTCACTATGGTCTGACCCAAGTTTAGCGTTCGGTCTTCAGAGTCATGGGAGCAGGCGGCTCGGGCTACGATCAGGAATAAACCCTTTCGAAATGAAATCACCTGGCAATAGACCTCCTGACAACGTACGGGTGATCACGGGAGCAAGCGGGCACATCGGCGGGGTTCTCGCCCGGGTCATGTGTGAAAGGTACGGTCCATGTCAGATCCGCGCGATAGATCACCAGCAGCGAGGGACAGCGGTGGATCTGGATGTCGAATGGGTCAAGGGCGACATCCTGGACAAGCAATCACTAATCGCAGCCTTCAAGGACGCAAAGGTGGTATTTCATCTGGCCGCGCTGGTCTCGATCGAAGCTGTCCGAGCCCAGGAGTTCGAACGCACGAATGTCGTAGGCACGCGCAACGTCGTGGAGGCGGCCCTTGAATGTGGCGTACGGCGTTTGGTTCACATCTCCTCGATCCACGCGTATGATCAACGACCCTTGGACGAGGTTCTCGACGAGACCCGCGGGCTCGTGGCTGGCCCTCCCTACGGACCGTACGATCTTTCGAAAGCCGCCGGCGAAGCGGAAGTCCGACGCGGGATCGACCAGGGCCTCGATGCCGTGATCCTAAATCCAACCGGTGTGATCGGACCCTACGATTGGAGGCCGTCCCATATGGGGCAGGCATTTCTCGACCTATACCATAGGCGGGTTCCCGCGTTAGTTGCTGGGGGCTTCGATTGGGTCGACGTGCGGGATGTCGTGGCGGCCACGATGGCCGCTGAGACAGAAGCTAGGTGTGGCGAGAACTATCTGGTCTCGGGCCGCTGGCACAGCATGGGCGAAGTGGCCAAGATTGCCCAGCAGGTTACTGGAGTTGCTGCCCCTCGTCTCGAATTCCCGATTTGGGTCGCCCGCTCTTGGGCGCCCTGCCAGGTTTTCTTGGATCGATCTCGCGGTCGCAGGCCGCTATACACGCCAGCGGCCGTTCATTTCATCGCACACAACAATCGGCGAATATCCAACGCCAAGGCGCGGGCGGAACTCGGGTTTCATCCGCGTCCTCTCGAAGAATCGGTCGTTGACACATATCGTTGGTTCGACGAAAAAGGCATGCTGGGCAACGGGGAGTGAAATGACGGAGGAAGGGCTACACGGATGCTGGTATGGATTGTCCTCGTGACAGCAGTCCTCGTGTTCCCATATCTGCTTCGCAGAACCGCACCCTACGGGCGGCACTACGACGGTACAGGCTGGGGACCCCACATTTCCGCTAAGCTAGGGTGGATCATCATGGAACTACCAGCGCCTCTGGTCTTCCTAGTTGTCTTTCTTGACGGCGACCAAAGGTTCCAGCTTGTGCCGTTGCTGTTTCTGGTCATGTGGCAGGTCCACTATCTGAACCGGACGTTCGTCTATCCCTTTCGCGTCCGGACCGGCGACCGAAAGACACCCCTGCTGGTGATTGCAACCGGGTCTTTCTTCAATGTGATCAACGCCTACCTCAACGCCCGCTTCGTATCGCAGTTCGGCGAGTACCCGAATGATTGGTTGACCGACCCCCGATTCCTGATCGGGATCGGAATCTTCGTATTCGGGCTTGCGCTCAATCTCCACGCCGACAACACCCTTATGCGATTGCGCCAGGACGGCGGGACTGAATATGCGATACCACAAGGTGGCAGCTTCCGGTTCGTCTCGTGCCCCAACTATCTCGGGGAAATCCTCGAATGGCTGGGCTGGGCGGTCGCGACCTGGTCGATGTGCGGCCTTGCTTTTCTATTGTTCACCATTGCCAATCTTGCTCCGAGGGCTCGGAGCAACCATCGTTGGTATCTGGAGACATTCAGCGACTATCCGGTGCAGCGCCGGGCCCTGATACCGGGCATCTACTGAAGCCGGATTGATCGCACACGGGAACTGGCTCGATCATTGGTTAGATCCGAAGACAGATTTGCGACTGTTCGATCTAGCGAATTATCACGGAGTCTTTTCCAAGTGCTTGTCGCATAACGATCCAATCTGACCAACTCAAGAGTGCCGAAGCGACTCGAACTCTTCGACTCGCTGTAGATTCTTCGAGAGAAACAAGTCGGCAAGGCTGGAATGATCAATAGGCCGACAATCGACTGTTCGTTTAGTCGAGTATTCGTACTCGCAACAGCTGATTGTGATTGGTTTGTCTACGGTTGTAGCCAAAACGGTTGCAGTTGAACTATCGGCGCGATCACTAGGCTGACGATTGCCATCACATTGATCAGAATGTTCATGCTCGGACCGGAGGTGTCCTTGAAGGGATCTCCTACCGTATCGCCAACGACCGTTGCGGCGTGAGTGTCGGAGCCTTTGAGATGTCCTTCGCCAAGGGCACCCTTCTCTACGTGTTTCTTCGCATTGTCCCACGCTCCACCGGCATTCGCCATCGTAAGAGCTAGCAAGACGCATCCCACCAAGCCTCCACCTAATAGGCCGCCAAGTGCTTTTGCACCCAATGTGAACCCAATCAGCGGGGGCAAGAAAACGGCAATTGCTCCGGGTAGAACCATTCGAGTAAGTGCCGCATTGGTCGCGATTTGAATGCACTTGTCGTTGTCCGGTTTAGCAGTGCCTTCCCGCAAACCGGCGATTTCCCTAAATTGACGACGTATTTCCTCAATCATTTTTTCGGCCGCGGTTCCCACTGCATCCATAGTGATCGAAGCAATTAGAAATGCGGTCAGGCCTCCGATGAAGAGCCCTATCAACACGTACGGGTCTCCAATATGTAGTACGAACTCGCTATCGGTTGCGTGCTTGACCGCTTCGACAAACGCGGCAATGATCGCAAGAGCAGCAAGAGCTGCAGCTCCGATCGCAAAGCCTTTACCCATCGCAGCCGTGGTATTGCCAAGTTCATCCAATGAGTCGGTGATCTTTCGAACATCTTCTCCCAGACCTCCCATCTCAGCGATACCGCCCGCGTTGTCTGCGACCGGGCCGTATGCATCCACCGCCATGGTCATGCCGACAGTCGCCAGCAATCCAACCGCGGCAATGGCTACGCCATATAGATCGGCGAGCATCGTTGACACGAAAATGATGGCGCAGATGCTCAGAATAGGTATGAGCACCGACTGCATTCCGGTCGCCAGACCGGTAATCAGAACCGTTGCAGGCCCTGTCTTCCCTTGGGCGGCAATTCGCTGAATCGGCGGACCCGAGGTGTAGTACTCGGTCGTTAGCCCGATGATGATTCCTCCGATCGCTCCCGCTAGTACGCATAGCCAAATGTTGATGGATAGACCGGAGACATTAGTGACTAGGAAATAAGCCGCAATGATGAACAGAACGGGTGTGATTGTCATTCCAAGCCGAAGTGCTAGAGCAGGATTCCGGTTGGACTGGGTTCGAACGAGCATGATCCCGAGAATCGAACAGATGAGACCGATCGATGCAAGGGCCAGTGGCAGAAACATCAGTATTCCCTCGTCGGCCTGTACTCCTTCAGCAAAGAGTTCCCCAACTGCTGCCAGTTCTAGCGTTGATGCAATGGCGATGCTGGCAATCATTGATCCACAGTACGACTCAAAGATGTCGGAACCCATTCCTGCGATGTCGCCTACGTTATCGCCTACGTTGTCCGCGATGACGCCCGGATTTCGCGGGTCGTCTTCAGGAATGTTCTCCTCGGTCTTGCCAACCAGGTCGGCACCGACGTCTGCACTCTTGGTATAGATTCCGCCGCCCACACGCGAGAAAAGCGCTACGGTTGATGCACCCATTCCGAATCCATGAATGTGGTGAGCGGTCTCAGGGTCCCCACCAAAGAGGTAATAGACGACTCCCAATCCCAGGAGTCCCAGAGAAGCGACGGCCAAACCCATGATGGAGCCGCCGAAGAATGCTGCAGACAATGCAGCTGCCGGCCCCTTGTCCTGGGCGGCGGTGGTGGTTCGCACATTTGCCTTGGTTGCGGTGTACATGCCGATCCATCCTGCACCTGCGGAGGCAAATGCACCGACGACGAATGCCAAAGCCGTTTTCCATCCCAGGTGCTCGGACTCGAGCAGGAGCAGCACGAACAGCACGGCCGCAAAGATGGCGAGCACGGTGTATTCCCTTCGCATGAACACCATCGCGCCTCGATGGATCTGTTCTGCTATTTCCTTAACCTTTTCCTCGCCGTCCGGATAGCGTTTGACCAGCAAATAGACCACAGCCGCGGCAATCAAGCCGACGACACCGAGAATGGGTGGGATTAGGGTTTGGTCCATGAGAGCTTCCGATTGAATGCACCTTGCGGGCGGGGTTGGCGGCTCCATATGATAAAGAGTGAAAGCGGTGCCGCTATTGGATCGTCTATTTGCCCCGATCTTCAATGACGAACTCCGCTCCAAACGATTCTCCGGTGCTGGTTGTGAACTCGATGTGGTGGATTCCATCGGTTGCATCCCTAAGTCGAAACAACATCAAGTGCAGACCGCCCGGACTGAGAGCCAGTGTGTTCCTAGCTGGAACGGTCAACACCTCGAAGTGCACCATTCGATGCAGTTCGTTCTCGTACACCGACTCGTGGAATTCGATTCTCCCGATGGTGTTTGAGCGAGCCGAAGCGAGGATTAAGTCTCGGGATGTTCGATTGACAAAAGTGCAATAGGCGGCAGAATTGTTGCTTGATGGGAGCGGGGGTCGGATCCACGCTTCCTCAATGGAGAAAGGTGTTCTTGGCTGCAGCTGTACGATCAAAACGCAAGCCACAATCGCTACAAGAATGGAAACTGTAGCCATCAGCTTGCCCACTAGCATCGGTTTCATGGACTGAATCAAGGCGGCAAACTTGGCGTGTTGAGCCTAGTAAGGTGTCAATAGAATAAGCCGACGCTGTGATCTAGCTGCTAAGCCATGGATTCGAGCTCAACACACCCCGACACGCAACGATCCATTCTTGTGGTGAACGGACCCAATCTGAATCTGCTCGGCTCCAGGGAACCAGAGATCTATGGCTCGGAGACGCTAGATGAGATTGTGAGGGAATTGCGTACTAACGCAGAGGCACAAGGATTCGAACTTCATGCATTCCAGTCGAATTCTGAAGGGGAGATCGTTGATCGAATCCAGCAAGCAGCCGGTTCGGTTGGGTTCATATTGATCAATGCGGCCGCTTATACACACACCAGCGTTGCCATTCGGGATGCATTGGCCGCACTAGGGATTCCTTACATCGAATTGCATCTCTCGAATGTCCATTCCCGGGAGCGGTTTCGACATCGCTCTTTCCTTGCGAGCGGAGCGGTTGGAGTGATTGCCGGGTTTGGATCTCAGAGCTACACCTTGGCATTGGATGCGGCTGTTCAGTACCTTGAGAGAAATGGAGCGACCGAAGGCGCATGAAACTCGACGAAATAAAGGAAGTCATCGAACTCGTCAAATCGGAGGGGATTGCGGAGCTTGAAATCCGCAAAGGCGACACTCTCATACGCGTAGTTGCTGCCAAGGCTTCTGAAGAAATCGAGGAAGTCAGAGTGATACCGGCTCCCACATCAACAGTAAATGAAGCGGCTGCCTCATCGAGCAATGTTCCCTCCAATGCGATTGCAATCAACTCTCCGATGGCAGGTACGTTCTATCGTTCTCCAGCACCGGGAATGCCTCCGTTCGTGGAACAGGGCCAACGAGTTGAAATCGGCGATGTTCTCTGCATTGTCGAGAGCATGAAAATGATGAACGAGATCAAGTCGGAGCGTATCGGTACGATCGTGAACATACCGGTGGAAAGCGGACAGCCAGTGGCCTCCGGAGCTCCGATCTTCTATATCAATTGACTCGGGATGGCGGAGCGAAGTCGTGTGTTGAGGAGTTCCGCAATGTGGAACTGGGCTGACGACTAGCTCACCTGACTCAGCACATCCTCGGACCGCCTGAGCAGACCTTCGCTAGCGAGCTCGTTCGCTTCCTCGTCGATCCTTTCCGTCATTTTCTCGCGCCCCGTCGTCGTACCGAGCGTTCTCTGAGCTTCGCGGACACATTCAGTAACCGAAAGAGACATGTTCTCTTGAACTGCGGTCAGAATCACGTTCCGGATCTCGGACCTCGGGATGAACTGGGGATTCCTAACTGCACCGATTTGGACGTTGGAACGGTCCCGTACCTCGACAGGTTCTTCGCTATCAGGCAATTTGAAGAAGTTGTCTCCTTCCTCTTTCGCATGGCTAATCTTGCCTTGTAGCAGAGCTGCATTGATGGAGGTTTCGAGCGTGTCTCGTATGCGTGCACCGATCCGAGTCTTGTTCCACGCCAAGGCAATACGACGAACAATGATGTCGGAATGAACCGGGCCTTCAATCTTGACTACGTGTTCAACGGAAGGGGCAAGCGATGCCGGTTCAATCTCGTGAATCTCTATAAGTAAGGATTTCTCATCAGGTTGAATTCCCGGTTCAACATAGGGGACCGACCCATCTGCCTCTTGCTTGTTGTCGGCAACTCGCTCGACCAAGTCTTCGGGTGTCGTGCGCAGGAAGTTGCTGGACGAACCCTCGGAAGATGTTTTCTTGTTGGCTTCGTTTGGTGGACTTACTTCGGTTTGCTCGTAGTTTGGGATCGATTCGCTGTTTGCCGATCGAGAATGGGACGACTGTTGCGACTTGTAATACTCGTGCGCTTCCTCGACTGCTCTCAACAACTTCTGAACCTCAGTCGCTCGGTTGTAGAACCAGTCCGTACTCCAAATTCGATGGAATCTCCATCCCTTTCCTTCGAGCACCTGCTGTCGTAGACGATCTCTTTCCCTCGCCCAACTTGAAGAGTGGTAGCGGGCTCCGTCGCACTCTATCGCCAGCATGTAGTGTTGCGGGTTGTCAGGATCGACTACTGCCAAGTCGATCTTGAATCCGGATGCACCTACCTGAGGGTGAACGATGTGGTTGTAGTCCTCAAGAACTGACTTCACATCCGCTTCGAAAGGACTATCCATGTCCTCTCCCGTCTCCATGGCGATGTCCAGTTCTCCCGTGGCTGCATACTTCATGAATCGCTTGAGTACTCGTGGACCGTCGTACTTGGATGTATCGGTGCGAATGTCGTCGTGCGTAATGGAGGCGAATACAACGCATCGCTTGCGTGAACGGGTGAACAGCACGTTGAGTCGGCGTTCGCCGCCCTGTTGCGACACGGGTCCGAAGCCCTGACCGAAATAGCCGGATTCGTCTTTGCCGTATCCGATGGAAACGAATATCACGTCGCGCTCGTCGCCTTGCACGTTCTCCAAGTTCTTAACGAAGAACGCATCTTCTCGACCTTCGTCGCAGAACGCTTCTAGTTCCGGATACTCCCGACAGCGTTCTTCCATTCGCGTCTGGATCAGGTTCTTTTGTGCTACGGAGAGCGCAACGATTCCCAGTGACCAATCGGGATGGTTGCGCACATGCTGCAGCACTTGATCGCAGACTGCAGCCGCCTCAATTTCGTTGTGCCGGCGCTTTCCTCGGTCGTAGACACCATCTTCTACATGGAAGAAGCCCATGCCGCTTGTTGTGGTCCCGAATTCTGGGGATGGTGGGTATGCAAGCTTGCCGGAGTAGAACTCGTGGTTCGAGACCTCAATCAGGGATGGATGTTCTGAGCGATAGTGCCAACTGAGCATCGCTCTGTTGCCGAACCTGGCGTCGCACAGAGCGAGAATGCTCTCCATTTCGGACGATTGTTGAGCTAGCTGCTCTTCTGTTGAGGTCTGGCTCTCTTCTTCTCCATCGTCGATTTCATCGTCGGTGTCACCGCCAATTTGACGATCAAAGAAAGAGGTGGGTGGCATTTGCTTTTGATCACCCACGACGACGATTTGCTTCGCCCGCAAGACAGCCCCCAGTGCTTCTGCGGGTTTGACCTGACTGGCTTCATCGATCAGGAGCAAGTCAAACTTCATTCCGTTGGGCTTCAAATACTGGGCAACGGACAGTGGACTCATCAGGAACACAGGCTTCAATGCAGCTACGACTTCGCCAGCTGTATCGAGAAGTTTGCGGACAGGCATGTGTCGTCGTTTCTTGGCAATCTCACCGCGAACTATTCCGACCATTCCTGCGGTCCCGCGTGGGATGTTCTGGTAGTGCTTCAAGCTCACTTCACGGGCAGCCAGAATCCGCAGTGATTCGTCGTGCGACTTGAACTCTTCTACTAGGTCGGTTCGGTTGACCTCGTTCAGTTCTTGGAGCTCGGGATGCTTTGAAAGGATGTTCTTCAAGACTCGCTCAGACCGCAAGAGAGTCACAGTGTCCACGGCAGTGTCATAGCGAAGTCCGCCATTACTGATCTGTTTGCGAACTTCCTCGAGACCGTTTCCGCTCAATAGCTCTCCCGAGCTCAAGAGTTCGTGATAGCCGGCAAGCAGATCGGGTCGTTCGGACCAACTCTGAAGTCTTGAAGCCACTTCGCGGATTTCCACATTCGCCAAGTTGTCGCTACCAAACGCAGTTTGGCGGTCGAGCCCCGTTAAATCGACCAATGTCCTCCAAGTGTCTTGCCAATCATCGAATCGTCTGGACAACTGACGTTCTTGTTCTTTCAGGTCCACAGATTCGTCGAGAGCTGCGACTTGCCGAGCAACCACGTCTACCGACTCAAGCTGCTGGACTTGACTATCTACCCATGACAAGGCGGCATGATGGTTCACACAATCAGTGCTCGATCCTTTCCATTCGATTTCGAAGCACTCTCGACCTAAACTCTCCTGGTCGGCGATGTCGCGACGTAACTCCCTGATGTGATGCAGTTTCTCAACAAGCTCCGTGCGTTTTGGGACGCTTGAATCGAGCTTTACTTTTGATATGGACTTCAGGTCGCGAATTGCGCTTCGATATGGACCATTGAGAAATCGAAAGAAGCTCGACCCTTCTCTGGTCATCGTATTGAGATGAATCTCCCAATCCATCTCGAATGCTTTTTGACTGACGGTTGGTTCAAGCTCTGTTTCCGCACTTTGAACGCGTTTCAGCAAATCACAGAGCGCAAGTAGAGAATGCCAGTGTTCTGCAACCCCTTCTTTGCCAAGTAAATTGGGTACTAGGGGCGGCATTTCGAGGACAGCGTTCAGTTGTTGCTTGAGACCCTCTACATGTTGCTCAGTCAAAGCCCAGTCAAGGCTTACGGCTCGTGCACTTGCACCGAAAACTGCGTCCAGTTCGGCGAATTGCTGTTGCGCTTGCGCCAAGGATTCCTGCAGGCGTTGCTTGTCAATGGGAGAGAGCCGGTTGTTCACTCCCCTCCAGACATGTTCGTTCTCACTGCCATGTCTGGTGGTCGCGTCGGCATAGCGTCCAACTAAGTTTCGACGTTCGTTGAACTCCTCGACCGTCCATGAGTCGATTGCATCCACATCAAAGTCAGGAATGGGTGTGCCGCGGCCAGTCAGCTGTGATATTCGTCCCATCAACCGAAAAGCAGTGTTGCCGGTGGTGGAGTCGCGCGTGTGCACAAGTTCCGACAAGCGATTCAACTGGTCTCGCAACTGCTGCAACCTGTCGTATGCCTCTTGCACAACCTCCACCGGTCGATCCAAGTCCCAGGTTTCCTTAAGGCTTGCATAGACTTGAGCTCGATTCGCCTTGTGCGAGTGCAGTTCGAGGCACAGTGGTCCCAGTCCACACTGCACAAGGCGCTTCATAACGACATCCAATGCCGCTCGCTTCTCGGCAATGAAGAGAACCCGCTTGCCTTGACTCACTGCAGTTGCAATGATGTTGGCGATGGTTTGTGACTTGCCGGTGCCTGGCGGTCCTTGGACAACGACATCCTTGCCTTCGGTAGCCGCAGCTATGACTGAAGCTTGGGAAGAGTCGGCATCCAATATGTGTCCCAGATCCTTCGGGTTGCTGAACTTGTCATCGAGTTTTTGCAGACGCTCGGGTGCCGTAATTGAGACCATCGACTCCTGCGCACTCGATTGGCTTCCAGTTAGCAGGTTCTCGACGAGCTCCGCTCCTGCGTGGCTTCCATTGTCGGATTCAAAGTTCTTTATCTCCAAGTCGCGATACATGAGGAACTTCGCAAAAGAGAAGAAGCTCAGCGACATGAGATCGTTCTGTACGGTCCATCGTGGTTTTGACGAAATCACGTCTTTGACTTGCGCGTAATACTCCGTAGGTTTCCAGGAATCACCCTCGGGAAGTTCGGGAAGCACGAGCTGGTGGTCTTCCAGCAGCATCATGGCCATTGACTTGTTGGACTCGAGACCAGTGTCCCGCTTACTCAATCTGAAAACGCCTCGTCGAGAGTCGCGAGACAGCTCGACTGGGACCAAGATCAACGGGGCAAAGCGTTCAATGTCCGAAGTCTCGGACTCGTAGTAACTTAAGAATCCAAGTGCCAGAAACAGCACGCTGACACCTTGTTCCTCCTCAATGCTTCGAGACTCTCGGTACAAGAACAGCAACTTCTGATGAAGAGCGGCAGGTGTGAGTTCGGTTTGAAATTTTGTGTCCACGTGAGCGGCGTTGACACTGGCTGCAAGTTCGTCGGGGACGAAGGTATCTAATTCATCGGTTGGTTGCTCATCGGCGGGGTTTGCGCTCGGCAAGAAAGTGAACTTCTTTCCCTCGACGTGCAGGATCCGATAAATCTCATCAGACAGCTCTTTGACGATGCGAAGCAGATTTCTCCTGTTTGCCCGAATAGGGCAGTTGGTCATCGGATTTCGTTTTCCGATGTCGAGCAATAGACGTCGTTGTGGCTCAAGAGCTCCACGCAACAGTTCGTTGTCGATGGGTCGGCTTTCCGCAGTAGTCTCGGTCATGGTGAAATTAGATTGAAGTTCAATTGGCAGACGACATGAGCGCTCTGCAGCATTTTGGTGTCAGGCTTTGGTGGGACGCTGGAATGGGAACTGCTCGCACTCAAGGAGCAGATTCGAATGGGATGAGATTTCACGTTATGTTTTGGGAAGCCATCTCGTGAGGCTTTCTAGGCAACAGAATAGGTTACTAGTTCATCGCACAGACCTATCGTGCGATTCTCAAATAGAAAGGGTTTTCGGCTACTTCGAGAGCCGCATAAGATATGGTCAATGAAGTGGTGGCCAGGGGCAGAATTGAACTGCCGACACGAGGATTTTCAGTCCACTGCTCTACCGACTGAGCTACCTGGCCGTGGAGACTTTGGCGACTGCCAAAAAACGCGCAAATTGTAACAACCAAATCTCGGCTAGTATTGATGAACTAGCTGTGTAGGGTGTCTTGTTTCCCCAATCGCGGATCAGCGTTGCAATTGCTAGCGCAGAGGAAGGAATCAGGTGCACTACTCAGACAACGACACCCGAGAATAATTCGGAGCTGACCATGAAATCCGTCGTGCATGCAGGAACCATCGGATGGGGAGTTTGGAGCAGTGCAGACTGTGGCGAGAGTTGGCAACCGGCATTTCGGGGACTGAATATGGAGTGCCGCGCATGGACACTCTCCTGGCACCCAGCCGAACCCGGTGTACTTTGGGCAGGCACTGACATGGGCATTCTTCGCCAATCCGAAGATGGGTCCGCAACTCATATCCGGTCACCTGCGGATGGCAAACGAGTTTGGGCACTGGCACAGTCTCCGCATGATCCTCAGATTCTTCTTGCTGGTACCCATCCGGGAGCCTTGTACAAGACTGACGATGGTGGACTAACGTGGGCCGAGCTACCGACACTCATTGCTGAGGAGTGCCTAATCGGCAAGCCGCGGGTGACTCGCATTCGGTTCGATCCCATCGACGAAGGCACCTACTGGGTGTCTGTCGAAATTGATGCGGTCCATGTGAGTCGAGATCATGGTGAGAGCTGGCGGAAGCTGGACAACGGTTTTGAATTTCCAGACATTCATGATCTCGTCGTATTCGAGCAAGATTCGAATCGAAGACTCTTGGCCGCTACAGCACTTGGACTGTACTCCTCGGAAGATGAAGGCGAGTCCTGGCATTGGCATGAACTCGATTCTCCGTGGCAATACACTCGAGGCATTGAACTCAAGAGCAGTCTCGATGGCACAGTATTTCTAGGCAATGGAAATGGTCCTCCTGGTTCCAAGGGACGGCTGCTCAAGAGCGACGATTGGGGAGAGACTTGGGAAGGAGCGAAGCTGCCCGCTACGACCAACTCCACGGTGTGGTCGATCGCAACGAACTCTGCCGACCCCGACTTGGTCTATGCCTGCACCAATTTGGGACAAATGTTCCGTAGTT
This sequence comes from Pseudomonadales bacterium, assembly GCA_963667455.2. GTDB lineage: Bacteria > Pseudomonadota > Gammaproteobacteria > Pseudomonadales > Azotimanducaceae > Bin55. The sequence goes on along the minus strand of CAXXFR010000029.1, from coordinate 399,866 downwards.
CCGATGGAGGATCGAGTTGGAACAAGCTTCCACGCGAATTCGGCGAGATTCGTTGCATGCTGTGGCATCCGATGTAGATTCACTTCTTTACACACGATAGCGACAAGTAGTGTCGTGTTCGTGTAACTCGCTCCATTCGCTCGAATCTCTCAGTGCGCAATCTCCTCGACATGTCACCGCTTATTCAATTCCTGACGTTAGCCGGTCTCACCGTGGCAGGTGGGGTTACGGCGCAGGAAGAAGAACTGGATCACTGCGCTGACTCCTCGAATAACACTTTTTTTGTCTCAGTCTCTGAATCTCTAGGACTGTGCTACGAACCGGACCAGGCAGTGTTCGAATTTGATCGGTCCAACACCATCGAACGCGATCTCTTCGATTTTTCGGGCGGATTTGCCTATGCGGACATCGACAACGACGGCAATTTTGAACTGTACGTATCGCACGGCGGAGGAATGAATGGGCGTCTGTTCTCATACATTGGAGGCGGGTTTAAGCGACTGAAGGACAATCGAGGGATTCACCCAAGTTCTGCCGAATTCGGCGGATTCTTTGTCGATCTTAACAGCGATTCATGGGTTGACTTCATTTCCGTTCAGCAGGGCGGCGTTGAAGTGTTCACGAACGATGGTGCCGGACGCTTCACGGAGTCCACCGACCAATCCCGTCTATACCACAACCGTGCGACATTGTCTGTCGCAGCTTCGGATTTTGATGTGGACGGAGATGTCGATCTTGCCTTTGCGCATTGGGGAACCGGATGGCGTTCCGAGAAGCCCTTGTCGGAGTACTTGTGGATGAACAACGGTCGAGGACGGTTCCGCGATCGAAGTCCGCATCTCCCGATTGCGCCAACGGAGGGGTCGGAACAATCATTCACGCCCATCTTCGCAGACATCGATTCGGACGGATTTCCCGATCTGCTCATGGCGGGTGATTTCTCTTCAAGCCAAGTTCTTCGGAACATTGAAGGAAGAACTTTCGAGGACATCACGACTGATCAGATTAGCGACAGGAACGGCATGGGTGCAGCTGTTGCCGACTACGACCGAGATGGAGACTTGGATTGGTTTGTCTCCAGCATCTGGGGCGACCCACAGCAATTCGGTGATCTATTCGATGGCAATCGGCTCTACCGAAACAGCGATGGAAGTGGAGACTTCCAGGATGTAACAAGCGTCGCCAACGTTCGATTTGGAGGTTGGGGTTGGGGTAGTTGTTTTGCCGACTTCGACAACGACGGTTGGTTGGACCTGTTCCATACCAACGGATCCGCGGTGTTTGAAGATGATCGTTCCGTTCTCTATATGGGAAGTTCGAGCGGCACATTTCGAGAGTCATCGGAACAATTGGGCGTTGATCACGATGAGCAGGGCCGAGGTGTGCTGTGTTTCGACTACAACGACGACGGCAAGATCGACATCTTTATTGCGAACAATCGAAAGTCCCCGACCGTTTATCGAAACAACAGCGACAACGGCAATCACTATCTGGTAGTCAAACTCGAAGGTCTTCCCGGCAATCCTCTAGCGGTAGGAGCAAGAATTGTCGTAACTTCGGCAGGTGGCTCGCAGATGCACGAGGTCGTGTTGGGGACCGGATACCTCGCACAGAGCACAACCGATGCGCACTTTGGATTGGGATCCGACGACTGGGTCGAATCCATTGAGGTCACGTGGCCGGACCGACACCGCACCACGACAACGGTGTACGGCGTTAGTGCCAATCAAACCGTCAGAATCGAGCAACCCGAATCTGGTATTCGGACACTCCACGTTGTGGACGGATCCGGTTCAGGTAGCTACGAACTAGGTGAGTCGGTGCGACTCTCTAGTGGAATTGCACCGCAAGGCTATCGCTTCAGTCACTGGACATCGAGCAATGGAGGCAATTTCGCCGATAGGACGGCATCGCTAACCGAGTTCAGCATGCCGGATACATCCACTACGGTCACCGCCAACTTTCTTCCTGTGACCTCCATCGGGGAAGGGACTTCCCCTGCTCGGCTGTGGATGGATGTCTTGTTGCAGGCAATCCGCAACGACTATGCTCGGCCACCGGTCCACGCTCGGAACCTGTTCCATATCTCAGCGGCCATGTACGACGCATGGTCGGCCTACGCCAAAGTCGAGAGTCCTTGGCTGTTGGGTCGCAACAAAGCGGGTATCGACTGTGCGTTCGATCCGTTGGGCGAAGAACCCGACGACATTGAAGCTTGGCAAGAGGAAGCGGTCAGCTATGCGGCGTATCGCTTGCTACTCCATAGGTTCTCTCGATCTCCGGGTCGAGCCGCAATCGTGCGTGATGCAGATGTGCTTATGGACTATCTTGGCTATGACTTGGCAAATTTGAAGCAAAGTAGTAGTCGTAGCAATGCGGCCGCTCTGGGAAACCACATCGCTGATTGCTATATCCGACTCGGCTTTAACGACGGTGCGAACGAGCATTTGGACTACGCCAACGTCTTCTACCGTCCCGCCAATGACGCGCTTCAACCCGAGAAGCCAGGCAATCCGAATCTTAACGACCTCAATCGCTGGCAGCCTCTCTCGCTTGTGGAATTCATCGATCAGTCCGGCAATCCAAGCACGTCGGAGCCAGCGTTTATCGGAGCGGAGTGGGGTGCGGTTGTTCCGTTTGCATTGCACGAAGCTGATCTCACGACTTACGAACGAGACGGTTACGAGTACTGGCTATATCACGATCCGGGAGTGCCACCATTCATCGACAGCATGAGATCCGAACAGTATCGCTGGGGTTTTGAACTAGTGTCGATCTGGTCGGCTCAGCTTGATGCTTCAGATGGAGTCTCCATTGACATTAGTCCCGGAAACATCGGAAACTTGCAGTCATATCCAACCACCTTCGAGGAGTACAAGTCTTTCTACGAAGATCCCTTGTCTTCTGAGGTCAATCTTGGACACGAGATCAACCCCGCCTCCGGGTTGCCGTACGTCAAGCAGGAAGTTCGACTAGGCGACTACACACGTGTCTTGGCAGAATTTTGGGCAGATGGACCGGAATCAGAGACCCCGCCCGGACACTGGTTCGTCATTTTGAATGAAGTCTCTGATCACCCCGAAACGACCCGATCATTCGGGAATACAGGCATTCCACTTAATCCGCTTGAGTGGGACATCAAGGCGTACTTTGCGCTGGGCGGGGCGATGCACGATGCCGCCATTGCAGCATGGAGCATCAAAGGTTGGTACGACTACATACGTCCCATTTCGGCCATTCGCGGCATGGCTGATCGAGGTCAAAGTTCCAATCCCGAACTTGACCACTACGACCGGATGGGGATTCAGCTGACAGAAGGGTTCATCGAGCTGATCGAGTCAGGCGATTCCTTGGCTGGGGATTCCGGCGAACACATCGGCAAGATCAAGGTGAAGGCTTGGCGAGGACCTGATCATGTCCCTGATGTGAAGGCTGATATTGCTGGAGTGGGTTGGATTCGCGCGGAAAACTGGTGGCCGTATCAGCGACCCTCATTCGTGACGCCGCCGTTTGCTGGATACGTCTCCGGCCACTCAACCTATTCAAGAGCCGCAGCTGAAGTGCTTGCGTTGCTGACTGGTTCCGAGTTCTTTCCCGGTGGTATGAGTGGATTTGAGATTCCCAAGGACACGTTTCTCAAGTTTGAACGCGGGCCGAGCGAAGCGATCATTCTTCAGTGGGCAACCTACAAAGACGCCGCTGATCAGTGTGCGTTGTCCCGAATCTGGGGCGGAATCCACCATCCATACGACGACATAGCGGGCAGGCAAATTGGCGAGACAGTTGGAATTGATGCATTTCGAGAAGCTGAAAGGTATTTCTCAGGCTCATCAGTCTTGGAGTAGAGGTACCGGATGTCTAGGCCTCGGTAACGAGTTTGTACTGCCCATTGAGCGATTCCACCAAGCAGACTTCATCGAGAACAAACTCTATCTGTAGTTTCGTCGGTGGAACGCGAACGTAACGTTGCCTCGCATACCCGACCGTGACATGAGGTTGAAAGTCGTCAACTCCCAACAAGGACTTCATTCGCTTCGCCATTTCGATTCGAGCAATGATCACGCGTGCCCGATTGGGTCGAGGAAAACCACTCCACTCCGATGCCTTACAAGTAACTGGGAACGACTTGCGAAGCTCCGCTACCCGATGCAGTAAGTCGGGAACACACTCCGGATCCACATCGGCATGAAACTCGAAGGTTAAGTGATAGCGATCGTGCTTCGTCCATCGCACGCCCTTAAGACCGGGTTTGTGGGAGTGAAGTTCTTGCTGGATCGCTGGCGGGAGGAATGATCCGATGAAGCAGCGCATTTAGCGAGAGGCTTCTTCGACCAATTGTTCGAGTTCTTGCAACGTGCAATAGCCTCCAGGTTTGTTGACTCGAGCGGCCAGGTTGCCAATTCGTTGCACAACTTCGTTGGCGGGTGTGGGAACGCCGTGAAGACGTCCCAGCTGAACGATCTCCCCATTGAGGAAATCTGCTTCGATGTTTCCCGTGTTGCGCATCAGGCTTTGTAGCGACGAGCCGCCGTGACGATCGAACCCAGGCACCGAACCTCCTCGAATGTGGATCCTCCTCGATCTCGCTTCGTCTGCAGTCGCACACTCGATTCCGGCTGCCGCATAGCACGCCAAAGCCTCTTCTCGCAACTTCGCCGAGAGTTCTCGAGACCCGGATCCGCACGCCGCCTGTACGGCATTGTTGAGATTGTTAATCAGCTTCGAGTACTTGTGGCGCATCACTTTTGGATCCGGCACAGAAGAAAAACCTGCCGTGTCAATCGCTTGGGCAGTCTTCTTAGCCGTCTCGTCGATGCCTTCCGGATAACGACCCACATCGAGCGCACCCGCTCTCTCCTCTGCAAAATTCACCACTTCTCCGGGTTCCAAGTGTTCCGCAGGGACAAGAACGCACATTCCGTAGACGTTTCGAAAGCGTCGTAAAGCGTGGCGTTCGTTAGCAACTCCATTTTGGCAGCAAACAATGGGCGTCGTATCGGGCACTGATGGTTGCAAGTCCATCAGAGCACCATCAGTGTGTTGTCCTTTCATACAAAGGAACACGATATCTCCCTCTCGATAGTCCAACTGGGAGGGATGATCAATCGACGGGATCGGAAGCACTACGTCATGGATGGGAGAGACGAATCGCAATCCTCTCGATTGCAAGAGTTCTCCGTGTTTGCCTCGCGCAATTAGTACGACCTCGAAGCCAGCCATGTGCAGTCTGGCACCAATCGAACCCCCGATACCACCGGCTCCGTAGATGATGAATCGCAATGTGTTTACTCTCCAGATTTCAGAGCGGTTTGGATTTGTTGCGCCCAGAAATCAGGTGAACCGCCACAGGCGTAAAAGGAGTCATTGAGAACGCTCTCTTGTTGGTTGTAGAGTTTCGATTCTCCGTTCAAGTTGCACAGACTGCCTCCTGCAGCGTTCAAGACGGCTTGCGCTGCTGCCGTATCCCACTCGGAAGTTGGGCCGAATCGAACATAGAGATCGGCTCTTCCCTCGGCAATCAGGCACATTTTCAGACTGCTTCCGACTGCCTTGTGTTGAACCGACATTCCAATTGATTCCAAGTGTTGGACGATCAGTTCGTTTTGCCGACCTGTGTGGTGCCGACTCTCCACCAAGGTCGCTTGGTCGATTGAGAATTTCTCGGTGCAAATCCGTTCTTGTCCGTTGGAGAAGTACTTTAGGGACTGTCCATCGCCAACGTCGCCGACGTAGACAGTGCTGAACGTGGGTGCTCCGACTAGCCCCAACACTGGTTCACTATCACGAACCAATGCAATGTTCACTGTGAACTCGTCGAGTCTCTCTACAAAGTCTCGAGTCCCATCAAGAGGGTCAATCAGCCAATACTCAGTCCATTTTGAGCGAGTTTCAAAACTGGGGATTTCGGCTTCTTCTGATAGCACAGGAATGGATGGATCAAGTTCTTGAAGCGACGTGACGATTACTTGATGAGCCCGACGATCAGCTTCAGTGATGGGCGAATCATCTCGCTTGGAGTCAACACTGAAGTCTGTGTTGTAGACATTCAGAATTTCACGTCCTGCGAGCTGTGTTATTCGTAGTAGTTCCTCAATCAAGTGGCTTCCTGAACGGATGTGAATCAATCTCCGAAGTTGCTGGCTACTCCGTAACACACGATCCCAAAGCGATCCGTGCGAGAGTCAGTGTAGCGATGGATCGCGCCTCGGTGAGCCGTTCCGAAACGAACAACTCGTCCAGTTGATTCATCGGCCAGGTCAAGACCTCCATCGGCTCCGGTTCGTCTCCATCCAACGATTCAGGGTAGAGATCGGTAGCAAGGACTGCGTGAATGGAGTAACCCATGTGGCTGGGCGCGATCGTCATTTCGCGCAGGTAACGCAGTTGGTGGGCACCAAATCCGGCTTCTTCCTTCAATTCACGGTTGGCTGCATCTTCGAAAGATTCGTCGAGATCAACTCGTCCCTTGGGTAACACGAGCTCATATCGATGTGTACCCGCTTGGTACTCGCGTACGAGAACGCACTCCCGCTCTGCGTTTACGGCACAAATGATGACTCCCTCTCTGCCTCGTTTGGGAAGTCTCTCAAACGTTCTCTCTTCGCCGTTGTCAAAGCGTAAGTCAACCTCTTCGATGCTAAAGAGCTTGCTGTGTGCCACAACTCTCGATTCGCGGATTTCGGGTAGCACGGTACAACCTGATGCGGGAGGGCGTCTAAGTATAGGAATGCTTCACCTGTTACCTTGCAGTAGCATGAGTCCAACTCAATTGTGGCATTGCATCAGCCTTCTCCAATGAACGCAGACACCGAAAAAGTGCGGATCGACAAATGGCTATGGGCCGCACGGTTCTTCAAGACTCGTTCCAAAGCAAAGGATGCCGTCGTCGGCGGGAAAGTCCACGTCAACGGCGAACGGGTCAAGCCCGCCAGGAGTGTCAAAGTTGGAGATCAGCTTGAGGTGACGCTTCCAGCTCATCAGGTCATCGTAGTAGTCAAGGGGTTGCTTGATAGGAGAGGTTCGGCAACCGTAGCTCAAACACTCTACGAAGAGACGACCGAGTCTGTTTCGAGTAGAGAGGAGATGGCGGAAGCACGTCGAGCAGCGCGAACGGGAATGACAGTGCCCAACCGAAAACCGAGTCGTTCGGACCGCCGCCGTTTGGCACGCCTCAAGCAATCTGGCTGGACCGATTCCGCCTAAGCCAACGCTCACTCGCTAAAATTCCAACCTAACAGATCCGGGCAATCAACGAGCACGGTCATCGAAGCAATTCAAGAACCCAGAAGATACGACGGACTCTCGGCAGCCGTGTTGGCTGAACACGCCGTTCTACGAGGCGAGGCTAGTTTGGTCTCGAACGGTTCGCTTGCCGTCCAAACAGGGGAAAGAACGGGGAGATCGCCGGGCGATAGGTTCATCGTTCGTGAACCGAGTTCGTTCGAGAAAATTGATTGGGGTACTGTCAACCAACCGTTTGACAAAGCTGAGTTCACGCGGCTGTGGGCACGTGTTAGTGCATACGTCGATGAGGGCGAGAGCTATGGTGGGGTCATGCATGTCGGAGCACATCCTGCCCATTACCAGCCCGTTCATGTGCGCACCCAGTTTGCTTGGCACCAGATGTTTGCGCGAACTCTCTTCGTTGTGCCCGAGGTGTTCAATCCGGAAAACAAGCCTGTCTGGCAGATCCTGAGCGCACCGGAGTTCGTCTGCCTACCCGATCGAGACGGTTCTAGGTCTGAAGCAGCCGTGATCATCAATTTCGCGGATCGCAAGTTGCTTCTTGCGGGCATGCGCTACGCGGGCGAGATGAAGAAGGCAATGTTCTCGGTGCTCAACTACTTGCTTCCGGATGAAGGCATCCTTCCAATGCACTGTTCGGCCAATGTCGATGCCGACGGCAGAGTCGCTCTATTCTTCGGACTGTCGGGTACAGGCAAGACGACACTCTCGTCCGATCCGGATTGTTTGTTGATCGGGGATGATGAGCACGGCTGGGGTGAAGGCGCTGTGTTTAACTTCGAGGGCGGCTGCTATGCGAAGTGCATCAATCTGAGTCGTGCGACCGAGCCGGTGATCTACGATGCCATCCGCTTCGGAGCAATCGTCGAAAATGTCGTTATTGATCGAGATACGCGCGAACCCGACTATAGGGACTCTTCGTTAACCGAGAACATACGGGCTTGTTACCCACGCAGCAACGTCCAGGGATGCGTGCTCAGCAATAGCGCTGGAGAACCGGAAACCGTCATTTTTCTAGCGTGCGACGTCAGTGGAGTGTTACCGCCGATTTCGATGCTCTCTAAGGAAGCGGCCGCATATCACTTCCTTTCGGGGTACACCGCCAAGATCGGATCCACTGAGGTTGGATCAACAGAACCGTTTTCGGCGACATTCTCAGCAGGTTTTGGAGCGGCGTTCCTGCCTCGAAGCCCTCGAACCTACGCGGAGCTTCTTATGCAACGCCTCGAAACCAACGACTCCCAAGTATTTCTTGTGAACACTGGCTGGACCGGCGGTTCCTATGGCGAAGGAAGACGCTTCTCAATCCCCGACACCCGGAGATTGATTGAAGCCGCTAGGTCAGGAGAACTGGACGAAGTGCCCACCGAGCACTTGAATGAACTCAATCTCACGATTCCAACTCAGGTGGACGGAATCGATCCAATAGTTCTGAACCCAAGCAACACTTGGTCTGACAAGGCGAAGTACGATGCGGCTCGTGCATCTCTCATAGCGAAGTTTCGCGAGAACTTTTCTCAATTTAACGTTAAGCAAGCCATCGTCGAGGCTGGACCGCACTAGCTTTCTTGCGGTAATCCAGACTGTCGGTGCATGCAAGACTGCACCACTTGTAATGGGCTGTTGATTGAACACTGATTTCTTGGACACACTGCGGCGAATCTCCGATTCCGCAGGCTGGACAAAACTCAATCATGGAATTGAGAAGGAAGCACTGCGCATATCCAGCTACGGCTACCTGTCGGAGAAAACCCATCCCGTCGAGCTCGGCGCTTCCTTGACTCACCCCATGATCACAACGGATTTCTCGGAAGCCCAGCTTGAATTTGTGACGCGAGTCCACACGAACATCGACCATAGCTTGCAGGAACTTGACGACCTGCATCGCTTTGTCTACGGCGTGCTTCAAAACGAGAGATTGTGGCCAGCGAGCATGCCTTGCATGTTGCGTGGTGAATCCTCGATTCCGTTGGGCATCCACGGTGAGTCCAACCTTGGTCGGGTGAAGACCATTTATCGAATGGGACTCGCACACCGGTACGGTCGCTTCATGCAGTCGATTTCGGGCTTGCACTACAACTTCTCGGTTCCGGACTCGATGTGGAAAGATCTCGCTCGACTACGAGGATGTACCGACAATGTTGAATTTCGAAACACCGGCTACTTCGCTCTGATCAGAAATTTCAGGAGAATCGCCTGGCTTCCCATTTACCTGTTTGGTGCCTCTCCAGCTGTTTGCGGTTCGTTCATCTCAACTTCCGATCATGGACTTGAAGCTCTGGATCAGGAGACGTTTTATCTGCCCTACGCAACATCGCTACGAATGGGGCCGTTGGGCTATCAGAGTTCTGCTCAGGCCAAGCACTACTTCTCCTTCAACTCCATGCCCGCATATACAGAATCCATGCTGGCAGCTCTGTTGGAACCCTATCCTCCGTACGAGGAAATCGGACTGAAGGATGCGAACGGAGACTACAAGCAGTTGTCTACATCCCTTATCCAGATCGAAGCCGAAGCGTATGGGACGATTCGTCCAAAACCCAAGCCGCACACTGGCCGTCGTCCCATTGAAGCCCTCAATGTAGGCGGGATCGACTATGTGGAAGTCCGTTGTCTGGATCTCAATCCGTTCCATCCCACCGGCATTGAAGGTGTGCTCGCCCGGTTCCTGGATGCTCTACTGATGTACGCGTGGCTCAGCCCCAGTCCTCTCGACTCACCCGAAATCTGGGATGAGACCCAACACAATCAGCTGACCGTTGTTACTCAAGGCCGACATCCGGAAACAATGTTGCGTCGAGATGGAGTGGAGATCCCAATCCGCACTTGGGCAATGGAAATTCTGGACGATGTAGAAAACATCTGCCGATTGCTGGACAAGCATCACAAATCCAACGCGTATGGGGATGCCTTCAAGCAGCAAAAATCCAAGGTTCTGAATCCGTCCGACACCCCGTCGGCACGGATTCTCGAGAAAATGAAGAGCGAAGGGCTCTCGTACTATCGTCTCATCGACAAACTCGCCAACGAGCATCAGGCTCAATACCTGAACAACCCGTTGAGCATCGAGCGCACTGTTGAGTTTGAGGTAATGAGCAGCGAGTCGCTTCGTCAAGCGGAAGTGATCGAAAGTGCCTATGCCGAGCCCATGGACGAGTACATGAAGACGTACATGAAGATTGAACTCAATACATGAACTTTCTCATGCACAGCTGGCTCGCTCGCGACGACGAAGCAGAGGTGGCGGGTGCATTTCTCGGAGACTTCGTCAAGGGTCCTATTCCAACGACCATGGATCCCGAGTTGCAGAGAGGCATTCGCCTTCACCGCCACGTCGATTCCGTGAGCAATCGAATGCCACAAATGCGCTCGACCTATTGGCGTTTTGGACCCGACCTCCGTCGCGTTGCTCCAGTGTTGCTCGACTTGGTGGCCGATCACCTACTAGCCGCTCACTGGAACGAGTATGGCGAAGGGGAACTCAGCATGTTTACGGACTATTGCTACCGTTCCATCGCAAAATACGACATTCCCAGCACTGCTGTGGGCTTGTTCTCGCACACCGTTTCTCGAGATCTCTGGTCAAAGTACGCAGACTTTGATGTGATGCTGGGAATCATGGGACGCATTCTGAAGCGGTTGAATAAGGAAGAACTTTCGGAATCGTTGCTGTCTATAGGAGAGAACCTCGACCTGTTTCACAACGACTTCCGCAGCTACTTTCCCGTTCTCGAAGACCACGTAGAACGATGGAGAATTGTCAACACGAAATGCAAGGCAAGACAGGCTTCGTTGCCTCATGGCGGTGACCAACTCAGGCCGATGAAGAACTAGGAGTTCCCCCGTGAAATTTGGATTGAACATCAAGCACAGCGACACTTGGGCGGTGGCTCTCGTTTTCTGCGGGGGTGGTGCGTTGGCACTCACTCTGGCACTTGAGCATGTCTTCAATTTGGAACCCTGTTCGCTTTGTCTTACTCAGAGATATTCCATGTTTTTTGGAGTATTGGTTGGCATCGTCAGCTTGCTGACGGACTCCAGACTCGGCATACTTCCGGTGTTGTCGATTATTTTCTTCGTGATAGGAATCTTGTTTGTCGGTCGGCACCTCTATCTCATCATCGGACCCGCCACCGACGTTCAATGTATCGCCGGGGCAAACTACCTCATCGAAAATGAATGGCCATTTGCCAAAGTACTCGAATCGCTCTTGAAGGGCTCTAAGGACTGTGCGGACAGCGGGGCGACAATTCCGACCCTTGCCGGCATTGCCTTCGTCTTTCTCATTGGTGTTGCAGTCCAGCAACTTCGGCTAGGACCGAAATCTTCATACTGATACCGAGCACTCCGTGCTTCAATTCTCCAACGTCGTCTTCAAGTTTGGCGACACGCCTTTATTCGAAGACCTCTCGTTCACGGTTCACGCACGCCACAAAGTAGGAATTGTCGGCAAGAACGGAGTAGGGAAGAGCACTCTCTTTCAACTGATTCGTCGGCGTTTTGTTCCTGAAGAAGGGGACATCCTGTATCCAGCGAGTTGGCGAATAGCGTGGCTTCGACAAGACGTGACTCCAACCGAACGCTCCGCCTTAGATTTTGTAATGGACGGAGACGCACAACTGAGACGTGCCCAAGGCAACATTCAGCGCGCCCAGCAAGATGAAGACGGGCAGAAATTAGCTCACGCCTACGCAGAGTTCGAGGACTTGGACGGCTATCAATTCGAAAGCAAAGCTGCGTCCATTCTGGTGGGATTAGGTTTCTCGACTGAAGACTTCGACAAGCCTCACCGCGAGTTCTCAGGAGGCTGGAGAATTCGCTTGAATCTTGCGCAAGTGCTGATGAACCCAGCCGAATTGATGTTGCTGGACGAACCGACCAACCATCTGGACCTCGAGGCAACAGTATGGTTGCAGAAGTGGATCGCCAAGCACGAGGGAACGGTTGTCGTCATTGCCCACGACCGAGATTTTCTCGACCGAGTCGTCGATACGATCATTCATCTCGATCAACTGCGAGCCTTCACATATCGAGGCGGCTATAGCTCGTTTGAGAGTCAACGGGCAGCACTTCTCATGCGTCAAGAGGCGATGCACAGGCGACAGGCAAAGGAACGCGAGAGAATTCAGAAGTTCATCGATCGATTTCGAGCCAAAGCAACCAAGGCACGGCAGGTGCAGAGTCGTATCAAAATGCTGGAGCGCATGACCGACGTGGTGGTTCTACGCACCCAATTGCCGTATGAGTTTGCTTTTGATGCTCCGTCGCGATTTGATGAACCCATGGTCTTCCTAGACGACTGCTCGTTGGGCTACGCCGATCACCCCGTTCTTTCTGGCATAACGGAGCGAATCTACCCTCGTGACCGCATTGGCATTCTGGGTTTGAACGGCGCGGGGAAGTCCACTTTGCTCAAAGCTCTGGCTGGTGTGATCGAACCTCTGTCAGGAACGTTGCAACACAGCGAGCACACTACCGTGGGCTACTTTGCACAACATCAGCTGGAAGTTCTGAACGGCGACCGAAGCGCTCGAGATCAGATTCGTGAAGTTGCCGACATGAGCGAGCAACGGGTGCGCAACTACTTGGGCACATGGGGTTTTGGCGGAGACGACATATTTCGACCGGTAAAGCAGTTCAGCGGCGGAGAGAAAGCGCGATTGGTACTCGCAAAAATTGGATTGAGCAAACCAGCAGTCTTGATTCTCGACGAGCCGACGAACCACCTCGACATCGATATGCGCGAAGCCCTCTCCAATGCACTGGATTCCTATCGTGGCGCAGTTGTTGTTGTCGCACACGACCAACACCTATTGCGTCGATGCGTCAGCGAATTTTGGCTGGTGAATCAGGGAAAAGTTGAACATTTCGATGGAGATCTCGAGGATTACGAATCCATGGTCTCGGTCGACTCGGCAACACCATCGAAGACCAAGACTAGGTCGTCAAGAGAGTTGCGGCGCGAGAGGGCTGCGACTCGCCAAAGCCAGAAGGACTTGGTTGCGCGAAGACGTACGCTTGAGAAGCAACTTGGGGAGCTTGGCGACGAGATGAACGAGTTGTTGGCCAAACTGACCGATCCAGAGACTTTCAAGACAGGTGAACGATCCGAAGTGGAGACTTGGATGCGCCGTCATAGCAAGACCCAGCAGAAAATCAAGGATCTTGAGAACGAGTGGATGTCAATTGAGGAGAAACTCGACCCGTAGTGACTGCAACTCTCACGCAAGTCTCATATAGCTCTGAGATGTACTCAGTCCGTGCAGGTTCAAGTGTGAACCCAAAAGACGCTACGTTGTCTGTGTGCGCTGAACGGAGACGTCAGAGGTAGAACCCTCTCGGTCGTCGCCGTAGAACTGTTCGCAATAGCGTCTGTACTTCAGGATCCCGGTTTCGTCTCTAGTTAGTCGAGGAAGAGGGCGGAATCTCTTGTTCTCCCAAATAGTAATGTCTTCCAGCACTTCTGAACGCACGGTGGACACCACGATCTGGTTTAACAACTCGGTCCGCAGTTTGGTTGGAAGAAATCGAAGACCCCAGAATGAGCGTATCGGTCGGTGCTGTGATCGGAGTTGAAGAGCGATCTTCAACTCAATTGTCTCGCCATCTTCGGGCGTCGCAAGAATCCACAATCGTCCGTCCATACCCACGTTGTGTAAGCGCATTTCTACCAAGGAATAGCCCAGTCCATGAATATTCGCTGTGACTGAGACATCAATCGTTGTCTTCACCATCCAGAACAGTGTCTTCTTACGTCGAAAGTTCCAGCAATATCTGAAATAGGTGCCATCCTCGAAGATGTCTCCCACTGGTTGAACCTTGGTGTAGCCATGAACTGATGAGAGGTGTGCGAGGTCCACTGCATTTTCAGTGGTCTCTTGAGGATGACCCTTGAAGCGAATTGATCGAACACGCAGGGTAGTCCAGTCACCTTCATCAACGGGATCAGGTGGAAGTTGCCACTGAGAATCTCGTCCGTCTCGACCTGACCATGCAAACACCATTCCGTTGAGTTCTCGTACTTCGTAGACGCTGAGACGTGCAGACTTCGGAGGCGGTGCGGACGGGGTCGCGACACACTTCCCCGATGTGTTGTATTCAAACCCATGGAACGGGCAGACCAACCTGCCGTTCTTCACTCTGCCTCCCACATCGGGACTGAGTGCGGATCCAAGGTGAGGACAAGTCGAACGGGCCACGCAGATATTGCCATCGTCATCGGACCAAGCCACGACCTTGTCTCCCATCCAAGTTCTGTGGAACAACCCAGCACGCCGAATCTCCTCTCGTTTGGCGAAGAAATACCAACCCTCAGGGAATGGGTCAAGTTCGGTTACTGAGGAAGTCTCGATGAGATGCTTCCGAAGGGTATTGAAATCGCTCAACGCAATTTGGGGTTTCGATCAGCCGAAGCTCTTGCCAACAGTCGAGCAAGACTCAACCATCTAGATCCCGTATCTGTTCGGTTACGAGAAACTTCAGCTTCTTGCTGGGCTTCATCGAAGGGAACGGATTGCTCTTCGGTTTGTACTTTTCCGGGCGGATCTCTAATCGAAAGTGTCTCGCAACTAGGAGCAAGTTCGCTACCAACTGTAGCTCCATCCATCGATTGGCAAGGCATCGATGTGTTCCGAGGCCATACGGTGCAAACCCACGGCCAAGGTACTCGTTCCGAGGAGGCAAATGGCGATCGATGTCGAATGTGAAAGGATCGGGGAAAGCATCTTCCATGTAGTGAGCCGCTGACTGAAGGACGACGATTCGTGAGTTCACAGGCAGATCGAATCCTTCTACAGCACAAGGATTCATCACATCGCGCAAAGCAGCGGGGATTATTGGATACATCCGATGACACTCGAGCATGAACCGGTGTGTGACATCGACGGCCTCTCCTTTGATGGCCGTGCCAGGAGGATCTCCTTTGTCAAACAGAGCATCTGCCTCTTGCTGAATTTTCTCGCAGATGTCAGGATGTGAAGCCAATGCGTAGAGCGAGAAGCTGAAGCTGTCCCCCAAATACACGCTAGCAAACAACGCTGCTGGCAACAAGAACTTTATGTTTGTCGCAGGAACCAGTTGGGGGTCGCTCAAATGCAAGCTCAACCAATCGTCGGCGAGGTCGCGTGGACAGCCTGCACGTTGGGCAGGTGTGTGTGAGGTTTGAACTCTCTCCAGAAGCGTATCGATGGACTTTGCCTTGCGCTTCATTCGCGGTGTTCTCAGCATGAACTTGGGTAGTACACGAACCAGATGAGTAGAGAGTGCACGCTCCTTGAACTCGGCAATGTCTTTGAAAATATCGTCTGCTTTGATCGTGAGGAACAAGCGCGAAATCTGGGCATTAATCATGCCCCTACACAAGTCAGTGGCTTGATATTCCTCGCCAGTCCGCCAGTCCGCCATGTACTTGCGGGCTTCACTGTAGAGCATCGAGATTTGATCTTCCAGTCTATTTCGGGAGTACCCCGGCGACATCGCCTTGCGCACTCGAAAGTGATCGGCACCATCAAGACCCGGCAGTACCCCAGCTGCCCCGTAGATCCCCTCGAAGTCGCTAAAGTAATCCCGAGACCTCAAATGCCTACGTCCGTGACGTTGCACCCAATGGTTCGTTTCGGCTCCTGCGAGGAAGATCACTGGAGACATCGGCAGTCGAAAGACGGAACCATACTCCTCGGCAATTGAAGCGAACATCGCAGGAATGTTGCCCTTACTCAAGAAGCGATTGGTAAGCAACTTCCCAATTGAAACTACGGGAATCTTTTTCGTCAAACGTGAGTATTGAAGCAAAGGTCCAGCAAGATTCTGAGACACAGCCTCGGCAATGCATCGACCGATCAAGTCCAACCGGCAGATGTGGTTGATGCGCTCTTCAGCTCTGTCGTCGAGTTCGTAAATGAACCGAAAGACATCGCAGGTGTTGACGAGACATACGAGAAGAATGTCTCGGGGATCTGGGATTTCGTCGGAGAAGACAGCTCGCTCAATTCGAGACTTAACGAATGCACTCTGTGATACGGGAGGCATCCCGCCGTCTACTTCGTCCCAGTTTCCCGAACGGACGAAGGTCCAGAAATCTCCGTCGTGATGTTGCAGAATCTTCTTCTCGACCAGACGCTCCAACGTAGTGTCGATGATGGATTCTCCAAGGTGAGCGAGCCGTTCAATCCAAAAACTTGCGTCTCGCGTAGTGGTTTCAGCTGCAATTTCTTGCAGAATGGGGTCTAGAACCTTGTCTCCAGTATCGGTTGAGTCAAGAAGCATCAACGACTCAGTGTCAGTGTCGATTCGCATGAGGAGAGACAGTTCCGCAAGCGCCGCCCCAGCAATCGCACAGTTCAAGTCCCAACCAGGAACTTGGTGGAAGAAACCAGAGTCCTCATCAAGGAGCATCAAGACAAGCTCGTCTGGCAACGTCAACGTGTTGCCGTGCTCGGGTCTCACCGGCATGTCTTCAGTGATGTCAGAAGTTGTTGCCATCAGATTTCATGACCTGTCTTGCTGCATTCAATCAACTTGATCAAGAGTAGAGTCGCAGTTGGATTTGCTGTACCCGCACATACCTACCGTGCACGCCTCAAAGCAGTCTGTGTGAAGTCGTTCTCGTCAAGGTCGGTTGCGAACTGGTAGTTCGACCAATTTAACGAAGTGCTCTTTCCGGTTAGATGGTTGGTCATAGTGAGATTAGTTGGCCGCCAAAAGCGTTCAAGGTACTTGTTGAAGCCATCGACAACTAGTGTCTTGAGGTGCTGGCCGCCTCGATTGAAGTATTGGACCTGAACTGTACGTAGTTCGTCCGTGTCTGTCCAAACCAGCTGTCGGGAGTAACCAGAGTCGGGGTCCATTGGAATCCGTTCAGAGACGGTGCAGTCGAGTTCACCACATTCCTCATTGCGTATGAGACGATGAGTGAATTTCTCGACCTCAACTGCCCCCAAGTCCTCGTAGGAGAACTCGCTACCCATAAAGGATCCCGACTGTTTTGAGGAACTGATGCGCTTGACGCGATTCAGAGCTGGCAGAAAAAGCCACTGATCGTCTGGCTCGTCGATGTGGGCATGCACAAGAAAAGCCGTTCCCTTTACATCGCGAGGTCGATCAAACACAAACAATGTGCGGTCGCCGTCTCCATCCATTTCCAGGACCTTTAGTGAGACTTCGCGTTCGCTCTCCCGCCCTTCCTTGTTCCGTAGCACCATCTTCAAGTCGGCGGTGAAATTGCCGAATCCCTTCTGCTTCTCACGGGCTTCTTGCGCAATCCGATATCCCGCTTGCTCGGCAGTTTCTTCCGCTTCTACGGAGACCTCTCCAGTCCAAGCGAAGACAGCTATGCACAACCCGAAAGGCACGATTCTCGAGCAATGTCGAAGGCTATTTTGCAGTTGAATCATCGTCTTAGCAGGCACCGTAAGCAAACACTCAATTTTAGCACAGCAGTGGTCAGTTCACTGGGTGAGATTCAGTCTGCAACCCGCTTAGACTTCGTCAACTTGAAAAGGAAAAAGCTTGAAGTCGCGAGTGAAACTCAAAAATTGCAATCTAGCTTTAGTGCAAGGAAGCTGTCACGACGAACTTCGTACAGTAAGTCGTCCGGCTCGACGTCTGAATAGACAAAAGCCTCGACAGAGAAAGACCAATAATCCGAAATTCTACGTGTCAATTCGCTGTTGAATATGCGAGCACTGGTCTCGAGAGAATTCACGACGCTTAGGAAGAACTCAGTGCTTTGCTCGTCATTCAGGCCGACTCGAATTGCGGTGAGAACATCGTTTTCGAAAGCATTGGTCGCCCATTCACCCCGACCATCGCGAGACCACTCGCCAATGACTGTTAGGTCAACATTGGACTCCCAAACTCCGTTGAACGAGTATTCGCCACCCGCAATGAACGCTTCGTAGTCCTCTTCTTCGTAGCGCAGGAACTGGTCGAGTCTGCGATTCTGTGAGCCGCTTCGGTGAATGGCTTCCAATTTCAATAGCAATGAACCTGCAATCAACTGCGCATCGATCCCAACTTGACGGATCAATTCGTAAAAAGGAACCAAGACAAGACCAGAGGCACTAATTGTCGGCTGGAGCGTGGGGTCTCGACTTGTTCCGTCAAACAGACTCAATCCAATGTCGAGCGGTCCAATGCTCGTTGTATAGCGACCAGCAAGATCGATGTTCCATTCCTCCGAAGACGATTCGTACTCAACAAGGTCTTGATTTGCAACAAGGCTCGAACGGAAACGTCCTCCTCGTCCTGGAAGGGTGCGAGGGCGATGCCAAGTCATGCCGAATAGTTCTAACGAGCCCCAGTCTCCGGCCCAAGTGAAGTGAGCCATGAGTTGACCCAGCCTAGTCTTCTCGTTGGGGTGTTCAATGAAGTCGATTTGGTTGACAATGTCGACTAGAGAGCGGGACTCGACAACACCCCAATAGACCTTGTCGAGACCAAGCCGCAATTCCCACTCGTCGTTGCCGATACTGCCGTAGAGGAGCAAGTATGCCTCTCGAATGTCTACGCGTGTACGATCGGAATCACCTGAATCGTAGCGTAGAAACGGAGTAACCGTAAAGCTTCTTCCACTTTGGTCCTCGATGTACGCAGTTGCTTCCGCTGAGAATCCACTTGCATGTGAATTCTGACCGACGTACAACCCGTCGTCGCGAAATAGACGAGACTCCAATGAGAGAGTTCCAAAGATCTCGAATTGATCCCATGGGCTTGCGTCGGACTGGGATTCAAGCCCGAGTAGCGTTAAGAGAGCAATGCCCAGTCCTGCGAGGTAGCTGGTTCGGCAGAATCTGGTTTCAGAGCTGTTGGGTCTTGGCACTGGATTGATTCAGTCGTTCACGAATTTCTTGTGCTGTCTCCTTGGTACCGTCGAGAGCCATGAGTAACGGCGGCAAGAATAAGAAGTCCACCAACAACGCGATTATTACTGTCATTCCCACCAGCATTCCGAGTGCCTGATTGCCTGTTAAGCCGGACGCTCCAAATACGACAAATCCTAGAGCAAAGACAAGCGTCGTTACAAACAGGGCACGGCCAACCGTGCGAATTGCTGTCTGAACAGATTCGGATGGTTTTTTTCCTTCTTTGCGGGAGCGAACATACTTGGTCATTAGATGGATCGTGTCGTCAACGATGATGCCGAATGCGATGGCAGTGACGACTGCTGCTGCAACTCCCACTTCCGATACGAAGTGACCCCAGATTCCCAACGCCATCGCTGCGGGTATGAAGTTCGGAAGAGTGCTCACCAATCCCAACCTCAAGCTACGGAACACTACGAGTAGCAGCAGCGACACAATTCCCATTGCGATGGACGTTCCGACCAACATTCCATGAATGTTACGCTGGTGCGCATAAGCACCCACAATCGCCATTCCGGCCGCCGAGGTGCTCAGATCTGGTGCGTTATCGTTTAACCAAGCTTGAGCACGTCGATCAACTGCTACCTTCGCCTTCGTACTAATGCTCTCCAAAACGACGGTCATTCGTGACGCAGACCTCTCAACATTGATCAGGTTGTTTAGGTCGCGCCCAACAGGGAGAGAGAACTCGTAGAGCAAAAGGTACTGAGCAGCAAGGTCTGAATCAGTCGGCAAGATGTAGAAATCCGGATTGTCCGCATTCAGGTTCTCGTTCAGCCGCTTCATAATGTCGGTAATCGAAAAGACGTGAGTAACTTCTGGCTGTTCCCGGAACCAATTTGCAAATGACTCTACTTTTTGGAGGTACTCAACATGTGTGACTCCGCTTTCCTCCCCTGAGTCGAGCGAATACTCGAAGCTGTCCACCCCCTTGAAGTTCTTGCTGATGAAATCTGCGGATTGTCGGAATTCGTACCTCTCTGTCAGAAGTTCGAGCCAATTCTCTTCGAGTTGGATACGAGGTATCCCAGCGATAGCAACCAGAAATACAACCAGCGAGGACCAAAAGAGTACTGTACGGTGCAGAACGACAAATTTTCCAATTTGATCAAAGAAATCCCTACCTGATTCTCGTTTTTTTCTCACCCCAATGGGAAGAGTCGCCAAAACGGCAGGCAACAGAGTCACAGAAAAAACGAACGCGGCAAGCGATCCGAAGGCAACGATATTTCCGAGCACTTGAAAGGGCGGCATCGCGGAGAAGTTCAGGCTGAGAAAGCCGATGGCGGTTGTCAGAGAGGTGAGGAAGACAGGCCAAAGATTTTCCTTTATCGAATTTTTGGCGGCATCAGTCCGTTCGAAGTTCTGGCGTAACCCGGCAAACATTCCTTCGATGATGTGAACAGAATGAGCCACTGTGAGTGCCATCAAGATGAAGATTGCGGCTCCGCTCTCGCCATAGAACAACATTCCCGTCCAACCGGCAAAACCCATGGCAGCACAAATGACTGAGATCAGCATCACGATGACGGCAACTGTTCCCCAAAGTGAACGAAGCAGTACTATTGCGACTAGGAGCATCATTCCCAGGGCGATGGGAGCTAGGATGCTCATTTCATCGTTGATCGCATCCCGCATGGCGCGATTCAATACGAGCTCGCCAGACAAGTGATACTCGATGTTTGGATTCTCCTGCCGTGCAGACTGCACGATGTCTGCCAAGTAGTCTGTGACTTCCAGTTTTGCTTCCTGTCTATCAGATTCAGGAAGCGCGGCACTCACAATGAGACTGGTTACTCGCCCATCGAGAGAGACAAATCGACCCGCAATTTCCTCCGCACCTAGCGCAATGCTCTTGATTCGCTCGAGGTCTTCGGCACTCAACGAACTAGCATCGTCAATAAGAGGGTCGACAATCAGTTCATCTTCGAGACCTTCACTGTGCGAGTAGTTTGTGATGGAATCGACGCGGGTTACGTAGGGGGTCCGCCAGAGCTCGTCGGTAAGTGTCTCAATCGCGACTAGCGCTTCGCGATTGAAGATAGTCCCTTCCTTGGGCGAGACAGCAACAAGTGCCGCGTCCGATACTGCGTAGGTATCGTCAAACTGTTTGAGCGCGACGATGTGTGGATCGTTCTTGCCAAATTGATTTCGAAGGTCTACGTCAACTTCAACAAGAAATAGGATGCCAGTTGCGATGCCCAGCATTCCAACAACCGATAGCAGGATAGTTAGCCATCTGTGACCCATTACCAGCGATATAAAGGTCTCCGGATTCACGTTGACTCTAGGTTGTCCAATCGATTGCCTTCGTCGAGTTTAACACTTCACTTGCGCGAAGCGCGAAGTTCAGAGTAACCGGCGCAGATGCTGGACCAACTCTGAAGTCACGACTGACAGTAAGCAAATGTCTTGTTAGATCGGTGCTGAGATTCTTGTTCAACCGCTTGATGATGTCGGAGATCGCAAAGACTTGGGCAACTTCTGGTTGTTCTCGATACCAATTTGCGAACGAGTCGACCTTGTTCAAATATTCGACGTTCGTAACACCACTTTCCGTTCCAGAGTCGAGTGAATATTCGTAGGTCTCCACACCAGGAAAGTTTTCACTGATGAAATCGGTGGACTTCCGGAATTCATACTTCTCCGTGAGAATTTCGAGCCAATTCTCATGGAGTTGGATTCTGGGCAGGCCTGCAACGGCCACGATGATCACAACGAGGGAAGACCAGAAGAGAGTGGTACGGTGTAAGACGATGAACCTACCGATTCGATCGAAGATGTCCAGACCTGCCTCGCGTACTTTCGGTCCTTGAATGGGCACGATCGCTAGGAAAACCGGCAACAGCGTCACGGAGAACACGAACGCAGCCATTGCGCCGAACGCAACCATGTTGCCTAGGACTTGAAAGGGCGGCATCCCTGAGAAGTTCAGGCTTAGAAAGCCAATGGCAGTTGTAAGCGAAGTAAGGAATACAGGCCAAATATTGACTTTGATTGAGTATATGGCGGCATCCTTCCGGTCGAAGTTCTGGCGCAACCCCGCAAACACTCCTTCTATGATGTGGACCGAATGCGCCACTGTGAGAGCCATGAGAACAAACACGGCGGCCCCGCTCTCGCCGAAGAATCGCATTCCGGTCCAGCCGACAAACCCTGTGGCAGATGAAATAACAGTGACCAACATCACGACGATGGCAACAGTGCCCCAAAGGGAACGTAGCAGCACAACAGCCACCAAGAGCATCGTGGCCACTGCAATGGGGGCCAAGACGCTCATCCCGTCGTTGATCGCATCCCGCATGGCTCGATTGAGAATCAACTCGCCAGTCAAGTGGTACTCGATGTTGGGATTTGCCTGTCGTGCGTTCGTAGCCATATTGGCCAGGTAATCCGTAACATCCAATTTGGCCTGCTGTCGATTCTCGTCTGGAAGGGCTACGCTCAGCATCAACCCCGCAACTCGACCATCCCGGGAAACGAATCGACCGGCGATTTCTTCGGTATTGAGAGCGATGGTCTCGACTCGCTGTAGATCCTCTTCGCTTTAAGGAACTTGCATCTTCTACAAGAGGGTCGACGACCAGTTCGTCTTCGAATCCTTCGCTGTGCGAGTAGCTAGTGATGGAATCGACTCGAGTTACATAAGGTGTTCGCCAGAGTTCGTCGGTTAGTTGCTCAATCGCAATGAGAGTTTCGCGTGTGAAAATGGTGCCGCTCTTTGGTGCAACAGCAACCAGCGCAGCGTCGGAGAGCGCATAGGAGTCTTCAAGCTGTTCGAGCGCTATGATGTGTGGATCGTCTTTTCCAAAGTGGTTTCGAACGTCGACATCTACTTGCACTAGATAGAGAGTTCCGGTTGCGCACGCAAGAAATCACACCGCAGTTATCAAGATCGTCAGCCATCGGTGGCTCATTACCAACGACAAGTAGGACTCGAGACTCACAGAGACCCTAAAGTGGCAAATTGACTGCGCAATTCGAGTTTATGACTTCGATTGCCAACAATGAGAAAGTAAGTGTTAGCTTTGCTGGTATTGGCCTGATTCCCGCCTCACCACTAACGGTAAGCGAGACGCTCCGTTCGCAGAATCGAGGGATTGGGATAGCAATTGGACACCTTGCGGAAGCGTCGAAGAAAGCGTGCTCGTTGCTCACTTGACACGGACACTAGCTATGACAATGTCGCCACTTTGAAAAGGTCATTCCGAGGAAATCCCCTTTCACTTAACGATTTGGTCTGCCTGTTAGACGAACGTAACTACAACGGATCGAAGGCCCAACTATCGACTCGTTCGAGCTCATCCAAGTTAAATTAGCGGTACTCGTGTGCTTGAATAAGTAGCCACTCTCCTTTATCCAGCTCAACGGTTTGACGCTTGCCTTTTCTACGAACCGTCACTTTGGTCGGAGTCTCGTGATTGGCTTCTTCAAAATAGCGTTGAGCGTGTGAGTACGACCGAACGGCCTCATCCTCGACGCGCATCAGGATGTCTCCCGGCTTCAATTTCTCGTGATCCTCTGGAACCTCGATTACCAATACGCCGAAATCAACACCGAAGTAGTGGCCGAGTTCCTCTTCAACCTCAATTACGGACAGTACTCGCTCTGATAGAGACACATCTGTGCGGAACAATCTTGTCATCCATCGCGACTGGGCTTCTTGACTGAGGGAGCTCTGACGCTGAATCCTCTCCATTAAAGCTGCGTCGCGTAACTGACGTTGACGTACAGCGTAGCTGAGAGAAGGACTAGCGTTGGGGTTTACTACTATCGAAGGCACAACATAGCCGTTGACGGTCACTGACACATCCTGTTGGGAGTTGTCACGCGAGACGCGAATTCGTACTGTGTCGCCTGGTTTTGCGGAGGATATCAATCGTCGGGCGGACTCCCTAGGGTCGTCCGATTGCTCGATGACCACACCATCGATACTAACAATCACATCCTGAGGCCTTATGCCTGCTTGGTGTGCGGGACTATCTGAAACAACACCGACAACTGTGAGTTGACCCTCGGGCGTAGCACTCAGAACCATGCCGGCACTGTTCGTCCGAACCATTTCGACGCCTTCTGCCATTTCTTTAATGGTTTCGGCGACTGAATCAATAAATGGTCCAACTTCTTCTGCCAACGGAGCGGCCAGTTCGGCAAGATCGCTCCACAGATTCTTGACCTGCTCTAGAAACAACTCCGTTTCGACTTCCGTTAGAGCGTCAACAGCTGAATCCAAAGACTCAGTGCCATCTTCTACTTCTGCTGTTGCCGTCTCCTGAGTTTCGGAATTCTGCTCAGACTGAGCTGAAAGCGCGATCGAACTTGCAAAGGCAAGTACCGCCACTAATCTGAAAAGGTTCTTCGCGTTCATCGTTGTCGTTCCTGTTCTGCTGGGTTGTAGGTCATCCATCCAATAAGTTCCCGTACTCTCTAACGTTGTAGGACATCCCGCACAATCAGGTCGTTCGAAACAAGCTCAATCTCCTGCTTTTTGTTTCGACGTTTGATCTCAACCTTCGCTGCGCCATCGGAAGCCTCGAAATAGCGTTGGGCATGCGAAATGGAGCGAACAGCTTTGTCGTTGATGCGTAGCAGCACATCGCCCTTCTTGAGAGCGCGGCCCTCGGGAGCGTCAATAACGAGCACTCCAAATTCCATGTCGAAGTAATGGCCCATGTCCCGTTCGAATTCGAGAAGCACCAAGCGAGTCGAATCTCGCTTCCTTTGCCAATCAGAAATCTGTTGCGTCAGCGTCGTACCTCGAATCACACTTTCTGAGTCTAGAATCCATTGATCAGTACTTGGGATGGCTGTTATGCCAACCGATGGCGCGTCGGACCCTCGAAGTACGTATGTGGCAGGATTGTTGGCATCGTGTGTGATTGTGACAGTTCCATTGCGGGCACCAACGATTACCTCGTAGTCTTCAGTCTTGCCGCTTCGTACAGCTCCAATCCGAATGCTGGTCCCAGGATCGCTACTCCCCAACAGCGCAATGAGCACTCTGTCGGGATTGTCGACATCCTTAAGTTGAACACCGCCGACTGAGACAATTACATCGTTTGCTTCCAGTCCAGCTTCTTCTGCAGGTCCACCTTCCATCACTGAGCGTATTGTCACGCCCTCGTCAGAGACGTCTCCCAAGTGAATTCCTATGAATCCTTGACGCGGCCACACGTGATAAGCCAAATTGTCTGCGACCCGAGCTTCCAACAAGTCCATCCGAGGCTGAAGAGCTTCGACAACCGGCGCAACGCGAGAGACTGCCAGATCAAAGTCCTCTTTGGACAGGTGATAAGCAGATTCCAGGAGTTCTTGGCTCGTTTTCTCTATATCGGATTGACTCTGATTCAGGTCGGCTTGAACTCGATTCAGTAACTTCGCCTGTTCTGCTTGAAGTCGGATCAGGTCCTCTCGTGTCAATCTCTCGATTAGATCGATCCGATTCAGAGCGCGTAGTTCCGGTAGTGTCAGGTTCTCTTGGCCCAACGACACCGCAGGATCGTCCGCCTCGCTCTTGGCCGCAACGGGAAACGCAATCAATACGCTAACTACAAGCGTAACGACTGTCCAATTCTTCATAAGACCTCCGAATTCCTAGATGAAGCCATCGGGGATGGGCTTCGTGTTTGGCTTGGACTGGTTTCGAACTAAGCGATAGTCGTTCTTCAAACCCTCTCGCTGATTGAGCAACTCCGCACGTCGGTCCGCGTCATCCGTTCCCAATTCCGCCAATTGAGTATCGATATCGGCAATCTGAACGATGATCGCCGACTGCGCGAGAGTTGATACCGAATAGTTTTGCAACAATTCCCGTTGCAATGGGGTCAACTGTGCATCGGAGTCGGAAGCTAGCCCTGCTTGTTGCACCGACATCACTGGATCTGACCGATCTAGGTAATCGAGGTTGAACACGACCGTTCCGATCACCGCAATGGCCACACCCGAAACGGCTCCGAACCTCATGATTTGCTGATGAATTGTGTTGCGCCTCTGAATGCGATTGCGCACTCGATCCAATAGATCCGCAGAAGGACTCTCTGGCGGAAGCTCTCGTAGTTCAGAAGCCAACTGATTGATCGAATTCACGGACATAACAATGTGCTCCATTGACCAGCGATTGCTGTTCGCGATGCGTCTGAGGTCTCCTGCCTCTCGGAATCGGACTGCTGCGGATCTCTTTCGGTCTTCTCCAATCGAGAAATGATGACTTTGGAGTAGCTGGTGCTCTTGCGAAGAATCTTTCCTATTTCCTGATGAGTGTAGCCTTCGACACAATAGAGCCAGACTACTAGTCGAGTCTTGGGATCCATCTTGGCAAGTGCCTGCTCTACGTCGATGATGTCGTCTGTTGGATCCTGTGTCTCGCCTTCCGGCGGCTCGATGTCTAAGCGACGCCGGTGCCATGGAGACCGAAGTCTCATGAAGCAACGATTTACGGCAAGCGTTCTCACCCAACCAACAAATTGCGATGGCTGACGAATCGTGTGGGCTTTCGTGAAGACGTCGACGAATGTGTCTTGTGTGACATCTTCAGCCTCGTGGACATCGCCCAGGACGCGAAGCGCCATGGAGTACACGGGTGTAGCCAACGCTTCGAAGACTTGCTCCTGCGCGTTGCGATTGCCTTGCTTCAGTAGCTCGACCACGTCGAGAGCTATCTGAACACCACCAATACTCGCCATAACCTATTAGACGGGTTGAAGCGCAAGAAAGTTACATGAATCTGAGTCTGGTCTCACTCAACGAAACTGAATTGTCGTGACCTGTCTGGATTGGACTATCGCAGCTGAATGTATCGATGAATGAACTCATCCACCGTAGAGTTACAACGAGTCCTAACCGGCAGCTCTCGACTCGGGAGATTCGTAAATGGACTTCTCCTTTTTCGAGTCTTCGCTGACACGCCTTCCGAGGGACATGAAAATCGGGATCTCGTCGTCGGCAAGCTCTTCCATTGCGATCTTTCGTTCCATGGCGGCTTTGAGGTACGGCTGAAGTTCCTGCATCTTCTTCTCTTCGCGAGCGGGTTCTCGCTCCTTGAACTCTCCCATGACCTCACCGGCGAAGATCTCGAGAGATTCGCAAATGTCCTCATGCTTGTTGTTGCCTGCCTGTTGAATGAAAGTGACCTGGTCCACTCCACACGCTTCAAACTTCAGCAGGTGTTCACGTAAGTCATCAGGAGTTCCGATTCCGCCTCGGCTTCCACTCAGTGCGTTGGTGATGTCTACCGGATTGGTGGCTCGCTGTGCATCGCGCATCTTGCAATACTGCTCCCAGAGATTGGTTCGTCCTGGTTTGTGTTCCCCGAATGCGTAGAGGCTCCCTAGTGCGAATGCAAAGAACTCGAACCCGTCTAGTCCTCGACGAACAGCCAATTCACGGTCGTGGTGACAAGAAAAGCTCGAAACCATGCAGATGTTGGGATTGATCGCGTGACCAATTGGGACGCACGCTTCGGACTTGATGATCCCGTAATACTCTTCTACCCATTCCGTTGCTTCGGCTGGGTCTACGAACGCGAACGTGAGCGCACCGATTCCAAGTCGAGCCGCCATTCGAATCGTCTCGCGTTGCGAGCAAGCGACCCAAAGCGGTGGATGTGGCCTTTGAACGGGTTTTGGGACGATGTTGCGGCACGGCATGTCGAAATATTGTCCTTTGTAGCCTGGATAGGGATCCATTGCCAGCATGTTCGCAATCTGTTCAGTAGCTTCCAGATAAATCTTGCGCTTGCGGTTGACCGGGATTTTGAATCCGCCCAACTCCAATTCGGCAGACGACTCGCCCGTTCCAAACTCGACGCGCCCGTTGGACACAAGATCGAGAGTGGCAATGACTTCGGCGGTGCGTGCGGGGTGGTTGTACTGGGGAATAACTTGACGAATTCCGTGTCCCAGACGAATGTTCTTGGTTCGTTGCGAACACGCGGCCAGGAACACCTCTGGCGCCGAAGAGTGGGAGTATTCCTCAAGGAAGTGATGTTCCACTTCCCAAGCGAAATCGATTCCTAGCCTATCCGCTACCTCGACCTGTTCGAGAGCGTCTTGAAACAGTTTCAGTTCTTCGCCGTGGCTCCAAGGTCGGGGAAGCTGGTGTTCGTAGAAAATGCCAAATTTCATGTCAGGCCAGTCTGAGAAAGCTACGGCCGCTAAGTTTAATGAATCTTGTCAGACTGAACGATCACAGAATGGCAGTTGGCGACTCGTCGCATCGGCTCTCGAGGAGAACCGATCTTGATTCTTGTGTCTCTGTTCGGCTCGCTACGGATCGATCAACACGCCGGGATTGAGGATCCCCCGAGGATCCAATTCTTGCTTCACGGCCCGTAGTACTCGATCGAATCCCGACGGCATTTGACGCGTCCAGCCTGCTCGGTGCATTCGTCCAACTGCGTGGTGGTGCGTAATCGTCCCGCCAGCATCGATGATCGCTTCGTTGGCCGCTTGCTTGATTTGTCGCCAGCAATCGAACTCTCCTCCGATGGGAACTGGACCATTGAATGAGTAGTAGGGTGCAGGTCCATCGGGATAGACGTGCGTGAACCGGCAGGACAGTCTCGCGCTGTCTCCGAGTACACGCTTCAAGACATCGCCGACATTGGTTCGGATGGTCTGATCAAATGCAGGCCACTTGTCCCAGGTTATTGACGTTTCGAACGTATCGGAAAGCAAGCCTAGGCCCAATTGCACTCCTGCGTTGACTCCTATGAACGCATTGCGCCATGCAGCCACCGAACCTCGACGGGTTGATTTTTCGGTCGAATCGTCGACCTCGACATCGTCTTCATTGACCAGTCCTCCGTGGTCTCGAGCAACCTGCAGGGCCTCATTCATGAATTGCCGTTGGGGCACGTCGGCGGACTCGAAACCGATAATCAACAATGACTCTTCGTCCTTGGCTCCAGCGTTCTGAGCGCTCTCCTCGGGATCGAGAATGCGCAAATTTGCTGGCCACAATTTGAGCTGAACAATTTCGCGTACAGCGTTGGTTCCTTCGTGCCACTGGTTGAAACGCACGGCAGCCGTCGCACGATAGCGTGGCCGTTTCTGTACTCGTACCCAGCTCTCGGAGATTACGCCGAGAATTCCTTCCGAACCAATGAACAACCGGTCCGGACTGGGACCTGCGCCGCTACCTGGCAAACGACGTGTTTGGAGCTTTCGGGCAGGCGTGTAGAGCGTGATGTTCTCCACGAAATCGTCGATGTGAGTGTGATTGGTCGCATAGTGGCCGCCTGACCTGGTTGCGATCCAGCCTCCCAGTGTCGACCACGGAAAACTCTGTGGATAGTGGCGCAAGGAAAGCCCGTGAGGCTTCAATGCTGCTTCGAGATCGGGACCAAGCATGCCGGCCTGAATACGTGCGGCGCGAGAAACCGGATCGATTTCAAGGATCTCGCTCATGTGATCCAGGTCGATTGAAACTGCCCGCTCCGCTTCATCTGGAACGTTCAATCCCCAGACCACGCTTGTTCCCCCTCCATATGGAATGGCACAGTGACTCTCTCGATGGCACCATTCCAGTACTCGTTCCAAATCGTGCTCGTCTCGCGGATGGGCAACTGCATCGGGTGGATTGGGGAAAATTCCCCGCACTGCTGCTAGAAGTTCGGTTCCGTGCCCGCCATACGTGTGCGTTATCCGCTCATCATGGTGTGATGTGACTATGTCACGTAGCCCGCTGGGGATTACGAGACGAGGGCTTCGTAATGGAATCTCATCGATAGCCGGGATGGACGGCGGCACTACTTCATGCGCCAGACGCTCCGAGAGTTGACGCGCGGCGTGGTTTCGTTGTTCTTCAGTGGGTTCATCGGACTGGTAACCCCATGTCCAAAAGCTCCGACGTTCATTTCGTACCGGCATACTCGAACGATCCCAATTGCGTGCTTGACTTAGAGTGCGAGTTTACGCACATTCCGTAGCGACGACCGTTCAGTTGGCAGCATGAATGAAACCTAACTGCGAACGGCTGTCTAAATTTAACGACGAAAGTAAAATGAACACCAGTAGTTTCAAGCGATTCTGCCAACACGTCAGAGCAGAACTGCAATCCATCATGAGGACATCACGTGGAGTCTGTCGCCCCGGCTCGACCTCGCGCTGATACTCCCTATTTTTGGTCCGTCCGCGGCAAGCTGACGATCCTTGTAGTAGGCATTCTCGTACTCACCATTTCGTGCCTTACTGCGATCGACTATGCCTACATTCGGTCGACGATTCGTGCCGAACTGCAGTACGAACTGGAACTGTACAGCGACAGTCTTCGCGAAATGCTGCTGGATTCCATCAATACGGAAGAGCAGATTCTCCGTGCGCTCACCTCCACAGGGGTGATTGCCGACATGATCAACCAACGCGATGACAATCGACTGAGCGAAGCGGAGTTGCGCGAGGGGATCGGGGCGATCATTTCAGATGCACACCGCTATCAAGAGTACATTTCGATGCGCATTGTCGACGCATCAGGCGTAATCGAAGGTTCCACCAACCCTGAAGAAGTCGGTCAGTTGGCGACGGGAAACGCTTGGTTTGAGCACGGCAGGTCAGGCCGCTACGTCGAGTTTTCCGACATCCACAAGGAAGAGAGCTCAATCACTATGAGCGTCCCTATTCTTGACAACGACGGTGAGGTAGTCGCTGTAGCGAATGCGGGAGTGGCTGCATCCCGCTTGGAAAGCCTCGTCGATTCCTTCAAGTCACGTCACGACTCGTTGAGCGTTAGATGCGCCGTTCTCACCGAAGAGGGCTTGGTTCACTACCTATTCACTTCAACCGATGCGGACATGCTGTTGATTCGAGACTTCGCTGAAGCAGACGAGGCCATGTCAAGCGCACTTGCCGGGCAGGAAGGATTCGTGGCCGATGTCGTCGACTATCGGAACGTGAGGGTTCTCTCGGCGTTTCGACCCGTCGGATACGGGGATTGGGGACTGGTCATGCAGGTCGACCAAGCCGAGGCCTTTCGTCCCATTCGTCGAGTGCTAGTGGCGGTTATGGTGTTCGGTCTGATCGTCGCGTTCCTGTCCGTCGTCGTTGCAACAACGGTCGTGCAGAAATCCTTGTCTCCCATACGAAGACTGGCTCGCGCAACCCGTCGAATGACCGAGGGAGACTATTCCTCACGCATCAAAGTTGAAACCCGAGACGAACTTGGCGATCTGGGTCGCGACTTCAACGCAATGTCGGAAACTGTGGAGAAGCACACCCTTCATCTCGAAGAGAGTGTTCAGGAGCGGACGGCCGAACTTCAGAAATCCAAGGATCAATTGCGGTCGCTGGTGTTAGCGCTCGAACGCAACGCGGAACTCATGGAGTCGGATCTCGAACAAGCCGAAGTTATCCAACGATCGTTGCTTCCCCGCCATCCGCCCAATGTGAATGGCTTCACGTTCAGTGGCTTGTACATTCCGGGCAAGAACGTTGGTGGCGATGTGTATGACGTGCTTCGCATTGACGATCGCCATGTTGGATTGGTTCTCGCCGATTCAACCGGACACGGCGTTACGGCTGCAATGCTGACGGTGTTGTTCAAGAACCGTTTGGACATCATCGAGCAGGAGGACGGTGCCTATCGATCGGAAATGCCGACTGCAAGTGCGAGTGAAGCTCTCGGACTACCCGTTCAAAGCCCTAGTGCGATTCCGGTGTTCAAACGAGTCAATCAGGAGTTGATATCCGACGTAGTTGGACCCGGTATGTTTGTGACGGCGCTGTTCTGCATTCTCGACACACACAGCCATAAGTTCTCGGTGGCTAGTGCTGGTCACCCCGAATTGCTCGTGTTGCGAGCGGGCGGGGAGATCGAGAAAGTTTCTCCTGATGGTCCTGCGCTAGGTTTATATCCCGATGCGGAGTTTGGCGAAGAGTCGATGGTTCTCGAGGCGGGAGACCGCGTGTTGCTTTACACCGATGGGCTCTTCAACCTCGGAGGCGATTCGCACTTCACGTTGGACGATGTTGCGAGCCACTTGCAAGACATTTCCTATGGAAGGGGCGCATTGCGTGAGTTGCTGAATCGGCTCTCCAGTGAAATGAATTTGGTTGACCGAGACGACGTTACGATGTTGCTAGTCGATGTTCAAGATGGGGAGAACCACTTTGAACATCTCTCAACTTCGATCTTCCAAGACAAGGTCGAGTCGGAGAAGAAGGAACGTCAAGTAGCAAGCATTCAATACATCGAGGACGACAGTGCACTCTACTTGACGTACTACGGCCGAGTCACATGGGTTCATGGACAGGCGTTGTCAGTGACCGTCGGCGATGCTGCGTCCAGGGGAATGAACGTCATCGTCGATCTGGACCAGTGCGAATACTTGGACAGCGCAATGCTTGGCACCTTGCATGAAATGGCACAAGTCTGCTCTTCCGCCGGAACGCGTCTTCACATTCAGAACGTGAATTCGAACAACCATGACACGTTCATCGAACTTGGGATGCGTGACGTTCTGGAGAGCATTAGTGGAGTAGCAATGGCAATTCCAGATCAACCGGAGAAGCTACTCCGTGGAAACCTCGATATCGCCAGTCAGCAGAAGTGGCTATTGCAAGCTCACGAAGCGCTGGCATCGCTCAACGATAGCAATCACGAGGAATTCAAGGATGTGATCGACGAGCTCAGAAGGGAGATCATCAACTCGCCTTAAAAGGACAACAAGGCTGACAGAGCTTCAATCAACTAAGAAGAACAGCTGCCAGTAAAATTTCGTCGAGGTGCACTGTCCGTGCACCGTGGTTGTCCCGTTCCGGGAGCTCGGAAGTCGAGCCAAAGAAGGAACGATGTGCATCGCTTCTCGCTGAATGCACTGCGTTTCTGGAGTTCGAACTTCAGGTTTCACGGTATAGGGTTTCTTTCAATATCACTAAAGGAGAATCAATCGGTGAGCAATCGTACAAAGTTCTACATCGGTGGAGAGTGGGTGGAACCGACCTCCAGCGAAACGCTCGACGTAGTCAATCCTTCATCGGAGCAGTCGATCGGCGTTGTTGCCATGGGGACGGCACAAGATGTTGACAAGGCCGTAGCAGCCGCTGTTGGGGCGTTCGAATCCTTCTCTCAAACTACGCGTGAAGAGCGCGTTGAATTGCTGGAAAGCATCGTCAGCAGTTATCAAAAACGCATGGCCGAAGTTGCAGCTACGATCAGTGAGGAAATGGGTGCGCCCATGGGACTGGCGAACGCAGCTCAAGCTCCTGCCGGTCTCGGTCACTTCATGACCACGATCAGCGTACTCAAGGAGTACGAGTTCGAACAGTCCTTCGGATCGGCGAGGGTAATCAAAGAGCCCGCGGGAGTTTGCGGGTTCATTACGCCATGGAATTGGCCGATCAACCAAATTGCCTGCAAAGTGGCACCAGCGCTCGCGGCGGGATGCACCATGGTGCTGAAGCCGTCGGAAGTAGCTCCATTCAATGCAGTTCTGTTCGCGGAAATTCTTGACGACGCCGGCGTGCCCGCAGGTGTATTCAACCTCGTCAACGGAGACGGACCGACGGTTGGCGTGGCTATCGCGTCCCATCCGGACGTAGACATGGTTTCGTTCACGGGATCTACGCGGGCTGGAATCGAAGTCGCCAGAAACGCGGCTCCAACTGTGAAACGCGTAGCCCAAGAACTCGGCGGAAAGTCGGCCAACATCATTCTGGACGATGTCGACTTTGGCGAGACCATCTCTCGCGACGTGTTTCAAATGTGCACCAATTCGGGTCAGTCGTGCAACGCTCCTACGAGGATGCTGGTGCCTTCTTCCCGAATGGAAGAGGCCGCACAGATCGCAAAGTCGGCTGCCGAGAACGTAAGGGTTGGGGATCCGAACAATCCCGGCACCACAATTGGCCCAGTTGTTTCCGCGGTTCAATACGAGCGCATTCAGAACTTGATTCAGAAGGGCATCGAAGAGGGTGCCAAGCTCGAGACAGGCGGTCTCGGACGACCGGATGGACTGAACGCCGGATACTACGTCCGACCGACCGTGTTTTCCAACGTGACCAACGACATGACCATAGCTCAGGAAGAGATCTTTGGTCCTGTTCTGTCGCTGATCGGCTATGAAGACGACGACGATGCGGTTCGAATTGCCAATGACACGATCTATGGGTTATCGGGATACGTGTCGGGCGGCGATCCTGAACGAGCACGCAACATCGCACGTCGAATTCGAACTGGAAACGTGCACTTGAACGGTGCACCCGTCAACAACAAAGCTCCGTTCGGGGGCTACAAGCAGTCCGGTAACGGCCGTGAGTGGGGTCTGTACGGTTTTGAGGAGTTTCTCGAGACCAAGGCGATCATGGGCTACGGACGCTAAGTTTTCGTTGGTCGGAGGTCTCGTCGTAGAGAAGAGACTCTCCTGACACCTCAGAGGGCGGCAGAACCCGTGCTAGGTTCTGCCGCCTTTGTTCTTGTTGTTACTAGTCGTCGATTGAGCATCTCGTTTGTGCGGAGTTTCTTCGATCCAAGTGATTGAACCAATGTGCTTCTTACCCCCGACTGACTTGCACGAGGTTCTAACGGACTGACTGGGTAAACTGAACGGGTAAAGAATGTTGGTTCTTTGAATACGAGGAGACCTCAATGGCAGATGGAATTCGCGAACTTCCCAAGGGGTATACGGACACTCCTGTGCTGCCTGGAACGACTTGGCGTATACACGACCTGCACCGGCCCGCTCCTGCTGTGATTGTCCCAGCATCCGGTTCCACACAAGAAGAGCCTGGCAACCCGCCAAGTGATGCTGTAGTACTGTTCGATGGTTCATCGTTGGCTGCATGGGAGTCGGTACGTGGCGGCGATGCTGGATGGGAACTCTGCAACGGCGATTCGATGCGGGTGGTCGGTGGTACTGGCGACATACGAACGAGGGAGCACTTCGGCTCTTGTCAATTGCATGTAGAGTGGAGTGCACCCACAGTCATAAAGGCTGACAGCCAAGGCCGCGGGAATAGCGGTGTGTTTCTAATTGGGCTGTACGAGATTCAGGTTCTAGATAGCTATGACAATCCCACTTATGCAGATGGACTGGCTGGTGCCATCTATGGGCAATTTCCTCCCCTGGTCAACGCTTGCGCCCCACCAGGAGAGTGGAACATATTCGACGTGGTCTTCGAGACACCTCAGTACGAAGGAGGACAGCTCAAGAGTCCGGCAACCATGACGGTGTTTCACAATGGTGTGTTGATTCATTTGAGGCAAGTGATGCAGGGCCCCACCAAGCATCGCGACTTGGCGAGCTATGCCACTCCTCATGGACCGAAGGGGCCGCTTGTATTGCAAGACCACGGCGATCCTGTGCGGTTTAGAAACGTATGGATTCGAGAACTGGAGCAGATTCAGGCCACTTAGTCCAACAAGAGACCTGTCTGAGAGGCGAGGCAAAGGCATACGCTTCTCAATCCACTCCGTAAGCAGTCTCCTTGGTTATGGAGTACATCCCCATTGATTGGACGCTGCTCGACCTCTACAGACACATGCATAGCACGACGGTTTTCGTCACTTGACTACATCCAGCGTGACTGCATTGAGCTAACTGATTTCTTGTTCAATAATTGCTTGTTCAAGAAATTTTGTTTGGGAGAGAGCGATGCAACGCATCCTTGGAGCCTTCTTCATTCTTACCGCGATCGTAATCGGTGGACACACGATTGTCGAACCTCTGTACTACACGTCGGTCGAAGGTGCACTGGACAGTCCTCTATGGGGCTATCTGAACTGGCTGACCGGACTTGCAGTTTTCTTTGGCTGGATATTCAGCCTAATGCGAAAACAGGGTTTCGACACGGACACACAGCCTGTTACCAGGGATTTTGCGGAAGCCAACGCTCAGTTCTATGGCTTTACGATCGTTGCGATTCTGTTCTATCGCAACTGGTTTGCCGTGCTCATGGATGGCTATAACGCATACGGACCAGATGCCGCACACATCGCATGGTTCGCGATTGATGCGGGTGTTGCTGTCTTGTGCGGATCGCTGGGTATGCACATGTGGCAGAGTGACTCCAGCATCGAAACGTAACTGATACGCCCGAAGATCGCAAGGCAGTTCCAAACAGTCAAACGGATTTGCGGTCTTGTGTGTTCGAACACAGGAGAGAGCTACATCGGATCAATGAGACCAGTCAATCGGCTGACATCGAGTGCAGAATGATTGTGATGCACCCTTCGTTGATACATAATTCGTAGTGAATCTTGTATCGGGAGGAGTTAATGCATCGGATCGTCGGAGTGCTGTTGATTTTGACAGCCGCTGTAATCGGCACGCATGCCGTTGTCGAACCACTGTTCAGTTCAACCTGGCTCTGGACATATCTTGATTGGTGGATGGCCTTTGCGATAGTGATTGGATTGATCTTCAGCTACATGCAAAAGCTGGAGGTTAGGGCAGGCGATCAATCAGTGTCGCGGGCATACATTGAAGCCAACACCCACTTCTACGGATTTCTCGTCATCGGAATCATGTTCTTTCGCAACTGGTTTGCACTGATCTCGGAAGACTTCACAGGAGTGAGCGAGGATGTTGCTCAAGTCATCTGGTTTGCCGTGGATGCAGGTGTAGCCGTATTGTGCGGTTCACTGGGTATGCACATGTGGGGGCAGACAAACAACGAAGAGGACTAGAGCCGCACTGGACGATCCATTGAATCGAAACTCCAGTTATGCTTTACTTGAAACGGCTGGGTTTTTCGTCAAGTAGGCAATTCCAATGTCTTGTCGGTTGTTCGAAAGTTTCAACAAGGGAACTCGGCCATGAAAATACGCGTCAAACTGTCTTGAGGTGATCGAGATTTCCCCGGCTACAGCTTCTGCCGGTGGGTGCTCATTCGAGGTAGCGCAATGAAACCAAGTGTTTGTTCGTGGGTACTTGCATTACTCTGCTCGGTGCTGTCCATGAACGCTTTCGCTCAGTACGTGGTCGATGAACGAATCAAGTCCGTTCGGGATCCCCTGAATTACTTCGAGTTCTACAAGCTCAAAAAGGCCTTTCCGAACCTGAGTCTGGTTGGTACCGAAGAAGAGTGGACCGACCGCTACGGAGCTCAGAACTTCAACGAAATCGTGCCCAATCTGGCTGATTCATTCGACATGGATGATCGCAAGCTTAAGAGGCTGATGAAGGCCGCTGACTCGCTTCAAGTTCTCATCCCGGAAGAGGAAGAAGAAAAGGTTGGTGCCGTATGGAACGTCATGACCGAAGCAATGGTCAGGCACTTTCTTCATCGTCAAGAGTCCATTGAGCAAATTGAGTGGTGGAGTGCAAACGAAGATGCGGACCTGATGTATCGGAATCTCGATGACATCGATGCGATAAACCGATGCTTGCGGCTGACGATAAAGGATTCAGCACGACGGATGGTTCGCGCCTATCAATACTTGGCCAAGCAATTGGAGCGTATGGCAACTCGTTACGAACGTGGAGCCTTTGTTGCGGTACACGCCGAGTTGTTCGCTGTTGCGATTCGCCTTGATGAGCGTTCGGCCGAGGCACTGAAGGAACTGCGTAAGGCAACGTCGACCTGCAGCACGAAGTATCTTGAACGCAAGCAACTTGACCAGTTGATTCGACTACAACACCGTCAAGCATTGTCAGGGTAGTCCTTACCGTCCTCTTTGTCTGATCCATAGGCATCCTGAAGAGAACTGGCCATTCCGATTCAGGTGGAATTCACCTTGAGGTGATCGGTGACCGCCTTGATGGTTGGCCACAGCTTGTTAGACTATTTTCCGAGGACTCAAATGCGACTTCGGGGGCGGAGTGGCAATTACACATCGCAGAGGGATGAGACATGGCGCAATCTACCGTTCGCAACTCCTCAAGCATTCGTTACGAAGCTGATGAGCATCCGCCTCTTCCTCTAGTCGCAGGACTTGGCGTACAACTAGCAGTTCTCTGCATCGCAGGGATCATGTTGACTCCCGCCATTGTCGTCAGAGCGGGTGGCGGGTCGGAAGAGTTTCTGTCTTGGGCAGTCTTCGCGGCTGTCTTGGTCAGTGGGGTCACAACGATCTTTCAGGCCGTAAGAGTCGGTCGGATAGGCTCGGGCTACGTGCTTCTAATGGGCACATCTGGTTCGTTCATTGCGGTCAGCATTGCAGCTATCGCACAAGGCGGTCCTGCCTTGTTGTGTCTTCTGGTAGTGGTTTCCTCGATATTCCAGTTCGCTCTTGCCACGCACCTGTCGTTGTTCCGGCGCATATTCACACCAGCCGTATCTGGCACCGTAATCATGTTGATCGCGGTAACGGTCATGCCCATCGTGTTCGACATGCTCAAAGATGTGCCCGAAGGCACGTCTTCCTCGGACGCTGCATGGGCGGCTCTGATCACTCTCGTAGCAGTCCTCGCCTTGGCACTGAAAGGTCGGGGAGCTCTGAGATTGTGGGCACCCGTCATAGGTGTCGCGATTGGTTCTATCGCCTCGGTCTTTTTCGGTTTCTACGACACCCAACGCATTGCAGACGCAGCTTGGTTCGGCATTCCCACCTTAGCCTGGCCGGGATTTGATCTGAGCTTTGATGCGACCTTCTGGATTCTTCTACCGTCGTTCGTACTGGTCACGTTGGTTGGCGCAGTGGAGACGATTGGCGATTCGATTGCGATCCAAAGAGTCTCATGGCGTGACGAGAGAGCAGTTGACTATCGTTCGGTGCAAGGTGCTGTGAATGCGGACGGATTGGGCAACCTGCTGTCCGGTCTCGTTGGAACCGTTCCCAACACCACTTATTCAACCAGCGTGTCCGTAACGGAACTCACCGGCGTTGCTTCACGAAGAGTGGGAATCGCCATTGGGATCTTGTTCTTGCTGGTAGCTCTTTTCCCCAAGCTGATTGCGGTCGTACTGGCAATACCCGGACCAGTCGTCGCCGCCTATGTGACAGTGCTATTGGCCATGCTGTTCGTAATGGGAATGAGAATCGCGGTTTCCGATGGAATTGACTACCGCAAAGGCTTGGTGATCGGAGCTTCTTTCTGGCTCGGCGTCGGTTTTCAGAATGGCGTGATTTTCCCGGAGTACTTTGCTGAATTTGCTGGCGGCCTGTTGCAGAACGGCATGACTGCAGGTGGATTGTCAGCCATGTTGTTGAACGGCGCTATGAATCTGTTCGAGAGCAAACGCACTCGAACTACTCTGCCATACGAGATTTCGGCTCTGGAGGAATTGCAAGGATTCATTGCGCGCTTTGTCGCTGCGAACAAGTGGGACAGCACTATGGCTGCACGCTTGGAAGGTGCGGCTGAAGAAACCTTGCTGACCATGTTGGGAGAGGATGGCGATGAAGGGAATGAGCGAGCAAATCGTTCATTGGCCCTAGTCGCTTACAAGGAAGACAACTCGGTCGTTCTTGAATTTCAATCCACCGGATCGGATGAAAACCTACAAGACCAAGTCGCATTGCTGCGAGAGCTCAAGTACACCGAATCGGTGGAGGAGGAAGTGTCGTTGCGTCTTCTCAAGAAATACGCCTCATCGGTGCGCCACCAGCAATATCACAATACGGAACTCATTACGCTTCGCTTTGATGAGTCGTCGGTGAGAGCCACCGGGATCTGATCACCCGATTGGCGTGAGGGCTCTTTTTCTTTCGGAGAGACACTTTCAAGGCACCTCAAAATTGGACACATTTCGCTAACATTCGATTAGTGATTGGACTGCAATCACTCCGAACGGAGGCTCGACAACCATGAACAAACACTTCTGGATCTACTGTGCACTGATCTGCTGCGTCGCGAACGCGTCACAGGCGTTCGCCCAAGTCTTGGAAGGACCTCGGGGTCCCGTTGAATTCATCGGGTTGAAGGACTGGACTGCAACCGACTTGTTCGAAGCAATTCAAGAAACGTCTCCCGATAAACCGTTCCATGCGTGTGCAGCAGTGTTGAAGACGGATCTGGGATTTGCCGACGCGGCAGCGTTGGGTTACATGGAGAGCTTCGAAGATGTCGCGGAGGGTGGGGAGT
Organism: Pseudomonadales bacterium; assembly: GCA_963667455.2. Classification (GTDB taxonomy): domain Bacteria; phylum Pseudomonadota; class Gammaproteobacteria; order Pseudomonadales; family Azotimanducaceae; genus Bin55. Next base: position 359,801 of record CAXXFR010000029.1, on the reverse strand, counting down.
TCTATACGGTGATTGTCGGTGTGGAGGACAGTTCTGGAGTCCAATACAGCAAGATTGGGAACAAGACACTGGAGCTACCCGGTGCTTGGGACGAATTGCATGCAATGGTCGAAGACGACTTCAATACTCTTGTGACTCTTACATATGCACATCTCTTGGATGATCCGGACGATATAGCCCAGCTAGCCGAATTTTTTGGTGCAGACGGTGAGAGAGTCTCTGAAGCGTCGACGGTTGTCGCTGGCTTGAACCAAGAATCAGATCAAGACTTTGCGTTTGAAGTACTGGAACAGGACGAGTCTTGGTCAGCGCGGGCGGTCGCACTATTCGTTCTTGCGCAATTTCCCGATAGCAATGCTTCATGGCTCGGTCTAGCGAGTGGCTTGATCGACCCAGTTCCTCAGGTTAGAGACTTGGCTACCAAGTTGCTGGATGGGCTAACTCAGGTAGAGGAGACGGTTAGAGTCGATTGGTCGGGAGCTCGTGGGACAATCTTGGCTCTCTTGGGAGGAACCTATCCTTTCGCATTTCTCGATATCTTGGAAACGTTGGTAGCGACGGAAGTCGATCCAGAACTTGGTCGGGAACTAGTGCAGAAACGACCAGATTTGCTGTTGGCATACGCTGGAGCTGAGCACGAGAAGTCTCGGGCAACGGCGCTATCCTTTCTCAATGCCATTAGCGTCGAGGACTTCGGAGGAGATATCGAAGCATGGCGGGAATGGATAGAGGACCTCTAGGCTGGTCGCTAACCTCAGAGGTCGATTGAAACCTCAGAGCTACTGGATCCAGTCCGTTAGTTGCTATCAAGTCGTTCAATTCTTCCGCCCCTCATCCGTACCACTTGTAGTTAGGAGATTGAATTAAGATTAGTGACATGAAGCGCTCTGATCCTCCCGGCGATTCGCGAGCGAAGAGATCCGAAGAGCAGCAAGACTCCTCTCAGTCGCGCTCCGGCAAGGATGCCGAGGCCAAAGTTCATCCCGAAACCGTCAAGGCAGTTGAGGCAACGATTCAACAATATCGTGACGCATTGTTCGAGTTAGCCAAGCATTAAGTCTCAATACAAGATCTGTTGGGAAGACCTGATTCATGCTCACGACAGGGCACTTACCTGTGGTGGAGGTGCTCCGGGCATCGTCAACCAAAACTCGTTGCAATCGGCTATTGCGCGTCCGTTCACGGGGTACTACGACTCAATTCACAAGCAGTCTGCTGCACTATTGGAGAGTGTCGTCAACAACCATGGGTTTACGGATGGAAACAAGCGAACTGCAGTTGTTCTCCTCGGCGTTTTTCTCTATCGCAATGGCTTTGAGTGTATTGCGACCAATGCAGAGTTGTCCAACTGCGTGCTAAGACTGGCAAATGACGAGATGACCCTCTCGGAACTTACCAAATGGTTCGAGAGGTCCATCAGGGCGACTGACTAGAGGACGAAGATTAAGCCCGCGAATCCTGCACCTTGGGAGCTGTACCGTCGTCGCTCAGACTCAATCCGATGCGTCGTCTTCTCGTAGTCAGAGAGATCTACGCAAAGCAGTGCTGGAGCCGTTTCTTGTGTGGATGGATTCTCAGTTCTCGCCTAGACCACACGAGAACTCAACGGTTACCGACAGTGCAGAGCACAAAGAAATACACCTAGCGCAGTTGGTTGAGACCTGAGAATTCAAACTAAGCAATAGTTGGTTTCAGGTTGGAGCTTGAAGCTCCAGAGAGTTAGCTTGTCTTTCGGGCAAGGATCCTCACGACGGCTGAAGGACGTCCGTCTGGATCCTCCAGCAATCCCTCGAACTCTTTCAAGACTTGAAGACTAGTCAGCAGACTCTGGATCTCTCCCGACTCAACCCGAAATCTACCTGTCCTCGGTCCTGCTAGTGGTCGGTCGCACTCGTACTTCATATGTAGCTCTACGAGAAAGTAACCCCCTGGATTCAGATGTCGGTCAACATTGGCGATGATCTTTCTGTCCACAAATCGAATCATTGAGATGAAGTCGAACGGCTCCCATACAGGAAGTCCCTGATCCAAGTCGTGAATGACGTAATGGACGGATGTGTTGCCACGTCGATTTAGTTGGCGAGCCCTGTCAATCGCAACATCGGAGATGTCGACTCCAGTGGTGCAAAACCCTCTTGTTGCTAAGTAGTGGGCGTTTCTTCCGTTGCCACAGGCGATATCTAGTGCTCGGCCACGGGCATCCTCAGGCAACCATTGCCGAAGGACTTCGCTGGCGTAAGTCCTATCGCCGTACGCGCCCTCGCGGTAGCGTTGATTCCACACTTCTCGGTCTTGGTCAGTCACTTGTCCAAGTTACCTCAATGTGGAGCCTCAGCGAACACAAACGATGTAGGCTCGCAAGACTAGCCGTCAACACCCCCGCCGTCGAAACCACCAGATGGGTCGATCGGTTCGCTGATCGGAGGCTGGGTGTCTGTCTTCGGTTTTGTTGCAGCTTTGGATGACACCGGAGTGGCAATGTTGCCGCTTGGTTCGTATGTACCGGGTCGTGGTTTCTCGTCGTACTGACTTTGTTTCTCTATCAGACGAGTGACAAGCACCCAAGCTGCGATCAGAAAACCTACTCCGTAAACAAGTCCCAGCGCGACGAAGACAATAGAGGTTGCACTCATCTGTCGGATCGGTCAAGTTTTGACTCGAGACGTCTTCGTTCTCGAATCGCAATGGGCGTGTTCAGTGCTTTGAGGACTTTGTCTTGGTCGGGTTGAGGGTCGTAGTACAAGTGAAACATCTCCAAGACGGAAACGGGATCTTCCTGTTGCATTGGTGAATGTTCCACTTCAAGGCCTTGTTCCACGAATCCAGCATTGATTACGCGACAGTAGAATCCCGGCCTTTCTGCTTTCTTGAACATGACCGGAAAGTGCTTGTCTCCCATTCGATGCCCCAAGGTGGCGCAAGGAATGCGAGGTGCTGTGGCTTGCAGTTCGACGCTACTCCCAATGGTGAATCGGTCTCCGATGGACACATCTCGACACGATAGTCCCGAGATCGTCAAGTTGTCGCCGAACGTACCCGGCTCAACAGCCATGAGTAGCTGTTCATTCCACCAGTCGTAGTCGTCCCCACCGTATACGTAAACAGCTTGATCTGGACCGCCGTGATGGCGCGAGTCGCTAACTACATCCCCGACTAGCCCTTCTTCGGTCAGCTGAACTGACCTGGTCGTGGAGATCTTGTATATGCCGGATACCGTGCCGCCCAGCTCTTGCTCGGTGCCGAGATTTACGCTACTTAAGGTATACATAAATGGCTGAATCCTCAGTTTCCTTGGTTAACACTAGGTCGGCGTGTTTTCTCCGAGAAAAGCCAAGACCTGATCGACGGTGTTGTCGACTTCCGGATTCTTCCATTGTTCCATCATGACCGAATTAGGAGCGAGTCTGTGGATTTCTCGCGACACACTTTCGGGATGGTAAGGGTCAGATCCCATCAGCACTAGCAATGGTGTCTCGCATTGTTCAACGAATTCTCTCGTCGTGTTGTACAGAAAAGGCTGATCGAACATGTTGGCTCGAAACTGATTCCAATCGGACTCGGTTGCTTCTGGGTGTTCGGGCTTGATGGGATCAGCCCATTGGTCAAACATAGAAAAGAAGAGCTCAGTGTTTTCTTCGTTGCCAATCGACTGTTGGAGAACAGCCGAACAGACTCGGTCGGGTATAGCTTGAATCACACCAAAGCAGTAAGGGCCGCCGATGCAACCACCCATTAGATGCGTTTTTTCTATTCCTAAGTGATCCAGTAGCGCTACATGGTCCGCAGTGTAGGTGTCCCAACCGTCGGTTCCTGCAACTGGAGCGCGAGACGCTCCAGCATTGCGCTGATCCATGGCGATGACTTGGTAGTGGGGCATGAGTTCCCTGATCGGATCCCATTCGCTTGACCGCCAGAATCCAATTGAAGAGCGCATACCTCCCGGGGCGAACAAGAGAATAGGAAATCCTTCTCCAAAGACCTCGTAATGGATCGAAACATCGCCGTTCTTGAGTTCAGCCATCGGATTTCCTCTCGATTGTTGTTGAGTTGGACTCTCAGGTGTCGAAGCAACAGGGATCAAGCGTGCACGGTTATTCCCGATTGATGATAGCCCTTCATTTGAGGAATCGGAGTGCTGTGGAACAAGATGACTAGAGCCAGCAATCTACACGCTGGGCGGCGTGTATCCCTCGGGTTTATCGTGGTCTTCGTTAGCAAAGAACTTCTTCATCTGTTCCATCAAGTACCTGCGAGCATTCGGATCCTGCATGGATAGATGGTGTTCGTTGATGAGCATTGTCTGCAAATCCTGCCACTCGCTCCACGCTTGGGCGGAGACATTCTGATGGATGTCCTCGCCGAGAGGTCCCGGCATCGGCGGATGTTGCAGTCCGGGAAGTTCCTTGCCGTATTTGCGGCAGACGACAGTACTAGTCAACTGAACGTTACTTGACTTTTCGCTAAGTCTAAGCGTTTTCGAGTCCGGATCGACATTCCAAGAGGAGTTAATTCGTCGTCGATGTACCAACGAGTATTGGGTGGAGTGCAAAGTCTTGTCGAATCTTCTCGGAACTTTGCAACTACGACTTCTTCGGTCACTCGTTGATTCGAAATCTCGTACGGTTCCATTGGGGGGCAGTCCGCAATCGTTGCTGAATCAGTAGGAAGACCTAGAGATTCAAGAAGCCTGACCGGTTCAGTTCCGGTTGAAAGGCTCAAAGGTTCCCACAATCTTGCGTAGGTTCCGCTGTCGTCTTGTTGTTCCAGGAGACATGCGCCGTCACAATCGAGTACTACCAATTGTCGTTTCAGAACATCAACCCGTTTTTTGGGCACGGAAGGGGCAGGATAGAGATTGACCGCGTTGAGTCGATGCGCCACACAGCGAGTGCTGAGGTCGCATTCCGTGCATCGTGGTTGAGAGCGCGAGCAATGTCTTGCTCCAAAGTCCATGATGGCTTGTGTGTAAGCGGCAGCATGAGTTTTGGGAGTGTGTTGCTCGGCCAACGACCATAGTTTCGATTCAGAAATGCGAGTGTCTTCGGGACCATTCACTCCGTGAAATCTGGCAAGGACACGTTTGACGTTTGCATCGAGAATGGGAGCGGGGATTCCAAATGCGCTGGAGACGATGCCGCCTGCCGTCGATCGACCAATCCCAGGCAAGGAGCAGAGCTCGTCGACTGATTGTGGAACTTCGCCGTTGAAACGCCCCAACACTTGCTGTGCGGCTTCACGCAGTCGGATCGCTCTTCGGTAGTAGCCAAGTCCGATCCATGCATGAAGAACCTCATCTTCGGTGGATCCTGCGAGGCTCTCAAGCGTCGGAAAGCGGTCAAGAAATCTCTCGTAGTGTGCGAGAACCGAGGTGACTTGTGTCTGCTGGAGCATGATCTCGGACACCCAGACTCTGTAGGGAGTCTTGTTCGACTGCCACGGCAGTTCGGTACGTCCGTGTGCCTTGGCCCACGACAGCACTCGCTTTGCAAACCAGTCCAATCAGCCGACCGCAATCGTTGAGCACGTTGCTGTGTAGCATAGTGAATGTCAGCACAAATTGGTGTGATTTTGCGAGTGATAAATGTCCGATATACATGAGTGGGATCCGTCCGCGGCGACGCTTTCGAACACGCATCGGCAAGTCTTGGACAAGGCGTGGAGAGAACGCGAAGGGAACCAATTGAGCATCACAGAGTCCGATCAAACCACTCTTCGATCGGTCTTGCCATTGGGTCCACTGGGATGGGAGAAGTTTGCAGAAAACTACGACCAATCGACCGTCGTTCAGTGGATCAAAGTGCTGGTCCTATGCGAAGAACAGTTGCCTGGCTTTGAATGCGGAGCGAAATCTCCAGTAATCGGGCTTGCCCGCGTACTCCGGAACCGAGGAGCGTTTCCCGACGATCTCACCGCTTGGATCAAGGAACACTCGACCAACCGCTTTCTTCCGTACGGTAGCCTTCTCGATCGGCTGTGAAAAGCAAGACCGGAAACCGTCCACTGCGGAAGTGTCGCTGATGTCGGTCTGGATGACTCGCTAGAGCTAGTCTTCGCGTTGTTTGATCCACTCTAGTGGATCAACTGAGATGTCGTCGGTTCTTACTTCAAAGTAAAGACCTGGAACTGACTGTCCGCCACTTTGACCTACTGAGGCAATGACTTCCCCCGCCTCTACGTTCTCGCCGACTTTGGCAAAGAGTGTCTCGCAGTTTCCGTAAATGGTCACAACGTCGCCTCCGTGGTCAAGCACAATCATCATCCCAAATCCCCGGAGCCAATCGGCGAAAACCACGTCACCTTGAGCCACGGCTATCACGTCAGTTCCCGTGTCTGCTGCAATGTGCACGCCTTCCCATGTAAGACGACCGTCCGCACGTGAATCACCGAAGTTGACGAGAACGGTACCCTCGACGGGCCAAGCTAGTTCTCCCTGTGTGGCCGTGGATTGTTCGTCTTCAACTTGCCCGACAGGGGATTGAGGAAGCGAATCGATCTCGCTCAAGAGCGTCTCGAGACGTTGACGGTCTTCCAAGAGTTTGTCGACCTCGCCTTGAGCCTTTTGAATCTCCTCATCAAGAAGACTGATCTGGTCATGTCGCCGCCGACTGTCGCGGTCGTAGTGTTCCTGTTGAGTGATCCATTCATCGTGTTGCGCGCTAAGTAGCTCGCGATCCTTTCGCATTGCAGTGGTGACTTCCTGCTGTTCGGCTAGAAGCGAGCCGAACTCGTCGATCGACTCTGTGCTCGCGTCAACGAAGTAACGGTGATAACGCATCAATCTATCGCGTTCCGCAGAGTTGTCTTGCTCGAAAAACGGCCGTAGCCAATGGTGTCGTTGAAGCCGATATGCCAGATTCATGTGGAGGCCGACGGAAGCCGACAAGTCCGAAATGACACCGTTCACCTCGTCTTCTCGTTTTTCCTGCTCGGTGATCCTTTCTTCGACTTCGGAAATGCTCGACTTCAGTTCAACGATGTGCTTGGCTGCTTGGGCGATGTGTTGGTCGGCTGTTTGAATTTCGTCTTGTAGAGACTGAATTTCACGATTCGCTTGGCCAATCCAGTTCTGGCGTTCATTGAGTTCTTGAGCAATCTGGGTCAGTTGTTGCTCGGTATCGGTGTCGGATTCTTGAGCGTTAGATTGAAGTATCACAAGGAAGCCTGCGAGCAGGGCGAACTTGCGAACGACACTAAGGCTAGGCACGGTTGGCTTTAATCTCTGTGTTGCTTCCGGCCACAAGAGATCGACCGGACATTTCGGGTGGGACAGGAACGTCCATTACATCAAGCAACGTCGGCGCAATGTCAGCTAGAGATCCACCGTGAGAGAGAGTGAGATTCCTCGGCCCAACGTAGAGGAGGGGAACAAGGTTGTTGGTATGAGCGGTGTTGGGTTGATTGGAATCTTTGTCCAGCATGTTCTCAACGTTGCCGTGATCAGAGGTCACGAAGCATTGTGAATCATTCGCCTTACATGCTTGGATAACGCTGCCCAGACACTCATCAAGGCACTCGACGGCTGTTCTAGCAGCATCGAAGCTACCGGTATGTCCCACCATGTCACCGTTCGCGTAGTTACAAATTATGACACTATATTTCTCACTCTGCACCGCGCGAATGAGTTGGTCAGTGATGGAGTCAGCGCTCATTCGAGGCTGCAGATCGTAAGTAGCCACTTTTGGAGATTCCACGATGCAACGACTCTCACCCGCAAAAGCAGATTCCTTGCCACCGGAAAAAAAGTACGTTACGTGGGCGGCTTTCTCCGATTCCGCAATGCGGAGTTGAGTCAAGTTTTGCTTGGCTAAGCACTCGCCGAGAGTATTACGAATCAGCTGATGGTCAAACAATACCTGGACGGGAATTGAGGACTTGCCGTCGTGAATGTCATTGGAATATGGAGTGAGCGTGACGAACCTGGCTAGAACTGGTCGGGCAGCTCGACCAAATTCCGTAAATTCGTCCAGAACGAATGCCCGGGATAGTTGTCTTGCCCGATCGGCTCGAAAGTTCATGAAGATCACAACGTCGTCGTCCATAATCGGGTGGAAACGTTGAGTGCGAACCGGTCTTACGAATTCGTCAGACTCCTTGTTGCAGTAAGCACGATTGAGAAGTGCCATGGAATCGCCTTTCTGATGTCCTGACGATGTTCCGGTAAGCATGTCGTAGGCGGACTTTGTCCGACTCCACCGATCGTCACGGTCCATGGCGTAGTAGCGACCGCAAATCGACGCGATGTCGGCATTAGAGAATCCCTGTAAGAATTCTTCCATTGAATTCAACGATTCCAAAGCACTGCGCGGAGGAGTGTCTCGGCCATCCAGAAACGCATGGACTGAAACTGATGTTCCGGCGGTTGCAAGAAACTGAACCAGTGATCCTATTTGGGATTCGTGACTGTGAATGCCCCCAGGAGACAACAGTCCGAGCACATGTACTCGCTGGCTTTGGCTTAAGGCGCACAGTTGCTGCAGACAAGAATTGCGGAAGAAAGTCCCATCTTCGATTGAATGGTTGATTCTTGTCAGATCTTGATGAACGACTCGACCAGCCCCAATAGTCATATGGCCGACCTCGGAGTTTCCCATTTGGCCGGACGGCAGACCGACCTCTTCGCCTGAACAGGCGAGTAGAGTGTGAGGCGCGGTTGACCAGTAGTGGTCCCAATTCGGTGTGGAGGCGACTTCGATGGCATTGTGCGGTCCAGATTCACCGTGTCCCCAACCATCGAGGACTATCAACAGAGTTGTGCTCACGGTCGAACGGCAACACAAAGGAGTCGGCTGGATTTTAGTCAATTGACTTCATTTCGTTACCTATAATTGCCCATATCCAATCAAGCAGAAAACCCGCTTGTCAGAACTCTTCACCTTCATCGGCAACCACCCCTTTCTGGTGGGAATCTTCCTGCTGTTGATCGTGCTGTTCATTCGCAATGAAGTCAAGCGAAGCGGCAGTACGGTAACCGCACAAGAGCTTGTCAACTTGATGAATCGCGACAGTGCCGTTGTGCTGGACATTAGGGATTCGACGGAGTATTCGCAGGGTCACATTCCCAAAGCGTTGAATATTCCATATTCAGCTCTACAGTCGCGTTTGAAAGAGTTGGAGAAGTACAAGGAGTCGCCGATCGTGGTCGCCTGCAAAGCTGGGCAACACTCCAGTATGGCAGGCATGGCTCTACGTCGAGCTGGATTCCAGAATGTGTCCAAGCTTCGAGGTGGGTTGCTTGAGTGGCGCGACAACAACATGCCAGTTGTGAAGGGTTAGCGGCTTGGCAAGAACCAACATAAAGTCCGACTACAGTGTCGAACGCATCTACATTCGAAAATTGAAGTTCGAACCCGGCGATGTGCCGGAATTGTTCGAACTCAGGTGGAAGCCACAGGTGAAGTTGGACATCGAAGTCAGCCACCGCAATCTGAACGGCGACCGATTCGAAGTAGTGATGAAGCTAAAGCTCAAGGCTGAAATCTCTTCTCGTCCGGCCTGTGAAATCGAAGTCGAACAAGCCGGTGTCTTCGTTGTTCCGGAGCATGCAGACCGGCAACGGATCTTGGCGGTTACCTGTCCTAGCTTGCTGTTTCCCTACGCCCGGGAGGCAGTCGACAGCATTGCAGTCAAAGGAACGTTTCCAGCCTTTGCGATAGCACCTGTGAATCTCGAAAACCTGATTCAGCAGGCCATTGAGGAACGCAAGCTTCGCACGCCGAAGCAAGAGCCTTTCGACGGCGTTCTCAACTGACTCCCTTGAAACGAATTTGACGCCAAGCTTCGTAGACCGCTACGGCTACGGAATTGGAGAGGTTCAGACTTCGAGACTGAGGCAGCATGGGGATGCGCACCAAGCGCTCAGCAAATCTGTTTCGGATCGCATCGGAAAGTCCACGAGTCTCCGGTCCGAACAGTAGGACATCTCCAGTACGAAACTCGACATCGCTATATAGTCGAGAACCCTTGGTCGAGAAAGCGAATACCCGATTCAGATCTACACCGTCCAGGGCTTCGTCTAGGTCGTCGCACACTCGAACATCGGCCCATTCCTTGTAGTCGAGTCCGGCACGGCGCAATTTGGTGTGGGACAGGTCGAATCCCAACGGTTGAACTATGGTCAGCGACGAACCAGTGTTGGCCGCCAATCGAATCACATTTCCGGTGTTGGGCGGAATCTCAGGTTGATACAGAACGATACTCAGCAAAGGAAACTAACTTAGTAGGTCGTAGTGTGAACATATCGACCGATGCGAACCTACAACATCCATCAAATGGCTATCGTTCCGATTCGCTACGCGATTCGAATCACGATGCGAATCAAGAAATTCTCTTCTTCCATCGATACGATTTTGTGGCCATGCATGCGACACCACGCCGGAATGTCCTGGTAGACGCCCGGGTCGGTTGCGAGCAGCATGAACTCACCCCCTGAATCCGCATTTCGAGCGTAGTCTTGGGATCGAATCAACGGCATAGGACAGAGCGTTCCGCGAGCATCGACTTCGGTCAACGGTGTTTAGACTCCCACATGCCACTGATCGGGTACTTCGTGTGGTTCGAAAGGAATGACGGACAACTCCTCAGAGGCACCATCGACGTACTGTATCCGCACGATGCTCTCCCTTTCGAATTCGCGTTGGCTGTAGCGGGCAACTAGCTTGGCGGCAGTGAGGATGTCTTGAGCTTCCGGCTTGCCGTCGACAAGAGCTAGCGGTCCTCGGTTGCTTGCGATTCGAAGATTGGTGAACTGTTTGCGGTAGCCCTGGAGAAACCGAGTTTCGCCGTCTTCGCGAGCGACGATCACCTTGTAGTTGGGTTTGGGACGAATGTGTCGTCCGATCTTTAGCAGCACGATATCGTCGAGCTCGTAGCTTCTCTCGCTACGGGCGGTCCAAAGGTCCTGAAGCTTCCGCGAGTATCTTTCGTCCGTAAGAAAGCAGCAGCCGCCCGCGGGTTGCGAGTAGTCTTCAAACCCGAACTTATCGGCGAGTTCCATTTGGACTCGGCGTGACCGACCGGAGAGTCCAAAAAGACTCGCTCGATTGACCCAACCTTCGCGCTCGGGCAGTGTTTGAGGCAGATTCTTCGCGCACAGCGGTCGTAGTAGACGATCCTCGGCTCCGGACTCGCGTGCGATTACAGGCATGGTTTCCCGACGTTGAGACTTGGGACGTTGTCCGATTACTTCTCCGGTCACAGCGAAGTCGAATTGGCTTCCGTGAAAGCCAACCATGTCCATAGCCTTGCCGACCATGAAAATCTTGCAGTCAAGACACGGATTCAGGTTCTTTCCGTAGCCGTGTTTGGGGTTAAGCACAATGGTCTTGTATTCGTCCACCACATCGACGATGTGAAGCTTGATACCAAGTTGTTCGGCAACCCACAATGCGTTGTTGCGTTTAGGCTTGGACTGCTGCCGTTTGCGAATGGCGTGTGTATGGCCCTCTACGCAGAATCCGGTGTAGAAGTTCACTCCCTCGACTTCGATGCCTTGATCGAGAACAATCTTGGCGGCAAGCATCGAGTCCAAGCCACCCGAAATCAGAGCAATTGCCTTGGCAGGAGATGGAGAATTGGACATGAGAGCGAACTAGGCAGTAGGAAATTGAAGTGAAAGCGTTATTGCAACGGGTATTGTCAGCTCATGTCGAGGTCGGCGGCTCGACGGTTTCGTCGATCGGCCCCGGTCTGCTTGTCTTTCTCGGAGTTGTAAAGGGAGACGATGAAGAGCAGGCAACGTGGTTAGCGCAGAAGATTTTACGCCATCGTGTGTTTCCCGACAGCTCACGCCCAATGAACCGCTCAGTCGTAGAGACGAACGGTGAGCTTCTTGTGGTCTCTCAATTTACGCTCTGCGCGTCCACCGGGAAAGGGAACCGTCCAGATTTCTCGTCAGCTGAGCGTCCCGAGCGTGCAGAGCAGCTGTACGGCGTGTTTGTGGACAAGCTGAGAGAGTCCCCTGTGAGTGTGTCAGTTGGGAGATTTGGAGCTGCTATGCAGGTGTCGCTGGTGAACGACGGGCCCGTTACGATTCTTCTGGATCGCGGTAGACCCTCTTAGCTAGAAACAGACCTATTTCGAAGAGGATCCATGCTGGTATGGCGAGTAGCACCTGCGAGACGATGTCCGGGGGAGTCATCATCATTCCGATGACAAAACACCCAACGAAAATATAGGGTCGGCCCTTCTTGAGAGTCTGAGGGGTGGTCATCCCAGTCATCGTCAGCAAGAAAATCGCTACGGGTATTTCGAAGACGATTCCGAACGCCATTACCAGTTTGACGATGAACGATAGATAACTGTTGATATCGGTCATCCAGACGACGTTTTGCGGAGTTACCGTCGCGAAAAACTGAAAGATGGTCGGAAAGATCACGAAATAGGCGAATACCACGCCCACATAGAAGAGCAGGATGCTAGAAGCTAGCAGTGGAACGGCGAATTTCTTCTCTCGAAGATAAAGGCCGGGCGCAACGAAGGTCCAGAGTTGGTGCAGGATGTATGGCATTCCCGTGAACAGCGCCATGAAGAATGCAAGCTTGATGGGGACGATGAATGGTGACGCGACCTCAGTCGCGATCATATTCTCGCCGGGAAGATGCTCCAAGAGTGGCAATGCAACGATGTTGTACAGGTCATTGCTGAAAATGAAATAGGGGATGAAAAGAAGTACGAGCGCAATGACAGAACGGATAAGACACTTGCGCAACGCTACTAGGTGAGAGAGCAGAGGTTGCCCTTGGGAGTCGACCTTGGCGTCGTGTTCCTTTTCCCGAACTTCCTTCTTTGCTGAGGATTGTTTAGCCATTCCGAGCTTGGGAGCTGTCGGAGTCGTCGGTGTCGGACGGATTCGGTGAATCGGACGACGGCGGATTGGACGTGCTTGATTGGTCAGAGTGCGACGGCGTAGGTGTGTTCACTTCGTGCAGAATGGATTGAGTCTCCTGCTCGAGTGCATGCATTTCCGCCATGATCTTCTCGTTGTGAAGTTGCTGCCGAATGTCGTCCATACCCACTTCTCGATCAATTTCGAGTTTGAAATTGTTGTACATTCGTCGAAGCCGGCCGGTCCAAAGGCCGAGCGTACGGGCAACTTCGGGTAGTCGGGTGGGTCCGAGAACGACGAGGACAGCAACAAAGACAACGAGTAGCTCGAGCCACCCAATGTCGAACATGAAACTACCCTGTCTCTTTGCTCTTAGTCTGGTTGCTCTCGTCGTCCGAGTCGGAGTCAGCGTTGGTGGACTGACGCTCCTCTTCGTCGTCGTTCTTTACGGCCGACCGGAAGCCCTTGATGGCACCGCCGATCTCGGTGCCAAGATTCTTAAGCCGGCGTGGCCCGAAAAATAGCAGTGCTATGCCCAAGACGAGAAGTAGTTCGGTAACTCCGAAATTTGGCACAGTCTTGACTCCTTGCAACGACAGCCTAGATAGTATAAGCCGACCAAGAGATTTCCACACGGCCTTTCGACCCTCCGAATTTTTTGGACTCAAATAGGGAGCAAAGCAACGTACTGAATTACCCTGCTTGTTGTGCAACTGCATGACTTCAAGATTCAATGTCGTTGACAACTCAGGCATTTTGTATGAACATTGCTCACGCACATGAACACATCTGACCCCAGTCAGTTCCAGCCTGACGATGTTCCGGCACAGGAGTCTGAGCGATTTCCACCTGCCTCCAAGATAGAGGCTGACGATTCCGAGCTATCGCTCGAACAGTCATTGGTGCAGTTGTTGAGCTCCACTCTAGGAAACCTGCACACACCCCACCTCGAGGCCTTGTGTGCTCGATTGGGATGGCCTGGATCCGACCCGATAACACTGCAGGAAGCGGGCAAAATGGCTGGGATCACGCGCGAGCGGGTTCGCCAGATCGAAGCGCGAGTAAAGCGGGTGGCTTCGCGGAATGTTCCCGCTGCTGTTCAGCGAATGGTCGCTCATTTGCCACGCGACGAACCAGAACTATGGTCGAGGATTGCTCATCGCCTCAAACAGGCTGGTGTAACACAGACCGAGTGGTCGTCGAAGTCTGCCAAGACTGTTCTCGATCAATGCGGACTGAATGAATGGACCTTTGTGGATGGGGAGAGAGACAGCATTGTCGGTCCCGTCGACAATGTACTGCTTAACCGTCTGGACGAGACCGTAAGTGTTGCGCGGCGTGCGTGTCGAGCTTCGGGTGCAGTTTCTCTCGGCTACATTGTCGGCTGTTTGAAGAGCCCAGTTTCCGTGAAGAACCTGCGCGACATGCTACTGTGCACCAATGACATCGAGTTTATTTCCGATGAGTATTGTTGGGTGCCAAGAACTCCTGCGAAACGTGTCAGGATTCAAAACGTGGCTAAGAAAATGCTATCGATCAATAGGCCGCTTTCAGTCACAAACATTCAGAAAGGCCTCAAGCGCAAGTTTTCGTTTCGCAACAAAACTGGCAACGCGAAGTACGTGGGGGTTGTACCTCCGAAGGAAGTGCTTACTGCGTTGTTCAAGATCTATCCACAATTTAGAGTCGGTAAGGGATACCTGATCGACTACATCGGCAAACTGAGTCACGAGGACGAACTCACCAAGCCGGAGAGAGCTATCGTTGGAGCATTCCGCAAGTGGAACGCCAAAGCTCTGGATCGTCAGACCATCAAGGAATTCGGGGATGACGAGGGCATCAACATGAGCAGCCTGGAAGTCGAAATGACCTACAGTCCGATTGTCGAGCAGATCCGACAAAATGTCTGGAAGCTCGTTGGCGATGATGTGGCAGATGCCGAAGTGGAGTATGTGCAACAGCAAGTCAAACAGAAGGGACAGCAACGCCGTTTGATCGACAAGGGTCTATTGCCTAACGGAGACTTCCGAATCGTGTTCAAACTTCCTCGATTCGTGCACAACTTCGTCGCTAGCGTTCCATCGGAGATTGGCGGCTTCAAACTCGATGAGACTTTCCGCACCAGCGACGGAGTAACGTTGCGCTGCAAGAATGGTGCGATTTTCGGTTTTGGAAAGTTCCTTTCGAAGTCCAACTGTGAGGAAGGCAACTACTTGATCATCGATCTCAATCTTGAAAATCGACTCTTTCGCTGGGCTTACACCCCGCAACAGCCTCCAGTCATTCGCCCAGTTCACGCGCGTAAAGTGGTGGCGTAGGGATACTGAGGGCTAGCGACTGAGCAACAGGGCAAGCCCGCAGATCCCAGTGATCGTCGCCGCTGTTGCAATGGAGATCAGTTCGAATTCCCGAATCGAGGTTACGAATAGCGTCACAGAGACGGCGCACAAGCCGATACCGCAGAGCCACCGAATCACTCGTCGTTTCCTTTGCTGTTGATCTCTGGTCTCAATTTGCCTGAATCTTGCTTGATGGTGCTGCACCGTTCGGTCTAGGATTGCGAGCCGACGTCGCGCCGTAGCTAGGAGATCCGGAAGCAAGGGTAATTCCAGAGCAATTTCCGGTGCGCGATCCAGCGTTGCCTCGACGGTCGCCAGTGCGCCATATTTGGTCTGCATCCACTCTTCCATGAAGGGTTTTGCTGTGGCCCATAGGTCCAAATCGGGATCGAGCTGCCTTCCCAGTCCCTCGATGTTAAGAAGAGTCTTCTGAAGAAGAACGAGCTGCGGCTGAACTTCCATGTGGAATTGCCTTGCAGTTGTAAACATCGCCAACAGAAACTGACCGAATGAAATCTCTGAGAGCGGCTTACGGAACAGTGGTTCGCACAGTTCCGCAATCACTTGTTCGAATGCTTCGGTATCGGATTGGTCCGGAATCCATCCGGACTCGACGTGTAAGCGTGCAATTTCGCCGAAGTCTTTATTGAAGAACGCGACGATGTTGCGAGCGATGAATGATTGGTCTTCACCCGTAAGACTGCCGATGATCGCACAGTCAACCGCAATGTAGGAAGGATTGGCGGGATCTGTTACGTCAACGAAGATGTTTCCCGGATGCATGTCGGCATGGAAGAAGTTGTGTGTGAACACTTGCGTGAAGAATGTCTCAACACCACGTTGAGCCAAGAGTTTGAGATCGGTTCCACAGGCTTCAAGATCGGCGTTCGACGATATCGGAATTCCCTCTATTCGTTCCATCACGAAGACGCTCTTCGTGGTTAGTTCCATGTGAACTCGTGGGACGTAGAGCAACGGAGACCCAGCGAAATTCATCCGTAGTTGATGGGTGTTCATGGCTTCCGAAGTCAGGTCGAGCTCAGCCATGATCGTGTTCTCGTAGTCTTCAACCACTTCGACGAGATGCAGTCGCCGAGCAATGTGAGAGATGCGCTCCAGGAAACGCGAGACGCTTTTGAGCAGCTTCAAGTCTCGAACAATCGATTGTTCGACATCCGGTCGAATCACTTTGACCACGACGCTGGATGAATCGTGTAGCGTTGCACCGTGCACTTGAGCTAACGAAGCTGACGCTATCGGCTTTTCTTCGAAAGAGGCGAATGTCTCAGCTAGGCTGGCCCCCAATTCCGCTTCTATCAGCGCAATTGCAATTGAAGTTTCAAAAGGTGGTACACGATCTTGCAGCGTGGCCAGTTCGTCCGCAAACTCCAAGGGCAATAGGTCTCGTCGGGTTGAGAGAGCTTGACCGAACTTGACGTGGATTGGACCCAGTTTGATTAGTGCTTCGCGCAGCCTTACTGCTGAAGACTTTTTGGGTTTGGGAAGATAGGTGGCCGGCAGAAACCAACGAAGCCAATGCTTGGCGAGCAGATCAGCTAATGCGGTGTCCAGTCGATACCGCGTTCCTATGTATAGGATGCGTAGGACGTGTCCTAGCGGTATCACCGGTCTTCGAGGGCTTGAATCCTGTCTTCGAGATCACTGACTCGCGACCGAAGCTCGGCAATCTGCTCGCTCAACTCAGCAAGTCGGTCGTGGTCATTGCGATTCGCAGTGAATTCGCTTGCCAGGCCTTCGAGAGTGGAACGCACCGTGGCGACCCCGTACTCTGCAGTCGCCTTTGCCTGTTCGGCCATCTCGAATGAATCGAAACTGGGTTTGAAGATCATGTGTAGCGGTCTAAGCAAGCTGTCATCGCCGGACACTTGCGCCGGTCCGCCTTGATTCGAAAGCAATAGCTTGCTGACATCAACCACGGAACCTACCACCGTAAGAGCGGGCTCTTCGCTCGTACTGGTTGATACGGTTGCTCGTCCCGATTTGAACCGGATGAACAGACGGTTTCCGTCAACACTGAGTTCAATCGTGTGTCCATCGAGACCGCAAACCATTTCTCGAGCTTGTGGATCGATGGCGGTGCGAGCACGAATTGCCGCTTCGAGCGCATTTGCAGTGGTCGAATGAAGTAGGTTCATCGAGTTCCTTGATGGATTGCGACGATTCCTCCGAGAAGATTCTCGAATTTTAGTTCGCTGAAACCGGCCAACTCAAGCATTTGCAGCATGGCTTGTTGAGAAGGATGCCGATCAATGGACTGAACCAAGTAGCGATAGGGAGAGGGCGTGCCCACGACGAGCTGACCCGCGAGTGGCCACGTTCGACGAAAAATGCTGAACATGGCTCGAAGCCGTCGAGACTCGGGTCGGGAAAACTCAAGGATCGAAACCCTTCCTCCGTTCCGTAGCACACGGAAACACTCGGTTAGAGCTTTTTCCTTGTGGGTTACGTTGCGAATTCCAAAGGCAATTGTGACACCATCCATCGATTCGTCTGGCAAGGGGATGCTCTCAGCATCTCCAACTATGAAGTTCACATCCGCAATCCCTTGGTCGATCAACCGATCCCGGCCGATCCTTACCATCGAATCGTTCAAATCCAACACAGTTACCGAACCAGTCGGTCCAACGATTGGTTTGACAAGCTGGGCGATGTCTCCCGTGCCACCAGCAAGGTCGAGAACATCAAAACCTGGGCGCAGACCGATCGAGTCTCGGAAGATTCGCTTGAGGATTCTATGGGTGCCGAACGACATGATGTCGTTCATCAGATCGTAGCGCTCGGCTACCTGATCGAATACTTCCCCAACGCGACGAGCCTTCTCGTGTTCCGGAATGTCGTCATGTCCGAAATCGACGGTTTTTTGTCCTTCACTCACGAGCTGGGGTCCCAGTGTCCTAGTGGAATCTGGGGTAGGCGGGAGGCATTGGCTTGCTTGAGCTCGTTGAGGTATTGATTCCAGTACTCCTTTTCGTTTTGTGTCAGTTCCTGCAAGTAGTTCCACGAATAAATGCCAGTATCGTGTCCATCGTCGAACACAATTCGGATGGCGTAGTTCCCAACAGCGTCGATGGAAACAATTTGAACTTGCTTCTTGCCAGTCTGCAGCACACGTTGCTCCGCGGAATGTCCGCGCACCTCGGCGGACGGAGAAAACACCCTGAGCAATTCCGCGCTTAGCGAGGCGGTGGAACCATCTCCATATTTGAGCTCGAGAGCCCTGGACTCCGAGTGGTAGGTGATGCTTGCCGGTTGCATTGGTCTCGGGGATCGATCAAAGAATGTAGCGAGAGAGATCTTGATCCTTGACGAGGTCACTGAGTTGCTTGTCTACGTACGCCGCGTTGACATGCAGAGCTTCTTCGCTGTCCCCTCCATCGAACGAAATTGCTTCCATGAGACGTTCGAGAATGGTGTGCAGACGACGTGCGCCAATGTTTTCCGTGTTCTCATTGACTTCGCAGGCGAGTTCGGCGATGCGTTCGATACCGTCTTCTCCGAAGGTCAAACGAACTCCGTCGACAGCAAGTAGCTCACGGTATTGTTCGGTAAGCGAAGCATTAGGCTCGGTCAAGATTCGCTTGAATTCTTCGGCAGTCAAAGCGTTCAACTCGACACGAATCGGTAGTCTTCCTTGCATCTCGGGGATCAAGTCGGAAGGTTTGGACAGATGAAATGCTCCCGACGCAATGAACAGTATGTGGTCGGTTTTGACCATTCCGTAACGAGTGGAAATGGTGCATCCCTCTATTAACGGCAGGAGGTCTCGTTGCACTCCTTCCCTGGAGACATCCACGCCCAAGTCTCCTTTCTTCGTGACTTTGTCAATCTCGTCGAGGAATACGATGCCTGTCTGTTCGACGGCATCGAGAGCTTGTGATTTCAATTCTTCGTCGTTAATCAGTTTCGATGCTTCTTCATCTTTGAGTCTTCTACGTGCATCGGCAACCTTGATCTTCGCACTTCTAGGCTTCTTGCTCCCCAAGGAGCTAAACGAATCGCGAAGGTTCTGGACCATGTCTTCCAGTCCAGGGGGAGCCAAAAACTCGATTCCTACCGGAGACTCCATCGTGGTCATTTCGATCTCGATCTCCCGTTCGTCGAGTTTGCCTTCCCGAAGGTACTTGCGCATCGCCTGTCGAGTGCTCTCGACATCGTAGTCTTGAGGGTTGGACGTTGATCGTTCCCGGATACCGCTTGACAGGGCATCGAGAATCTTCTCCTCGGCGGCGTTCTCAGCACGTTGCTCAACGCTACCGTATGCCTCTTCTCTGAGCATCTTGTATGCGCTGTCAGTGAGATCTCGAACTATCGATTCCACATCTCGCCCGACGTAGCCCACTTCGGTGAACTTGGTTGCTTCCACCTTGATGAAGGGTGCCCGTGCCAGGCGTGCCAATCGTCTTGCTATCTCGGTCTTGCCCACTCCCGTCGGGCCGATCATCAAGATGTTCTTCGGTGTTACTTCCTCGCGAAACTCCTCGTCGAGCTGCATGCGCCTCCAACGATTGCGCAGGGCAATCGCCACCGCTCGTTTCGCCTGTTCCTGACCGATGATGTGTTTGTCAAGTTCGCCCACGATATCTCGCGGCGTCATGATGCTCATGAGCCAAGTACCTTGATAGTGCGGTTCTCGTTGGTGTAAATGCAGATTTCCGCCGCGATTTCCAACGATCGTTCAACAATGGCTTCGGCGCCTAACTTGGTGTTGTCCATTAGTGCTTTCGCTGCGGCTTGTGCATACGGGCCACCCGAACCGATAGCAATCAGATCGTCGTCAGGTTCAACGACGTCGCCGGTTCCCGTTACGAGCAACGAAACCGTCGCATCCGCGACCACCAGCAGCGCTTCGAGTCGTCGCAGAACGCGATCAGATCTCCAGTTCTTCGCTAGTTCCACGGCAGATCGAGACAGGTTCCCCTGATATTTCTCAAGCATCTCCTCGAATCGTTCAAACAGGGTGAATGCATCCGCCGTTCCTCCAGCAAACCCTGCGAGCACCTTGCCGCTGTGTAGCAATCGCACCTTGACAGCACTACCCTTTAGGACAGTGTTACCCATCGAGACCTGACCGTCCCCTCCGATGGCGACTTGATCATTTCGCCTCACGCACAAGACAGTAGTTCCGTGAATCTTTGTCAATTCGGTATGTGGTCGAGCAGTGTTGATTTCGAGTTACGGCGATGCTTCCGTCATAACCACCAGGAATGCGGAAATATTGCGTTGGCGCAAGCCCTCAATGTCTTCCTGGCTTTCCGATTCGGAGTCGTAGGGACCGATGATCACTCGAAATGGAGTTTCGGTGCCTTCGTCCGGGTGTTCGGTCGTGTACGCATTGTAGCCCCAGATAAGCAGCTCGGCTCTGAGTGCTTCAGCGGTTCGTTGATTGCTAAAAGCTCCAACCTGCAACACATAACCTGTGACAACGCGACCCTCGTTGTCTGTACCGGCAAGTTGATCCCCACCGTCGGTAGTTGCAACTTCCCCGTCTGGTTCGACGGTTCCTGTTGCTCCGTGAGGTGCATTGCTTACGTTTTGATCAGATGGACGTGCACCGACTCGCGCAGGATCCGTGGCTTCCAGTCGATCGGGGAACTCGAATCGCGTATCTGGAAACGCCGCGTCAATGTTGGGGTGTGTGTCGAAGAGCTCACTGCTGAAGTCGAGAAAGCGGCCTCCGAATGAAACCACCAGAACAGAAATGCCAAGCCCCACCGTCAGTCCTAGAAGGAAAGACGGCGTACTCACGTTCTGGACGAATCCCCGATTTTTCTTTCGGTTTCTTGTTCTAGTCTTGGCCACAGGCTGAAGAAATTCGAGCTTCTGCTGTCCATATGGGACAACTCAATGATATGAAGTCCGCGAGATTAACTCCATCAAGCGCGACCTGTCTGGAGGGTTTCGTCCACGATTCGTGGGTCGATGTCTTGGGTCACGAGCGCTTTTCCGATCTCTTCAATCACTATGAAGCGCTGTTGCCCGTTGACCGATTTCTTGTCGTGCCTCATCGCAGCCTTGATTGTCGTCGTTGAGAGTTTCTTGGGAATATCGATTGGCAATTCGAGCCTTTGAAGGAGACTTGTGATTCGATCGAGGTCTTTCGTACTGCAGAGTCCTAGTTGAACAGAGAGATGGGAGGCAAGCCTCATGCCGATCGCGACTGCCTCCCCATGGAGCAAATTGCCGTACTCGGCAGCGTTTTCAAGTCCGTGTCCAAAGGTGTGACCAAAGTTGAGCAATGCTCGATTGCCGGATTCTCGTTCGTCCTCGACCACAAATGCCGCTTTGGTCTCGCACGACTTATTTACTGCGTAGGCGAGAGCTTCTTGATCTCGCCCGAGCAACGCTTCGGCGTTTTGCTCCAACCAGAGAAAGAACTCATCATCGTGGATGATTCCGTATTTGACAACTTCGGCAAGTCCTTCGATGTAGACTTTGTTCGGCAATGTCGACAAGGTCTCGGTGTCGACGACAACCAGCTCAGGCTGGTAGAAAGCGCCGATCATGTTCTTGCCGTACGAGTGATTGACGGCAGTCTTTCCTCCAACGGCCGAGTCGACTTGTGCAAGTAAGGTCGTTGGAATCTGCACCAGCCTGATTCCCCGCTGAAACGTCGCCGCGACGAACCCCGCCAAGTCTCCAACGACACCGCCACCGAGAGCAATTACAAGGCTGGTTCGACCATGACCAAGCGACAGCATTTCGTCGATGACTTGGCCAAAGGTATCAAGTGTCTTGAACTGTTCGCCGTCGCCGATTCGAATGATGTCAGGTTTTGCACTTAGTACACGACAAACACTGTCGCCATAGAGATGGTTGACGGTTTCGTTCGTGATGATCGCAACGCGTTGCACATCGGAAACAGATTGCCAAGTCGCTTCATCCTTCAAGAGCCCCGAACCGATCTGAATTACGGACTTCCGTCCATCTGCAAGATTGATGGTGAGCGGCGGATGGGTCACGTGGTCACCTTGAGATACCAATCAGCTATGGCACGTGCTAGTACTCGCTTGTCGCTTCCGAAAGTCAGGAAGGAAGTGTCGGAGACGCTCTCGTACAGAGGACGGCGTTCACTATCCAACCGAATCAAAGACTCCTCCACCGTGTCGCCTTGCTTCAGCATCGGGCGAGACTCGGCATTGCCGGCACGGCGAACCAGTTCGGGGATGCTCGCTTTTAGCCATGCCACCCATCCGCGACTTCGCAGAATTGCTCGATTGGCTTCCCGCCCGATGATGCCGCCTCCCGTAGCAAGGACGATTCCGTTCTGCCGAGTTACTTCGTCGAGAACCTGCGATTCTCTATCACGGAATTTTTCCTCGCCTTCGATCTCAAAGATCCAAGAGATGTCGACTCCGGTTCGTTGCTCGATTTCCTTGTCGCTATCGATGAACTTGTAGTCGAGCAAATTCGCAACGATTCGACCGACCGTCGACTTGCCGGTTGCCGACATTCCGATCAGGAATAGGTTGTTTCGATTCTCGCTCAAGGTCGTGTTAGTTGTATCGGGGCTTTGTCGTGCGTTTCACTCGTAGGAATGCAATGTTGGGTCGGGCAGGGACTGTGTGACATTAAATTTGATGGTCATGTCAATTCTACGACTTGCTCTCTGTTGTTGTCGGGGTAGTGGTAGCACTTGCCGGAGCCGGATTAGCGTGTCAAGAAGGGAGAAATCTGCCGACCCAGCCCAATCTGAACAGACTGAAATAGGCCTTTTCTCTGGAAGAGGTTGATTGAAGGCGATCTTGGCTTCTCAGACAGAGTAGCAGCTACGTTGTCGAACTTGTTAGCTTGTGCATCTACTGGGCAGCATGGCTCAGTTTTGCACTGGAGTCGAGTTGAACGAGGAATGGTCAAGACAGTCTAAAATCGGTCTAGTCCGCTTGATGCGATTGACTTTCAACGACGCAGTGCCGTCCCAATACAACTTGAGCTCCACTCGATAGATGGTTGTGCGTAGCCTCACGTTCCTGAAACCTCGATATCCCGCACTCTTCCTCAGCGTTGGGAAGGTGCTTCTTTGGTTGGCTGCTTGGGGACTGTTGCTGATCATTTTGGGTCTTGCGGGAATGTACCTGTACTTGGATCCCAAGAATCCGGATGCTGAGAGCTATCGAGACTACCGACACGAAACCCCGATGCGGATCTTCTCGTCGGAAGGGGCTTTGATCGCAGAATTTGGAGACCGACGCCTCATACCCGTTGACATCGAAGATGTTCCGCAACGGTACTTGGACGCCGTTGTCTACACCGAGGACAAGCGTTTCTTCGAGCATGGCGGCATTGATTGGATTTCGCTCGCCAATGACACCATCGATCTGGTATTCAACAATGGAGTCAAACGCGGAGCATCGACGATCACGATGCAGTTGCCGCGCAATGTCGCGGATCTCTCGCGAGAGCAGACGTTCATTCGAAAGTTCCGTGAGATGTTGCTCGCCATCAAGATCGAACATGAACTCACCAAGATGGAGATCTTGGAGTTGTACATCAATGTAGTGCCGTTCGGTAAGCACTCTTACGGTGTGCAGGCGGCTTCGTACACGTACTACGGAAAACCTGTCCAAGAATTGAATCTTCCACAGCTCGCCATGCTGGCGGGGTTGCCCAAGCGACCCGAAGCCGGCAATCCGATCAATGGTCCCGAATGGGCGATTGATCGCAGAAATCTCGTGTTGAGGAGGATGCGCGATGCGGGGGTCATTTCACTCCAGGAATTTGACTCCGCATCGGCCGCGCCGATTAGCGCCCAGGTGCATCGTCGAGAGCTGGATCTCAATGCGCCGTATCCGGCGGAAACAGTTCGACGGGAAGTATTTGAACGCTTTGGCGCGGAAGCCTACTCGGGATTCTCGGTCTACACGACCATTGACGTAGACCATCAACGGGCGGCTCAGGAAGCTGTAAGAAGCGAACTCAAGGCGTTTGATCGCAGATACGGCTACCGAGGTCCGGAACGGCGAATTCAACTAACCGACAACGAAAGTGACCTAGTGGCACGATTCGTTGAGGAATTGAAGAACGAGACCCCAATTCGTTCCATGGTTCCTTCGATTGTGTCGGATGTCCAAGATCAGTCGATCGACGTCGTAGCGTCGAACGGGGAAACTTATCGAGTCGAATGGGACGGCTTGAAATGGGCGCGGAGGTCGCTTGGCGAAGCGGGAGTGGGTGCAAGCCCCAAGACCGCTAGCGACATCGTCAGCGTTGGCGACCTGGTTCGTATCGAAATCGTTGACGGGGCTTGGGAACTTTCCCAGATTCCAGAAATTCAAGGTTCCATTGTTGCCGTCAACCCTCGAACGGGAGCGGTGACCGCCATGGTTGGCGGATTCAGCTTTGCGATCAATCAGTACAACCACGCTACGCAGGCCCAACGACAGCCCGGGTCGGGATTCAAGCCCTTTGTATATACGGCAGCACTGGCAAACGGTGTGACGCCAGCCACCATTTTTCTCGACGCTCCATTGATCTACAACGACGAAGCGCTTGAGACCGCGTACCGGCCTCGAAACTTTAGCGGCGAGTACAACGGACCGACTCGCGTGCGAGAAGCGCTCTACAAGTCGATCAATTTGGTTTCTATACGAGTGTTGGAGCAGGTTGGTGCCAATACTGCACGCGACTTTGTCAGTCGTTTCGGTTTTGCGCCGGAAGAACTCCCCAACAATACCCAACTGGCGATTGGAGGTGGGAGCATCACATCTTCTCCAATGCAGTTGGCTGGAGCATATTCGATCGTTGCCAACGGCGGCTATCGCATCGAACCACACCTAATTGAACGTATCGTCACATTGGATGGAGATAACGTCTACCAACCGATCTACCCCCATGTCTGTGACGACTGCGGCCATCCGCAGACTCAATTTGATGCCAGAATTTGGCGTGAGTCGACGGAATTTGCTGTTGAGCATCCGCAAACGTCTGAAGGTGCCGCAATCAATGCGGAACGAGTGCTGGACAATCGCCTTGCATTTCTTGTTGATTCGATGCTAAGAGACGTAGTCAGGCTCGGTACGGGAAGAAGAGCTTTGGAACTGGAACGAGGAGATCTCGCAGGAAAAACGGGAACGACTGACCTGGCGGTGGACACATGGTTCAACGGCTATCAGCAGAATCTCGTTGCGACTTCCTGGGTCGGTTACACCAATCAGCGATCACTCGGAGAATTGGAGTTTGGGTCGACTCGTCCGCTCTCGATTTGGGTCAAGTTCATGCGTCAGGCTCTTGAGGAAGTCCCCGAATTCGTACCCGCACCGCCCAACGGAATCGTCAGCGTGAAGATTGATCCCGATTCGGGTCGCATTGCCCATGCTGAACAAGAAGGTGCTGTTACGGAGTACTTCCTAGCGGAGACAGCACCCAGAATCGATCCGGTGAGGACTTCTCGAGAAACCGATGTGTTGTCTCCAGAAGAGCTCTTCTAAGTCCAAAGTGGAACAGCCGCCCGATATGGCCTCAACGGGAGTCGCCGGGTGTTGGTATGTGGCTAGCGATCGAGTCCGCAAGACGGGAGAACGGCATTGTTTGCAACCAAACGGTTCCAAATCCCGATAGTGTGGCTAGAAAGATTCCTTCACCGGAAAACATCATTGACTTTAGTCCACCGGTCGCCTGAATGTCATAGTTGACGCTCGATTCGAATGCAACGACACATCCGGTGTCAACCCGCAAAGAGTCACCGTTCAATTGTCTCTCGATCAGTGATCCTCCCGCATGAATGAAGGCAAGACCATCTCCTTCCAAACGCGTCAAAATGAAACCCTCTCCACCGAACAGCCCTGCACCGAAGCGACGGGTGAACTCGACTTCCAATTTCGTGCCGTGAGCAGCAGCGAGAAAAGATTGCCGCTGGCAAATCAGTCTATTGCCGTGCCGTGCTAGATCGACTTTGACTATTTGACCGGGATGCGGAGGTGAGAATGCTACGTGCTGTTTGCCATGTCCGGTGTTGGTGAAGTGGGTAAGAAAGATCGATTCTCCCGCCAACGCTCGTTTGGCCGCCCCGAGAAGCCCACCCATTATTCCTTTTGTTGTGCCATCGCCCATCTTCGCTTCGAACGAAATCCCGTCCGTGATGTAGACCATAGCCCCAGCTTCCGCGATCGCTGTCTCATTCGGGTCAAGTTCGACAAGTGCATACTGGGTAGAACCCAGACCATGTATGGTGCAATCGATTCGGTCAGCCAATGGATTTACCTCTTTGGGTGTTGGAGTATGTGAGTGGAGGTGTCAATTGAAACACGTCGAACTACTTGACTATTTTCACATGGTCGCCTGCACGTGGCTCGCCGTGCGGATGGTGTCCATTGATAAGACGCAGAGTGTCAACGGGGTAGTCTCGGAGTGACGATTCATTTGCAAATTTTTCATAGGTATCCCCTGGTTTCGCCTCGACCACTCGCACTCGTTGCATAGCTGATCCGTCCAAATCGGACACTCGGAGGTTTCGAATGCCGGTGACGATGCTCTCGACGTCTTCACGGAGCAGGTCGGCATCGCCATTGGGACCAGCTTCTCCTCGCACGACGAAAAAGTCAGTACCTTTCTTGCGAATTGCAAGCAACGCACGTTTGTTATCCGTGCTTTCGATGGAAAGCTCGGCCATCAATACCTGACAGCAGTCAAGGTCCAAAGTCTCTTGGCTCTCCACGTCGTTTCGACGCAGGGTGCTGTGCAGGAAGCTATCTAAATCTTCTCCTTCTGCATCAGGTATCCGGATGACATTGATCCAAGATTCATCACGTCCGCCAGGTGCTTGCCCCATGACTTGCTGACTGTTGAAAGTCACTCTCCAGTCGTCTGGGAATTCAATCGAAAGACGGAGCTTCTTGTCGTAGTAGACCTTTTGGTCGTTGATGCCGTATTGGGCTTCAAGACCGTAACTGAGTCCATCCATCATTTGCCAGAAATCTCGAACTTGCTCCTCGGTGGTTTCGGGAAGCATCTCGAGCGCATAGCCGACAACTTCGTGAAGTCGCTTGTCGTTCTGTGGGTGAGTCGCAAACAAGCCGTGATAGTTTCCAGGCTGGTTCTTGACTTCGAGCGAGAACAGTTCCTGATCTTTGAGGACGTGCACGGCTTCAATGACAGCCAGCGGGTTGTAGCCAGCGCGCGCCATGATTTCAGCACCGATTCGATCAGCCTCGAGCTCCATGTCTCGACCGTAACCGGCAATCATGGTTCGGGTTGCCGCATCCGCAACCTGCATCATTTCCTGACGGCCTGTCAAAGCCATCGCTGCAAGCCCTGCTCCCAGACCCAGCAAGCCTGTGGTCCTCCTCTTGGCGGGATGGCGTGCAACCACATGCGCGATTTCGTGACCTATGACAGCAGCGAGCTGATCTTCGGAATTCATGAAGGTCACAAGTCCACGATTAACGTAGATGTATGCATCTGCAGTGGCGAATGCGTTGATTTCGGGACTGTCGAGCATGAAGAAGTAGTACTCGCGTCCCTTGTCTGGAGAGTGTTCGAGTAGCTTTTGGCCGAGTTCGTCGACATACTTCTGCCACTCTGGATCTGGATAGAGCGCATCGCTATCCATGAACTCGTTGTAGAGTTCAGCTCCAGGGCCGGCAAAGACGCACGTTGGAACTAGCAGCAGCGTCGAAAGGAAAGATCTGACCAGTTTTTTCACATCACTCTACCGGAGAAGCCCACCTACCTAGAGTATTGGATTGTGTGACACGGGAAAAGTGCCATGAAGAGTGGGTGATCGAGTTAGGCTTGCTTAGCTGCAGATGTCGTTCTGCCAAATCGACTGTTGAAGCGCTCTACCCGACCAGCTGAATCGACGATCTTCTGCGTGCCGGTGTAGAAGGGATGGCATTTCGAACACACTTCAAGGTGAATGTCCTCGCACAAGGTTGAACGTGTCTTGAATTCGTTGCCACAACTGCATGTTGCGGTGATTTCCTTGTACTCTGGATGGATTCCGGTCTTCATCGGCGTGTGCTCGAAGGGAATATGTCGCTAGAGCGGGTATTGTAGAAGACTCCAATGCGTTAATCAACCGTTACGAAGGAAGCCAGAAACTCGGAGAGAGTTGACGCTCAGTGCGTCCGCGTCAATAGTGAAACAAGATTCCACCCAGGAAGCAGTCGGAGCGTCTTTTGGCGGATTGGTTCTAGCTAGGAACTTCTACATCCCATTTGGCGAACCCGCCTACTTGCGTACACGTTCGACCGTGAAATTGCCGATTGAAGAATGGCAGGGTTCGCACGATCCACAGACTCGGATCGAGTGAAGTTGAACTCCTCTCTGTCTTTGGGAAACACCCGACAAAGGTTGGACAGCGGCAATTGCGCCAACTTATGGCAAAGACAATCCATACGATGGTTATCTAGGAGCCTTCAACTATCGAGGCACGGCGTTACAGGTGGCGCTTGCCTGCGATGATCCTGCGGAAGCGATCAATCCGTTTGGCGCTGGAACTGTACAGGGAGAGATACTAGCCTAGTTCTCCGAGTACGCCACAGAAGAGTACGCGCATAAAATGGTTCCTTGAACTTGCTTGACGCGGCTATTCTGACGTTCTTTTTAGGAAAATGTGGATCACAACGAGTGGGGGGAACAAAGCACACAGCCAAGCGAACATCGTTATGTCGTGATACTTACTCATGGGGTTCTCGACTTGTCCCGACCAGGCATACATCAAATAGATCCCAATCCAAAAGAGAATGAAAAATATGAAGAATGTACAAATTCCCAAGCCGCCTGCAGCCCAGATCCTCATCGGACGTACTTTGTTAGCCAAGTACCACTCCAAAAAAGACCCAGCTTGCGAACACAAGACCGAAAAGAGAAAACAAGAATATAGGTAGCCACTGTTTCAGGAGATACTCCTTGTTCTCCGAAACATGCTTCACAATGATCGCTGAGAGGGACCGATGAGGACTGTTCATAAGCCACCTGCTACTCCTGCCAACCAAGTTTCTTATCACACTCGAGTTCGTCCATTCTGTCTTGGAGATCACTAGCCTCAATGCCATCTCCTAGTGCTTTAAGTCCAGTCATGATACTCATGACTGTAGAGTACGTTGCATAGGCTCCAGCTACGGCACCAGGGGGTCCAGTCCAAGCGAAGGCTGCCAAGCCTGCTATGAACGCAATTATCGCAATGATGAGCGATACTACCCCGAACACCAAACTAGATTTTTGTAGCTTGTCAATTCTATCGTCAAGAAATCGGCAAGATCTTGCCAATACACAATCATTTAGGCTATCGTGAGGGCAAACATCATTGTGATCGGCGATGGAGTCTCCGTCACTGTCAACAAGCGGTTCGGGCCCGCCACCGTTTCCGTTAGTTTCGTCATCGGAACTAACTGGCACTATCAAGAACGCCAAGGCTAGACCTAGGAGTATGTGTTGAATGGCTACCATCAAGATTCTCCTCTTTGTCGAGTTCGAGTCAGTTTGCGTCATGCAAAAACGATGAGGTATCGATCCGTCGTCAAACGGTCACATTTGCAACTTGGTTGTGTGAGTGTGGCACAGTACTGGTCGTTTTTGAAGATGCCGACGAAATTCGCCGCGTAAGGTAGCTTGTCGGATGTTGCCCCAAGGCGTGCCGGAGCAGGCGGTCACTGCACGTCGCTGAGGAGTTCGAGCTGCATACTTGGCGCTACCGTTCGGAATGCGCCTCCACATTCCGGCGCTGGTCTCGGAGATCGGTACACCAAGCCAGCTCGGTGTGCCGATGAGTATGTGCGTTTTCGATGTCGTTTGGGTGTGCATTTCCTACATCAATTTACAGACGCATCACGTCGGCGTTCCCGGCGTGGCACGCGAAGCGTTCCTCCCACCAGTCCTCGAGACTGTGTAGCTTGTCCTTCGCCTGCCGGCGAGGGCGCAACTCCCCAGCTTGAGATTAGGGCTCGCAGTGTGCTGGCTACGCACGATCGCTCGCACAATTCAAACTGCCGTCATGCCGCTTCCGTATGCGTTTGCGATGACGCTTGCCGGAGGCAGCTGTTCTTCCAGCTGGTAAGCGCACGGCTCGCGTGGCCGTCTACAGTCCTGACGACCAACAGGTGACATTAGCAAGTATAGAAGTCCCAATCCTGCCTGTTTCAGATTGTGAGCTAGCCCATCCCAGAAGTTGCCATTGGAGAGATACCCTTACTTGACATTGACACTTCGTCTCTAGTCGTTATGCGACCTCGAATCACCTCGTTCACCAAGTCGCCTGAATACTAGTCTCGTTCTCGTTGGACTTGACCCCTCCCATCGCCAGACACACCAAGTCCGAACATCCCGCGTTCCGCCGGACTTCGAATCGTCAGCTTTACTTTCGTTGGTGTAGTCAATACTGTTGTCGTTTGACTCTGTTGGAGGATCCGCAGTGCGCCCTACGCCACCAACGTCATCGAGAGCCTGAACTCCTCGGTGCGACGGGCGGTTCGGGCTCAGAGACACTTCTATGGATGCCCTTCGGCCGCGAAGAAGCTAATCTATCTGACACTGCGCGAGGCGTGAGCGAAGGGTATGGTGCGATGCTGAACTGGCAGACAGACAAGAGGGGGTTCACTATCCACTGCGAGGACGGTTCTATCCGTCGAGGTGTGAAGGCAACAGACCCAAAGCCAGCAAGCATTGCGTTCAATTGCTTGTTCCAGCGCTCATTCGTAGCGGATTCGCCTAACTTTTCGTTCAGGAGATTTGTGGTTCTGCGTTCTCGATGTATTGGCCTTCGGTTGGTGCGAGCTTGCGGAGCAGACCCCATCGTCCCCTACGATTTGTCCTCGATGCTCGGAGCACTGTCCCGCCACGCTATGAGACAGGATCAATTGTCAAGAAATTTTCAACTTGGGCCATGGATGATGCCGATCTTCCCGGCCCATTCAGTCTCGTGGAGTAATATCGAACTGAATTACAACAACGAGTCAACAAGAAAAGACATGCGAAATTCCACCAGTCGTCGCTGGTTGACGACACTCATACTCCTTCTAGTCGCACCGTTTACAGCATTCGCCCAGGATGCGGATAGCGATGATGAGCAACAGGAAGAGAGCGAATCGGACGCAATCGAAGTCATAACCGTTACGGGGAGCCGTTTGCCATCGGGCCCCGCATCATCGCCGATTTTTGTAATCAACTCGGACGACATCGATGCACGAGGACTCACGAGCCTAGAAGATATTGTGCGGTTTCTACCGCAGAATTTTTCAACGATCACGAACGGTGGCAGTTTGGACAATCGCTCGCCTCGTTTTCAGATTGGATCGGTCACGGTGAATCTCCGAGGACTGGGAGAAGGATCCACACTGGTGCTGGTAAATGGCCGGCGCCTAGCGGCTTCACCGTCGGAAAGAGGCACATTTACGGACATTTCGACACTGCCTTTCAGCGCGATTGACCGTGTAGAGGTAATGACCGACGGTGCCAGCGCAGTGTACGGCTCGGACGCAGTGGGCGGAGTCGTTAACTTCATTATGAAGAAAAACTACCGAGGATCGGAATCGTCTCTTCGCTACGAGAACAGTAGCTCCGGCGGGCATCGACAAGTATTTGAACAGACGCTTGGTTACTCCTGGAATTCGGGGAACGCTACCGCGTCGTTCAACTATCGTGAAGAGGATCCGGTGTTCATGCGTGATGCGGGACTCGACACGGACGGAGATTATCGTGAGCAAGGCGGCAGACTCTATCCCAATACGTTCGGACAGCCCGGCAATCTCCTGCGGTTTGGACTGCCTTCTTCAGCTCCACCAAACACGACGTACGGAATACTCCCTCCCGGCGATGGCACAGACTTCGGTCCCGAGGACGTGATCTGGGTATCAAACGAAGAGGTCGCAACTCAGTCCGGGAACTTCAACCTCCTGCAAAAAGGGTTGTCCGCAAATGCACCTGGTGAAGCGATTCCCGCATCCGAACATGTTTCTGCATATCTCAGTCTGACTCAGGAACTCGGCGAGAGCTTGATGCTGAACGTGTCCGCATCAATGGCAAGACAAGACTCCATTCAGGAAGCGGTAGGTGCGTCTTTCAGTGGACCCGTTCCCGCAAGCAACTACTACAACCCATTTGGCGAGACGGTCTACATCGCGTACACGTTTGAGCGAGAAATCGCCGATGGCAAACTCGCAGGTTTTGCAAGAACGACAGACTTGGATCGAGTGAGCTTGAATTCCTCTCTGACCTGGGAAACACCCTTCGAAGGCTGGACGGCGGTATTTACCGCAACTTACGGCAAAGACAATCCGTATGGGGGATATCCAGGTTCCTTTAACTATCGAGGTGCGGCGTTTCAGGCAGCGCTTGCCAGCGATGATCCCGCTGAAGCGATCAATCCGTTTGGCGATGGCACCGTGCAACGAGAGACGCTTTCCGAGTTTTCCGAATACGCCACAAGAGGCTCGCGCGAAGGCAGGCAGAGTGTCTTCAGTGTCAGTTTGTCCGGGTCTCCGCTCGAACTTGCAGGTGGTCCGGTTGAGTTGGCTCTGGGGGCTGAAACACGTACCGACACGCTCGACTTCGATTCGTTCCTATTGAATCCGTTTACGTTTCGGGTTCCGGACGCACCAGAGATCGTGCCTGAGTCGGTGAATTTTGCTTGGTTCGCGGAGTCTTCGGTTCCGCTGATTGGTAGCGAGAATTCCCGCGAAGGGATTCACGAGTTGAGCCTGTATGTAGCTCTACGCTATGACGAGTACGAGATTGAAGGACCCTTCGAAGGCATTCTGGAACCAGCTAGCACGCGAACGTTTGACGACTTCCTAACCAAGTTGGGCATCGTGTACTACCCGATCGAAAGTCTCAAACTGCGTGCTACGTGGGGCGAGGCCTTTGTGGCAGCAACGTTGCCGGAACTGTTCTCCCCGAGGAGGGAGTTTACGTTCTTCCGCTTCCTCGATCCCCTCAACCCTGTTGAGAACGGTGGACCGTATGCCTCGGTGTTTCCACTCACCGTGCTAGGTGGCAATCCGGATCTGCAACCACAAACCTCAGAGACGACGACCATTGGATTTGAGTACACCTCCGAAGCAATACCGGGGCTCTATGCCTCGTTGACGTGGAGCAACACGGAGTTTGAAGATCTGATTGGAGCGCTGAACTCTGCTTTTGGCTGGCCTCCGGTGTACGCGTTTGAGAACTGGCGGGACTTTCCGAACCAAATCAAACGGGATGCAAACGGAGTCTTGACATACGTGTCAATGGCAAGCACAAACTTGTCGGCCAAGTCCAGCAACACGCTGGATTACGATGCACGATATTCGTTTGACACCGAATACGGCAGTTTCGAGACAGGCGTTCTTGGAACATTCACCATGGCCCTGGATCTTACTGCTGGTCCCGGGGTCGAGCCGGTCTCACAAGAAGGTACCAATCAAGGTCCGGTAGAGTTGAAAGGAAGTGTCTATGTGGATTGGTCGTATGCGTCTTGGGCTGGCAATCTGACGATTAATCACGAGAGCGACTACAAGAACATCAACACCGGAGTCTCCAAAACTGATGTAGACGGCTATACGACAGTCGATGTGCAGGGAAAGTACGAGCTTGACGATACGGGCTGGCGTTTTACCGCAGGCATCCAAAATCTCTTTGACGCTGATTTCCCATTCTTCGACAGCTACCGAGGTGTTGATTCGGCTCACATAGACTTTCGCCGACGCATCATCTTTGTCGATATCGTCAAAGACTTTTCTTGGTGAGAAGCAGACATGTCAAGTGAATGATCTCGGTTTGAGAAAGACGCACCGGCCAAATCTAGCTCAGCAAGACTCATGAATTAAGGAACGGGGGTGCCGGTCGCTGGAATCGGCATCCACGTTCGCTGTTGTTTGACGCTCGGCCACAGAGGAGTGCGTCTGACGTTGAATTCGAAACAGGCTACGAGTGGGTTGGAGCCAGTGTTGCGCCTCGCCGACAAGGAAGCCGCCGAACACTCCGTCAAAGCCCCGCGAGGTTCTATTGCGTCCTCTAGGTGCACTTCGGCTTCCCTCACCACCAAAGACCGAATCAACAACCCGACGGCAGGACGCTGTCTTCAAGGCACCACAACTCTTGCGGCTGCCTCAAAGTCTCCGCATGGTGAACTGCGAGAGTCAATCAATTCGAAAGATGCCTTGAAATTCGCTACCATCGACCTCAATATATGTGCATCCGTATAACAGCACTTAAATCACTTGCTTCTCGCTCGTCGCACAAACGAGGGGAACCTGAGCTGCCTTAGCATCCGATGAACGACGTCGTTCGAGTTCTCGTGCCTCGCCCTGTTTGGGGCACGTACGACTATAGGGTCCCCAACAACGGACCCCGACCCGTAATTGGGGGTCGAGTGCGTGTGCCTTTTGGTCAGTCGGCCGTGACGGCTGTTGCACTCGAGTATGTCAAACAACCAGCCAACAACATCCAACTCAAGAACATCGACAAGGTGATCGATGAAGATCCGCTTCTAACGTCCGATCTACTTGACCTAGTGCAATGGATGTCGGATTACTACCACTTTCCGCTTGGCTCGGTCTTGGGCTCGGTACTGCCTGTTGAAGCAATGAGGGGTAGACCGCTAAACGTCGAACCAGAAAAGAAATGGTGCGTGGAGTCTACCGACACAGAAGATATCCCAAAGAATGCGCACCGGCAACGAGAATTGTTGGAACTGCTCTCCCGGAAACCTTGGACAACGGACAGCGAACTCAGGCAACAGAAGATCGCCAAACCGGTGCTCGAAGCTCTGCACTCCAAGAAGCTAATCCGCTGGGAGTACGTGGAGGTAGCGGTCGACTATCGCGATGTGGAGTTTTCGTTGACCGAAGAGCAGTCGCGGGCCGTGGACTGCATCACGTCCAGCTTAGATTCGTTTGCCGTTCATGTGTTGGACGGAGTGACCGGAAGTGGAAAGACCGAGGTCTACATTCGTGCAATTCAACGTGTGCTGGAAATGGGCAAGCAGGTACTGGTTCTAGTGCCTGAAATCTCTTTGACTCCTCAGACTGCCGAGTCGTTTGCATCCCGATTCGGAAGCGTTGCTGTCCTTCATTCGATGCGAACAAACGTCCAACGATTCGATGTGTGGACGCGCGTAGGGTCGGGTGAGCATCGTCTCGTCATCGGTACTCGAAGCGCCGTCTTCGCACCGTTCAAGAACCTTGGACTTATCGTGGTCGATGAAGAGCACGACAGTTCATACAAGCAGGGAGAAACGTTGCGCTACTCCGCTCGAGACGTAGCAATTGTGCGAGCAAACAAGCTGGGAATTCCATGTGTCTTGGGGAGTGCCACGCCGTCGCTCGAAACTCTGCACAACGTAGAAACTGGAAAGTACTCGATGGCGACGTTATCCCATCGTCCAGGAACAGCCGAAATGCCGAGTTTCAACGTGCTTGACATTCGAGGCCATCAACTCGTCGGGGGAATGAGTCCGCAATTGATTAGCAAGATTCGAGAGCATCTGAACGCTGAAGCTCAAGTGTTGATTCTGATCAATCGAAGGGGCTACGCAAGGTCGGTGGTTTGCAATGACTGTGGTTGGATTCCTTACTGCGTCGACTGTTCGGTCAAGCTGACGCTTCACGATGTCCCGACTGCCGAATTGCGTTGCCATCAATGCGAGCGACGCTATCGTGTACCAGAGACGTGCACTTCGTGCGACTCAAAACGCGTTCGATCCGTGGGTTCGGCAACCCAGAGAGTAGAAGAAACTCTACAAATGCTGTTCGAAAACGTGCCAACCTATCGAGTTGATCGAGATTCAACCAACTCCAGCGGCAAGCTCGAACGACTGTTCGCAAACGTCAAGACGCAGGAGAAGTGCATTCTTGTCGGTACACAGATGCTGTCCAAAGGGCATCACTTTCCCAATGTGACCCTTGTTGCGGTGATCGGAGCTGATGCAGGATTCTTGAGCACGGACTTTCGTGCGGCGGAGCGTACCGCTCAGCTGATTGTTCAGGTTGCGGGTCGAGCAGGGAGAGCACAACGTCGCGGCGAAGTGTGGATTCAGAGTCTCGATCCCCACAATCCAAATTTGCAGGCGTTGGTAATCCAAGGCTACAGAGGATTCGTGAGTGCCGAACAGTACTTGCGAGATTCGTCAGACCTTCCCCCGCGGACCCACATGGCGGTGTTGCGGTGCGAAGGATCGAATGCGGATGAACAAGAACGATTCTTGTTGGATCGACTAGCCGAAGTGGAAGATTCCGGAGTCGAGGCTTTGGGTCCGGTGCCTGCTCCTATCGCTCGCATTGCAGGTCGGTGGCGCTACCAGGCAGCTCTCGTTTCACCTTCTCGAACGCAATTGCACAACGCATTGCGCAAGGTCGAACGAAAGACCTCCAATCGCAGTAAGTCCCGATGGTCGATTGACGTCGATCCGGCAGACATGGCTTAACCGGAAAGCGACGTCGAACCCATCAGATAGCGGTCCATTTCACGGGCTGCTTCGCGTCCTTCATTGATTGCTCGAACGACTAGCGACTGGCCGCTCCGACAATCTCCGGCGGCAAAGACACCCTCAACGTTGGTCTGATATACGCCCTTTACAGCTGAGAAATTCGTTCGGTCGTCAAGTTGGAGGCCGAGAGGATCTGCAATGCCGGGTTCCGGGCCTCGAAATCCCATGGCTAGAAGAACAAGACTAGTCTTCCATTCGCGTTCGGATCCTTCGATTTCCTCGATTCGACCGTTGTTGAGGACAACATCGACAGTCTTGACACCCCTAACGTTGCCACTCTGGTCTGCGAGAAATTCCGTTGTGCTGATGGCAAAAACCCGGGGATCGTCGCCGAATCGTGCGGCAACCTCTTCGTGTCCGTAGTCGACACGAAAGATCATTGGGTACTCAGGCCAAGGATTGTTCTCGCCACGATCTCCCGGATGGGAGGGGAAAAGTTCGAAATTCACCAGGGAGTTGCAGTCCTGTCGCATCGCGGTTCCGATGCAATCCGTGCCGGTATCTCCGCCTCCGATGACAAGCACATCTCGGCCTTTAGCGTCAATGAATTGCTTATCGCCGCAATCTGAGCCAAGAAGCTTCTTGGTACTTGCCGTAAGGTAATCCATAGCAAAGTGGATTCCATTCAAGTGTCGTCCCGGTCGTTGCAAGTCGTTTGGCACGGTGGCTCCCGTCGCCAGTAGCACAGCGTCGAACTCACGAGCCAAGTCCAGGATGTTTGTTCCTGATTGCGAGTTTCCGGTTATTCCAACATTGGGAGAAAACTCGATTCCTTCCTCTCTCAGCAAGTCGACTCGACGGTCCACCATGTGAACTTTGTCAAGCTTCATGTTGGGAATTCCGTACATCAGCAAACCCCCGATTCGATCTTCGCGTTCAAAGACCCGCACTTGGTGCCCAACCCGATTGAGCTGGGCGGCGGCTGCTAGGCCGGCGGGTCCTGATCCAATAATCGCCACCCGTTTGCCGGTCCGCGACGTAGGAGGTTCAGGAACTACCCATCCTTGCTCGAACCCGTGGTCGATGATGGCCATTTCGATGTTCTTGATGGTCACGGGAGGATCTGTGATTCCCAGCACGCAGCTTCCTTCGCATGGTGCCGGGCAAACGCGACCGGTGAATTCGGGAAAGTTGTTGGTCGAGTGCAAGCTATCCAATGCATCTCGCCAGTGACCTCGGTAGACGAGGTCGTTCCACTCGGGGATCAGGTTGTGGATTGGGCATCCGCCCTTGCTAATTCGATGGGAGGTGGGCGCGTCGGTCTGACAGAATGGAAGACCACAGTCCATGCATCGAGAACTCTGGACCTGTAGACGCTCGTGATCATGAGGAGTGTAGATTTCCTCGAAGTCTTCGAGTCTCCGCAACGGGTCGCGGTAGGGAGCGGCACTTCGAGTGTGCTGAAGGAACCCCGTGGCTTCTCCCATGGCTCAGATCTCCGCCGCGGACTGTGCGACTTCGATTTGATCCTGTGTCTGTTCTGCTAGGACCCGCTTGAAGTCTGTAGGCATGACTTTGACGAACTGACGTAGATTCCGATTCCAATCATCTAAGATGCCACGAGCCACGGCCGAGCCCGTGTAATGGGCGTGCTGACTGATCAACGACTTCAGTTCATTGGTTTCCAACTCGTCCAACACCGGTTCGAGTTCAATGAGATCCATGTTGCAAACGCGCGACAGTCGGGAGCGCACATCCAAGACGTAGGCGACACCACCACTCATTCCTGCGGCGAAGTTCCTACCGACATCTCCGAGCACGATTGCTTTACCGCCGGTCATGTATTCGCAACCATGATCGCCGACACCTTCGACCACGCAGGTTGCTCCGCTGTTTCTTACGCAAAACCGTTCTGCTGCACGTCCGCGAAAGAACGCCTCACCACCGGTCGCACCGTAGAGAACAACGTTGCCGATCAATACTTGCTCTTCAGCCGGAAGTACGGAATCTACCGGTGGGTAAATGATCAGTCGCCCTCCAGATAGTCCTTTGCCCACGTAGTCGTTGGCATCTCCTTCCACTTCCAGGGTCACTCCCCGAGCTAGCCAGGCACCGAAACTCTGACCAGCGCTTCCAGTGAATTTGAAGTGAATCGTGTTGTCCGGAAGCATTTTCGGACCGCGATGGCGAATGATTGCGTTTGAAAGCATCGTTCCGACAACTCGGTTCTCGTTGCGTATAGGCAGTTCCGCCCTGACTCTCGAACCGTTGGCCAACGCTGGTTTCGCTAATTCCATCAATTGGTTGTCTAGTGCGAATTCGAGGCCGTGCTCTTGATCGTGGATCCGGTGGGATCCCAAGAAGTTTGGCGGTTCGACGGCAGGTGTCAGAATGCGTTCGATATCGAGGGACTCCGCTTTCCAATGACCCGTTGCGGGATTCTGTTTGAGCACATCGACTCGACCAACCATGTCGTCAATGGTCTTGAACCCCAGTCGCGCCATGATCTCCCGCAGATCTCGGGCCACCATGAAGAAATAGTTAATTACATGCTCGGGCAATCCGTTGAATTTCCTTCGCAACACGGGATCTTGAGTCGCAATTCCAACGGGGCAAGTGTTGAGATGGCACTTGCGCATCATGATGCAGCCCATAGCAACCAGCGGTGCAGTAGCAAATCCGTACTCTTCCGCTCCCAGGCAGGTGGCAATCGCAACATCTCGACCGGTTTTCAATTGACCATCGACTTGCAGCACTACGCGTGAACGTAGATTGTTGGCCACCAACGTCTGGTGTGCCTCCGAGAGCCCCAATTCCCAAGGCACGCCTGCGTACTTGATGGAAGTCAATGGAGATGCGCCCGTCCCGCCACTATCGCCGGCAATTACCAAGTGATCTGACCGAGCTTTCGTTACTCCAGCAGCTACCGCTCCGACACCAATCTCAGCGCCCAGTTTGACGCTGATCCGTGCATTGGGATTGGCATTCTTCAAATCGTGGATCAGCTGGGCGATATCTTCAATCGAGTAAATGTCGTGATGAGGAGGCGGACTAATCAGCCCCACTCCTCGTGTGGAGTGCCGTATCTTGGCAATGACGTCGTCAACCTTTCGACCCGGGAGTTCGCCACCTTCTCCCGGCTTCGCTCCCTGCACTATCTTGATCTGTAGCTCATCGGCATTGGTCAGATAGTCAATCGTGACTCCGAATCGACCGCTGGCTACTTGCTTGATTGCCGACCTCTTCGATTCGCCGTTCGCTGTGGCGGCGTACCGAACAGGATCCTCTCCGCCTTCACCAGTGTTGGACTTTCCGCCGATCCTATTCATGGCGATGGCAAGCGATTCGTGAGCTTCAGCGGATATCGACCCAAAACTCATCGCACCGGTAGCGAATCTCTTGACAATCTCGGATTCGGGCTCGACTTCGTTGATGGAAATCGACGGACCGTTGGCACCGGGATCGAAGTCAATCAATCCGCGAAGATTGGCTTCTCGGGTGCTGTCGTTGGCTTGTTCCGCAAACCTCCGATACACGTCGTTGTCGTTCTGTTGGACCGCAAACTGCAGGTCTGCGATGGCCTCCGGCTCCCACATGTGTCGATCGCCACCCACACGCCAATGAAAGTCGCCCGGATTGGGAAGCACCGGTACGCTCACGATGTTGCGGCCTGGAAATCCAATGGAGTGGCGACGTTGCATTTCCTGCACCAAGACGTCGAATCCTACGCCGCCCACGCGGGTTGCTGTGCCAGCGAATGATCGGTCAACGACTTCGGTTGCCAATCCCACTGCCTCGAAAATCTGTGCTCCTTTGTACGATTGAAGCGTAGAAATCCCCATCTTCGCCATGACCTTCATGATGCCCTTGGCGATTCCCTTCTTGTAGCTATCCACAATGTCTTCGTCATTGCGAACATGGGCAACTTCGTCGAAGTACTTACGCTTTCTTGCATCCCACAGTGCCTCGAAAGCCAGGTAGGGATTGATCGCATCCGCTCCATATCCGATCAACAAGCAATGGTGGTGAACTTCGCGTGCTTCTCCCGTTTCCACAACTATTCCGATTTGGGTTCGAGCATGTGTACGGACAAGATGGTGGTGCACGGTTCCGACAGCGAGCAGAGAACTTATCGGTGTGCGCGTCTCGGAGATCTTTCGATCAGAGAGCAAAATGAACCGATAGCCGTCTTCGATTGCTTGAGTTGCCTCTCGGTTGATGCGATCCAGGGCTGCGAGTAGACCCTTGCTCTCCGATTGCGACCGAAACGTGATGTCGATCGTTTTCGTTCGCCACCCTCGGTGGTTCAACTGTGCTATAGCCGCGAGTTCGTGGTTCGAAAGTATGGGATGGGTGAGACGTAGTCGTTGAGCATTGGCTTCGTTGGCGTCGAGAAGATTGAGTTCCGGTCCGATATAGCACTCAAGTGCCATGACGACCTCTTCTCGTATGGAGTCGATAGCCGGATTGGTGACTTGAGCAAACAACTGCTTGAAGTAGTCGTACAACAGCCTCGGCTTGTCCGACATTGCAGCTAAAGCGGCATCGTTGCCCATCGACCCCAGCGGGTCTCGAAGTTCAGCCACCAGGGGCAAGAGCATGAACTGCAGAGTTTCAGTTGTATAGCCAAATGCTTGCAGTCGTTGCAGCAGAGACCGTCGCTCCAGACCGGGCACCTCGGCGGGTACCGGAAGTTCATCAAGATCCAATCGCTGACGAGACAACCATTCGCCCCATGGCTTCTCTTGTGCCCACTCTTCCTTGATTTCCGAGTCGGGAACCATGCGTCCTTTCTCGAAGTCGATTAGAAAAATCCTTCCCGGTCGCAAACGACCTTTTTCGACTACACGTTCCGGGGGAACATCCAGTACTCCGACTTCCGAAGCCATGATGCATTTGTCGTCGGATGTGATGTAGTAGCGGGACGGACGAAGTCCGTTTCGGTCCAAGACTGCCCCGATGTAGGTTCCATCGGTAAAAGCAATCGAGGCAGGGCCGTCCCAAGGCTCCATGACGCACGAAAAGTACTCGTAGAAATCCCGTTTCTCTTTGGACATTCCTTCGTGTCCCTGCCACGCTTCAGGAATCATCATGAGTACCGACTCCTGAAGCGTCCGTCCGGTCATCAGCAGGAATTCCAGCACGTTGTCGAAGGTTCCAGAGTCCGAACAGTCGGGTTCGACAATGGGAAACAACTCTTGGAGTTCGTCGCCGAATAGCGACGACTTGGCTTGGCCTTCACGAGCGTTCATCCAGTTCTTGTTGCCAAGCAACGTGTTGATTTCGCCGTTGTGAAGCATGAAACGATTGGGTTGAGCTCGATCCCACGATGGAAAGGTATTGGTCGAGAATCGAGAATGCACCATGGCTAGGTGTGATTCGTAGTCCTTTTGTCTCAGATCTCCAAAGAACGGAAAGAGCTGAAGGGGTGTGAGCATTCCCTTATAGACAATGACCTTGGCTGATAGGCTGCATACATAGAACAACTCTCTTTGTTGAATCCGCGGATCATTGCGAATCGTTCGAGTGACGATCTTGCGGATCAGGTAGAGCTTTCGCTCGAAAGCCTCATTGTCTTGTGACGACTCTGCACCGATGAAGACCTGTTCAATGACCGGCATGGCGAGCCGAGCCGCAGTTCCGATGTCCGCTTCGTCGGGGTGTACAGGGACCTGCCGCCATCCAAGCAAGCGCTGTCCTTTCTCTCGAATCGTTTCTTCGAACTCGCGTTTGCAGAGTTTGCGTTCGCTAGCGTCTTGCGGAAGAAATACGTTGCCTACACCATATCGACCTGTACCAGGCAACTCTGTATTGAGATGTTCAAGACATACCCGACGGTAAAGCGAGTCAGGTATAGCCGTCAGAATCCCAGCGCCATCTCCGGTGTTCTTTTCGTAGCCAATTCCTCCACGGTGCACCATGCAACAGTTCATGTTGTTGGCATCGTCGAGAATGGAACGGCTCCTTCGTCCCTTGATGTCGCACACAAAACCTACTCCGCAAGAATCTCGCTCTTGCTCGGGGTGGTACAAGCCCGTGGCAGCGGGATACCCAATTCGGGCAGTTGAATGTAGTGTCACGGCGGACTCATGGGACGTGGGGGAGAGCGACAACCGGTGTGCGGTTCTCAAGAGTCGCTTCGGGCGAAAATCGAGCGCTAAACACTACAGAATAGCAAATGACCCCAAATTTCCGTTTTTTCGGAATCCGATTCTAGGCTGGTGAACCGACGCGAAAGTCTTGGCTCAGTGGGACTTTGAGGGCCCTTGCATGCCGGGCAATGCTGAAGGAGGCGAGCTGTAGAGCTTTTCTCTTAGTGCTTTAGAGAAAAAAGGTGACTAGATTCCGCACAGAGCGAGAAATGTCTGTTTTTGATCGTCAGTCATCGCAGCGAACTTCGGTACACCCAAATCTGTCACTGGCAATTTCTCAAATTCCGGGGAGGGAGCCTGCAGCCGAGCTGCGATGTTGTGCAATCCTCCTCCTTCCTCTGCGCCTTGTCCCAATGCCGATGCCACTTCGGGCGGCCAAAACGCCGGCCTTGAGCCACGCTTGAGACCGAGTGGATTCTGTTTGTCTAGGTATTCGGCGATCTCTCGGAACATGACCTGTTCGTCCAATGATCGTTGTCGCTGACCTTCTCGTCCGTAGAGGGAGCGCGACTGATTGCAGATGGTGGCCCACTGAATCTCCACATGGAAACCTGGCAAATCCAGACACTCTTGGGGTAGCCCGTCGCCCGAAGTGACTTTACCGTTGTCCACCATGATGAAGTAAGCGGATCTGTCTCGTCCATCCGACAGCAGACGACTGGGTGCATGTGTGTAGTGTTCGGTAAA
Organism: Pseudomonadales bacterium; assembly: GCA_963667455.2. Taxonomy (GTDB): domain Bacteria; phylum Pseudomonadota; class Gammaproteobacteria; order Pseudomonadales; family Azotimanducaceae; genus Bin55. Next base: position 316,439 of record CAXXFR010000029.1, on the reverse strand, counting down.
TCCCCACTGCAAGTCGGAAGGGAGGTTTGCGTCTCGAAGGATTTGCGCCCCGTGATTGGCAACAGTCTCGCACCAGATCTTGGATCCGAATTCCCCAATGGGAGTCAATGTTGCAACTTGATCAGGTGTCATGCGGTTTTTCTCGGTGGTGTGGGGTGCTCAAATGAGCGGGTCTCTTTACTTCGGCCAAAGGATTGTTCTCTTGTGTTGACACTGAAACTAGAGCTGTTCCAGCAGCTTGAAGTGACCGGGAAACTCGTTCAGTCCTCTCCTTAACACCTCGCTTGCATCTTCGGTTCTACCTTCACTCTTCAAGAAGGAGGCCTGAAGTGCCAGTATTCTCGCTCGCCCCCAGGTGGGAGGATACGATCCCCAGACTGACGAATCGTAAGATGAGTCGTTCGTTGCGTTCAAACTGGTCGCGACTGCTCCGTCGATGACGTCTCTAACGTTGTCGCCAGTTCCAAATCCAGGAACCGGTCTAACTGCCCGAATGGCTAGTGCAAGATGAATTCGCAAGTTCCATTCGTCGAGTTCCACGCCTTTGCTGATGGTTGAGTTAAGGCGAGACATCAGGTTGAACGTGTCTTGGGGAGCAAAGTGAACTTTCTCCCGATACAGGATCGCTAACAAAGCGAATGCTTCCGCATCGGCAATTCCGCTTTGTTCCAACGTCCGAATTGATGCTTCGATTAGCGTTGCTGCCTGTTCCTGACTGCCCATTTCCGCTTCGAATTGGGCCAGATTGAAGTCGATAAACGCAAGCCAATAATTGATCGCAGGGTTTTCGGCCGCTTCGACCGTCCATGCCATCGCATCGCGTTTGAGGTCATACATCTCTCTCGGATTTTGACTCTCGAAAATCCGGTTGGTCGTCTCGATAGTGATTTGCTCGATGGACCGAAGCCAATCGGTTAGCGCGCTTTCGTCGGGAACTGGCTCGATTGGAATCGGGGTATCGGGAACGCTCGCGCAACCCAAGAACAGAGGCACCGCAGCAAAAATCAGACACCACCTCGTCAACTGTCTAGTTAGAAATGCAGGTTCAGCCATACGCCAGGATCTCTTCTGTTCGGAACTATGCTATTAGATGCCCCAGTCCACTTGATCGTGGGACGTGGTACGGTCGGAATGGCAATACGGAAGTCGAAATGGTTGCAATTGCAAAGCCGGAAGTGGTGATAGTTGTTCATACCATAGTAAGACGTTCGGATGGCGCTATAGTTCTACTTCGCCGCTTCAACACCGGCTACAAGGATGGTTATTTTGCGTTGCCGGGCGGCCACGTGAAGGATGGTGAATCGATTGCTCACGCGGCAGTCCGAGAAGTTCGAGAAGAGTCAACGCTGGAAGTCTGTGAGATTAAACCAGCTGTCGTAATGCCGTTCAAAGGCGGTGTCGACTTCATTTTCGAGGCGGTGAAGTGGGAAGGAAATGCACGGATTGGAGAACCTGAGAAGTGTTCCGAAATCGACTGGTTTTGCTTGAATGATCTGCCAACCAACGTGGTGGCGTTCGTACCGAAGGCATTCGAACTAATCGATTGCGGCATTTGGTACCACGAGTTCACCGAATAGAACGCATATGCGTTAGGATTCTGGCGGACATTCATCGTAGTTTTGTTTTCAATTCAGATCCACAGGCACAAGGAGACTCAACATGTCTGAACCTATTCGAGTCGCAGTCACAGGGGCTGCAGGACAGATTGGCTACGCCTTGCTGTTTCGAATCGCGTCGGGACAGCTATTGGGTTCGGATTGCCTCATCCAACTTCAGTTGCTGGAGATACCTCCAGCAATGGATGCACTCAAGGGTGTGGTAATGGAGCTGGAGGACTGTGCGTCGCCTCTTGTACGGGGAATTGTTCAAACCGACCGACCGGAGATTGCCTTCGAGGGGGCGGATGTAGCGTTACTCGTTGGCTCCAGACCTCGTTCTCCTGGCATGGAGCGCAACGATCTGTTGGAAGCGAACGGTGCGATATTCTCCGAACAGGGACGGGTTCTCAACGATCGTGCTGCAAAGCACGTCAAAGTGCTCGTAGTGGGTAACCCGGCAAACACCAACTGTCTCATCGCCTTGCACAACGCCCCCGACTTGGATCCATCGCAATTCGCTGCTATGACACGGCTCGACCACAATCGAGCAAAGGCGCAATTAGCTCAAAAGGTCGGTCGTGGGGTCGAGTCCATTTCGGGTCTCGCTATCTGGGGCAATCATTCAGCGACGATGTTTCCGGAGCTTGGTTCTGCAATGATCGACGATGTACCTGCACTTGAATGTGTGGACATGGAGTGGTACGAGTCGTCATTCATTCCTGTAATTCAGCAACGCGGTGCCGCCATCCTCCAAGCAAGAGGTCTGTCCAGCGCAGCTTCCGCCGCCAATGCTGCCGTGGAACAAACACGAGACTGGTTCTTGGGAACCGACGAAGTCACCAGTATGGCTATCTACAGTACTGGCATGTACGACATCGCTCAAGACGTAGTTTTTTCGTATCCGGTGATTTGCAACGACGGTGAGGTTTCGGTGGATCAATCACGTGAACTTGACGATTTCAGTCGCGAAAAAATCGCGGTCACCGAGAAGGAGTTGTTGGAAGAACGCGAGGCGGTTCTCGACTTGCTCTAGCGAACCGTTCCGTGTGGCGGTTGTATTCGCTTGAGCGGATACCTAAAATTGCCAGCGACGCGGACTTGCGCATAGAGGAGAGCTCGCTATGACGATTTTGTCGACGGGTCAAAGACTCAAGAGTGGTGTGTGCACCACAGAAGTGATGGTGATTACAGCACCAGCCGAAGACCTCGAGTTGATGTGCGGTGGATCGCCCATGAACGAGAATGGTGAGTCGAGTGATGCTGAGCTCGACCCGGAATTCGCTGAAGGCACGACCATTGGTAAGCGCTATGTCAACGCTGACGGCAAATTGGAAATACTCTGCGTAAAGCCGGGTGAAGGCTCACTGGCTGTTGGCGGGCTCGCACTCAAACTGAAAGACTCCAAGAAGTTGCCCAAGACCGACTAGTTCGCAGGCGGTTGTCGATCGAATGAGCTTCATGCCGCCCACACACGTAGGATTGCTTACATCAGTCGAACCAATCCTCCCACGCTCCGCACATTACACTCAAGACCATTCACGGACTAGCTCCAAGAGCCTCCTCGAATGAACCTCTTGATGTTGCTGGACATGATCGCGGATGCAAGCCCTGACCGCGTCGCGTTCTACGATCCCGTAGCAGATCAGTCGATTACGTACAAGGGGTTGCTGAACGCCTCGCGATCAAAAGCCCAAGTATTGTTGGAGTCCGGCGCACGGCGATGTGTCTTGCTCGACACGACGAATCTGACCATTCCACTCGCTCTCTACAGTAGTGCCTGGGCAGGCATTCCATTTGTTCCACTCAACTATCGACTGACCGAGGAGGAGCTTGATGCTCTGCTAGACCGGGTCAAGCCCGCGTATCTGATAACGGATTCAGTACGTGCACCCGCATTTCGAGATCGTGAAGGCATTCAGGTGGTGGACCGCGACGAATTCTGGTCTGCAGAACCGATCGACGCGTCAGCAACTCCGTCGCTTGGAATGGATCCAGATGAAGTGGGCGTGTTGTTGTTCACTAGTGGGACGACAGGAGTACCCAAGGCTGCGGTTATAAGACACCGACATGTTGTGTCGTACATCCTCCAATCAGTCGAATTTGCGTCCGCCGAGGAAGATGAAGCTGCCTTGGTAGCCGTCCCGCCGTATCACATCGCAGGCATAGGGGCGATGCTAAGTTCAGTCTTCTGCGGTAGAAGGGTTGTTCAGCTGGCGCAGTTCGATCCGGCTGAATGGTTGCGACTTGCTCGAACGGAAGGAGTGACCACGGCCTTTGTAGTTCCCACGATGCTGTCTAGGATCATTGCGGCAGCGGATGGCTTGTCGCGAGATCAGATTCCAAGCATTCAATCCATCGCCTACGGCGGCGGCAAAATGCCGAGAAAAATAGTCCAAAAGGCCATGGAGCTATTCCCAGAATCAGAGTTCACAAACGCTTATGGACTCACCGAGACGAGTTCGACGATAACGGTTCTGGGTCCTGATGAACACCGAATTGCAATGCAGTCGGACGATCCCAGAATTCGTCGTCGGCTTGCTTCGGCGGGTGTTCCGTTGCCCGGTATCGAGTTGGACGTACGAGACTCGGATGGTCGCTCACTACCGGTGGGGAGTCACGGCGAGATCTACGTCCGTGGCGATCAGGTTTCCGGTGAATACGAGGATCGAGGCAGCTTGTTGGACGCGGACGGGTGGTTCTGCACTAGAGACGCCGGCTATGTGGACGAAGACGGCTACCTATACCTGGAAGGTCGGTCCGATGATGTCATTGTGCGAGGTGGCGAGAATCTCTCTCCGGGAGAAATCGAGGATGTCCTGCTCGAGCATGACGCTGTTGCGGATGCAGCGGTTATCGGCACTCCTAATGATGAGTGGGGAGAAGCTGTTGCAGCGGTCGTTGTCGCTTCCAATTCCACATCGGAATCTGAACTTCAATCATGGGTACGGGATCATATGAGATCGTCACGCGTACCAGAATTCATTCAGTTCTGGGAAGAATTGCCGTACAACGAATCGGGTAAATTGCTACGGCGTGTAGTACGGGAACGCCTAGGAGGCGACCATCAATAGCTGGCTGACCCCTATGAGAAATCACCCGGCATTCGACTTTGTGTGAGAGATATTGAAGTATGACACCGACAGGGTTTTTGCGAAGCTTTTGGATGTCTATTGCGGGTTGGAACCAGGAATTCCTCAAGGGTAGATTTGCCGGTGTTTGGGGTCTTGTCCTAGCGTGCGGTGTGGTTCAGCCGGTCTTGGGTGGACTCTATGTGGGAGCGGGGGTCGGTCTTGAAGATGTCGACACCCGCTATGAGCAGAGAGGGGATGTGGATCTGTTCCCATCGTTGTCTCTATCCAATCTGATTTACTCGGATCGACAGGATTCGGCCGACTCTCCTTACACACTGGGCGCATTTGTGGGCTATCAGCTCGAATTGCAAAGACAAGGGGCATGGATTGCAGTTCAATGGGATGCAGAACTGCGTGGTGGAACTATCGAAGGAAAGCTCTCAGCCGACGGCCTCAAGAGCGACGGAACGAAAGTCCCAGATCTTGTTGTCGAGGATTGGTCCTTTCAGGCGCAGTCTGACCGTGTATTGAGTGCGAAGGTTGGAACCCACATCAGTTTGTTGGGAGTGTTCGACTTTGCCTTCTACGTACTGGCAGGAAAACGCGAAGTAACCTTCGAGTTTGAGAGAGATTTCTCGATTTGCGTTGAATCCTTGAACTGTACTTCGGACGACCAAAGAAGGACCGCGACGGAATCTCGAAATCCGACGTTTGAACAGTACGTTGGAGGGATAGGAATCGAGAAGCGGTTCGGCAAGACGGCTATTCAAATGGAACTCCGAACCAATCGCGAAGGTACGACCGAGTGGGAAGGCGACCACCAAGACTTGAGGGTTCCTCAGCAATTGTCGAGACGAAGCGTTGACTTCTCCTTTAGGATCGCTCAGTACTTCTAGTACGAACTGGTCGACTTATTCTGAACTTGCGACCTGTTCTGACGATTGCTGTCGCGGTTGGAGTTGATCCCAATAGAAGCAGGCGACACTGCCTCCAGAGGGCAGCTCGGTGAGCTGCGGACTACTGCTCGCGCACTCAGACTGAGCGAACTGGCAACGAGTGCGAAATCTACAACCACTGGGCGGACTAATGGGAGACGGGACATCTCCCTCCAGAATGACCTTGTCGCTTCGATAACGTGGATCCGGTCGCGGTATTGCGGAGATGAGGGCTTGGGTGTAGGGATGCCGAGGTGAAGCATAGACTTGCTCGGAGTCGCGGGTTTCGACAATTTCCCCTAGGTACATCACGGCAATTTGATCGGATACATGCTTGACAACTGCCAAGTCGTGCGCGATGAAAATCAACGCAAGATGCATTTCTTGTTGAAGATCGAGTAGCAGGTTGATCACCTGCGACTGAACTGAGACATCGAGTGCTGAAACAGCTTCGTCGCAGACAATCAGCTTCGGCTTCAAGGCAATCGCTCGGGCGATTCCAATCCGCTGACGCTGACCTCCTGAAAACTCGTGAGGAAACCGAGTCGACGCGGATTTGTCGAGACCGACCCGGTTAAGCAACTCTTCCACACGCTTAGTGCGTTCGGACGCTGAACCGATACGGTGAATGACAAACGGTTCGGACAGGATTTTTCCTACAGTGTGGCGTGCGTTGAGTGATTCGAAAGGATCTTGAAAGATCATTTGGATGTCACGCCGCAATGATCGTAGTTCCTTGCGCTTCATGGTTGCGATGTCTCGACCTTGAAACCGGACGACTCCAGCAGTCGGTTCCTCAAGTCGGAGCAATGTCTTGCCGACGGTGCTCTTTCCACAACCTGACTCTCCGACCAGTCCTAGTGTTTCACCCTGGTTCAACGTGAACGAAACATCATCGACAGCGTGGACGTGCCCCACTGTACGCGGAATGACTCCCGCTTTCACTGAAAAGTGCTTGGTGAGACCATTGACTTCCAACAATGGCGGATTCTTGATTTCAGTCATGCGGCTCGCTCTGCAAGCTCGCGCCAATGGTGGCAAGCGACGAAGTGTTTCGGTTTCGCATCGTCCAGCGAAGGAATGGACTCAGCACATTGCTCGGTAGCATGTGCGCATCGGTTGCGGAAACGACATCCAGAAGGCATTTCGTGGTAGCTGGGAACCAGCCCTGGAATGGTTGCGAGCTGGGTCTTTGGGGTGCCTTCCAGTTTAGGAATGGAACTCAACAATCCTTTCGTGTAGGGATGCAAAGGACTGGTAAACAGATCCATTACGCTTGCTTGCTCTACCACTCGACCTGCGTACATCACACACACTCGATCTGCGATTTCCGCAATGATCGCAAGGTCGTGAGTGATGAAGATTACGGACATTCCGTTTCTCTTCTGCAGGTCGGCAATGAGTTCGAGAATCTGTGCTTGGATCGTGACATCCAGTGCAGTGGTTGGCTCATCGGCGATAAGAATGCTAGGCACATGGATAAGTGCCATGGCGATCATGACCCGTTGCCGCATTCCCCCTGACAGCTGATGCGGATAGTCCATCAAGCGACGTTCAGGTTCGGGTATGCCGACCTGATCGAGAATTTTCACGCATTCGGCAATTCCAGCTTCCTTGTCTTCTTCAGGTCTATGGAGAGTGAGAGTCTCCATCAGTTGGTTACCGATACGTTGTACGGGATTGAGCGCGGTCATGGGCTCTTGAAAAATCATCGAGATGCGCCGACCTCGGATGCTACGCCAATCCCCGTCTTGCTCCGCAAGGAGATTCTCTCCGTCCAACTCGATCTGCCCGTCGGTGACTCGACCTGAAGGTTTGGGTAGCAATCCCATGAGAGCCAATGCAGTCACGCTCTTTCCGCAACCGGATTCACCGACGATTCCGAGTGTTTCTCCCGGTTCCAATGTCAGCGCCACACGGTCCACCACATCCACGGTGCCTTCATCCGTGTCGAAGGAAATCGACAGATCTTGAACGTTGAGAAGAGTCACCGGGAAGAGTTAGCTGACTAGTTTCGGTAGGTTTCGTTGACGACCACAATTGGCGAAGAACTCTCACCCTTACGCTTCGCGGCGAGAACTTCCTCCTTTTTCTCGCTGTCTATCCAAAACAAACCGCCTCCGGAGTACATACCGGCAGAAGTGAATTGACTGTTGAAAAGCGAAGTTGAGCTCCGCGTCCCGTGCCATGTTGGAAGTTTGATCCACGTCCAAGCAGCTTCCCGTGTAAAGGGCACTTTGGTTCGAGGGACGAGGACTGCCGCATTGTGGACCATACGTTCGAGTGTGTGCGCCAATCTGATGCGCTCTCCCCGATCCGCGGATTCACGGAACTGCATGATTAGCTTGTCCATTTGAGGATTGGCGTGGTTCGTAATGTTGTTGGTTTGGGTTCGACCAGCGTTGTCGGAGTGGAAGTGTTCCCAATATCGAGGTGATGCACCTTGCGAAGCCCATGCCATCCATGCCAGTTGGTGTTTCTTTTCAAGCATTTGCTTGAATGAAGTGGCGGAATCCAACATGTGGAGCTCGAGTTCAAGTCCTGCTTTCTTGGCTTCTTCCTTGAGAACCACGAGGCGATCTTCATGGAGCGGATTGCCGAAAGTCACTCGGAAGGAGAGCTTGGTTTTCTGTCCGTCTTCGTCGGTGCGAACGCGAATTCCGGTGGAGTCTCTTTCGTCGAATCCAGCCAAATCGAAGTACTCATCGGCCATATCGAGATCGAATTCTCGTGGTTCGATCTCTGTATTGTCGTAGTCTCCGAACCCAAGCTGGAACGTCTCGAGGCGCTCGTAGTCGCCACGCAGAATGGTGTCAATGACTCGCTGAAAGTTCATCGAGTGTGAAATCCCTAGCCGAATGTTGCGGTCGCCGAGTAAAGGGTCTTCGGTGTTCATGTAGATGCCCGAGGATGCAACCGGTACTTGGTTGTAGAACCAATACTTGCCGACGTAGCCATTGTCGAAGACTTCGTGCTTTGCCTTTTCGTGCCAGAATTCGGGAATCGTCAAACTGAAGGTATCGATTTCGCCCTTCAAGAAATGCTGCCATGCCGTATTGACGTCGCGAATGACGCGTATTCGAATCTTGTCGGGATTGAAACGGTTGCGCATGTAGCGCAATTCGTAGCCCCACCAGTCTTCTGTGCGGTCAAGATCGATGTGCTTGCCTTTATTTACTTCACCGACGTGATAGGGACCGGTGGTCGGCTCTGGTTGCCAGTTGTAGTCGGCGACCCAAGTGCTGCTCATTTTGTGGAAGTGCTTGGGACGCGGACCTATTCCGTAGTTGTAGTGCATTTCTTCCGGCGGCTTGGCGTCTGCACCTTGAATGCCGATTGTGTGGGAGTCGTACTTCTTGATGTCTCGAATTCGTTCTGTGTAGTAGTTGTTGTACCAGGGAGCTACGATCTGTTCGGAGCGCATAAAGCGGATGTTGAACACCCAGTCGTCGGCCGTGACAGGAACACCGTCTGACCACTCTGCGTTGGGATGGATACGGTAGTAAATGGTCCTACCGTCTTCACCGAAAGCCCAATGAGTAGCTAGCACGGGAATCGGCGAACGTGTGTCCGGATGGTGGGACACAGGGCCGAGATTGTTGGGACGAAGAAATCCAGCAAACGAACCATTTGAATCGGGACCGACTGTCCGTAGTGTGAGTGGAAAGCTCAGAATCCAAGTTCGAAAGACACCTCCTTGAATTGCATCGGGCGAAGCGAATTCAGGGTCTTCGTTGTTGGTCAGCCATTCAAGATCATCTGGCAAAATGTCAGGTAGACCGTCTCCTTCTTTCACCGTGTGCGGAGGAAGTTCAACGTACTCTTCAGTTGTTGTTTCCTCTACGGAGTCTGAATCGTCTGAGGTTTGATTGCCTCCACATCCAGAGATGAGCAAGACCAATGCAAAGATGAATCCAATACAAGTCGTTGTGGCTTTTGGGTTCATAGGGGTGGATTCCTCACTCGTAGTAGGTGAATTTCTTGGGATCGAACGCTTCTCGGATCGCTTCGCCAATGTAGGTCACCATGAGCAAGACGGCGACGATCGCGACTCCCACGGACGAAACGATCCAGACCGATTCCAGATTCTCCGTTCCTTGGGATAAGAGTTCTCCCCAACTGGGTGTAGGTGGTGGCAAGCCGAAACCAAGATAGTCCAATGCCGTCAATGAAGCGACTCCACTGGCTATCGAAAATGGAATGAATGTGACGATGACCGAAATGGTGTTCGGCAGAATGTGAATCCCAATGACGCGCGGACTGGTCGCACCGAGTGCAAGCGCAGCATTCACATATTCCCGCGCCTTTTCCTTGTAGGTAGAAGTACGCATATTCCAGGTCATAGATGTCCACCCGAAGATCACCATGACCACGACCAGAGTCCAGAAGTTGGGTACAACAATGCTCGCGACGATCATGATCACATAGAGAAACGGGATGGTGTTCCAAATCTCAATCAAGCGCTGAAACAACAGGTCGAATGCTCCTCCCCAATAGCCCATTGCACATCCAACCATGATGCCCGCGGCATAACTACAGATCAGCAGTACGAGCGCGAATCCCATGGCGATGCGGAAGCCGTACACCAACCGCGCGACGATGTCGCGGCCGGTCGAATCCGTGCCTAGGTAGTGCTTGGATGCTAGGGAAGGGGGATAGGGAGGGAATAAATCAGTCCGGAGATCGTTCTCGAATGCATTGAATGGGACAAGAGGCATAAGAACCCAGTTTCCAGATCGCTTCTCTTTGAACTGCTGTTGCAAATCGCGATAGTTGGTCTCGTACTCGTAGTCGAGTCCAAACTCCGAACCGGGAATGACGGAACCGTAAGTGGGGAAGTACAGCTTGCCTTCGTAGGAGACGATCAACGCTCTGTTGTTGACCAGCAATTCAGCGACCAGGCTAAGACACAGGAGCCCGCCGAGAATGATCGCGGACCAATAGCCACGCTTGATGGACTTGAACCGTTTCCACTGCTTGATGGTTTGAGGATCGAGCATCGTATCGGCTACTGGTTGGAGGCGTCCGCCCCGAACTTGACTCGAGGATCCACAACTGCAACGCAGATGTCTGAAAGAATGTTGCCGATCACGAAGAGCAGCGACGAAATGACGAGAATTCCCATAACGACCGGATAGTCACGCTCGACGAGGGACTCAAACCCAAGCAATCCGAATCCATCGATGTTGAAAATCTTTTCGATCAAGAAGGAGCCGGTGATGATCAGCGAGATGTTGTTGCCAAATGACGTTGCGATAGGAATCAGACTGTTGCGTAGTGCGTGTCGAAATACAGCCCCTCGAAAGTCCAGTCCTTTGGCGATCGCTGTTCGAACGTAGTCGGCCGCAAGATTGTCCATCAATGAGTTCTTCATGAGCATCGTTGTGAAGGCGAAACTGCCAGCAACGTAGGCAATGAGAGGGAGAACGGCGTGAGTCATGATGTCGCCGGCCTTTCCAAGGGGTGATCGCATGTCGAAGTCGTCGCTGACGAATCCACTAAGCGGAAACCATTCGAGGTTTGCCGCAAAGACGGTCAGCAGACCGATTGCGACGACATAGCTGGGGATTGCGTAACCCAGAAAGACCAATGCTGAACTGACGTTGTCGAACGCCGTTCTGTGTTTGATGGCTTTCACAATGCCAAGAGGAATACAGACCCCATAAGTGAGAATCAGCGTTGCAACTCCGTAGAAAATCGAAATCGGCAATCTGGACTTGATGATCCCCCACACAGGCTCGGTGTAACGCGTAGATGTACCAAGGTCGAGCACTACAACTCGACTAAGCCAATGCCGATAACTTTCCAATATGGGTTTGTCGAATCCGTAGTAGGCTCGAAGCACTTCCATTTGTTCGTCGGACAGCGTGCTGCCTCCTCGACCACCGTAGTCCGAAGACATGGAGGTTGTGCCTTCGGCCCCGGCAAGCATGGCTTCATTGAGCATGCGTTCGATCGGGCCGCCAGGCACAAGCCGCGTCAGAGTGAAGACGAGAATTGTCACTCCGATGAATGTCGGAATGATCAAGAGGAACCGACGAATGAAGTACGTAGTCATTCGAGGAAACGTACCAGGGCAGGCGAAAGCGCTAAATTGCAGGTTGGCCTGCTATGCAAGAGTAGCCTCGTGGGAAATCGAGCCTCAGAATCCACGCTGACAGACGATCACAACACAGCCCCAACACAACGGAAGTGAACTGGGGTGAAGACTGGTCGAACGTCAGCTCATTGTATTGTCCTATTCATTGGCGTTACGGTGCAAAGTAGCACTGGTCTTGGTTCTCTAGCCAGGATTGCCTCAATCCGGGGATACTGAGAAGCTTGCATACGCGTGTTGCTTGCGAATACTGATCGCTCAGCAGGGTTGTCTAGTCAGTGACAATTGGCGACTTGAGACAACTCATGCTCCAGGAGGACTCGATACGGTTCGAAGCACCGGATTGTTCTTGAGAGAGAAACACTCTGAGGGCGATGTCCTCAATCTGATCTCGCGGTATCTTCAAGTTGCTGGTCAGAAGATGTGGCGCTACCTCGTAGATTGCTTCCTTCAATTCGTCGAGGTCGGAACACTCCAAGACTAAACCTGGAATAACGGTTTGTTTTGTGATGTAGATGCCGTCAATGGTTTGTTCGATGTAGATTTGGAACTCCTGTCGCCCTTCGTCTGCTCGTTCCTCTTTCATTGATTTATGTCTCTGATCTCAAAATACTCAAGCAACGCTACTGCCTCACCAGTCTCGCACACCAGCTTTCTCTTCGCAACCCTATAGGGAGTGTTTGTCAAGCGAATCCTTCAGACTAACCAACAACGGTGTGGCGAAAACTCTAGACGCCTGTCCAATGTGAGAAGTAGCTAATACACTCTCACCCCATTTGCCACACCTTACTCCGTTTCTTGTCGGACAAGCCGTGACCTATTCCGGGTTCTCTCCATCGAAGAAACGTTTCGCATGCGCAAACGCGCGCTGACCAATCTTGATCCCAATCAGTCTGCCCGGGATATCGTCTGCCGGAGGGTGGATCCCTCCCCAGATACGCGACAAGCTGCACTGGTCGGAAGCATCGTAGTAGGTAGCCCACTGTAGAGTCATGTTCACGGACGGACCCTCTTCAAAAACGAGGAACTCGTTGGCTGTGATTTCAAATTGACTCATGCCGCCCGGAAAGTAAGGCGAACCAGTTAGAGCGGTCATGACTTCTGCCGCAGCTCGCGAATATGTCGAATGACCTGAGACAAACCCTGCAAAGGGCGGAGTGACAAAGGTCGGCCGCTGATAGGGCCACCAATTCTCAGCTAGTATCCAGCCAACACCAGCTTGATCGCTACTCGGGTCTTCGATGTAATCTGGCCCCCGCCACGCCAAGACCTTGATTTTGTTGAGATTCTCACCGTTCTCTCCAACTAGATCATCTCCCTCAAGGACCAAGTCGATGTAACCGCCGACCAAGGGCATGCCGTTGGCATCATAGTTGGCTCCGTCTGGGTCGGAACTCTGCCCTAGATCCGCCATGGCCCGTATTGCCGATATGGGTCGGATGTAGTCGTACCAGCCTTTGAGACCCCATGCAGCAATGGCAGCGTCGTGCATCGCACCTCCGAGCGCAAAGTACGACTTGATGTCCCACTCAAAGTCATCCAGCACAGGTCCAATCCCGCCAAGACGACGATCAAGGAGCGGATGATCGTTGACCGTATTGAGTATTACAAACCAGTGTCCCGGAGGTGTTTCCGAATCGGGGCCATCGGCCCAGAATTCTGCCAAGACTCGTGTGTAGTCACCTCGCGGAACGAACTGAGATTGGTATGGTTCCCCTGTCACTGGATTCACCGTATATCCAACGCTTGGATCGCCGCCTTCCAATCGGTTGTAGAACTGGTCGTAGCTGTCATAGTCAGTCGCTTCTGGGTACGAGGTGATATTCCCTAAGGCAACCGGAGAGATGTCCCACATCACTCCATCCGAATGATCAAGATGAGCAGACCAAATAGAGACTAGCGAGAATCCCCACAGATAATTGTCGGTCGTGTTAGTGGAACCCGTAAGCGGAGGCCCGCCTGGATCGTGGAACACCCAGTAGTCCCAGCCGTCTCGCTGGTAGATGTCCAAGTCATCGTCTTCAAGTGCGAAGGAATAAACTGAACCCCACTCAGGACCAAGAAATTCCGGTTCGTCGTCGGTTGCCGGATTGCCGGCTTGATCAATGAAAGAGTCGAGCACTAACGGTTGCCACCGATTGTGATTGGTAATGTTCGGATTACCAGGTAGCGATGGACGCAACGCTCGATTCACGGGTCGGTAGACTTGATTGGCATAGTCTTCGGATTCGTTCGCACCGTCGGCGTCTCCGAAGTCGAGATAACAGCCCGCAAGGTAATTGCCCAGCGCAGCAGGAGACCCGCTCTCCCAATCCGTCGAGTCGTTGTTGATGTTGTAGCCCAGAAAGCCCATCATGGCATCGATGTCTGATCGAATCTGGCTTGCTCGTGGCGAGTGCTGGAATCTCTTTCGAATGATTCGGTACACCGCATAGCTCAGTGTTTCGGCACGATTCTCAAGGATCGTGTCCTCGTCGGCGTCGGAGTCTGACTTCGTCCAATCGCACTGAATGTCGTTCTGCTCCCGACCGAGAAGCCAGGTTGTCTCGTCGGTGTCTCCGTATGCGAGCCACGAGTCGTACATGGCAGAGGAGGCGTGGAAGAGATTGCGCGCATGAACAGTCGGTCGAGCCCAGTCGTTTCGGATGGACTGAAGCAACACCTCCATCCATCGACGCGCAATAGAGACATCTGCATCCGGTGCCGCGCCAGGAATGTAATGAGCTGTGACCGTCACAGTTTCCTCCGGCATGGTGAATGTCGTCCGGAAAGAATAGATGTCGGAGAAGGTTCCTTCCCCATTCACGGACCAATGTGAGAAGTAGTAGTGTTCCTCGGGTTCGGCGGCAACCAAGCTGACCGTATCTCCGGGGAGATAGACTCCGGCACCAGTTCCGCCAACGACGGAGAGACGTAGGATTTGCTCAGTCGCTCGCATCACGTAGCGCTGATTGACTTCCACACCCTCTTCGTTGGTGATTGTTCCATCGGGCCAGCGCACTTCAATATCGACAGTAGTTGCCGTACCGACACCAAAATGCGCTACGAGCGGATTGTGCGACACATAGTTGTTGCTGCCTCCGAGATCGCGGATTTGAGATCCGTCCTCGGTGGTGATCTTGATGCGAGAACCAACACCCATACGATTCTTGCCGAGTCCTCTCAATTCGAGAACGAAGTAGTTGTTGTCGTTGTCAGTGTCATTGCGATAGAAGACGAGGTGATCCGCACTGTTGTTCATGACGACGATGTCTTGATCGCCATCTCCGTCGGCATCAAAGCAGACCATCCCCCGGCCTTGACCACGATTAGTTATGCCAACTTCATCGGCCATCTCGCGAAACTCGATTCCTGGACCGAGATTGCGGAAGAACTTGATCGGCTTGTTGCGATAGTCTTTTCCTTGGAGCGCAATCCATCCATTGACCATGGCGATGTCAATGTGAGTGTCTTGGTCGAAGTCGGCCGCGCATGCCGCCCAACCCCATTCGCCGTTGGCTGTGCCCGAATAGTCGGTCACATCTTCGAATCGGCCGTCTCCGTAGTTGCGATAGAGGCGGTTTCCAAAACTTTCCCCGCCTTGTATGTCAAGGTTATAGATCGAGGTGACGAACCAATCCATGTCCCCATCGTTGTCGTAGTCCGCTACCGCGGCTCCCATTCCAGATTGGTCAATGATGACATCGCGGTTGGTTATTCGAGAGAAAGTTCCATCGCCGTTGTTGCCGAAGACTTGGCTGGTACCGAAGTCGTTCGCCATGAGGAAGTCCGCATCACCGTCCCCGTCGATGTCGGTTAGGTTGGGAGTAAAGCTCCAGTCGGTTCGTTGTTCAATGATTCCCAACCCGGCAGATCTGCTTGCGCTTGAAAATGTGTTGTTGCCGTTGTTGCGCCACAATCGCTCCGTATCGACACCTTCAGACCATCGTGCACCCCAATGTGTGTGGAAGAGGTCGAGATAACCATCCAGGTCATAGTCGAAAAAGAGGGCGGATACGGTATTGGCCGCTTTGCTGCGAATTAGCGAATCGATCGTGATGTCGACAAATTTTCCCTCTCGCTCGTTGATTCGATTTTCGAACATGAACAGGGCGCCGTTCTGTACAGCACCCACAAACAGATCGAGGTCTCCGTCTCCATCGATGTCGCCGAAGGCTGGTCCACTTCCCCAGTGAGTCACTGCAACTCCGAGCTCTGCTCCAACTTCTACAAACGTCCCATCACCTTGGTTTTCATAGAGATGGTTGGGAGAGGAATCGCGACCGACCACGTACAAGTCAAAGTCCCCGTCGCGATCATAGTCACCGGCAGCGATACCGCCTCCAAACCTCTCTGGGTCGGTAAAGGTCGCGAAATTTCCGGTCATTGGTCTATCAAATCCAATGTCTTGTACTTCGACGAATTCGAGGTTGGTCGAATTGGTGAGAGGAGGTGGTGCAGGAGTGTTGTTGGGCGTATCGTCGTCGTCAGAACCTGGTGCACCTCCGCTTCCGCCACCTCCGCCGCAACCAGCAAGCGTGGCAAGAATTAGGAAGAACGCCACGACCGTGGCGGTTCGTGTCAACGCCGACAACGGCATGTGGTACGAGCCGGACCTAAATGCTTTGAAGGAAGGCCGTCGCAATCTGGATAGCCAATTTACACAGGGACCCACGACACTGCGTCGTAGGGATTCAACTACATGAACTTGGAATGATCTGACTGAACGCATGACTGCACTGAATCTTCGTGTCCCGATGCACACTTCAATTACTGACAAATCTTCGATTCGATTGCAACTGAGCACACGCATAAGTGGACTTCTGGCATTCAAAACGCAACGATAAGATAAGCAATAAGACTCTGTGTGTCAATGATTTCAACGGTTCGATGCGCACCATCCATCCTAGCCGGATTCGTCATCACTGACTCTCGAGAGCAACGAATGCACCGTTGTATCGACGTGTTAGTTCTCGCATGAGAACGCTGAGGTTTTCGGGAGAAGATACGCCCGAGCTGTTCCAGAACCCCAACGCATGAATGCGTAGGTCGGCTTCACCGACAGATCTCGAGGTCACTTTCTTGTCGACATCATCGAGAAAGCCTTCAAAACTCTGGCCTTGATAGTCGTCCCCGACCACGACGATAGCCATCTTGTCGCCCGCTCGGTAGAGGTCGTCAATCGCCTCAGCGATTCCATCCACCGGGCTGCTGTCCGAGTAGGCCGGCCAATATCCCATCCTTGCCAAGGCTCGTTTGCGTCTGCTATCGGAGTCGGGTATCCAACGTCCTCGAGTATGCCCGTACAGATACGCGCCATTGTCGTTCATCACTTGGAATCCCTTCAATTCGGGATAGAGAAGCCAAAATCGCTCGACTTCGTCAATGACGTCGTCCCAGATCATTTGCATGCTTCCCGACGTGTCAACGACGAAGACCAAGTATTCGGAGTCAACCGGGATTCCACCAAGTTCCGTCGGTACGCTTGCCGCTTCCTTTTGCTGTGCCAAGTAGTCCGCGACAATGGTGCGAGTGGTCGCTACCGCTTTATTCTCGGCTTCGACATTTGCAAGCTGATCGTTCGTTCGCTGCACCGCCTCGCTAATTTGAGCAGTTGCGTCCGCAATGCTTGAAGACTCGGACTGAACCGACTCCAGTAACGTCTCGTTTGTTGCAACTTGAGACTGAAGTAGTGCGATTTCTTCACGAACCGAGTCGATGAGGAAGAGCAGACGACCGGATTGTTCAATCGACTGGTTGGGAACGTCTTCCGTTGCCCGTTCGCCGATTGGAAGGATCAGCACGAGAAGCACGATCGCTCCAAACGCGCAGGCAATTACGTCCAGAAAACTGATCGTGTTCTGTTCTTGAGAATCCTTGTTTTGTTGTTGATTCACCACGGCCATCCTTTTGCAGGAGTCAACACCCGGCCCCCGCTGAGGGCCGCAAGATTCCAGTAGGAGATCATTGCTTGTGCGTCTCCTTCTAGGGGTAACAAGACGATGCTGATTTCCGTTTGCGGAAGTCTTTGTCGAAGCATTTGAACCGCCCGATTGAAAATCGACTTACGGCAAAGGGGAGACAGAATGGGGGTCCTGTTCGGACGTGGAGTAGGACAACCTCGAATTCTTGAGAGGCGTTCGTCTCCCGGCACTGTCGGAAGTCCGTCTGTGATTAGAACGATCTGAGATGGGCTCGGACTCAGGGACGTTGCGGCGGCGATTGCACCTTCCAAGTTCGTTGGACCGTTTGCATGAAGCCCCGCCATCGCCTGTCGAACGTCACTCAAGCTCGCTCCTGCGTCATCTTTGTTCAGCCACTGCAGCGTACTGTTTGCTTTCACCGGAGTTCCGTCCAGACCCTGCACGGTATCGGAGAACGAGAGAAGTTGGAATGCCTCTGTGGGTTTGACTTGCCGGAACGCCCACTCGGCTGACTTTCTGGCGGTAGACCACTTTTCTGCGGCTTGTTGAGTTGAAGGATTGGCAACCCGCAAGCGGATGATTTCGACCAGAGACTCAGCCAACATGCTCGCGGATTGATCCAGAAGTATCAGAACCCGGGATTCAGCCACGTTGAGTCCACCGAGGTCGCCCGGAGGTGCTTGTTCGGGATCTGGTACTTCAACCTGCACCGACTGCATTGCTTTCAGTTCTTGGGAGGATGCACGCAGGCTGTCGCGGGCACTTGACAGAGTGGTTACTTGTGCTCGCAGCTGTGCGATTTGATCTTGTTGAGTTTCTTGGAGGGCGGCTCGTTGTTTGAGTGCTTGGTCCAGTTCTTGTGTGGTGAGTTGCAATTCTTCGCTGAGAGCAGATTTTTCTGCCATGCTCTGATCGAGCTCACTTTGCAGGCGCGATTCCTGCAACTCGATAAATGCAGCGTCGTCAATTGGAGTCGATGCAAAACCGTGCTTGACAACCAACAAGAGCAGAATTGCAGCACCGAGTCCGCAACATAGCATGTCGAGAAACGAAAGCGAGAAACCAACCGCATCGTCTCGGCGAACGGAGCTACTCAAACGGCTCCTCGTCCTGCTTGCCTTGCGTTTCGGCGTCAAGCAGTAGACGGGCACTCAAGCTCGGTATGAATGTGGCGGAAATCCGATGCTTGAATTTCGCGACGAGACGTTCTTCTCGTCCCAGTAGAGAGCTGGATGCTAGCATCAAAATCAGGCTCATAAACAAAGCGACATAGGTTGAATTGAACGCCACTCCAAGACTTGCCCCAACCCCGGAAATGTCTCCTGCCATCGCTTCGTTCGCTTTGGATAGCGCCTCGCCAATTCCACGAACCGTGCCGAGAAATCCAATAGAGGGTACGGCCCACAACAAGTACTTCGAGATGGACAGATTCGAGTGAAGGAGCTCGAGGTGAAGATCGCAGGCTTCGATCGCCGCATCGCTGGCTTCGTGAAAATTGCCGTTGAGTCGAATGCGTTGCACAGCAATGTCGAGTGCGTTGATTAATTCCGTTCCTTGCACTGTTGTCCGGAGTTCTTGGATACGCTCGGAGATCGCGTCCAAGACTTCTGGGGAAGATGTCGATGTGTCTATGTCAAGGAGGTCGAATCGCAAGATGTCGAGATCGAGAAGGTAGCTGTCGCCTTGGAAGAACCTGAATCGGAAAAACCACAACCAAAAGCACCACAGCGTACATATCAGACACAACTCCTGCTCGATGCCGTGGAGTACGATGACGAACGCACGTTCGGGAACATCCCCCGCTTCGGCGGCGGTGGCAAGAATGTCTGACGCAGCTGGGTTGATGTAGACGACATAGACGATGTGCACGATGATCATGCTGACGAGTAGTCCGATCAGGTCGACCGTCAGCGAGTGCCGGGCTATGAATTCTCCCGACGTCCGTTTGGGATGAGGAATCTCGGTGGATAAAGCCATGATGGTCCCCTAGATATCTTGGGGCAGGTTGACGTTTTGGTTGGGATTGACCCGGTCTTTGAGGGGTACTCGTTTGTAGGGAACCCGCTTGGCCGGAGTGTTGCTGTCCGATTCCTCTGGGGAAGCATCCTTACTAGAGTTCTCGGATTGTTTGCCTTTCTGGGTTTCTTTCGGCTGGGTGTCCGTCTCCGTTTGCTCGTTCTGTTTATTCGAAGAAGCAGGCTCAACGTTCTGCGTTGCGACATGGAGAGGTACTGCTAGCATTGCGCAGCTCACAAGAATTTGAATGAGACGTTTCACCATATCCACCGAGCTACACGAAATCCAACCGTTTCATCCCTGTAGCCGATCACGTGTCGGGCGTTGACGTACATTTCATCAATCGAAGCAGTACGGTAGTTCGCACCTTTCACGATATGATCGACTCCGCCCGATGGGCCAAGAGGGTCTGATGTGAGCGGTTGATCCAAGCCATAGGAGATGCTGTCGTAGAAGTCATGAACCCATTCCGATGCGTTGCCGGCTAGATCAAAGAATCCATTCATGTTGCTGCCGTAGGATCCGACTGGTGCAGCGTTGACGTGGTTGTCCACATGATCCTGCAGAGTCTGGTTCAGTTCGTGACGAGATTCGCGCCCCGAGTAATTCCCCGATCCAGCCCGCGGGACCTTGCTGTTGCCCCACGGAAACAGACCAATGACGCTATTGGTATTCGCATCGTATTGTGCTGCGGCTTCCCACTCGGCTTCTGTTGGCAGACGATAGCCGTTGGAGCTGGAATCGACTCGTAACGAGCCGTCCGATGCAAATTCGTAGACCGGAGCAAGACCTTCCTGAGCGCTGAGCCAATTGCAAAAACGGGCTGCATCCGACCAAGAGACATCGGTAACGGGAAGATCTCCCTCTCCAGAAGCAATCGAGAGTTTTGGATCGAACTTCGCGTACTCGCTACGTCGAATCTCATGGGTTCCAAGATAGTAGGGGCGAGTTAGCTCGAAGTATCTTGTACCTGGGTCTTCCCTTCCGATTGCCACCCCCGGAACTTCTACTCGAACTACAGCCGCAGGAGCCTTGCGAAGCGAGATAGTGTTTTGAACTGAGATGGTTTCCGGCGCTTTGTTGTATCGGTCCTGATTCTCGTCGATCAGTACAAAGTCGAGAATTCGCTTCGACGGGCCAACCGCTTCAATGGTCACCGACTCGGAAGCAAATCCGTCAAGCGAAACTGTGACGACGTCCTCTGGAGACGCTTCGAACGACTTTGGAGTGGTGCCAACTTGGTTGCCGTTGAGCGATACATTGGCTTGCGGAGTAGCAGTTACTTCCAGATTGATGATCACCGACTCAAGCGTGAAGTCTTGCTGAGCTACTTCCCCAGGCTGGAATTGAAGAGTCGTAGACTTTGAGTGGTAGTTAGGTTTTCGAACAGACAGTTCGATTTGCTTCAACACATCAACCGAGACTTCGATTGGTGTCGTGCCTGCGTATGATCCGTCGATCAGCACCATGGCTTGGTTTGGATTACTCGTTACGCTGACTGTTGCTGGAACGGGAAGTAGCTCCACTGTGCCAAGATCGACCCGTTCGTCGTGAGCTACCGAAAATGCAATTTCTGAAGGCACGTAGTTTGGTGCTGCGATCCGAGCTGTGTGGCTCCCAATGGAGATTCGACCGTCGTAACCGCCCTCGGCGAAAATGGACCCGTCAAATTCGATTGTGGCGTGGCCGGGTATCGTCGAAATCGCAACGAAGCTCGAGGCCCGCTCCGTGGTCAGCCTAATTTCTTGAAGAACGCCTAATCCCTCCACTTCAAACTCATGATGGATGGGAACAATGTCTGGACCGGTTACCGATGCCACATGCCGGCCTTTCGCTAGTTCAACAGAGCGAGGAAAGTCTCCGGTCGTATTGGCTCCGTCCACTTGAAGTGTGAACTCGGAGTCCGAATAGACTTCAAAGGCAACTGTACCAGGAAGAGGCTGAAGTGCGATGGAGATCATTTGATCGCTGAGACTTCTGTCGATCTCATGCTCTGCCGGGAAATATCCTGGTGCGGTGACCCTCACTGTCGCGGAACCCCCAATGAGAATGGTTCGTCTTCCCCAGACGAAAGCCAATCCTTTCTCGGTGGAGAGACTAGCCTCGTTCTCGATTTCAGTTGGCGAAATTTCGACAATGAACCCTTTGGTCCCGTAGAAGAAGAGAGGAACTAGGGCGATCAAGACGATGACAATCAGAGGAATGAGAAATTGCTTCCATCTGGCTCTCTTGATTCGAGCCAGATCGTCTTGCGGAGCAAAATTTGGAAATTCAGAATCGGTCATCGCACACGATGTGTACTTGCAACGGTTCCGACTCTGGTTCTACAGTCACTTTTTGACGCACCTCGCGGAATCCCCTGCGAACACCCGTCAATTCAAAGGAACCTGGATAGACATCGAGCTCTTTCTTGTCGAACGTTCCCAGTTTCCGTCCGGGGCGTATCGACACTTCGGTTCTTGAATCAGATGTGATCGTTAGCCGAATGGGGGTAGTCTGACGATCGAATTCCCTCCTTAACTGATCTCTCTTCTCTCCGATGCGTTTTGCGGTGGCATGGTCGGCAGTCTTCTCGATGATACGTCTGACGTTTGCTCGAGACTGCTGGTTCATCGGGACCATGACGATCGCGATTGCATGATCGAGCTCTCGTTCGATGGCCGTGAGTGCTTCGAGCCGACGTTTTGCCGAACGAACTTCGATTTTGTCCTGCAGTTTTTGAGGCGCGTTGCTGATTGAGAGCAGAGCTTCTTGCCATTGCTCGTCTACTTCGAGACGCGAAATTGAAGCCACCAGCATTTCCAGCGCCAGGTGCTCGACGTTGCTGACTGCTTGGTCCAGCGATTCACGTGCCGCGACGGAATTAGGTCGAATCTTCAGGGCATCTTGAAAACTGCGCAAAGCTTCCGGCCAGCGTTGATTGTCGACGTGGTGTATTCCTCGGGTCATGAGATGGTTGAAGGCCATCGTTGATCGATGGTTGTCGATCGCTTTGCGTGCCGCACCCACTTCCGACGTCCAATAGCCTTGAGGAAAGGTCGTCAGTTCTGCACTCGCCACATCGAATTGATGAGCACGAATTAGCTGTTGGATGTTGCGGACTCGAGCCCCTAGATCGATTCCCGTTGTAGCTTGTGCCTTTGCTTCAGCCAAGTCGGGTGAATTTGGAAACCATTCGACCAATTGGTCGAGGTGTGGAAGAGCTTCTTCGTATTGTTGGTTTTCTAAGTGATTGAGGGCTAATTCTTCGAACTGGGATGCGGTGCTGTTGAAATGCTCTAACAGTTGCGACAATACTCCAACAACCGACTCAAACGCCTCGGCCGCATCGCCGTAGACTTGCTCGTTGTAGTGTTCCAATCCAACTTCGTAGTCCGCTCGGGCTGATTGAAACACGTCGTCGTCCCAGGGTGGACTAGAGACGTCCAGCGCGTCCGCTAGCAATGCGTCGACACGAGCCTTTTGTTCAAATGCGTTGAGTTGATCAATACACCATTGAGTGTCTGCATCTTCGCCTTCGCAATCGTACTGGCTAGGTTCTTGGGTTCCAGCCGATGTTGTAGCGAGGAGCGAGTAGGCTCCAAGAAGCAGAGCTGTGGTTCTGGCTACCGGATGAATCGCCGACACCTATTCCGAGTGTGCTAGTTCGTCATCTGAAAGTACGCGGACCGATTCAAAGTCCTGTTGGTTCGACTCGTACATTTCGGTGAGCATTGTGCGCCACTGAGTAAATTGATCCTGCACCGATCCACTTAGCGTCACAATTTTCCCGTTCAAGTCCACTCGTGTCGGTCGCAAAGAGTTGTGCAAGCTTCCTCCAATCTCGTTGATTTCGTCGACAGCGCGCTTTCGCTTTGCGTTCTCCATGAAACTTGCGGTTACCAGTGCCGCTCCCGTCAATGCACCGAGCTTGGTTGCCAATTCAGCTGAACCATCTCCATCGTCGGCAGCCCCGTCTTTTGAAGAGACGGCCGCAGCGGCAAGTATCAACGTACCCAGTACGCCTTTGACGGTACGGCCGCGCTTCGCAAGCCGAACCTCACGTGCTAAGGGGAAAGAATCGCGTTGCCATTGTCCGTAATCGTCTTCAATGGTGGAGGAGAATTCCTCGTAGTACCGTTCAATTACTTCGGAAAAGTCCTCCTCTCGCGCTTGAATACTGGTGACTCTCCCCCAATCGCTGCCTTCAGAGTAGGGAAGATATTGAATTTGGTAGCGGTTGTTGACTACTTTCAGCGAGTCTCCGAACTCCTCAGGAGATAGAAACGCGGCGAATACAAGATCTCGAGTCATCGCAATTCGCTGCAATCCTGTTAGTGAGTTCTGACTGTTGGGCCTCTTCGATTGACGTTCAAGTTGCTCGACATGCGCTTTGCCGCGGTCCTTGAGAGCTTCGTAGACTGTCTCGGCAATCTCGTTGTACAACGGATCGAAGGGGTCTCTGTTGGTTCGTTCGTTTCGCTCGAACCAGCCTTCTTTCACCCGATAAACGCTGGTCGTGCGGGGGAACCAAACTTCTCCCGTCGCATCGACGACGTAGTAGGCGATCCGCATGATTTCTCCGTCTGACTGCAAGATTTCCCCAAGGAGGTAAACGTCTGCGCTAACCGTCGTGTCGGCGGAGACCACAATCGAGTCGAACTGGTTGTAGCGATGCATCCACTCCTTAATCTTGAGGGCAGTCCAGATCGTCTCGCTCTTGCGGAGTTCGGGCCATATTCCCTGATCTTGTTGGGCTTTTGCACTGTCAGGAATGCCTGCGTTCAAGGCGGGAATCGCCAATCGCAACGAGGGAATGTTCATCCGAGTCTTGAGAAATTCCTTCGTTTCGTAGATGTCCTGTTCGGGCGATGGTTTCGGCGTTAAACGAGGCCCGACCTGAACGCCTTGGACCATAGTCGTGGTGAGTGCTGCTACTGCGATGGTAGCGACGAGAAGGAGCAATCGTGGCATGGGTTTTCTCATTGCTGGACTAACGGCCCTTATTGTTGTCGACATACTCATAGTATTGGTCCCATAGTGCTTGTTTTGTATTTGCATCGGACTCCTTCTCGGCAGCTTCGCGTAGCTGTTTCAACACGACATCTTCGTCTAGTGGATCCAGCGGTTGCCGTATTGTTTTCGAGTGCGTGGAGTCTTTTGTCGAGGAGCTGCCCTGTAGCGAACTGGTAGCGTCAGGAGTGGGTGACTCTTCTGATGAGACACCGTCTTCTGATGGTTGTTCCGATGCGTCGTCTTCGGCTTCAGCGCTGTCACTCTCAGTGCCCGGCATCAGAGAACCTTGGGTTCCTTCACCTAATGGGTCGAGTTCAACATCGATATCTGCTAGCTGTTGATCGAGTGCTTGCAACCCGGCAGCGAGAGATGTTGGGGCTGGCGTGGCAGACCCTTGGGAATTGGTCGTTACACCGGCAGTTCCTGCGGAGTCCGCGTTCCCGCCGGTAGCGCTTCCGCCTGAACCGACCTCGAGAGACAGCATGTAATCCAAACACTCATCGAGCCGAGTGACCGTTAGGTCGAATTGGCTGGAATCTCCCTCTTCAGACTGAGATGTTGCCGCCAATTCGTCGCATGGGTTGCGGTCCTCTTCCTCGTTGGATTCGGAGCCGTCTTCCTGGGCGGAAACGGTAGCAATTGAAAGAATCACAAGGATTGAGGTAATTGCTCCCAGCCTTGTCTTGAAAGTCATGAAACCCCTCCTTTGAACACTATGAAATCACTGACTCAATCTGAAAAGGTTAGCCACCAATCCAGTGAATCTGGGATCCGTAACGTTTTCACAACGTTGCAAACCTGCGTCTGTGCTTGCCCGGTAATCTCACTTTCCGGTTTCGATCTTGGACACTCTCGGATCAAGGTGAATGGACAAGGAGATTCACACGCCGAGACATCCTTCCGCCGGTGTTTGAACGAACGCACATCTCGTTACTTAGATAATAAACTGTCGGCAAAAGTTCGCAAGTAATCATTATTGAGAGCCACCGGATCCGGCGTCGTGCTTCAGAGTGGAGGAAGTGTCGGGCCACCCCCGGACTCGATTTGATACTGACAATCCGAGTAGCCTAAAGACTCCAGCAGATCGGCAACGGCTCGCCCCTCTGCACGCAAGTCCTGCGTTTGTTTCCAAGTGAAGTAGACACGTCCCTTGCCGCCACCATGAACAAAGACATACTTCGATTTCTCAAAGTTCGAGTCGAGGAAGTCCAATACTGTATCGGCATCGCTCATATCGAACTCGTCTTGCGAACAGTGAATTGTTAGAAAAGTCTCGGCACTGAAGTCCTTGCCGTTAAATGGCAGGCTTACGGGGTCAACTTGAACGTCAGTCGTCAGCTTGAGAGGAAATGGAAGTCCAACATCGAACGCGAACTCCGCCAACCAAGCAGACCATCCCGGCTCATCACCGGAGAGCGAACCCCGAAACGTCAATGGATCGCCGGGAACACTATCAAGGTTGTGTTCTTTGTATATTGGTCCGTGAACGTCGTTGTCACCCGAGCCCCACCGCAGAAGCCGAAAGTCCCGGCTTGTAGGGTTGTGAGCCACCCATAGCTTTGCATCGATGGGTTCTCTTGAAGTTCGAATCTCGATGGATCGAGTGTTTTCCCGTGTCCAATGGATGCTTGGTACTTCCTCACCCTTGGCAATCAGTGCAAAGTACGCGCCCAAGCTCTCGACCGCATCAGTTCCCCCGAGGCCGTGATCAGAGTTGGAAACGTAGCGAAGCCGTTTCTCTCCCACGAGATCATCCCAATAGAACTGAGACGAATCGGGCAAGAAAAACTCGTCTCCTGTCGAATTGACGATGAACTTCGGAAGCGCCAGACGTTCTCGATAGCTGAATGGATCAACGATCACGAACAGTTCTTCCAATTCACCTGAGTGCAACCTGGGGAGGATTTTGTGGTTGACGTAGTCTCCAACGGATGGCGACCAATACCCGTATGCCTCAAAGTGGTGGCGCATGGATTCTTGAGAATTTAAGACGTCATAGACGATTGGAACGATGGCGATGACTCGTTCGTCGGCTACAGCCGTCAGCCATGTGGTCCATCCACGCTTCGATCCGCCGGCTACGACAAATTCCTCAATGACCTGGTTGTCGAATTCGTCGAGCTTGAGGACTTCGGTTATCGCATCCATTGCGCGAACCGCACTCTTCGTCATTGGCAATTGCGCAATCCAGTTCGTGTCATTGGTCTCGAGGTACTGAGTCCAGCTAAAGGCAATAAGGTCGTCTTCGCTACGATCCATCGAGTCGCCAAGGAACCTCAATGGCTGATTTGGAACCTGTCTCAATTGGGCGACAACGTTTCCGGTATGCATGGCAATTTGCATGGCTGGGGAGTCGGACAGACTCGGCTGTGCGTTGTCGTTACTGCCTCCAGTGATAAACAACAGAGCTACTTCCGTCTGCACTGGGTTCGGTATGAACAGTTCCAACCAGTGATTCCATTCAGTCCGATTGACACGATCTTGGTCCAACCACTTCTGAGAGGTCAGATTTAAGACGACATAGCGCATTTGCGGTGTCTCTTGGTCGATCTCCACCTCCCACTTGAAAGCGGTGTCTTCGCTTTTCACATAGTCCTGAAGAACTGAATCCATACTTGCACCCTGATCTTGCGCCATTGCATGCAAGCACGTTAGTTGGAACAACAGCATTGTTGCGACGACTCTGACGAAATGAAACTGCATTGGATCGAGGTCCCTCAAGCTCTGTTTGATTAACCAGACGAATTGGTTGTTGATCGCGTCATTTTGGCGGACGGTCGGCTATTACACCTGCGTCATACATACCTTCAATTCGTTCGTCGCTATATCCCAGCCAATCTGACAGTACCTTGCGGTTGTCGCTTCCAAGTGGTGGACAAGAAGTCCAGTCTTCCGATGAAATGCCTGACATCTTGATGGGATTGCCTGGAATGGGAGTTCCGCGTTCCAGAGGGACGAAAAATCCCCGACTCTGCACATGTTCGTCGTCGGTCATATGGGTTGTTGCACGCACATGGCCAGCAGGGATGCCGAGCTTCTGAAGTGTCTGTGCAACGAGCTCGGGATCTAGCGCGAGTGTCCACTCCTCCAATCTCTGGTCAATCTCGTCGTGAAAGTGTTGCCGATCGGCAAGAGTCCAAACCTCTTGCCCGACTTTGTCGATGAGACTGCACAACGCTTTCCAATCAGTGTCGTCGCGGCATGCGATGGCGATCCATTGGTCTTCTCCACGACACTGATAGATGCCGTGGGGAGCCATGGATGGATGCCGATTTCCCATTCGTTCGATATTGCCTTGCAGTTGAGACTCGACGATCCACGTGCCGTGGGCTGCTACAGCGGACTCGTGAAGCGACATCTCAACGAGTTCACCCTTGCCGGTCAACTCACGTTTGCGAAGTGCGGTCAAGACTGCAGAAACCGCGTGCACCGCGGCAATGGGATCAGGCAGCGCCATGGCAGTTGATCTCGGTTCATCGGGAGAGTAGCCCATGACTTGGGTCAGGCCGGACATCGGTTCGACAGTTGGACCGAATGCTACTCGGTCGTTGTAGGGACCGTTGAGCCCAAACCCCGGCATTGCGACATGAATGATTTTGGGGTTTGCACGTTTTAGGTAGTTGTAGTCGAGTCTGAGGCGCGACATTGCCCGAGCACTGAAGTTCTCAATAACCACATCCGCATGCTCGACGAGTTCTAGAAATGTCTGCCGGCCATGTTCGCTCTTCAAGTCCAGAGCGACGCTTTGCTTGTTGCGTTGCAACTTGACGAATACAGCGTTGGAGTTGTACGGCTCCGGACCATGCTCTCCGCCAATGAAACCTCCGAGCGGCTCAACTGGAAAGACACGAGGACCGCGTCCCATCTTTGCTTCTATCTTGACGACTTGGGCACCCAAATCACCAAGGATGCGTGTTGACAAGGGACCTGCCCAGACATGAGTCAGGTCAAGAATTCTTACTCCTTGCAACGGACCTCGTGCCATTGGTTCCGACCTAGCTCCGTGGTGCATCAACCGCCGGAAATTCGTCGCGGCAGAGCCAAGGAAGTCTGGGTACATAGAGAGGCGAAGAATCGGGACTCGCTTGTTCGATCCACATTGCTCGTTTTTGAAGATGAGGATCAGCCAAAACTTCGTCAAACGATTGCACTGCGCCAAGTGGGATCCGGCATTCAACAGCTCTCTGTTGAATTTCGTCTCGCGACAGTTCTTTCAATACGTGGGCGGTTATTTCGTGAATGACATCTCGATTCTGCATACGTCGGTTATTGGTCTGAAATCTCTCGTCGATAACGAGCTCGGGCATGTCCAGAAAAGCCGTAAAGGGATCCCAGAACCCCGGAACAATGTTCATGTAGACCCAGCCGTCTTTGCAGCGGAATAGATTTGTGGGAACCACCCACCAAAAGTCGTTGCCGTGACGAGATCTGACAATACCTGAGCAATGCCACATCACAGTCGTGAACTGGCTGAGCGCCATGACCACTTCCAACTTGCCGATGTCCACCGAGTCTTCGTGGTTGCCGAATCGGCATGCCTGAGCCGCTGAGTACGCAAATCCACCAGACTGAAAGTCGACAAAGTGTCCAGGGAGATTCAGCGGAGCTCGATCAGGATCTCCCATGAGATTCGTGAAGCCCCCCATGGCAAGGAGCGTTGATGAAGTTGCGCTCCAATTGCGTTTGGGACCAGTCCGTCCAAACGGCGTAATGGCGACCTTGACAGGACAATTCCAGGAGTCGAATCCTGAAGATTCGATTGCATTGGCGGTATCGGCTTCGAGGATTGCGACATCGGCTTTCTCGACCAACTGCGTGATCAAATCCGCGCTCTTGGTCTGCACGGATTGCTTGTCGGAATGGAGAAATATGTCCATCGCTTTGTCGCTGACCCATGCGGGATCGTTACGGCCATCATCTATACGAAGAACTTCGTAGCCCGATTGAGCGAACAGTCTGCCGCAATAACCGGCGGCATAGCCTCCGAGCTCTACAACCCGATCCATTCCCTTAGGAATTTCCTAACAAGGAGCTGTTTGGATTCTATTCACGGGTAGCTGATCCACGTTGGATCGCTGATTTCAAAGAGGGTTACGAGTTGCCGGTCGCAGGTTTACTACCTGTCCCGTTTCACAATCTCGTCAATCAAACCCCATTCCTTTGCCTGAATTGCGTCAATACGCTGCCCAGTGACCCCAAGCCAAGCCGTGCGCTGTCTACCGATTCGTCGAAGGATGCTTGCCGTTCCTCCCGCTCCAGGCACCAAGCCCATTCGTAGCTCGGGAAGTTCAAAGAACGCATTCGGGTCGGCTTCGATTCGGGATGCGAAGGCAGGAATTTCGATACCTGCGCCAATGCAAGCACCGTGAACGCGAACCGTTACACGTTGACGCATTTGTTCAATCAAGTAGCCCGCATTCAACGCTGAACGGGAGAGATGTGCAATTCCCGCGTCTCGAGCCGAGCCAAATTCGTTGAGATCTCCTCCAGCACTGAACGAGGGACCGTTCCCTTGAATGTAAATCCGCTGGATGCTGTCGTCGGTAGCTCCCAATTGCAGTGCTTCGCAGAGTGCATCCCGCATAGACGAAGACCAGGCGTTGTGCTTGTTCGGACGATTGAGAGTGATGAGCAGCGCTTCTCCGTAGCGTTCCACGAGAACCGGAGGCGATTGTTGCTCTTCGTGTTGAGAGTCTTGGGAGCGGTTCGCCAGCCAGGAAAGGAATTCCGACCCGTGTTGCAGTGTCGAGAACACTAGAGACTCGGCGACTAGCGCATCGGAAATCGAAACTTTCTCATTGAGGCGAAGCAGTTGAACAAAGAGAGCCGACGCGATGGGATGTCGTTCGATGGACTCGATGATGGGTTCAAGCTCCTCTTCAGTTTCGACCCGAGTGTCAAACAACGGATTGGCTTGGGAACCGTGTCCAACGCCGATCAACGGGCACGGGGGAAGGGGTGTTGCATGGGTATCGCTCGAGTCATTCTCCACAACGATGTACTTCACATCGTTGAAGACGCAAAGATCCTGTAGCGCAGTCGGTTGCTGCAGTCTTTCTACGAGTTCACGCTGGCTCAACCGCATGAATTGCTTGAGAACCCCAAGTGGATTCGAGTCCAACTGCATGATAGATTAGCAAGCAAGAATGCTCGAGAGTTTCTTGGAGCTTGGTCTATTTGAGTAGGGAAGACTAGATGTCGCACAACGATCTTCTGATCCGACGTGCGGAGATCCGCCCCGATGTCATACGAGACATTCGTTGTCGAGATGGACTGGTTGCGGGAATTGGTGAGTCGCTGACCCCAAGCCCGAGCGATCACATTGTCGATGCAAGTCGCTGTGCACTGTTGCGCAGTCTGCACGACCACCATCTACATCTGATGTCCATGGCGGCCCAGCTGACCTCGGTAAAGTGCGGACCTCCTGAAGTCACCGACTTGGAGTCTTTGGAAAAGGCGATCCGAGGTGTACCTGGAAACGGATGGATTCGCGGTGTGGGCTATCACGAATCAGTGGCCGGCGACTTGGAAAGCTCGACGCTCGACGAAATTTGCCCGGACAGACCTATACGAGTGCAGCATCGATCGGGAAGGCTGTGGATCCTCAACTCTAGGGCACAAGAAGAGTTGGGACTAGTAGGTAACGCATCTGGCCAGCTGTATCGCAAAGATGAACAAGTACGAAAAGTGCTGGCACCACCGGAGTCGTTAGCTGACGATGTGCAGTTGGTATGCGACCGCCTGCTGGCGATGGGAATAACCGGAGTCACCGATGCAACCCCGTCGAACGACGAGTCTGCGCGAGAGTTCATAGGAGGAATGGTTCGCGGCCGTGTGAATGTGACTCTCATGGGAAATGAAGACCTAGTAGTCGGACCTCTGAAGCTATTGATCGATGACTATCAGTTGCCTGACCTAGCTCAGTTCGAGGAGCGAATCAGCAAGGCGCACGAGCGAGGTCGCCCTGTTGCGATTCATTGTGTGTCTCGAGTTGAGCTAGTGTTTGCATTGTCGGCGTTAGGCGCAGTTGGATCCATTGCGGGAGATCGGATCGAGCATGCCTCTGTGGTGGAGATCGACACGTTGGAAATGATGCGAGAACTCGGAGTTACGGTTGTTACCCAACCGATATTCATTCACGAACGTGGAGACCAATACCTTAAGGACCATGGACGACATGAACGAGATTCACTGTATCGCATCGGGGGATTGAAGAGAGAGGGAATCGCCGTCGGTGCAGGATCGGACAGTCCTTTCGGGGGGATTGATCCATGGCATTCGATGCAATCTGCTGTGGACCGAAAGACTCTTGAGGGTCAAGTGATCGGCGAATCGGAAGGTATTGAGCCAGAAGAGGCTCTGGCTTTGTATTCGACACCACCGGCCGCGCCAGGAGGCGTCCCTGTCAAGATTGAAGAAGGCGAGCCCGCTGACATGTGCTTGCTCAGCAAACCTTGGAAACAGGTTCGGAATTCCCTCTCGTCAGTTCAAGTCAGAAAGACGATCATGAAGGGCCAGATAGTGCACGAGAGCAAACTCACTGCATCTTAGCTCTTGCTGTGCGAATCAAGAGCCTGAATCGATCAGGCGATAGTCCCTGCATCGCGCAGTCTGGAGAGTCTCTCTTCATCGAAATCGAGTTCCTGGGCTAGCACTTCGGTCGTGTGCTGTCCCATCAGCGGTGCGGCTTCAATTTCGACTTCCGATTCCGACATGCGCGGCGCAAATCCGAGCAAGCGCACTGAACCATGACCCTCGTGGTCAACTGTCTTGACAAAATCGCGTTCGTTCAAGTGTGGGTCGTCGAACAACTCCTGGGTGTTCAAGACCGCAGAACATGGGACTCCGGCTTCGCCGAGCACCTTCATGGCTTCATGCTTTGTTCGCTCGGACATCCACTCGCTAATGAGCTCGTAAAGTTCAGCACCGTGCTGTCGACGTTTCATCAAGTCGCTAAATCGCTCGTCAACAAGTAGATCTGGTCTATCAATCGCAGTGCAAAGATCATCCCAGTGGCCGGACGTTATCGGCATTACAAACACCCAGTCATTGGGTCCGAAAGGCTTGCAGGGGTACATGTTCACAGGCGGCAAACCCTGAACATTGCCGGTTCGACGTGTCGGTCTTGTGCCCCATTTGGATCCCGTGGCGATTCGAGTCCTCATGAAGTAAGTCATTGCTTCCTGCATTGATATTTCAATGAGCTGACCCTTCCCGGTGCGCAGACGCTGGATATAGGCGGCAAGAATCGCCATTGCGAGTTGAACTCCTGTGCCTGAATCCCCAGTCGTTGGACCGGGTACGAAGGGCGGTCCATTGGGATCCCCCGTCGTGGATATTGCACCAGCTGCTGCTTGGGCAACCATGTCGTAGCACTTGTAATCGCTGTAGGGTCCGGTCAATCCAAACCCCTTCAAGCGCGCATAGATCACTTGTGGATGATTTGCCTTCAAGGTCTCGTAGTCGATTTCGAGCCGCTCGATCACTCCAGGTCCGTAGTTCTCGACAAAGACGTCGAAATTGGGAACGAGATCGAGAAGAATCTGTCGGCCTTCTTGCTGACGAAGATCGAGAACCACTGAACGCTTGTTGGCGTTCCAGTTGCAGAAGTATTCGGAGTACCTCAATTCCGAGGTGAGTCCTACGGCTCGGCCGGGATCACCGTGTTCCGGAGCTTCAATCTTGACGACGTCTGCGCCGAGCCACGCAAGTGCTTGTGTACACGAGGTTCCCGCCTCGTACTGGGTCATGTCGAGAATTCTCAGTCCATCTAGTGCTGGCATCGCGTTCTTTGGTTGATCGGTGTGTTCTCCTTATAGCGATTTGTCATACCTACTGCAATGACTTGCAGTACGGGGAACGAATTCTCGGGCATTGTGAGTCGTTGTTGCACTGGATGAAGACACTCATTGCGGTGTCAGCCAAACTTGCTGTCAATTCCCGGTTATTCTCATTTGCTGGTGTAAACGAGCGAATGGTCGGCTGTTCGATTACTTCGCCTTGAAAAAACGATGTTGAGTGCCGAAGACAACCGTAGATTGACACGAACCGGACCGGGAACCCCGATGGGCTTGACGTTCCGAAAGTACTGGATTCCGGCACTGCTTTCCCGTGAGATCCAGGGGCGAGACTCGGCACCAGTAAGAGTGAAGATTCTTGGAGAAGACTTTGTCGCTTTTCGCGACTCCGAGGGCAAGCCGGGTGTGGTACAAGCGCACTGCCCGCATCGAGGCGCACACCTGTTCTTCGGCAGAACGGAAGATTGTGGAATTCGGTGTGCATATCACGGTTGGCACTTCACGGTTGAAGGCGAATGCACCGATATTCCGATTGCCACTCCAGAAGTTGCGGAACGGATGAAACCCAAGGCTCGCATTCGAGCTTTGCACGTGCGAGAAGCCGGGGATGTTGTTTGGGTTCACTTTGGGTCGCAACCACTACCGGAGTTGCCGGACTTCGAGTTTGCAGCTGTACCGGCCGGGCACCGTTACGTATCCAAGAAACTTCAGCAGTGCAACTGGGCGCAAGCAGTAGAAGGCGGATTGGACACCGCGCACTTTTCCTATCTCCACGCGGGAATCAGTAATGGCACCAAAGTGGGGTTGCACGAAGCGGGTCCCTCGACTCCGTCGTGGACCCAGCACAACGAACCAGAGAGACTCAAGACCTTTCGCTGGCTTGTCGAAGACGGAGCTCCGCGGTTTCAGATCGTCAACCACGCTGCAGGAATGTTGATTTGTGCTGCGCGAACTGCCGACGACGATCAGCTGTACTACCGAATGACACAGTATTTGATGCCAAATCACTCTCTCACTCCGGGAAACGCGCCTCAAGACACGGCATTGGGGAACACCTGGGTTCCCATTGACGATCACTCCTGCTGGGTTTACTGCTATGCGTGGCATCCCGAGAGGCCGATAAACGACGAGGAGCGTAGTCGACTGGAAGCTGGATCTGGACTGTTTCCTGCCATGGATGAGAGCTTCACGCCGGTGCGTCGAAGAGAAAACGACTACTTGATCAGTCGTGAACGACAACGGACCCACAGCTTCACTGGCATTCACGGCATATCGGAACAGGATCAGGCTATTGCAGACAGCCAGGGACTTATCGCTGATAGAACCAACGAATTGCTGTGCCAAACCGATATTGGAGTCGTGCGGTTTCGAGAAATGATTTTGAATGCCGCCCAGGAAGTTGAAAACGAACGGGTTCCGCGAGGTGTAGACGCTCCGCATGCGTACCGAGTGCGATCTGGAGATGTCGTCGTGCCGCAACAGACGCCGATAGCAGAAGTTCTAGAGAGTCGATTTGGAGAGATGTGGGGCCACCCCTTAACTACCTAACGGATTGCAACGACCATTTCGGGCATAGCCAATGAGACGACCACTACAATCCCATTGCAACCTTCGAATTTCGGTGGCTATTACTTGCTCTAGCGTTGCGAAGTAGGGAGTCCGCAATGTCCATTCAGGATGAATTGATCGTCGAGCAGATTCAGATTGGCCCGATGGCTAACTTCACCTACGTGCTAGGTTCGAGGGAAACACGCGAGGTAGTCATCGTCGATCCAGCATGGGACGTTGATGGGTTACTCAATCACATCGACCAGCGAGACTACAAACTGGTGGGTGCGTTGGCTACGCACTATCACCCCGACCACGTTGGCGGCGGCATGCGTGGCTCCAACATTGCGGGAGTCGCAGAGCTGGTTGGAAGTAGGTCTGTCAAGGTCTACGCAAACAAGCATGAAGCGGATGGAATCAAGAAGGTCACGGGACTTTCGGAGTCCGATCTCGTACGAGTCGACTCTGGGGATTCGATGGAAGTTGGAGACGTTCGCATCGATTTTCTCCACACTCCGGGTCATACACCGGGGTCGCAGTGCTTTCGAATAGCCAAGACCTTGGTGTCTGGCGACACGTTGTTTATTGATGGTTGTGGCAGGGTGGATCTACCAGGTTCCAACAAGACCGACATGTTCCACAGCCTCCAGAAGCTGAAGACTCTACCTGACGACACCTTGCTTCTTCCCGGCCACAACTACAGTGCAACCCCCAATGCAACAATGGCAGAGGCCAAGGCCTGCAATGCATACTTGGCCGTTAGGGATTTGGATACTTGGGCGCAGGTTATGGGGACTTAATCGGTCGGTTAGCAATCCGGCTAGGCAAACTCAATTCGCGTAATTTCGCTCCGCGAGCCCAATCGAAAAATGGGACCGGTCGTACCCGTTCCAGGTGAGATGTGAAGTGTCATTCCATTGATGTTGTGAGTTCCTCTATAGGGATTGAATTCGCGCCTCACAATCAGTCCTAAAGGCCAGATCTGACCGTGATGAGTATGACCACTCAGCATGAGGTCGAATCCCCAATCCGATGCTTCTGTCACCTCTTGAGGTTTGTGACACAGTAGCACCTTGCAGTGAGCCTCGCTTGGACTCAGTTCATTCAATGCATCGTGGACATAGTGTCCGGAGCCCGTGTCTTCGATCCCTACAAATTGAAACTCCTTCCAAGTTACGGCTTCATTTCTTAGAACTGTCACATCGAATGCTTCGAGCCAGGCAACAATGTCTTCGCAGTGTTCGTAGCGTTCGTGGTTTCCGGTGCAGTAGAAGGTTGGTGAAGCTAGGTTCTTGAGGGTCGCGAGATCGTCGCGACTTACGGTTGGCGCATCGACCAAGTCGCCTGTGATAAATACTGCATCAGGTTGCAATCGATTGATCTTGCGCACGACGCGTGCAAGGAAGCCCGGACTTCTTGTTCCGATGTGAAGGTCCGAAATCTGAACACATGAGCGTTTCGCTGAATTCTGGTCGGTGGAAACGTGGAGTTGCCTAATCGAGAGATGTTGCGCTCTCCAAATGCACCAGGTTCCCAACACAATCCAGCCGACGAGCGCAATGCACCCAGCTTGTAGATCGGTGAGTTGCCAAGCAAGCCGTAAGAGTTCCACAGGGACAACAACCAGCAACAGCGCGTACGTCAATCCAAACCAAGTCGTTACAAACTGTCCAATGGGCCGGAATAACCACTTTCTCACAGGCCGAAAGCTGTACGGCAGAAACAGAATTACATGGACGGTAGCCGTGCAGGCGATGACGACGGCATTGAGTTCGATGAACAGCGAAAGCATGTGTACGGTCGGATACACAACCGATGTCAGGTAGAGGATCGGAACGCCGATTGCGAGAGAGAACCGCCTCATCGAATGAGCTGAACGAGCGAAACCATGTGGGTTAATATAGTCTGCGGTGCGACAAAGCAGCCAGCGTTGCGTATGCGTAGTCTTAATAAAGTCATGATCCTAGGGAACGTGGGAGCGGACCCTGAGTCGAGGTTTACCAGTTCAAACGCGCCTATCACGCGATTCAACGTTGCGACTACACGATCGTGGAACGACCGAGCAACCCAGGAGCGTCGTGAGGAGACCACGTGGCACCGCGCGGTGTGCTTCGGCCGGTTAGCGGAGATCGCATCGGAGTACCTCAAGAAAGGCAGTCAATGCTACATAGAGGGCGAATTGCGCACCAATTCGTGGGAGCGAGATGGCGTTCGGCAAACCAGCACCGAAATAAACGTAAGGGAATTGATACTTCTCGGCGGCCCATCTGGTCAGCGCGGTTCGGGCGATTACGGTGGTTCGCGTCCACGAGGTGGGGGTGACCGGCAGTCTCGAGGAGGAGGCGACTCCTACGGGAGTCGAAATGATCGATATGACCGATCCAGTTCCCGAGACCATTCCCAAAATCGTCAGTCGAGATCGGATTCAAGTGAGAATTTCGATGACCTTGACGACGATGTCCCGTTCTAAGGATCGCTTCGATAGCAAATGAACTCGATCAGGTTCTGATCGGGGTCTCTGACGTACACGCTCGTCCCTTCCTCTCGACCGAGATTCCGTCCACCTTTTCGTTGGACCGGGCCCTCAATTTCAGATACTTTGAGCACTTGGAGCCAGTCTCGTAGTTCACTCACGTCTGCGTCCCACACCAAGCAGATGTCTCCGCATCCCGGCTGAGCGGTTGGGCCACGAAGCGTAAATCGTTCGTTGCGCCATAGCTCTGGCGCATGGAAATTGATTTTTTGATCCTTGAGTTGAGCACTGTAGAGTCTTGGCGCCATGGAGTTGTCGATTACAAACCCGATACGTTTGTAGAAGGCAAGCATCTCCTGAACGAGCTGAATTGGCAGTGCGATGTGATCGATTTGGGAAATAGTCATAGTTCTGTGTCTCATTTGAGGACACTCTTGGCTGGGTCACTAACACCTCGTGCGCTACAGGACGAAATAGCTGCATGTCCACGTTCAACCATTCGACGATTCTCGTGCTAATTCTGTTGGCATTGGATCGGTTTTGTGTCATGTGCAGTTCGAGTGTACGAATTTTCCTGTGGACCTCGCTCGCTGTACGACAGTCTTAAGACATTGCGCAGATTCACAATGCAGGCATTGTTGCATTCCCCGTGTTCTTCCAATCGTCAGTCTTGCTTTTGAAAAGTGGTCAGTACTGTTGTCGTATGACACACACCGAGGAAGCGATGTTCACGCCGCTACCCACGGCGCTCATGCTGAACGTCACGTCGTGGGTCTTCAGCCGTTGGGCGAGTTCGGCGCTGGTGTACTTGCTACCCGGTCCGAGAGAACAATCTACATCCCACAGCTTGGATACATTCCAACTTGCTAGAATATACATATCGTCATTCAAGGAGAGTACTGTGAAGTTCTCAAGTGTCATTTCGGTTTCCCTTGCTGTAGCAATATTGTCGTCACCAGTCCCCAGCACTCTTGGAGATTCTGGAGGCCATCCCGAATCGAAAAACTCTTGTGACAAGAGTTCAGTTTCGGGTGGCGTTACGATTGGACCGATTGATGGGTCTGTTGGTGGTCAAAAATCAATCTGTTGGGGCGGACCAGAAGTCAGTCACCTACACGACCTCACGGAGGATGTGGATGATGTTTGGAAAGCATACAAGTGGTGTGAAGACGAGCCGGGTGAGCTACGGTTGAAGGCACCCATAAGTGTGCATACAGAGGTCATCCCTAGCCCGCTATCTGTCTTTCTTCCTGGGAATACAGGGGTGATGCCAGTTTTCAACACAGTTGTAGAGGCCAACATGGATGAAGCTGTCTGCGAATAGCCGCAAACTACACAATATGATGATAGTTCGTCACCTTTGGCTGTCGCTCACGGGTAGCCTCGACTTCCTGGAAAAGTAAATGCTGAACAAACGATCAGTACAATTCCTTGTAGGTTTTTGTAGTACAGTGCTTGTTGTCGTTTCATTCTCTCTGATTTTTGGATTACTTGGCTACAGAATTACTCATCAGGAACGCTTGGGCAATTCGGTCTCACAAGACGGGAATGGTTCAAACGTATCGCAAGAGTTCAACTCTTCGAACTTGAAAGGATCGAGAGTTGTAAGACAATTGGACGATAGTACCTCAATCAGCAGTGAGACAACTTGGAATTCGATTCTCCAAGATTCCGATCAACGTTTATCGTATTCAATTGTTCATTTGGGGGAAATCATCAATGAACGATGGAAGGCTATTGGATTGGAAATGTTGAATGAGGTCTACAAATCGTCGCTTAGCTCAATTGATCAAGATCTAGTTGTCAGTTTGGCATTGAACATAGCTATATCAGACGATTGTGCGAGTGCATTCGATCAAGCGTTGAGTCTCGAGGTGGAGCAAGAACACAGGCAATGGATACTCTCGAAGATTGCCATGGGGTGGGGAAATCAGGATCCTCTTGTTGCGCTTGATTCGATAGTAAACGCTAATCTACAGCCGCAAGACGACCGGATAGGCTTGGGCAAACATGTGATTGCATCGTGGTCAAGAGACGATCCAATGGGAATTTTGACCAGTCTTGAATTACTTCCTTCAAGCCTACAACGGTTCGGCGAGCATGTAGCACTTGAAGAGATTTCCCGTCGTTCTCCAAGTGAGGGTGTAGAGCACATTCAAATGGTGTCAAATCCCCGACGTGCACTATCACTTGCCAAGCTGGTTGTACGAAATTGGATTAGGGAGAGCCCTTCTGATGCTTTGCAATGGGTGAATTCTAGTACAGCAAAGGAATTGGGATTCAACAGAGAATTGCAAGCAGTAGCGTTTGGCGAGCTAGCAGTATCGGATGCGGGATTGGCGATGGATCTTGCTCTCAAGGAACCTTTGAAAATGCCGCGAGGTGGACTGGAAGTTCACGTAATTAGACAAGTGGCTAGAGATGATGTGGACTTTGCAATGGAGCTGTTGCCTAGAGTACGAGTTGCCGGACAGGGATATGCTGAAGCATACGTGTATGTCGGGGTTGCGCTCATCGAAAGCAACGACTTCAGTCGCGCTTTGGAGTTAGGCCAACACATCAACAGATGGAATCGAAGCAAGTATTTTATGTCCATTGCGGAGGCTTGGGCAAGACAGGACGGTGGGTCGCTGCTTCAATACATTGGGAATATTCCGATACCTGAAGCACGTTCTTTTGCGGCCTCGTACTTAGTGTACAGTAATTCCTACACAGGAGTACTGAACGAAAATCAAATGAAACAAGCTGCTGACTACCTCTCACCGCGCCAGCGAAGACAAATGAGTGATCGACTATTGGGGTTCGGTAACACTGAGCGAGTCTTGAATGAGCAAGAATCGATCGACCTAGGTTCAGAGAACGGGTCGTTGGATAGATACAGGGAGTTAAGACGTGTGTCGCAGAATAGTGGGCGATACATTTGGAATCAATCAACTTGGTAGCCGAGTCAAGTATAGAATTGGGAAGTCTATCACGGTGTTTTGATTTCTCAAGTCATACAGAGCTTTGAAATTATAACGGCAAGATCAATGTTGATGGAGTGTACGCTTGGTTGGCTATAAGCACGGATCCTCAGATGCAGTTTAGATCATCGGTTTGGTTATGGATAGGCTTGTGCTGTGGTGTGCTTGTCGTGATGCTTGTCGCAATGGTTCTTGTAATAGCAGGATTCGCAATTGCACACCAGGAGTCGCTGGTCGATCAGACTACCGAAAGAGAACTTAGTTTAAGTTCTGATGTAGAAAGTGCCATCACTAGGATTGAAGTCGAAGATCCGGACGATCTGTCAGAATTGGATCGTGAGACACCTTGGCAATCCATTTTGCAAGATCCTGCAAGACACAGCAAATATTCTATTTTTCAACTGAGCGAGATCGTCGAGACATGGTGGAAGCAGGATGGATTGAGTGTCTTGGACAATATCTTTGAGTCTTCAGTAAACAGGTCTGATCGTGACGTGTTAGCAAATCTCGTGCTCAATAGAGCGATTAAT
Organism: Pseudomonadales bacterium; assembly: GCA_963667455.2. Taxonomy (GTDB): domain Bacteria; phylum Pseudomonadota; class Gammaproteobacteria; order Pseudomonadales; family Azotimanducaceae; genus Bin55. The sequence goes on along the minus strand of CAXXFR010000029.1, from coordinate 275,512 downwards.
GAGAACTATTCAGAGACCTTCGAAGCAGCACTTGTACTCACCGAAGCAACCAAACTTCGGACACTCACGAAGATAGCTAAGAGTTGGGGAATCGATGATCCGCTGAAGGCTTTGAAAGCAATACGTGATGCAACAGTACTTTCGGATTTTGATCGGGTGAGTCTTGAGAGGAGTGTAATTCAGTCCTGGTCTCGGAGTGACCCCAAAGAATTATTGACTGGACTCGGTCTACTTCCGATTCGACTTCGTACTTTCGGCGAACAAGCCGCGTTGGAGGAAATTGCGCACCGTTCGCCCAGCCAGGCCGTGCAGCTAGTACAAACCCTTTCTCAGCCCGATCAAGCTCGTGTACGAGTGCTGACAAAACTGATTGTCAAGAATTGGATTCGGATCGACCGCCACAAAGCACTGGAATGGATCAAGTCTCCCTATGTAGAACAGTTGGAGTTTCGGCGAGACGTTTATGCCGTTGCGATTGAGGAGCTAGCTCGAACTGACCCCGGAAGAGCGATGGACTTAGCACTCAACGAGCCTGTTGACTTGCTGCGAGGTGGATTGGAATCTTATGTCCTCCGGCAAGTGGCGAGCTCGGACACACAGTTAGCACTGGAAATGTTGCCTCGAGTAAGATCAGTCGGACGTGGCTATCTCAATGCGTTCTCGGATGTAGGCATCGCACTTATCGAAGAGAAGGACTTTGGCGGAGTGCTTAGATTGGGTGAGGAAATTGAAGAAGCGTTCCGTGCGGACTACTTCGACAGTTTAACTATGCGCTGGGCGCAGGAAGCCCCGATAGAGCTCCTCGAGCACATTCCAAATTTCCCAACTGGTTTGGACAGGTCCCGTGCGGCGGAGAATTTGCTTTTTGTGGACAGGGTTTCATCCTCACTAAGTCTTGATGAAATTGGTCTCGCCGCAGGGTATGTATCGAGCGATGTCTTAGATGAAATGGTAGGTAACTGGAATCTCTGGGAAGGGGGCTCGATGAGGCTACCATATTCAGCAACTCAGCTTGGATTGACTGAAGATGAATATGATGAATTCCAGCGTGTCGCTACTCTGATTGCCAATAGTTTAGGGTTTCCACGTAGACTTTGACTGATGTGTTGAGATATGTTGATTAGTAACTTGAGAGAGTATCTTCAATTTGGAACTTACTATTGATTTTGTGTGTACTTTGAACATCTTGTGTTAGAATCGTGAACTGCAATAGAAATTTTGGAGAGAACCGGCAAATACACAGTGCGCCGCAGGTAACTACATTGAGAACAAGATGATTGCAGTTCTGCTGTTGTCGTAGCCTAGCTCAGTATGGCAGTATTGTAAGGTGGCATATCTAATCGGACATCTCAGGCATGGAATCAGTCTCCATTTCGCAAGCAGTCGTACTTGCAATTGTTCAGGGAGTCACCGAGTTCCTGCCAGTTTCAAGCTCAGGTCATCTGGTCTTAACTACACAGTTCTTCGGATGGTCTGATCAAGGGCTTACGTTCGATGTAGCCATCCACTTCGGTACGCTGCTTGCAGTTCTTATCTATTTTCGTCGGAACCTCCTGGATCTTTTGCGCGGAACCCTCCAATGCATAGCCGAGCGAAAGAGAAACGAGGAAGCCATGATGGTCGCCAATCTAGCGATTGCGACTATCCCTGTTGTTGTGGCAGGACTCATACTCAAGGGTTGGGTTGAGTCGTTCGCTCGCTCTTGGTTGGTGGTCGGAGTAGCCACGATTGTCTTCGGCGTTGCCTTGTTGCTCGCCGATCGTTGGGGAATACGCCAGAAAGACGAGAGCAACATGCCGATGCTTCACGCTCTCTATATTGGCGTAGCACAGGCTATCGCGCTCATTCCCGGAACCTCTCGATCTGGAATCACAATCACGTGTGCTCTCGCATTGGGCTACACCAGAGTGGGCGCAGCAAGATTCTCGTTCTTGCTTGCCATTCCAACAATCTTGGGAGCCACAGTGCTCTCTGGAGTCGATGTGTTTCATGAAGGTGCGAACACCGATTGGGCGACACTAGGAGTCGGTATCTTCGTGTCTTTCGTCTGTGCTTACTTGTGTATCGATGTCTTCCTAAGGATCGTCGAACGGATCGGAATGTCCTTGTTTGTAATCTATAGATTGATGCTCGGCTCAGTAGTGCTTGTGATCTGGTATTTGGCGACAATCCACGGGTCGCTGGCTGCATAGCTGTCGCTTTGCACTGTTGGCGCGTCCTTCAAAACACCGTCCATGCAAAATCTATGAACCTAGGAACCATTCACCCCTCATGACTCCCTCACTTGAATTGCCGCTATTTCCGCTCAACGTCGTGCTGTTCCAAGGTGGGACCTTGCCGTTGAACATTTTTGAACCACGCTACGTCCGAATGATCGAGCATGCGATCGACACTGATACAGGGTTCGGTGTCGTGCTCATCCGAGAGGGTCACGAGGTTCACAACGAAGACGTACAGAGTGCTCCCGAGATCCACAATGTGGGTACTTTGGCATCCATACAAGAACACGAACGACAAAGTGATGGACGATATCGCGTACTTGTGGTCGGAGGCACAAAGTTCCGAATTGCCAACACTTGGGAACTGGAAGATCACCTGCGCATGGCACATGTTCAGCTCTTGATAGACGAGCCGACCCTTCCTATTCGACCGTCTGACGAACATCTGGTGCAGACTTACGAGCAGGTCAGACGATCGATGGCGACTCCGGAAAAGGAGAGCGATGACGACTTCTCTGATGCCTCCTGGGTAAGCATGAGACTGGCGGAGCGTCTCCCCATGACGTTGACTACACGCCAAAGGATGTTGGAGCTGGACAATGCCCATCAGCGTTTCGACTTGATTCAATTGTTGCTAAAAGACGTCACCGAAGATTGAGTTTCGCGGCAATCTTCCAGATGAAGTGCTGACTCAATAGGCGAGGCTGGTCTTGGTAGTCTTCGGAGGATCTTTCGATCCCGTGCATGTGGGCCACTTGCAGGTTGCTGTTCACGCATCGGAATCACTGGGAGGAGCCTCAGTCACCATGATGCTAGCTCCGAAACCACAGTTGAGGCCTCCGCCGGTTGCCAGCTTTGACGAGCGTTGGCAAATGTTGTGCCTAGCTTGTAAGTCGGATCTACTTCTACAACCATCGCGATTCGAAGAGCATCAAGAAGGCCCGACGAGAACCATTCAGACACTCCAAGACTTGGCTGAACTCTGTGGTGAGCCCATCGTTTGGGTTATCGGCTCGGATTCGCTTCAAACACTACCGAGCTGGCACCAAGCAGACCAAATCGCGAATTTTGCTTCCTTGTTTGTTCTTCGCAGACCCAACGAGCCTGTTCCCGAGTCTCCTCACGGATTTAGCTTGGCAAGGAACGCGGAAGACAGCTTGCGAGAAACGGGTTTGCTGTATGTAGCTGAGACCGAAATGCCCGATGTCTCCGCAACCGACATTCGCCAACGAATTCGGGAGGGCCAGAAGGTCTCGCACTTGCTTCCTTCGTCGGTGTTCGACCATATAATTGAACACAGTCTGTACCAAGCGAAAGGACCCTAGCTGACTCCGGAAGTACTTAGAGAATTCCTCGTTGAGTTGCTTGAGGATAGAAAAGCACTCGACGTCAAGGTCATGGATGTCCGGAGTCTTACTGAGTTGACGGATTACATGCTGGTGGCTAGCGGCACGTCCAGTCGCCATGTCGCGTCAATAGTCGACTTCCTACTGCTTGAAGCAAAACGGAACGATTTGCCTATCTTGGGAGTCGAAGGCAAGACCAAGGCCGAGTGGATTCTCGTAGACTTCGGCGATGCGATCCTGCATGTGATGCAGCAGAAATCCCGAGACTTCTATCAACTTGAACGTCTGTGGGATCCCGTCCACTATTCGGAACGAGTCATGTGAAGCTTCGAGTCCTACATTTCGGCCGAGGACCATCATGGCTCGAGGAAGCTGTCGACGAGTACGCCAAGAGAATGCCCGAACTATCCGTCGAGAGGATTCGCGACAACCCGCAACGTTCGAAATTTGAACGGATGTTGCGCACCACCGAACGCAGCACGACGGTCATGCTTGATTCACGAGGCCGTCAGTTCTCCACGGAAGACTTGGCTACCCGTCTTCGAGACTGGCAGATGGACGGATCGAATGTGTGCTTCCTCATCGGCGATTCTGATGGCTTCACCGACAATCAGCGTAGCAACGCCGACCTCATGTGGTCGCTTTCTTCGCTTACCTTTCCCTACTCCATTGCACGCTTGATTGTGTGCGAACAGCTCTACCGCGCTCGATCCATCGTCAACGGACACCCGTACCACCGCCGTGAAAGTTGACCGCTCCCTCCTATTCCTACCCAAGGAGTTGGTAGAAACTCTCCAAAATCGGTCGATGCTGATTGTTGCAGTTGGAGTCTTGCTGGTATTCGGATTAGGGCTACGTCTGTTTCAACTTCAGATCCTCGACCACGAACGTTACGAGAATAGATCACGAGAAAATCGATCGGTTACCCAACCTCTCGAACCTGCGAGAGGGTTGATCTTTGATCGTAACGGAGAGGTACTAGCGCTCAATCGCCAGATTCAATCGTTGTCCGTAATTGGCGAAGACGTGGACGATGTCGATGCATTGCTTGAGCGTTTGCGAGAGATCATCGAGTTTTCTTCGGCAGAGGAAACGGAATTCCGGCTTCGACTCGATCGCGTAGTCCGACCAGGTGACTCGGTGATTCTCAAACGGCACCTGAGCGACGATGAATTGGCGATTTTTGCGGTGAACCGCTACCAATATCCAGACATACTCGTGACCACTGAGACCTTGCGCGATTACCCAATGGGTCACTTGATGTCGCATGTTGTTGGTTCCGTTCGACAGATAACCATCGAAGATCTTCGTCGACTGGACGAAGATCGCTACGGCGCAACGAAGTACGTGGGGCGTCGCGGCATTGAGAAGTTTTATGAAGATGTGCTGCACGGTCAGGTCGGCAACCGCACCGTTGAAGTGAATGTGCACGGAAGGGTTATGAAGGAACTCGACCGAGAGCCTCCTCAACGTGGTGTAACGATGACCTTGCACATTGATTCGCAATTACAACGGGTTGCCGATGAAGCTCTTGGGGACCGGCGTGGTGCTGTGGTGGCGATCGATCCGGAGACTGGAGGGATTTTGGCACTTGTCAGCAAGCCAACCTACAACCCCAACGACTTTGTTATGGGCATGTCCGACGAGGCATTTGCAAGCCTGAGCAATCGACGGGACACTCCTTTGTTCAATCGAGCGACACAGGGAACGTATTCACCGGGATCGACGTTCAAGCCGGTCATCGGGCTAGCCGCTCTGAGCCTCGGAGTAACCGATTGGGAATATGAGATCGACGATCCACGAGGTGAGTTTCGCTTGCCGAACTCGTCTCGTGTCTACCGCGATTGGAACTGGAACCCACGCACCGGCGGACAACAGCAGGTCGATCTCTATAGAGCCATTTATCGATCATCGAACATCTACTTCTACGACATGAGCACCAAGATCGAGGTGGACGAGCTTGCGGAGTTTGCTTCGCAGTTCGGCTACGGGCAGAACACCGCCATCGATGTCACCGATCCTGATCCCGGTCTTGTACCCACTAGTGAATGGAAACGACAGACCAGAAACGAGCGATGGTATCCGGGCGACAACATTAATTTGTTCATTGGACAGGGAGACATGGTTGCAACGCCACTACAGCTCGCCACTGTCGCAACCTTGTTTGCAAACCGCGGCAAGTGGGTTCGTCCACGCTTGTTGATGTCGAGTGCTGTCCCCATCGAGATGGACGAATCAATTGGCGACACGCCTGAACGAGTCCAGGGACCCACCGAAGAAGACTGGGAATTAATGATCGACGCCCTGCGAGCTGTCGTTCATCGAGGGCATCAGGGTTATTTGCAGAACGGAATAGCGTGGGCTGAAATTGGCATGGACATCCCGTATGAGATGGCCGGCAAATCTGGCACCGCTCAGGTCGTCGAAATACCTCAAGGTGAGGAATACGACGAGACTTTGCTTGATGAGTATCAACGCAAACATGCCTTGTTCATTGCGTTTACACCAGTTCAGAATCCCACCATCGCGGTCTCCGTTGTCGTCGAGAATGGAGGTGGAGGTTCAAAGGTTGCTGGACCAGTTGCACGGGCGGTGCTGGACGCACATATGAGACAGAGGGTCGAATTGGCACGTGACTGAACCACTGCACATACCACGTTCCGGACGGGTCTTCGAACGCGCACTGAACTTCACGCGTGAAAAGATAAGAGTAGATCCCCTGCTAACGTTCTTGTTGGTTGTCGTCGTCGCATTTGGGCTTGTTGTTCTCTATAGCTCATTGGGTAAAGACGACTCTGCCCTCACCGGACTGTTAGTCAAGTACCTGATTGGCTTCGGAGCAATGGCCGTCGCGGCCTCCCTGACTCCGATGTTCTACTTTCGGCTTACGCCGTTGGTCTACACAGCTGTGATTGGACTGCTGGTAGTTGTGCTCGTGATCGGCGAATCGGCCAAAGGATCGCAGAGCTGGCTCGACCTGCCGGGTCTGCCCCGGTTTCAACCGTCGGAGTTGCTGAAGGTCTCTATTCCCTTGATGATCGGGTGGTATTTGTGCCTGCGGCGCTTCCAATTAAAGACTCTCGATCTGTTGGCTATTTGCTTCATAGCCGGATTGCCAATCTTCTTGGTGTTTCTGCAACCCGACTACGGCACGGCCATGGTGCTCGTCCTCGGTACTCTTGGGATTTTGTTCTGTGTGGGGCTGAAGTGGAGATGGGTCTTCGCTTTACTCGGGCTTGTGGTCATCGCGGCACCGATCATCTGGAACTTTGTTTTTTACGACTACCACAGGACCCGCATTCTCACGCTCTTCAATCCAGACTTGGATCCTCAAGGTGCTGGGTGGAACATCATTCAGTCTCGCACGGCGATCGGCTCCGGTGGAATGACCGGCAAGGGTCTCTTCGAAGGCACGCAAAGCCAGCTCGACTTCCTGCCGGAGGCGCACACCGACTTCATACTAGCCGTAGTCGGTGAGGAGCTCGGTTTTGTATGTTGCGTACTGCTCTTGTTATGCTATTCACTTATCTCCATACGTTCGCTGAATCTCAGCATACGTTCTTCGAATGGATTCGGACAGGTTGTTGGCGCAGGGATCGCGATCATCTTCTTCCTCTACGTTGTAGTCAATTTCGCAATGGTCCTCGGGCTGTTGCCGGTCATTGGCGTGCCGTTGCCACTGGTTAGTTGGGGCGGTTCCTCGGCCATAACCGTCCTAGGCTCCTTTGGCGTGATCATGGCGCTCAGTACGCAGAAGCAATGGATGGACAAGGAATGAGACTTCCCCGAAAGCTTGCACTGGCGTTGCTGTGCGTAACAGTAGGGTGCATTCAGGCGGACTACTCCGATAACGAATCCGCGATCGAACTGATCGATGGTCTGGTCGCGGACCTTGATTTTGATCGCGAGGCTTTGGAATCGGTGTTGGCCGACGCTCAGCACATGCCCAAGATCATCGAATTGATGGAAAAGCCTGCTGAGTCGATCTCATGGCATCAATATCGCGAGATTTTCATTCATCCCGAGCGTATTGAAGCGGGTGTGGAGTTCATCGAAGAGTACGAAGAGGACTTGAAGCGAGCACAGGAGACCTATCAGGTTCCGCCTCACATCATCTCCGCGATTATCGGAGTCGAAACGTACTACGGCAGGTATCTGGGCGATCACCGAGTGATCGATGCCCTTGCCACACTCGGATTCGACTATCCGAGACGTGCGGATTTCTTTCGCGAGGAACTGCGACACTTCCTGATTCTCGCATGCGAAGAAAGAATCAAGCCGTTTGACCAAGAAGACTCCTGCCATCGAATGTCGGACGGCGTTGCTAGCGGCAACGAAAGATCCATTGAGGACTTGAAGGGGTCGTATGCAGGAGCTATGGGGTATGGTCAATTTATCCCGTCGAGCTACCGCAACTTTGCCATCGACTTTGACGGCGATGGGATGCGCGACATTTGGACGAACAAGGTTGATGCCATCGGCAGCGTAGCGAGTTACTTCGCTGAACACAATTGGATACCGGACGGAGACATCCTTGAGCTGGTTACGATCGACTCGGAGGCCGAAGGCCTAATCGAGCTGGCAAACCAGCCGTTGGCTGTTCCAACGACAACGGTCGCCGAGTGGCGCGAGCTTGGCATTCGCTCCGAATCTCCGGAAACCCACACCGCCTCGCTGTTCGCGTATTCGCTGAACGATGAGGGAACCCCCGTTAGCGAGGAGTACATCTTGGCTTTCGACAATTTCTATGTGATCACTCGCTACAACCGCAGCCGGCTGTACGCTCGCGTTGTGTACGAATTGGCAACCGATATTCAGGAGAGCATGAAATGAATGTCATCGACAAGTCTTCCTGGGGAGCAAGTGTGAATGCTGTCCGATCCCTCCTGATAGTCGGCCTGGTGTTTCTGATGGGAACGGCGCAGGCGCAGTTCATCATGCCTCAACCACCGACGATAGAAGCTCAGAGCTACGTTTTGATGGATTCAAAAACCAAGAGAGTGCTCTCCGAATTCAACAGCCGAGAGAAGCTCCAGCCCGCCAGTCTTACCAAGATCATGACCAGCTATGTAGCGGCTGCCGAAATCGCAGCTGGACGACTCGAGATGGATGAGATGGTTGCCGTCAGTGTGACAGCGTGGCGAACCGAAGGATCCCGCATGTTCATACAAGAGGGAACGACCGTCTCGGTTTCGGACTTGCTACGTGGAATCATCGTGCAGTCCGGCAACGACGCAAGCGTCGCACTTGCGGAGCACATCTCAGGTTCAGATGAAGAGTTTGCAAAACTCATGAACGAGTACGGTGCTCATCTCGAACTGAATGACACGTTCTTCATGAACTCGACCGGCTTACCAGGGGACCTGCATCTCTCTACGGCTTACGACAACGCGCTTCTTGCTCGAGCCTTGATTGAAGACTATCCAGATCACTACAAGATGTATTCGGAGCGGGAATTCACGTACAACGACATCAGGCAGCCTAATCGAAACCGATTGCTCTCGCTTGACCCGACAGTGGATGGTGTCAAGACCGGTTATACCGTCAAAGCCGGCTACTGCCTGGTTGCATCAGCGCAACGAGAAGGCATGCGCTTGATCAGCGTGGTCATGGGAGCCGAAAGCAACGATGTTCGCATTCGAGAAACTCGGAAACTGTTCAACTACGGTTTTCGAAATTTTGAACACAAGACTCTTGTTGGACCAGAAAAGGCATTTGAGGTCGATTTGAAAGGCGGTAGCGAGAAGTCTGTGGAAGCCCGGCTTCGAGCTGACGTTACGGTCCTGGTGCCGAAAGTGGAAACAGCAGCTGAGCTGGTAGTGGAGCCCAAGGAAGGACTGAAGGCTCCGATTAAGTCTGGCGACGAAGTAGGGGTGTTGAAGGTGAAGCTCGGCGACGAACAAGTGGCATCCCAAGCGCTGTTTGCTCAGGCCGATGTCGCTACGATGGGTTGGTTTCAGCAATTGATCGAAGCCATTACCGGTTTCTTCTCTACGAAGCCAGCCGAAGAATAAAGGAACGACAAACTCGAATTTCTCGACCTTTCGAGCTTCAAGCACGATTACAAAACCACTGAATCTTCACGTTCGAACGCTGGGACTCACCCCCTACCAGGCTGTGTGGGAAGACATGCGTTCGTTCACCGATGGACGTTGCGCGGACACGCCGGATGAACTTTGGCTGACCGAACACGAGCCAGTATTTACTTTGGGTCAAGCCGCATCGCCGCAACATCTGCTGGTGCCCGGAGACATTCCTGTTGTGCAAACTGACCGTGGAGGTCAAGTTACCTATCACGGACCTGGACAGATTGTTGGCTACTTGCTACGGGATCTCAAACGATCCAAGCAAAGCGTTCACAGCTTCGTTCGAGGACTGGAACAGGTAATGATCGAGTCCTTGAAGGCTTTCGATATTGAAGCTGATCGAATCGAGGGGACTCCAGGCGTCTACGTCGACGGCAAGAAGATAGGAGCTCTAGGATTGAGGATTCGAAGAGGATGTTCGTACCACGGGATCAGCCTTAACGTGTCGATGGACCTCGAACCGTTTGAGAGGATCAATCCTTGTGGATTGGTTGGTATGGAGGTGACTCAGATCAAGGACTTCATTCCCGATATCGTCTATAGCGAAGCGACGGATCGGGTGATCGAGTGCTTTGCCAGCAGTTTTGGCTATACGGAGTTAGAGTCAGCCGTTAACTAGGGCGATAGAGATCTGTTCACGTAGACCGAACACCTTGGGCAATTTGGGTTTTTTGGGAGCTTCAGTTTGCGCCATTCCATGCGTTTGGCATCGAGGTAGTGAACCCAGCCGACGGACGATTCGCCGAATTCGCCGACTAGCTTCAACGTCTCCATTGCTTGAAACGACCCAATGATTCCAACCAGCGGGGCGATCACACCATTCTCAGCGCAGTTGAGCGGTTCTCCCGTGCCATCGCGGTACAAGCATCGATAGCAGGGCGAAGAGGGATCACGTGGATCAAAGACTGCAATCTGCCCCTCCATTCGTATGGCAGCACCTGATACAAGCGGAGTTTCCGTTGCTAGAGATGCTTCGTTGACTGCGTATCGGGTCTCAAAATTGTCCGATCCGTCGACTAGTACGTCCACTTCGTTGGCGAGTTTCACTAGCGCATCATCTGCGATCCGTTCATCGACTGTTTCGACTTGGGTGTCTGAGTTGATTCTCGCGATGGACTCGAGTGCCGAGTCAACTTTGCTCCTGCCAACGTTGTCCTCGGTGTGAGCGATTTGCCGTTGCAGATTGGTCACGTCTACGACATCGAAATCCACGAGCGTCAGGTGTCCGATTCCTGCGGCAGCCAGGTAGAGCGCTGTCGGCGATCCAAGCCCTCCCAGTCCAATAATGCCTACATGTGCTGAAAGGATTTTCTCTTGACCGGCGACATCGATGTCGGGAAGCATGATCTGCCGACTGTAGCGGAGTAGCTCGTCGTCATTCATGTCTAGTTCCGCATACGACTCTATGAGTACCGGCGTAGTCATTGCGCCAACGAATCTTGGTGAAGCCAGCTTTTTCAAACAGTTCGATCGTTGCGTCTTGCTGATCGAAACCGTGTTCGACCACTAGGTGACCTCCGTTCTTGAGGTGAGACATTGCTCCGCCGATGACTCTTCGAAGTGCATCCAATCCATCGCTTCCACCCAGAAGTGCAGTACGAGGTTCAAAACGAATGTCGCTCTCGGCCAGTCGAGGATCGCAATCTCGAACGTAGGGGGGATTTGAGGCAATGAGGTCAAACTCACCGGTGACATCGCTGTACCAGTCCGATAGCAGGACTTCGATGTTCAAATTGAGCTTCGAAGCATTCCGTCTGCACACTGCGAGTGCATGCTCATCCGAGTCGGTTCCAACGACATGAATGTCCAGTTCTGAACGCAAGGCGAGGGCAATCGCGCCCGAACCTGTTCCCAAGTCGAGCACACTGTCTCCATCTCGTACATGCTCAATACATTCCTCTACGAGAATTTCGGTTTCCGGTCGGGGAATGAGCACACTGCGATTAACTTCCAACTCAATCGTCCAGAAGTGACTGATACCAGTAATGTAGTCGAGCGGCATTCCACAAGCTCGTTCTTCTACAAGCTTGCAAAGATGCTCTCCTTGAATTCGATCCACTTGACGACTGCGATGGGAGTACGCTTCAGTCGTAGAGATGCCCAGCACGTGCTGCATGAGCAGTTCGCTATCGGATCGTCCGATTTTGGTCAATGCCCAGTCGAAGTAGCAGCCTAGGCTGTTGAGCTTAGGCATCGATCGATTTTTCGAAGTCTCCGTCGATCTCGCGTAGCAAGCTCACTTGATGATCCTTGATTAAGGGATCGATGACTTGGTCCAATGCGCCTTCCATGATTTCATCGAGCTTGTAGAGCGTAAGTTGGACTCGATGATCCGTGAGTCTGCCCTGCGGGAAGTTGTAGGTTCGGACCCTCTCGGAACGATCACCAGAACCGACCTGCGTCTTGCGATCTAGCGTCCGCTCCTGCTCTTGTTCTTCGCGTTGCGCATCGAGAATTCGCGACTTCAGCAGTGCCATGGCTCGCAATTTGTTTTGGTGTTGCGAGCGTTCATCCTGGCACTCCGCTACAGTCCCAGTGGGCAAGTGCGTGATTCGAACGGCGGTGTCCTTCTTGTTGACGTGCTGACCTCCCGCTCCGGAGGCTCGATACGTGTCGATACGTAGGTCGGAATCCTTGATCTCGACATCGGTCAGTTCTTCGATCTCGGGGAGTATGGCGACTGTGCACGCCGAGGTGTGAATTCGACCTTGGGATTCAGTTTGCGGTACTCGTTGAACACGATGGGTGCCCGATTCGAACTTCAGCTTCGAATAGACATCAGTACCAGATATGCGAAAAACTGCTTCCTTCATTCCGCCTTGGCTTGCAACCCGTTTGGATATCAGTTGCGCGTTCCAGCCTTGCTGGGCCGCGTACTTTTCGTACATTTGAGCCAAGTCGCCGACAAAGAGCGCAGCCTCTTCTCCGCCGGTTCCAGCACGAATCTCGAGAAAGACATTGGCTTTATCGGAAGGATCCGTCGGCAACAACAGCAGTTCGACCTCCTGAAGGGCTTTCTGGAACATCGGATAGAGAGTATCGACAAATTCGTTGCCGATATCTCGAATCTCTTTATCCTCTTCATCCAGCAATTCGAGCGCTTCGGCCAATTCCTTGTCGATTGATCGAAATTTCTCAAACGCAGTGACAATAGGTTGCAATCCCGAGTATTCGCGAGACAGTTGCACGAATCGATCCAAATCGGCGATCACATCCTGGTCCCCGAGCAAGGCTTCAAGTTCCTGGTGGCGGTGCACTACCTCATCCAGGCGTTCCATTAGATTGGGAGAAATGGCCATTAGTCGATGCAGTAAACGTTGCGGAGGATTTCGAGAACTTTCTGGTCTTCGGCTGAACTCGCTCCCTTCAGTGCCAGCGTGGGATTGTGAGCGAGTTTGTTGGTGAGGTCATTTGCTAGTCGGTCGATGACTTCTTGTGGGTCCTCTCCAGCATCCAATCGAGCACGCGCCCGCTTTACAGCTCGATTCTTGATTCCGTCGACATTGGTGCGGAAGTTGGTAATCAAGCTCGACACTTGACGTACTTTGTTTTCTTCTTGGTAATGGACAAGTCCCTGTTCGATTAGTTGCTCGGCCTGCTGTATCGAGTCTTGACGAGACTTGAGGTTTTCGTCAATCACGGATGTCAGATCGTCAATCGTGTAGAGGTAGACATTGCTGATTTGAGCTACGGACGGCTCGATGTCTCGAGGCACGGCCAAATCGACAAAGAACATCGGACGAAATCGTCTTCGTTGGCGAGCATTCCGGACGACATCTCCCGTAACAACCGCTGTGGGACTGTTGGTTGAGCTGACCACGATGTCGTACTCGTGGAGCCGGTCGCCGAAATCCGCGAGGGGCATGGCATGACCGTCGACTTGATCTGCTATCTGTGAAGCTCGCGACAAGGTGCGGTTGGCGACACCGATGGACCCGACATTGGCCGATTGCATGTGTTTGCTTACGAGGCATATCGTTTCGCCAGCTCCCAACAGCAACACTCGCGTGTTGTTCAAATCAGAAAAGATCTGGCGAGCCATTACCAAAGCGGCTTGGGGAACGGAGATGGAGTGCTTTCCGATTTCAGATTCTGTGCGTACTTTCTTGCCGGTGCGTACTGCGGCCATCGTCACTTCGGTCAGTTCAGTACGAGCGGCACCGACAGTGCGGGCGACCTGGTAGGCATCCTTGTACTGACCGAATATCTGTGGTTCGCCCAATACTTGCGAGTCCAATCCGGTTGCGACTCGAAGGATGTGCCTTACGGCATTGTTGTTCCAGTGAAAGTACGTCTTGCCGTCAAGCTCGGCTAATGTGAGGTTGCGGTGATTGGCGAACCACCGGATCATGTGTTCGCGGACAGCGTGTTCCGAAGTCAACCCGACATATGCGTGAACTTCCGTTCGATTACATGTCGAAAGAATGGAAGCCTCATGTACGAATGACGCGGAATCGAGGAGCGCAGAGAGTGCTTTTTGAGCGTCCGATGGGAGAATCGAAGCACGACCTCGGAGGTCGATCCCAGCGGTGCGATGACTGAGGCCGAACGCTATAATCGGCATGAAATCAATAGGTTATGCATCGCGAGACGGTTGGAAATAATATCAGACCCATTCAGGATCGAAGTCTGCGATTCAAGCCTCGCTCCGCAATTCTCGCCGTCGTTTTTGCCTCGATACTGCTGGCGGGTGCCGTATTGGTTGGTTGCCAGCCACTAACTATTCCCGATCTGCCCGACCTTGAGATCGGCGATCAAGGGGTAACTAGCGCATCTGGACGAATCATCTACAAGAGCGACGAGGGATCTGGATCGCTAAGGTTCAACTGGAAGTCGAAAGATCCCCGCTGGGAGCTACGTCTTCGTTCCCGACTTGGGACATGGCGGCTTCATGCACGCGGTAACGTTCGAATTGGGGATGTCGTGACATCGGACGGACTGGACTACAAGAGCATCGACGTCGAAAAGTGGATTGCCGAGGAAACAGGTATTTCGATTCCCATTCTCGATCTGCCCGGTTGCATGAAAATGGACTGCGTAATGATTGAATCTGCGATGGATGAGAGATTAGATTCCCAAGGGCGACTGGTGCAATTCAGCTTCGACGACTGGCTAGTTGGAGTCGAGTACGTGGACAATCAAGAAGACTCTGAGTCCGTTAGCGAGTTTGAGTTCAAGCGAGACGACACCGTCGTACGTGTACTGTTCGATGAATGACTCTCGACGTTTTTGAAGCTTTGAATATTCGATGCCAAGTCGCCTAGGCAAGACTCTTGAGGGATCAACTCGGATCTGGCATGGCACCGTGCTTTGTGTTAGAGTGGGAGCAAGCCGGCGAAACGAACGAGGCTGCCTAGCCTTGCATCACGAAATTTCGCTTCACCGAAAAATTCCAGCTATTTTTTATGGCAAGACACGAGAGTAAACAAGACGCTTTTGTGTTCTTAGAGGTGTCTCAATGCCTGATTCGATCTGATACAGCTACGGATCGTGAGTCTCTTCAGTTCGAAATTCGCTGCTCATGAGCGAGGCAAACTGGTTGTCGAAGTATCGAGCGGACACGCCCCGGTCGCGACGGTTGCAGACGCTCCTCATGGCCTAGTGCCGATTGTTGGTGGTGTTGAGGCGAAACTTGCCCCGCTTCCATTCGCCACAAGTGCCGCACACCGACTGGGATGCCCAACCGATTGGTGCCAGCCAAAGTGTGCCTCTGGCAATGTGGACATCGAGAAGTACTTTCTTCGGAGAGTGTCACACTCGCTGAATGTACTTGATCTGGGCGTCTTCAGGTTGCAATGGTGTGTACAATACGACCTTGGCTTTTGGCGAATAGTTGGCGGCAATCTTGGACATTGAGTCATCGACCAGCTTGAAGGCACATTCTTGCCCGCCAAGCATTTTTTGCTGTGGAGTGAAACTATGAAGACTGGATTTATGAGACTGTTGCTTGGACTTTGTGTCATGGTGGTTGTCGGGGGTGTGGGCGTCTCCACCGCATCTGCAGTAGCTGCGTCGGGAGATACCTGTAGACAGCATTTCTACATTTGTGCATATCATGCAGAACAGGCACTATACGCTTGCGATCCCAGTTGGGGCTTTCTCAGGTGGGATTATGACAATTGTTTGGATGAATATGACAGAAACCTAAGGGCTGGGATGGATCCCAAAGATGCCCGTGCAAGGCTCAACAGGTGTATAGAAAGAGCGTGGGAGGCATTTGAAAGGCACTACAAAGAGCACTGTTGGCGAACGTTTGTCACATCAATGATTGCCTGTGCGAACTCATACACGGAATGCAGGAACCCTGGTGGACCAATCTTCTAGTTCCTGCTAGGTAGCCAAATCTTGCTAGTGCGGATGTAGCTAGCCTGACGTAACAGAGGCATTCGAAGTGATCCGATACGGTAGGATTGAGTTTCCATCTTGGGCTCGACTGGTCCTTCCTCTATTTACGCTCCTCCTCCTAGCGGAGTCTACGAGCGGTGATGAGGAGCAGGTTGAAGATTCGTCGGCTAGTCAGGGTTCAATTGTGGACCGTGATTTGTCCTCTGAGCTTTCTGCTCTTGAACGGTTCAGCGACCCTAGGATTCGAACAATCGGCCTTCGTGTACTTATGGCGAATGCGGATGAAGAGTCTCTGGTGAGCTTTCTGAATCAAGCCAATCAGCTTAGACCGGAAGAACTCAGAGAGGAGCTTTTTTCGGTTGTTTTAAGCGAACTTGCATTGATCAATCCTGACTTAGCATTGTATCAGGTCAGGAATTTCTCAAACATTGCCATAGAATCCGTGGTTGCGCCGATCTTTGAAGTGTGGTCCATAAAGAACTTGGACCAAGCGGTCGAGACTGCCAAGCAACTGACAGGCAAATGGCATGACTATGCGGTAGACGCGATTTTGGAGACACGAAGTGATTTGTCGTCCTCAGACCGCAAGGATATTGCTACGCGAATGATGGGAAGATCCCTCGCAAACACAATATTGGGAATAATGGACTCTACCGCTCCCGTAGAAGATCCGGAGTCGGCATGGAAAGAGTTTCTAACGGAGAATCAACACAGGATATCACGTCTGAATATTAATGAAACAATCCGCTTGAGGAGAATTTGTGAAGCACTTGTGAAGGAGATTGGGCTTGAAGCTGTATTGGACCGGATTGAGACCTCGATTCCCGATCACCGAACCAAATCGCGAACCGTCGCTAGTGTGTTGGAATCCGTCGCAGGGCATGATGCCGAAAAAGCACTTGAACAAGCCATTTATTTTCAAAACCGGATTGAACCCACGGTTCTGGCTACGATCTCTTTGCAATTGGCGACAACAGATCCTAGAGCAGCACTCAACGCACTGAACTCAGTTCGGTCGAGCGGGAATCGCTTACAACTTCAACGCAATGTTGTTAAAGCCTGGTCCAATATTGACCCATATGAGATCTTGGATAGTCTCCATAGTTTGCCTCGCAGTATGCACACATACTCTCGGGAACAGGCGATGATCGCGATCGCCGAGGACTCAATCGACAATGCGGTTCTCTTGTTGCCTGAGGTAGAGAACTATGAAAGTAAAGTCAGGATTGCCGTGAAAATTATTGATCATTGGGCAAAAACCGACGTTGCAGGAGCGGTCGATTGGCTATCCACCGATTCCGAAGTATCGGGACTTAGCGACGAGTTGTTGCCAACCGTCATCGAAAGTCTGGCTACAGATAACTCTCAGCTTGCGATGCAGATTGCTCAACAGGAACAAATTGGCGAATCCGAAATTGGGCATGAGGTTCTTGTAGTTCGAAGTGTGGCACAACGCGACTTGAATGCTTCCATTGAACTGCTTGGCAATGTGCGCAATGAAACAACAAGAATTGCCGCATTAGGCGAAATTGGACAGGTCCTAATTAGTTCAGGGGAGGCACAAGAGGCTATTCAGCTAGGAAACGAGCAATTAGCGGCGGAGCCAGAGCGTGCGAAGTACATTAGCTCAATCGCCTCTGCTTTGCTGGTCGACGCTCCCGGAGTACTGGCGGAGAATCTCGGCGCACTTCCAACGGCGAGCGAGAGATCAAGAATGGCGGTGATGTTGTTGATGAGACCACAGTTTGGAGACGAATTGAGTGAGGACCAATTGGAAAAGGTTCGAGCCTATGCTCCAGAAGGATTCACACCTTCGAGCTTGCCGAATGTTCGTGACATGCTGAGGTAATTGACAGACACGAAGCGGGTTCGTGTTTCTGTCGCCAATCGTAAATTTTCGGCGAATCATCCGGTTGCATCCAGATAGGACATGATGATTCGGATTAGAGTCCCACGATTGGATTTACAAGACGTAAACTGTATCCACGAGTCTCATTTCCACGCCGGACTACCCACGGATACGTCTCGGGTTGAAACTTTTTCTCGAAGCGGGCGTCTTAGCCTGGCTTAGCTAGCTGTCTTTGCACACAGCCTACGAGAGAGACCACGCTGACAAGTGCTGAGCGAACTGGCAATTCGGCGAACTTGGTTGCTAGGGCATCGTCCGTTTTGCGTCAATGCGGTGGATGTGCCGAGAATCTGCCTAGACAGGAACGATACTCACGCTAGCCGATGCGGATGGATGCTCCATAGCGATGGTGCCCCGTCCGACTCTGTTGTGCGTACAGGTCAAGAGGGGGGTGTTTGACATCCAGAAGGTCGGGCTTAAAATTCCCGCAAATTTTGGGGTGTGGCCAAGTGGTAAGGCAACGGGCTTTGAACCCGTCATTCGCAGGTTCGAATCCTGCCACCCCAGCCAATCAACTCATTTCCAAACTTTTCTGACACAGCGGAGCACGTATGCCTGAAATGCTGACAATCGACGCGATCAAGCGTGAAACCGGAGGTACAGCTGGAGCACGGAGAATTCGCCGGTCAGACGACCAGGTTCCCGGTGTCGTCTACGGAGGCGACGAACCTCCCGTCCATTTCCAATTGGAATATCGTCGAGTGGCGAAAGTGATGGAAGACGAACAGTTTTTCTCGCAAATCGTCAGTCTGAACATGGAGAATGAGTCGCAACGGGTCGTGTTGCGGGAGTTGCAACGCCATCCGGCCACTGACAAGGTCATTCACATCGATTTTCTAAGAGTAAGCGAGGATCGAGAACTGAACGTGATGATTCCATTGCACTTCTTAAATGAAGAGGAATGTATCGGCGTGAGGCTGAACGGTGGAGTTGCGTCTCGGAATCTCAACGAAGTGGAAGTCAGCTGTCTGCCAAGAGATCTTCCCGAGTTCATCGAAATCGACCTGGAAGACATGGACATCGGAGACTCTGTACACCTCTCCGACTTGGATCTCCCCGACGGCATTTCACTCGTGGCGATGACCCGCGGCGACGGGCATGACGATCTCATTGTGAACGTCCATATGCCTCGAGGAATGGCTCTTGACGAGGAAGAAGAGGTCGAAGCTGACGAGGAAGAAGGTCTTGAGACCGATGAAGACGCAGACGCAGACGAGCCGACGGAAGAATCGGAGTAGTTCACCGCCGAAGCTTCGCGACTTTGTAGCTAATTTGCAGGGTTGGCTGTCCTCGAGAGACCGACAAACCTCAATTGAAGATGATCCGAGCGACAGTCAGTCGCTCAAACTCATCGTCGGACTAGGTAACCCAGGGCCAAAATACGCGTTGACCAGACACAACGCCGGTCAACGTTGGGTCATTGAACTCGCTGAGAGCCATTCCATTCAGCTAGCTCAGGAGTCTCGATTCAATGCGCTCGTGGGCAGAGGTTCTATTCTTGACCACGACATACGTCTCCTGATTCCGACCACCTTCATGAATCGATCTGGGGAAGCAGTGGGATCCTATGTTCGCTACTTCAAAATCCCGGTGGATCGGATGTTGGTTGCATACGACGAGGTCGCTTTCCCCGTAGGAACATGCAAGCTAAAGATTGGCGGCGGCCACAACGGACACAATGGATTGAAGAGTCTATTTGGTTCTCTCGGGGGTAACAGTGAATTCGCCAGATTGCGCGTCGGCATTGGCCATCCCGGGAGCCCGGATGAGATGACTGCGTACCTGACTCAGCACGATATGCCTCTGAGTGAACGAGAGGCGTGTGCTACTGCAAGTTCCATGAGTGATGATCTTCTTCAGAGCGTGCTTGGTGGAGAGTGGGAGCGAGCGATGTGGCTGTTGCATTCGACCAATTGACTCTTACATCTATTTGGCCGGGGCTCAACGTTCAACCATTAGCAGACTTGCAGCTTCCACTCTTGAGCCGATAGTCGCAACATGGGATTTACGTGCGGCATAGTAGGCTTGCCGAACGTCGGTAAGTCAACGTTGTTCAATGCGCTGACAGGTGCTCACGCAGCGGCGGAGAACTTTCCATTCTGCACTGTCGATCCCAATGACGGGGTTGTTGCCGTTCGTGACGATCGTCTGGACCGAATAGCCGAAATAGCCAGTCCCGAACGCACTGTTCACTCCACGGTGAGCTTCACAGACATAGCAGGTCTCATCAAAGGTGCTTCGCAAGGCGAGGGACTCGGCAATAGGTTCTTGGGACACATTCGCGAAGTCGATGCAATTGCTCATGTTGTTCGGTGCTTTGAAGATCCGAACGTGGTTCATGTCGATGGATCGGTTGCTCCCACACGCGACATCGAAGTCATCGACCTCGAGTTGATGCTTGCAGACTTGGATACTGTCGAGCGAATGCGTAATCGGGTGGCAAAGGTCGCGGGTGCGGGCGACGAGGAGGCTCGATCGGAACTTGCGCTTCTGAATCGACTCATTGAGTGTTTGGAATCGAGCACCTCAATTCGAGAACTGGATTTTTCGGAAGAAGAAGACCGACTAATGGCGTCGTGGCAGTTCCTAACGGCGAAACCGGTCTTCTACGTTGCCAATGTCGCCGAAGATCAAGATGGAGATTCCCAGCATGTGATTGCCGTGCGCGAGATCGCCAAAGCACAGAACGCACAGTGCGTTGTGTTCTCAGGCAAGTTGGAATCAGAATTGCTTGAACTGAACGAACAAGATCGGGAGGAGTTTCGACGGGAGCTCGGTCTCGAGACGTCAGGGCTGAATGAGATCGTTGAATCCGGCTACAAGACCCTCGGACTACACAACTTCTTCACCACCAACGAGAAGGAAGCCACAGCTTGGGCGGTCCCCGTTGGAACCAACGCACTCAAGGCAGCAGGAAAGATCCATACGGATTTTGAACGGGGCTTCATCCGCGCAGAGGTTGTTGCCTACGAGGATTTCGTCGAACACGGGGGTGAGAGTGGTGCCAAGCGTGCTGGAGCATGGCGACTCGAAGGTCGAGACTACATAGTTCAAGACGGAGATATCGTCTATTTTCGATTCAACGTCTGACGGAGCTTGTCAGTCTGCTGGTGACTGAACGGTCAGTTCATGACTAGCTGTCGTACTTTTGCCTCATCCAGTCGACCGATTGACTAATCAGTTCTCGTAGCACATCGACATCGACATCCGTCAGGCGATTGATGTACAGACAAGACTTGCCAGTCTTGTACTTGCCCAGACGTCCCATCAAATCGTCGAACTCATCGAATCCCGGCATGATGTAAACCGTAATGTTTCGTGCACGAGGCGAGACACTTGTGATGGCGTACTCGCCCGAGTGTCCGCTCTTGTACTGGTAGCTGTACTTGTCGAAACCGATCATGCTCGGTCCCCACATAACGGGTGGACAGCCCGTGATCTCCTCCATCATGTTGACGATGGCTTGCGTGTCTTCGCGTTTCTGTTCGTTCTCGACTTGAGCGAGAAATTTCGCGACGCTTGCCTTGGTCGGTTTGGTCTTGTTGTCCGCCATGGTTGTTTCCTACACTATGTTTCGCCAGCGAGCAATCCAGTAGTCAACGCTGAAAAATCGTCCGCCTCCAGTAAAGAGCAATGCCAGCAACATCACAAAGTAAGTGATCGCGAACTCCATACCGTTGTTGAGGATTGTAATGGGGCCGGAACTGGTCAGGTAGCGATAGTTTCCATGCTCCCGGACGAGATCCTTGATGATTTCCTTCTTTCCCGCTGCCTCCATCACACGTTCGTTGGCGAACATGCTGCTCGAGTCCGATATGGCTAGCCAACCGTTCTCGGCATGAACGAGGAACGCAGCAACCAGCATGGCTACCATCAGAGGAATGGCGGCGAGTCGGGTACAGAACCCAAAGATGAGCAAGATGCCGCCGCCAAACTCGGCCGCAGCTGCTAGGAACGCCATCAATTCTGGGAACGGCATGCCCATTCTGTCGAACCAATTAACTGTTCCTTCAAACCCCGCAATCTTTTTCCAACCTGCCTCAATCATGATCGGAGCGAGGTATATGCGTAGAGCGAGCGGACCTAGACCGTCCATGGGTCGAAGTACGTCAAGTCCGCGGCGGTAGAGACGTGTGATTGAGTCCAAGATCATGATTGGGAACTGTTGGTCAGGCACAAACTTCGGATTGTAGTACCGCTGCAGGGTGAATAGAGTCAAGAAACTTTGGAAATCAAGACGCATGTGTGCGAATTCCACTTGCTCTTGTCTCTTCTTTCCTTTAGGGGTCAGAATCGGGAGACGAGCCACAGATGGAGGTTGAATTTGGTTGACGATCTGGGTAAGGGTTCAGAACTGGGCCACGGCGACTGTGGATGCCTTGCACTGCCGTCTTGACAGCATCCAGCCATTCCCTCGGCCGACCAGAACATAGGGTCTACTACTCTGGGAACCGCCTGGCCAGAGAGTTCCTTTCATGCCTGCCCTTTCCATCGTCGTACCTTCAAGACGTTCCCGGATATTTACAGGAAATGGGCTTGGAGTCTAAGGATCTGGACTACAGCCAGCCTAGATCGGATCGTGGCGAGAATGACATCTGGAACCGCATCCTCACATGTAGCCCATGTATCCGAAGCAAGGACATTGGACTGACCACAAAAGGGTAGCGGATGCAAAACAGGAAGGCGAAGTGGATGCAAGATGAAGACAGGGTGCAACGCGCCCGTGACTCAGCGCTGGAGCGTCACAAGGAGTTCGTTTAGATGAACGTAGTGTCTGAATCGATCCACCAGGGTAGCCAAGAAACCAGAAAACAGGTTGAATGCCTAGCGCCTCAGGCGGAAGAAATTGCAGAGGTGGAGTCGAACAAACTACCAAAACCTGATAAAGTGTAGTTGTCGGCACAAAGGGGAGTGATGTGTTGATGGTCACTATTGTCTATACTTCCTATGAACAAAGTGTCAGCCGAGAGTGCAAGATCGACTAGCGCATGTTGAGACTTACCGATGAATTAGTTCTGTTGATCCTTGATCCGCACAGTGGCGAGTTTCAGCACTCCCTTCCGTCTCGCGATAGAGATTTCGTCATTGGAGGTGCTGTGTTGATGGATTTGGTGCTCGAGAACCGCATTGACACGGACCCTGAGCGGCTCTTCCTAATTGACTCCACGCCACTAGGCGATGAGCTGCTCGACCCAATACTTGCAGACATTGCCGCTGAGCCTGAACATCGAAATATGAGCTTTTGGATCGAGCATGTCTCTGCTCGAGCGGAAGAAATTCGTACTCAGGCAATTGAACGGCTGATCAAACATGGCATTCTCAGCAAGGAAGAAAACGGGCTTTTCTTTCTCACTCGGCTTGTGTCACGTGCGCGCCGCTATCCGATGCTCGACGGTGAAATCCGCGAAGACATCCTGTCTCGAGTCATGCGAACGCTCTACAGCGACGACATTCCAGACACCCGTGATGTCCTCATCATTGCCCTTGCCTCTGTGTGCGGGGTCTTTGAAAGCATACTATCGAGAGAGGAACTGGCTGAGCTCAGCGATCGGATTGACTTCATTTCTCGACTGGAGCTACTAGCACGTGTGATCGCCGACGGCATTCGGACGATTGAGTTGCCCGTACCAGTCGGTGAGTCGGTACGACCTTTTGAAGAGATCCCAGAGGTTCCTGGATTGCCTCTTCTTGGTAACGCCGTTCAGATGGCCGGTAATGTACGGGAGTTTCTGACCGATAGCTATCAGAAGTTCGGTCCCATATTTCGGGTTCGAGCCCTACATCAGCGATTCACTGTACTTGCCGGACCTGAAGCAAATGTCTTTTTGACCAAGACCTCCAATACATGCCTTCGATCCTACGAGCCATATCGCGACTTCTGCATGTCTTTTGGTGCGCATCGCGCACTATTGAATATGGATGGACCCGAGCACCTCCGGATGCGTAAAGTGGTCGTGAAGGGTTACTCGCCAAAGACGTTCGAAGCGCACCTGGACAAGGTCTATGACTCAACTCGACGCATAATCGCTACTTGGTCTCCCCATCGACCGATGAGCCTTCAGCACACGATGCAGGAGATCATTGCCGAACAGATTGGCATTGTGTGTACGGGTGTTTCACCACAAGGTTACGTCGACGATCTGATCAAAGTGTTAGAGACGTTGGTCAACGTCCATGTAACACGCCGCCGTCCTCCCCAATTTACTAAGCTTCCAAAATTTCGAAGAGCCAAGAACCGAGTTCTGGAACTTCACAAAAAAATCATGGCTGCACACCCATCTGGCGACGCAAGTGCCGAAGAGATGGACTTCATTGACGACCTGCTTGAGTTAAATCGCTCTGACCCTCAGCTAATGCAAGAAACGGATCTGCTTGTCAACATCATCGCGCCATATCTCGTAGGTATCGACACTTCCGCCAGCGTTTGCGCGTTTATGCTCTATTCGCTTCTTGCAAATCCTGACCTATTGGAACGAATGCGTACGGAGGTTGACGAGATGTTTGATCGAGGACCACCTACTGCAGAAGCGCTAGGCAAGCTTGAAGTCACACATCAGATTGCGATTGAAACGCTGCGCATTTATCCCGTCATTCCGGCTCTGATTCGGGTTGTGTCCAATTCGTTTGAATTCGGTGGTTACCGAGTTCCGGCGGGTGGGGAGGTCATGCTAGGAACGACAGTGGGCCACCACTTGCCTCAGTATTTCCCCAATCCAGATGAATTCGACATCGAACGCTATACGCAGAGTCCACCGCAACATCGACAACCAGGTTGTTACGCACCGTTCGGTGTGGGCCGACATCGTTGTATCGGTGCGGGCTTTTCTGAGGTACAAGTTGCGTTCACCTTGGCAATCATTGTGAGAGAAACTAATCTTGCGCTCGAGCGACCCGAAAAGCCATTGAAGATCAAAATTGTTCCTGCCGCACACCCGGACAATTCTGTGAGATTCAGGTTTCTCGGACATCGAAACCCGACGTAGCCGCTGATTGAATTGACCGCCTCTCAACCACCCATTGATCTGCGGGTGTGCCTCCCATGACATGAACTCAATACCTCTCATTTCGAACGGCGATCAGCTCAATGCAGAGTGGCTTCGCAATGCTTTAAGTTCGGGAGGAAAAGCTGATTGGTCGGGCGTGGATGATATTGAGATAGAAAAGTTATCTGACGAATCCAATGCCTTTGGCACTTTGTTTCGCTGTCGAGCAGTTGATGTAGCGCAAGATGAGATGAATGCCGCTTCGGTCATCGTGAAGATGCCGACCGTTGATGCGTTAAGGTTCAAGTTTGGCAAGTGGCTAGCCATGTATTTACGGGAGTTCGTCTTCTATCAGGACATTGCACCCGAAACAGACCTGGGTGTGCCTGCCATGCTCTATGGGGACTTCGACGAGCGCAGTCACCGATTCATCCTGCTCTTGGAAGATCGTGGGGACTTGACAACGGTTCCACAGCTCGAAGGAGTCGATGCTGAGTACGCTTTCGTGGCGATCGAGGCAATCGCACGGTTTCAGGGTCAGTTCTGGGACAAACCCAATGATCGAGCACTGGCAAACTGCGTCGAGTTTCTGAATACCGGCATGCGTCGCACTATGCAAACAATTTACATGCTATCGATCGCCGTGACCTTGGATCGATTCGGCGAGCTGTTCTCGGACGCCATGCGCCAACTAGCGCTAGATTTTGGTTCTCGGATCGATACTCAGTTCGCCAATGTCGCGAAAGGTCCATTGACTGTTGTCCACGGCGACTTTAGATCCGAGAACATGATGTTTGACCTCGAGAACCCTGAGAATTTTGTGGTCATCGATTGGCAGGGCTGTAGCTTGGGTTGCGGCATGTTCGATGTCTCTTACTTTCTTGGGACGAGTGTGTCAGTCGATACTCGGCGAAGAATTGAACGGGAAGCGTTAGCACGATATCACGAACTGGTCTGTCAGGCAGGTGCAACGGATTACACTCTGGAGGACTGCTGGCGAAGCTATCGACAGAACATGCTCGGGTCACTCACCCACTGCGTGATTGGGTGTGGTGCTTTAGAAATGAGCAATGAATATCGTTTGAATAACTCGATAGAACTCTTGAGACGCATTACCACTGCGATAGACGATTTGGATGCCGGAGACCTGCTTCCTGATCGAGCGCCACACTTTTCGTCTACCGCAGTGTATTCAGCGTTGGCTCGAACTGGATACAGAACTGTCAGTTTAGGACAGCGATTACGACGACGTAAGCCCAAATAGTGCGTGGGTCTTGACACATCACACTGCGTTCTATGCCACATCCGGTTAGTGCGTTGATCACAGAAGTAAGCAAGACAGCTCTGGTTGGCGAAGAGGGATTTGTTCCGCCACCGAGAAAACAAGCTAATACCGCTTTGATCTTCGTTGTGCTAGCCATGTCCTTGGGTGCGCTGAGTCAAACTCTTGTGGCGACGACCCTGCCTTTGATCGTCGCCGATCTAGGAGGCTTTGATCGCTATACATGGGCGGCGACATCCTACATGGTTGCTGCGACCATTTCATTCCCAATCGTCGGTAGCTTGAGTGATGTCTATGGTCGTCAGCGTTGCTTGATCGTCGGTCTGATCATTTTTATGTCCGGGTCTTTTCTAGTCGGGCTGAGTGGCACCATTGAGCAAGTGATCGCTTATCGAGCACTTCAGGGTCTGGGCGGCGGCACCGTCATGACCTGTTGCTATGCGGCGATCGCCGATCTGTTTCCCCCGACTGATCGCGGAAAGTACCAAGGTGTTATTGGTGCGGTGTATGGTGCGGCTTCGGTCGCGGGACCGATTCTAGGAGGTATCGCGGCCGATCTAACTTCGTGGGAATGGGCTTTTTTGATTATCGGTCTGTTGGGTATCCCTCTGATTGTGTTGATTGTCAAGTTCTATCCAAAGTCGCGACCTCGCTTCAAGGCGAGGAATCTCGACTACGCAGGAATGGTCACGTTGACGCTGGCGATGGTGCCGACCCTGTTAGCCGTTTCGTCAGGTGGCATTCACTATCCGTGGAGTTCCCCAGTAATTCTCCTACCACTCGCGTTCGGATTAGTGATGGTTGCCATTTTTCTGTTTTGCGAGTGTCGAGCCACCAACCCCATCGTGCCTTTGGCCATCTATTCTGATCGCGTAGTAGCTCTCGCGCTTCTGATGATGTTTCTGATCAGCCTTGGCTTGTATGGTTGCGTACTCTTTCTGCCTTTGTTCTTTCAGACCGTGCAAGGCGTATCCGCGACCGCATCCGGAACTTTGTTGATACCCATGTTGCTCGCTATGGCGCTCGGAGGCATTGTCGTTGGACAAATGCTTTCGCGTATGGGAGGTGGTTATCGATGGCAGGCCGTGATTAACACTGGGTTGATGGCCCTAGGGTTGTACCTAATGTCGACCATCAAACCTCACACCAGTTTGCTAGTCGCCGAGATTTACATTGTCATTGCTGGCGTCGGTTTCGGCGGTGCCGTATCGACTCTATCCGTAGCGGTACAAAACACGGTACCGTTTGAAACGGTGGGAGTTGTCACTTCGGCATTGCAGTTTTGGCGTTCGCTCGGTGGCATGTTAGGTCTAGCGGTGCTTGGCGTGGTTTTGTCGCGACGGTTCGCCACGAGACTTGACAAATTAGTCCCTGAGAACGTCAAAGCGATATTCACGCCAGCGCAGTACGAAGGACTGAAAACCGATCCTGACGCGCTCGTTAGTCAATCAGCAGCCGAGTCGCTTAGGCAAGCGTTCGACGCGGAGAGTCTAGGTGATCTTGACATTGCGGACGCTTTGATCACAGCGCTCGAGCAGGCATTGGCGGGCGCGTTGAGTGATGTTTACGTGCTGGTTGCAATACTCACCGCCGTATCCTTCTGCATTGCGATTTTCTTCCGTGTGCCGGATCATTCAGATGGGGTAGCTCGGAATCAGTCTAGTTCGACGATACGCCCTCGGATTGACGGACGGACCGAGCTAGGCTTAGAAGATCGTCCAAGACAAGATACAGACAAGGAAGAAGGAAAAGCGTAATCGCGGTTGCAAAAACAATACCCCAAGCCAATGAAATTGCGATCGGCACAACGAAGGAAGTCGCTGGATTGTCGTTGAACATCAGCGGGACAAGACCAACGAAGGTCGTTGACGAAGTAATTATGATGGGGCGAAACCGCACGGTGGCGGCACGTTGAATCGCGGTGCGCACGTCAACGCCATTTCGACGTTGACGGTTGGCGAAATCCACCAAAATCAAACTGGCATTCACTACTACTCCTGTCAGCGCTATTAGTCCGAGCATGGAGGGGAAAACCAAGGATCGACCCATGGCGATGTGGCCAATGACCGCACCGACAACCCCAAATGGAATCACGCTCATGATTAGCAATGGTTGAAGATAGGAACGTAACGGTATGGCAAGTAAGGCAAAGATTAGGATCAACGCAATCGGAATCAGCCTGATCACGCTTTCGAAGGATTCGTCGCGCTGTTCACGTTCACCGGTCAAGGAAAAGCTAATTCCGTCGTAATTCGCAAGAATCCTAGGTAAGGCCTCGACTTTCAGAGTGTCAACAATCGCCTCGGGTGTTATGACGCTTCGGTCCACATCAGCGCTTACCGTGACAACATGCTGACGATCTACGCGGGTAATCACAGACTGGCCTCTGCCCAACGAAACGTCCGCAACGGCGAGGAAAGGAATCTCCACGCCAGAATCTGTTCGAACATACATGTCTTCTAGACTACTGAGTGAACGCCTCTCATCCTCGGGGTAGCGCAGCATCACACGGACGTCTTCTTGACCGCGCTGAACTCTTTGTGCTTCTTCACCGTAAAAGGCTTGCCGTACTTGCCGGCCGAGATCGTGTAGCGTCAAGCCGAGTTCGCGAGCCTCAGGTCTCAAGGTCAGTGAAGCTTCTTGTTTACCCGCACGAGAAGAGTCCGCGACATCTCTAACTCCTGGGAATCTGCTGAGCTCATGCCGTAGTTCAGCCGCTGCCAAGCTGAGTTTATGCATGTCTCGACCTTGTAGTTGGACGGAGATCGGGTCGCCAGCGCTGAGACCGGTGTTGCTAAACCTTAGAGATGTACTATCGGCAATCGGACCGGTCAATTCACGCCACCGATCCACGACACTGGTCAGTTCGATGTCGCCGCGTTCCGAGAGCGGCAACAAGGAAAGTACAACTTCCGCGATGTGGCTTTGTGGTTCAGCTTCTAACCTACCGCCGAGAGGTTGCCCAACCGAAGTGAATACGTGTTGAACCAGTGAGGACGGGAGATGGGGATAAGCCTCATCCAATTCGGCCTTCAACTGTGCCGCAGCCGACTCGATTTGAGCAACGGCCTCAGCAGTGTCTTCGACATGGGATCCCTCGGTCATTTCGACGCGAGCGACGATGGTGTCGCCTTCTATTGTCGGCATGAACTGCACCGGGAGACGACCACTAAGGAACGCTCCTGCGACGATCACTAGAACACTGACGCCGACAGTAAGCGTAACGTAGCGCCATTCGACAACCCGGTTGAGCGCGTTGCCGAATGTAACCCGAGCGAATTTTTCCAAACGATTGGTTATCCCGCTTTGAAACGATTGCCATCGAGCTGAGATTCCATGTGTCGCATCCACAGAACGACTAGCTCCCCGATGTGCGAGGTGAGCGGGCAAGATCAGTTGAGATTCCAGGACACTGAACGTAAGGGAAAGGATTGCGACATAGCCAATGGCGGCGAAAGCTTGCCCCACCGTTCCCTGTATGAACAGCAACGGTAGAAATGCAGCCATGGTTGTGAGCACGCCGAAGATAACGGGTACAGCTACCTCTGCGGTCCCCTCGATCGCCGCGGTCTTCTGATCCTTGCCTTGCCTTTCATGATCGAAAACTCGTTCACCTACAACGATGGCGTCGTCGACAATGATCCCGAGGACAAGAATGAGTGCGGTGACTGACAGAATGGTGATCGTGATGCCGAAAGTGCCAAACATCGCGATCGCACCAAGCAATGCGATAGGTATACCAGCTGCTACCCATAACGCGATTCGAAACTTCAAGGGCAGTGCGAGCAATAGAAGCACCAAGGCCAATCCGCCAGCCGCCGCCGAAAGAAGAACTTCAAGGCGTTCCCGCATATTGGAAGCTTCGTCCTGCCAGACGAGCAATTTGATGCCATCTGGCATTTGCAAACTTGCTTCCCTTACATACGCAATTACCTTCTTGCTTATCTCCACCAGGTCTTCGTCTCCGACTTGGTAGACCTTGATCATGGCAGCAGGGCTGCCATCGAATCGTGCCTGGGTTTCGCCTTCGCGGAACCCGTCCTTGATGGTGGCGACTTCATGGAGTCGAACCTTGGTCCCATCTGTGCGAGAAAGGACGACGATGTTGCCAAAGTCGTCTTGTCGGTAGGCTTGCCCAAGCGTCCTGAGCACGATCTCTCCCGACCGCGACCGGATCGATCCGCCTGGCATGTCTAGAGAGGACTGTTTGACAGCATCCGCTAGATCGTCAAACGTCAGTCCGAATGCTCGCAAAGTCTGTTCAGAGATCTCGATTGATAACTCGTCGGGCCGGACGTAGGCAACCTCGATTTGAGAAACCTCTTCAATCGAGTCAAGTTCCTCTCGCACCTGCGTAGTCAGGTTCTTGATCGTTCGTTCATCGGCGTCGCCGAATACGACTATCTCTAAAGCCTTGTTGCGGGCAGTAGCAAGGGAGACGACTGGGTTTTCAGTCGCAGCAGGAAACGTAGCGATGGCATCGACACGACTCTTGATTTCATTCAATACGTCAATGTCATGAGCGACCTCCAATTCAGCTTCTACCTTGGCCCTCCCATCTCGAGAAGTTGACGTAATTCGTTTGATGCCTTCGATGTCATCAATTGCTTCCTCGATGCGAAGAGTGACACCGTTTTGAACCTCTTCAGGTGCTGCGCCTGGATACGAAACCGAGATTTCTACGATACCGAGATCAATTGAAGGTAGTTCTTCCTGCCGAATCTGGAACGCAGACAGCAATCCACCGACGATAAGAAGCGTCATCAGTAGGTTCGCGGCGACAGGATTGCCAACGAACCATCCGATGATTCGTTTCATAGGCCTTCTGTTTCCATGTTGCCCACCGGATTGTTGAGGTGGGTCTTCACCCGCATACCATCAATCACCGACTGAAGTGCCGTAGTACAAACCAGTTCGCCCTGAGACAGTCCACCATTGACATAAACATGATCGCGGTAGATACGCGTTACTGACACGGTGCGAAATCGCAGCCTGCCTTCTTTAACAACAAGCACCTGATTAGTATCGCGAAGCACGGTACGAGGCAAGACCACAATGTCATCAATAACTCGACCATGAATTTCGGCTTGCACAAACAAACCTATGGGAGGCGGTAGCGAGTCGGGACTTTCCGCATCAGCACTTTGGGAATCCAAGCGTGCTACGGCATAGATCATGCGGCTACTTAGGTCGATTTCTGCTTCAGTTCGAACGAGCTTTGCTTGCCATGAATAGTCTCTCCCAGCAAAGTGAGCAGACAACAGAACCGCGGGAGCGCTCGATTCGTCGATTTCGCCGCGTTGCAGAGGTGGCAAATCGAGGTAGGCGAGTTGACGATCAGCGATGGGCAGGCGTACTTCTATTTCGTTTGCTGCGTACAGACGTGCAACGGTGGTTCCGCGGCCAACGAACTGACCAACATCCACCGATTTGTTGGCTACTAACCCAGCAAAAGGTGCCAGGATTTTGGTTCGAGCTAAGTCGCGCTCGGCCTGTTTCAATGCGACTTTCGCATCTACAAGATTGGCTTCAGCGACACGTGCCAGTCTGATGGCCGCCGCAACGTCTGAATCACTGGTGAAATTCGGCGCGTTTAGTTGTTTGAGACGGTTGAGCTCAAATCGGGCATGCTCTTCCTCCGCCTCAGTACGGTCTACGGTTGCACTGGCGCGTTCAACCGCATCGCGATAGTCACGATCATCTATTCGCAACAAGATTTCATCGCGATTGAAGTAGCCACCGGGAACCAGGTTGGGGGAGACCCAAACTGTCGAGCCCGAGATCTCTGGCACTAAGTCTGTCGCTGTTCGCGGACTCACGGTTCCTTGCGCGTGTACGATCATCTGGATGCGCTCAGGGATCGCCACGGTGGTCACTACCGTAGGGACAGAGACTTCCGGTGTCTCCGGGGACAAGGTCGGACCAGTCAACCATAACAGCGATGCTGTTGCTATCGAACCGGCAAAGACAATGACGGCAATAATGAGCTTATGCTTCAATCGATCGGTCACTCTTCAATAGGGGTACGCAGCGATACTGGGACATTGGCGGCTGGACCTCCCGCAATCCGTATCGTCGGTCTCTAGCCGAAGCACCCGGGGTGGAACATCGAGTATCGGAGACGCAAAACAGGTACTTCAACTCGCGCAAGCTCTGGGCTCAAGTGAGAGCGTTTCCTGAGGCAATCGACCATTTCTTTGTCTCAGTAGCGCTTCCAACGTGCAACCTTCCCAACGAAAGCTATCGTCGAAAAGCTACCTCTATGCCTATCGGTGAATTATAGATAGTCTATGGCATTGACGAGCGTTAGGGTCAGTGTACAAAAATATATGACTTAGTATGTAAGCCTTCGCGCGATTTCTCAGGACTGTGCATTCAAGACAAACACCTCTCGTCTTACCGGACGAGATCGCGTATTCCTGCAGTAGCCACAGCCTTGGTTCTGCGGGCTTTATGCACAAGTGCTCTGCCTCCCAGATTAGTGCCAGAGAAGGGTGTCATTCGTCGAACAACGGAGCGACGAGGGTTTGACATCGAGGCCGTCGAATCAATTGCAGGATATGAACTAACAGAGACAACCAATTGCTGAGACTCCATCTATTGAGTAAGGAGGCTCTGGAGTCCGTCCCGAACCAAGACTCAAAGCTCTTCTAACTGCCTTATCGACTCTGTCAGGTTAGGTCTTGCTAAGTATGTCAGCCAGAGTCTTGGCTTTCTTCAGCTGGGCAATCGAAGTGTATGTCTTTCCCGCCATTGCGCCCTTAGGGGCATTGCCAAACGGAATCGGTCCGATCTTACGGGCTTTTCCGGCAAAAAAGACCTTGTACTTCCCGTCTTCGCCGTACTGCTCGATGCGGGACACATCCGCGTAGTAGGTAATTGCACTGGTTGGCGCAGATTCGTAAGCCGCTATAAATTTGATCGTGTCGAGCTTGCCACCTGCGATTCGTATTGGATACCAACAGTCTTCGCCAAGAAACGTTTCTTGTACGCTGCTAGGGTATGCAGGAACGACTACTGTGTCTAGTTGAGTGTCCGATGTAGTCTCAGTGCTCGTTACGTCGCTAACCACCTTCGGTGACTCGAATACATGAAGATTCACTAGAGGTAGGACTCGGAGCACTTCATTCAGGAAACTCTGGATGTCGGCTTTTTCGGGCTCGGAAAGGGCAGGTTCTTGTGGCACATTTCCATTGTCGAGGTGGCAAAGCTTGACATCAGTTGCTCTCTTGATAAGAGCGTATTCGAGCCATGTGACATGAGCCCGATTCAGACCCCCACTGTTCGAGACGAACACCGCGGCCCAATTCCAAAAATCCTTGGCTTTGTCGTGCGAATCAATACGTCCCTTGATGCCGTCGGCTTGTCCAATGTAAAGTGTAGGGAGGTCATCCTCTTCATAACCGACGAGAATGTAGATTCCGATGCGTTGCATCTCTTCACGGGCCCGAACGTCGGCCCATTCGGATCTTCGAAATACGAGACCCAGTCCCGTCCAGTTCATGCGGTCGATAATGCGAATGCCATCTGGGTCTCCATCCGGAACAAAAACTCGAATAGTGAAGGGATCAGCCATTGTTTCCTCTCAAAAAGACTCGGTGATAGCGAAGAAGTTGCTCGAATGACATTGCCTTCAAGGACACTCTCAGGAATTCTCCGCTTGAGGCCACACTCCCTTGGTCCGCAGTCTTTGAAACTTCCCAAAGTCCCAATGGAAGTAAGGAACTGTTAGCCAGCAGTACCTCGTCGCTCTACATGTTGCCCATTACTTAGAGTTGAGGGTGTTGGCAATAGAGGACCGCTGGACCATGCAGTCACAATTTTAGACAGTTGCTGTTTGGCAGGGAGTGATTGCGGTCCGGCTTGACTTCAAGCGGTGTCTGCCTGTTAGCGGGCAGACACTTTCGCCAGACTGCTCATTCACTCTGAAGCACTAGTTTTCCGTCAAGGTGTCACTGGTGTAGAACGCCCGTGTGCCATCAACCGCAAATCGACCCACCAATCGATACTGTCGCGTGTCGTCGGGATCGAGCGGACACACCTCTCCTGATTTCTGCGAATTCGACAGGTCGGCCCAGTTCGATTCGTCGTTGTCGCGGACCTGCCACTTGGAGCTTGCAACCGAGTAGGTCTTGCCGGAGATTTCCATTTCGTTGATGGTCGTGCATTCGCTGAAGTTCATGCCGTCCAACGTGATCTGTCCCGACGTCACCGATAGACTGTCGAGTCGTTCGTAGGTCAGATACGCGAAGAAGTTGCTTGCGTAGTCGGCGGATTCTCCTTCGATGTTCAGGGTGGCAATCAAGCGGTACTCCTTGTTCTCTGTTGGCAGGTAGGAGCACAGTTCCCCATCCTTGGACGTGTCCGCGACATCGGTCCAGTTCTGTCCTATGTCGCGTTCTTGCCACTTCGAGGAAGTTACCGAATAGCTAACGTCGTCGACCGTCCAAGAGCTCGCCTCGATGCATCCCGCGTCAGCGGAGTCGTCGTGGAATTCGATCCGATTGGGAGACGCCTGAATCAGGTCGAGCCGTTTGACTCGATTCGCAAGCGATTCCTGAATGTCGACGGTCTCGTTGCCAAAGCGCTCGAACATGAGAATGCCGTGTTTGAGCGTAGACGCATACAAGTGCTTGCCGTCCGGACTGGTTGCGACAGCAACAGACTCGGAGAGCTTGTAGGCGGGAAGGGTGTTCCCGAATCGATCTGGCACTGCAGATATAAAGGTGAATCCGAAGAACCACAGGTCTGTAGTACTGAAGTTGTCGGTTATCACGACTTTCTTGGCGTCGGCATCGAACTCGGCAACGAAGACTCCTTGATCACACAACACGTCCACGGCAACTTTGCCTCGTCGTGCAGAGACGCTCCAACACTCTTCGACATTGAGATCGAAGAAGCTGTTTCTGGCAGCTTCAGTCAACGTTCCGTCCGCGCGATCCACAGCTAGCGTTAACACTTCCTCACCAGTCGATGAAGGTGCGAATGCGTGTTGGTCCGTGTGTGAAGAAGCTATCGTACGTGCGTCGGCAACATCGATCTTGCCATCAAGACGTTCAAAGAAAGGACTACCCACAATGCGCTGCTCCAGCCTAATGCTGCCGCCTCCGGTGCTGTACCACAGACTCTCGTCGGTAGATGGGTACTTCGCGCTTGACTTCACTCGAAATGATCCGTAGAGTCCGAGTTCTCCAGTGCTGGAAAAAGACAGTACGGCTTGGGTGTCGTTGAGAGAACGGTAGAGATAGTTCCCTTCCGGATCAAGAAACAAGGCCGGAGAGCCTTTTTGATTAGAGACGACTTCCAGGTCGTCGAAAGACTGTTGACTGCCTACCAATTGAAGAACAAGTGGATCGTCGTCGTATGGCTCCAGCGTCCACAAACTCTGCATGTGATTTGCATACAGTCGGGATCGATGCACGTCCCACACCAGATTGCTACGAGCATGCACGGCGGACACTTCCCCCATCAAGAAGAGCTCGCCCGTATCGGGGTCACGGTCAAAGGAGCTGAGTCCCCGGTCGTTGGTTACGAAAAGACCAGAGCCGTCCGCATTGAACTCCATGTTTCGGGGGTTCGGCAAACTGACGATGGTTCCTGATGCGTCACGCCTTCCATCTGCCACTCGTCCTATGTAACGTAGCCACTGCGGTGCTTCGGAAGGTTCCCATTCAAGCTTGAAATTCGAGCTGCTGTGATTGGTTGCGTTCGCGACTCGCAGCACAATGGTGGAACCCTCCTCAACGTACACATACACCTCGCTGGTGTTGTTGTTGCGTCTACCAGGGTTGTCCGCCGACATGATTAGCTTGAGATCGCCCTCGCCCGATTGAAGAAAGACCGTCATTCGAACCTGGTTGTTCGCTCCTCCAATCCAAAACCGAACCCAGCCTGTTTTTTCCACGGTGTGCGTATACCAGAGCGACGACTGTCCCAATCCGCTCCTGCCATCCGATTCGGTTGTTGCGTAACGCCACGAGCCTGATGCCTCTCCACTTGCGCCCGAAAGTACTTGAGCATTGGCGAGCGTGTTGTTGGTGGGTGTCTCTCCCCAGTACAGCGTCGTATCCAGTCCGATTTGTGGCGTAAACGCAATGTACTCCAGTTTGTCGATCCCAGCAGAAATCAGATACTCGGTGTCTTTGGTTGCGTTTAGAACGAATTCTTGGCCCGACACCGCCTGTGCCTCTTCGACGATGCGAGTAAGGTCATTGACTGCCGTGCCGGTGAACGTAAAGATCTGCGCCAAGTCCGAGTCCCAGAACCATGTGAACTCGCCGTCTTTGGGTGCCGTCCACTTCCACCAACGGGTCATGATTCCAGTCTCTTCCGGCTCGTCCGGCTCAACAGTCGCAGCTTGCTCTAGAACGTTGATGGACACGGATCCGGAATTTTCGCTAGCGATGGTTTCAGCTGAACCGAACAGGTCGTTCAGGTTTTCAGAGAACGAATCGTCTGCACCGCCAGCGTCGTACCACGACAATTGGTCATACTTCCAACCCCCGGAACTGGCATCTGCTGATGCAACCATGATTCGATAGGTCTTTCCTTCTCCGGCAGGGAAGGAGTTGCCCTCGCCGGCAATAGCGAATCCGGAAACCAAGCGAAGCGAGCGAACATCATCGCCCTCGAACACGAGCACATGAAGCAGGGGCGCGTTGCTGACGCTGATCTCATACGTACCACTTGTTGGAGCCGTCCACTGGTACCACACGCTCGACGCCAGGTCTCCATAGCGCTCTCCAGGCTCCAACGTTGCACCGGCGTTTTGCCCTGCGATCTCGCCATCCCCTCCTGAAATTGGTGTCGCATTTGCAAAGTCGTCATTGACCGGTCGGTCTCCGCTCACCCAATTCAGAGTGAGAGGTAACGATGCGTAGCGATGACTGACTCGAACGCGGTACTCGTTTCCCACTTGGGCAAATATGGGAACCGACCAAGGTGCCGTTCCCCGTTGCGGAGATCCAGCAAGGCCGCAACAGTCGTCCTTGACTTCGAACACGTCGATCTGTGGTGTGAAAACTCGGTTGTTAATACCCCACACTGCAGGATCTTCGTTACGCGGTACTGCAAGAAAAGTCACAGGTCCCGATGTGTCGGGAACCCAGTTGAACCACACCGATGAAGCGGGTCGAATCTCGTTGTCGACCGGAGGAGGCTCTCCGCTTTCCGCCGAGCTGATAAGCGGATCGAATTCACGACTGCCTTGATCGCCCTGCAATTGAATAGGTGTGGCGAAGCTGTCGTTGTCTGGTTGGCTCGCTTCGGTTGGATTTTCGTTGCTTTCTTGTTGACGAAAAACGACCGTTGCTGTGCCAGCGATGCCATTGAACGCGGTTGCCGTGAAGTAGAGCCGCACTGCGTCGCTTGATTCGGAACCGACGCTGACCCGCACGTTTTGAGTTTCTCCCACGGCAATTTCGCCGAGCGTCAAGAATTGCTTCGGACCACTATTCAGGCCCAATCCGTCTTCGCGTTGAACCAAGCCGGTCACTTGCAAGACCTCCACGCCAAAGTCAGACGCAATGCCGATCGAAGTACAGGGTTGGTTGTCGACAGTTCGACAGTCGATGTGCAAGCGCGTGCCCGACGCTACATAGCTGTCTGCTGTGACAGTCAGCTCCACATCGTGCTTGTGGTTTTGTAGAGCGGGAGTCTCATAGACTTCCTGTGTAGCGGTAACAGACAGCTGCGGTGCCGAATCGCCACGAATCACCGTCCACGCAATTGCGGCTCTTGGCGGTATGGAATAGACGCGGTGCCCGTCAACCTTGAGACGATAGGTTCCTGGTTCGGGGTCTTGAATGATCACCCATTCGACATTGTCAATCGTCGATTCGGATGAGTACTCCCCGCAAGCGCCCGACCCGCAATCCGCTTCTTGATCAACCCACAAGTTGAGATCGTTGAGTACAACGGGCGAAACGGTGTCTGTAGGGGGCTCGTCCCAAGTCAGCACGATGTCGATCCTGCTGGCACCTTCTGGTACTGAGATGTCGTGGTAGCCATACTCCCCATCGTTCAACTCGACGGTAGTTCCCCCGCTGACCCACCCGGTGTCGGAATCATTGTCGAGAATTGCCGTTCGAGCCGACACAAATCCCAACCCGTGCTTGTGGTTGATCGTGCCTGGTCCTTTGCTGTTGTTTGTGGGAAAAGCCGATTCGTGAGCGAACCAAGGGTCGGGCTTGATGGCGCTTGCCATGAGTCGGGCTCGTGTCAGTGCGGGGTTTTCCTGATGTTCGGGAGAGGCGTCCATTAGCAATGCGGCAACGCCGGCAACGATCGGAGATGCCATGCTTGTGCCGTCGGAACGATCATAGGTGTCGAAATCACCTCCACCCTTGACGGAATACACCTCGACGCCCACCCCCATTACCGATGGAACGAGCCGTCCGTCTACCGTCGGACCTCGACTGCTGAAGCTGGCTTTGTCGCCGAAGTCATGGGATGCACCGACCGATAGCGAGTTCTTGGACGCGGCATAGTTCGAATAACCGTAAACATCATCGTTGGAATTCGCGACGACATAGAGCTGGCGTTCACCCCACACAATGGCATCCAACTTGCGCGAATCTGCGCTTCGGCTGTCGAAACTGAGACCCGAAGCAGCAAGGCTCATGTTGACGATTAGTGGCTTGATCGGGTCAGATGTCACACCGTTGTAGGTACAAGCCGATGGACGGGACAGAAAGTCCATGCCCCGGCTTACGGTCAGCAGGTCACCCCCGCCAAACACCGAGAGTACTTTGCCAAACCGGATGTGCTGAACACCTGGTGCCATACCGGCGAAGATCGGTTCGTAGTAGCCGTTGCCGACCACCGAACCGGTAACGTGGGAACCGTGAAATCCGGCATCTACCCAGAGATCCGAATCTTCGAATTCGATGAAGTTGCTGCCACAAATGCTGGATCGCAACGACGAAATATCGATGTGATTGGTGTTGAGCCCTGTGTCCAATACACCGATGGGAACGGAAGCTCCGTTGGAACCTGTGAAAACTCCCCGTGCTTGACCGACGGCCCGAATGGCATCAGCTCCCATGGATTGAACAACTGTGTCGTGGACAGCCTTGACGATTCCAATGGGTTCGATCTTTTGAACGAAATCGAGTTGCGACAGTTTCCAGAGTTGATTGCTGTGGATAACGGCGGCGAATGCCCGGATGTCGCGGTCGAAGTGCCCGGTGGCCACTCCCAATTGAGTGAGTTCATCGCGAACGCTCTTTTCGCTTTCAGCATCAACCACAGTTATGAAGACGGGATGGCGTTGAGAAGCGACCGAATTCGATGTCATGTCAATGAATTCTGTCGAAGTTTTGAGTTCTGCTGGCAATGCGCCAACGCCAGCCACCCAAGGTAGGTTGCGCAAAGCTTCGAGTTGGTCTCCGTTTGCGGGAACTCGTAGGCGAACTATGTCGCCAGAGACCCCCAGTATCCGAACGCCCAGTGAATTGATTTCCCGTTGCATTTGGTCGCTGGATATGGCGCGATTGATTTGCATGAAGCCGTATGTCCAATCGCGACCCGCGGATTCTGCTTGTTTCACAAGACCGTCTACTGCTGTCGCTGACTGCAACCATTCGACCGAGCGAACTTGATTGTCTGACCCAGTTAAATCGACGCTCGAGTCGTGCGCTTGCATCACAGTCATGCTCGGTGACATCTGGACCACGGAATAACCCTCTGGCACTGTTGACGATGAGCGCGAAGCGTCAGTTCCGGAATGCATGGAGGGAGTTCCGGTTGCAATGGTTGCACCCTGAACCGTCGTTTGTTCAGGCGAATCGACGTCGTAGTTCGCAATGCGCTCAATGAGTGACTCCTGAATTTGGCGTTCCAAGCTGATTTCATGGGGTTCGACCCGATCATTGAGCACCCAAAACGATGCAAGTACTAGGATTCCGAGCACGGTTGCGACGGAAATAATCACTAGCATTTTTCTTGTGTTCATGTATTCCACGACCTAACGGGTATTGAGAATGCCTGGACATGCATATTTTGAACTATTGCACATGTCTTTTGTTGCCAATCACACTCCAACTTCAAAGTGTGTGGCGAGAGAAAGTTAGCTGGGTTATTACTTCGGAAAGGGGTGCCGGAAACGTAGCTACAGCAAACTCGGAGTAACTACATCTATACTTTCTTTACCAAATACGATATAATGACCTCAGTTTGCCGAGACCATCGTCCGTAGACGACGGAATATCCTAAAGAAGTCGTCGCGAATCATTACCAGAGACGGAACGAGAAAAACGATTACAAAGCTGGCAAACAAGATTCCAATTGCCAACGACACAGCCAAGGGAATGAGAAACTTCGCTTGAAGGCTGGATTCGAAGAGCATGGGCGTCAGTCCCAATGCCGTGGTAGCGGTTGTTAGAAAGATCGCCCGGAATCTCAATCGAGTTGCTTCAACCACTGCATCCATGATCGTCAGATCAGGTTTCTCCTCCCTCAGCCTCTTAAATCGGTCCATGAGAACGAGGCTATCGTTGACCACAACGCCACTCAGTGCAACCATACCGAACATCGAAACCATGGATACGTCGTAGCCTAGAAGGTAGTGGCCGATCACAGCCCCAGCAGCTCCAAACGGTATTCCAGACAGAACGATGAAGGGCATGGTGTAGCTACGCATCAATGCTGCTATAAGCGCGAAGATGACGATGATCGCAACGAGTGCAAGCGTTCCCAGCGAACCTAAATCTCGTGCTTGATCACGACCAAATCCCGCTTGGTTGATCGTTAGTCCCGGAAACTGTGCAAGAACGGTTGGAACGACTTCCTGTTCTACGCGGTTCGTAGCTTCTCCGGTAGACATGAACGTCTTGTCCACTTCGGCCGATATGGTTACCACGCGCACTCCGTCGATTCGATCAATGGCGGAGTAACTTCTCGTTTCCTCGACGGTGGCAACAGCGGACAGAGGCACTTCGGTTCCGTCTTGAAGCCGAATTCTCGTATTGAACAAGTCGCTCGTGCTCTTGCGATCGGAACCCGGATAGCGAACCATGATTTTGACTTCGTCGCTACCTCGTTGAATCCTTTGCACTTCCTGTCCAAAGAAATTCTGACGAAGTTGACGGGCCACCACGGACTGCGAAAGTCCCACTGCTTCTCCCTCTGGTGTCAGTTGGATGTCGAACTGTCGCTTGCCGTCGCTCAACGTATCGCGTATCTCGGTCAACATCGGCATCTCAGCGAGACGCTCACGCATTGCTGTGGTAGCGAGGCTCAGTTGGTCATTGTTGGCATGGGACAACTCGTACTCCAACGTGGACGACTCGGCTATGAGGTCTGAGGCAATGGTGAGAGACTCGACCCCCGGAATGGTTCCAATCCGTCTACGTATCAGAGTTTCCAATTCGACTGCCGAGGAGGTTCGAATAGGTTCTTCTTGCAACTGAATAGTGACACTTGCCAAGTGGTGGCCAGATTCCGTGGTCACAGGCTCACCTGTTGGGGGCCCTCGGGATTGCCCCACTTCTTGACTGCCAGCTGTTATCCCTACTGCTTTGACTGCTGTTCCGCCTAGATCGGCATTGACTGCGTTGACAGCATCTCGAATTCGGTAGGCAGCCGCTTCGGTTACAGCGAAGGGTGTGCCAAGCGGAAAACTCAAACTGATGCTGATTTGATCAGACTCGACGGACGGAAAGAACTCGACACGTACTGCGCCGTTGCTTATGAAGACAACAGCCAAGACGAGCATCGCTAGGGCGTACACAACAGTCAAGTAGCGGTGTCTCACTGCATGACGCACCGACAGTACGAACCAGTTGTCTCTGAACCACTCAATTCTTTCGGCAATGAATGTCTGAATTCGATCAAGGGGCCAGCGACTCCAACGCTCGGAGTGCGACAAGTGCGCCGGTAGGATCAAGAACACTTCCACCAAGGAAATGGTCAGGACTGTTATCACGACGACAGGAATGACTCCCAGAATCTGTCCCATTTGTCCCGACGTGAAAGTCAATGGAATAAATGCGACGATGGTTGTAAGCACTCCAATGAACACCGGCGCGAACACACCTTTGACACCCGCGATTGACGCGGCACTGCCCTGCAACCCCTTCTGCTGCTCGTTTCCAATGTTCTCGCCCACCACTATGGCATCGTCCACGACAATCCCCAACACGATGATCAAGGCGAACAAAGAGACCATGTTGATCGTCACGCCAAAAGCGTCGAAGAACAAAAACCCACCCAGAAACGATATGGGAATGCCCATGGCGACCCAAAATGCCAGGCGCAGATCAAGCATTACCACTAGAAAGAAGAACACCAGCGCGAATCCCAGTGTTCCATTGCGTACGAGAAGATTGATTCGGCTCTTTAGGTTTTCGCTTGAGTCTTCCCAAATTCGGACATCGATTCCAGGCTGAGAATCCCGATTGGCAAGGAATTCTTTGATAGCTTCGGCGACATCCAAGACGTTTTCGGTTTCAGCAGCTTGTATGCGGATGAAGACCGCTCGTTCGCCGTCCACTTCATTTGTCAAGTTGGTGTCCGCGAAACCATCTTCGATATTGGCGATGTCTCCCAATCGGAGCACCGCACCTCCGGGGAGGGTTCGAAGCACAATGTCTCTGAACTCCTCGCCGGTTTCCCGTTTCTGTTCCGTGCGGAGCAACAGATCGCCGGCTTCGGTGCGAAGTTCTCCCGACGAGAGATTGAGAGACGATTGCTGAATTGCGTTGGCAATGTTGTCGATGGTCAGCTGGTATTGCCGCAGCATCTCCTCACTGACTTCGATCGCAATTTCGAAGTCACGATTGCCTTCGACGGAGACGTGTGAAACGATCGGGATCTCGAGCAGTTCCTGCTCTAGTTCTCTGACCGCCTGATTCAAATACATTTCGTCAGCATTGGAAACCAAGGCGATCACCATGACGTTTTGCAAAGCGTCCATGGCTACGACTTCCGGTTCTTCGGCATCCGCCGGTGGAAAGTCCGTCAATTGATCCACTGCGGATTGAACTGAATCTCGTGCCTTTTCCTTGTCGGCGAAGTCGACGAGTTCTATGGTTATGCGGCCGTAGCCTTCCGAGGCCTTGGAAACAACACGGTCAATTCCGTCTATACCACGAACGGAGGTGTCCACTCTTCGTGTGATACTTTCTTCGACTTCCGATGGCGTTGCGCCGGGGTATGGAACCGAGACGGTAATCATTCGCGGGTCGATCTGGGGAAACACCTGTGACGACAAGCCACTTGCCACCAAGAATCCTCCGACCAGCAGGGCAACCATCAATAGGTTTGCAGCGACTGAGTTCTTGGCAAAGAACTGTACGAGGGAGAGCCTTGCGGAACTGGACTCGCTCTTGGTGGAGAGCGATTCGCGAGTTTCATTCATGAACGGTCAGCGGCGATTGCGACCTTCATTCCCGCATACGCGTTCATAAGTGTTTCGACAACAATGCCGTCGCCATAGTCGAATGCCGCAACCACCATTTCTCGCCCGTCGCGTGAAATGATTTCTGGATATACCCGTTCGAGACGCGAGTCGCGAACAATCCAAACAGAAGAATTCGGTTGTTCGGCGGATTCAGGTAGTCGATAGGTGTCTCGATCGTTGCGCCCGTAGACGTCCACGTGGACAAAATGACCCGGGAGCAGGTCG
Source organism: Pseudomonadales bacterium (assembly GCA_963667455.2). Classification (GTDB taxonomy): domain Bacteria; phylum Pseudomonadota; class Gammaproteobacteria; order Pseudomonadales; family Azotimanducaceae; genus Bin55. The sequence continues at coordinate 231,716 of CAXXFR010000029.1, read as the reverse complement.
TTGTCGTCCACAAGTCCCAAGTAAAGAGTAGCCGTTCGGTTTGTTGGATCAATCATCGACGATGTGCGCTCGACGACGGCTTCAAAGAGGTCGCCGTTTCGATGCACCAGTGCGCGACGACCATTTGCCGGTTCGAGCAATCGAAGTTCGGACTCCGAGATTGCTACGTGAACTTCGAGTGTTCCGGAGTCGTAGACGGTTCCAAATGGCTGGCCCTGCGTGAGAAGTTGTCCAACACCGATATCTGTTGCAATGACACTGCCATGGAAGGGAAGTGCAAACACAGTGCGTGACAGCTGCAATTCAGCGATTTTCAGCCCAGCTTCGGCTGTTGCAATGCTTGCTTCCGATTGTGCGATTTGGGGTTCTTTGGCCACTAGGGTTGGGACATCCGTCCTTGGATGAACGAGTTGCCAGGCCTCAGTCGAAGCTGTTCGCTCAGCGTGCCGCAATTTGAGATTTGCCTTTGCCGTATCCAAATTTGCTTTAGCTTGGGCGACGCCAAGTTCGAAGTCCGACTTCTCAATGTGCAGCAGAGGTTGGTCTGCGACGAAAGTTCCCCCAGTGCGAAGCTCTTCAGCTATCCACTCCACACGTCCAGTTACCTGCGAAGCTAACGTGACAATGTTCCGTGCACGAACGTTTCCTGTAGAAGTGATGGAAAGTTCTGTCGTATTTCGTCTTGGCGTCGCAATCTTGACTATCAACTGCGGGGTGTCGCCTCCGCCAACTTCACCCGACTCGGAGAGAATGTCGTCGACAGAAGGCGGACGCGAAAACACGGCAGCGACTACGAGAAAGAGGAACACTGCACCGACTTGTGCGGCACCTATCGCATATTTCTTCAACGATGCGTGGTGATCGGCGGATTGGTTAGTCAATTTCTAACTTGGTGAGAGTGGAGCGTACATGGACATCGTAAATCGAACGTGAATCCGATTGGCATGTTGGTGGCTACGGTTGGACTCGAACCAACGACCCCGGCATTATGAGTGCCGTGCTCTTACCAGCTGAGCTACGTAGCCGAAGCATTGAGCGTGGAGACTCGCTTGCATGGCGATATTGTAAGTTGGAAGCAAGTCCTACTGCATGGTGGGAAGAACTTGACTAGTACGCCATAGACTCTTGGAAACCGAGGCTCCGGACTTCCTCTACTGTCTCTCGATAGTTGACTACGGCATCGACTTTCTTCTCGTAATACTGTTCGATTCTCGCTTCGTTTTGGCCGATCTCCTGTTGTCGCCGTTTGATCTGTCTCAGTAGAGTGGCTTTGGTCTCGTCGTCGGTTTCATCGTCCAGCAATTCCGCTTCGAGTTTGTCGACCTGTGATTCCAGGTTCGTATTCACTCGTTTCAGTGATGCAATAGCAGATTCGACTTCCAATATTCTCACCTCGGCAAGATGAACCTGTTGTCCGGCGTAGAACCCATGGAGGAAATCCGGCTCGGATCCGGGCGGACAAACGTGAGTGTAGGTTCGGCCAGCCCGGCCTACGCGATATCCCTTGTTGCTGGTGCAATACAGCGACAGACCTTGATTTCTACCACGTTCATACTCCTGTCGATTGGGGGCGATTCCATGTTTCGTACAGTCGTCCGCGTATCGACCGTACCTTTCCATTGTCGAACCTCGGAGGCCGTCTTCGTAGCCCTTGTCGAACCAATCGACCGTAAGGCAGTCGAGTCGGCTCATCGATGCGCACCCGCCAATTAGTCCTAGGCAGCCTGCTACAAGGGACAACAAGACAAACCGTCTCAAGTTGAACACGCAACGCAATTGCGGTATTCCTTGCTTATTCTCAAGACGCTTCATGTTCTTCTCCGGGGGATTTGTTGGCTTGTCAAGACCGCGCTCAATACACCTCGTCCACAATACTTTCAGGTTGCACTGCCCGTCGCCGGCGTTCAATTTCCAACGGCTTAGAGTGTCCTAATCTAACATTGTTCACGGATTGAGGAACATGGCAATCTTCATACCCGTCGTTCCCTCAGCCCGATTTACCGAACACGTGAACTTGCTTGCTGGATATTGTCCAAGAACGCACTCCCACGAAGGATCCACTTAAGAATTCAAACCAATAAACGCGAACGCTGAGCTATACAGGTTTCGCCATGCGTCTATTTTCATTCGATTGAGTGACTCTTTCACGGGCAGATTGGTCCCTACCGGTTGGGCCAACCATGGGTGAACGAAGCCGATAATGTCTCAGCGGTTACGTCAGAGCTAACACGAAGACTCTGGAGAAATACGAAGAGATCAATTAGTCCAGACCACATTTGAATTACTTCTAGGCCGAAGGCTGTATGCGGACCTGTGAGTTCGCGGTTGGATGCCCCGACATTCCAAGGATTTTGATATATGACACCCAATCAGTTAGCTTCGCTAATCGAGTCCGGTGAGTTGGAGACTCTTGAGTTCAGAGCCACTGCTGAATCGCTTCGTGACGCAGTTGCAACCGTGTGTGCAATGCTAAATCAGAGAGGCGGACACGTTCTCTTCGGCATCTCGCCCGACGGTCGGACGGTGGGACAACAGGTAAGTGACCGAACGATCGAGGAACTCAGTGCTGAATTTCGCAGAATCGATCCGCCCGCGTTTCCAAGCATAGAAACAGTTCGGTTGGAAGACCAACTGGAAGTAATCGTGACTTCTGTCAGTTCTGGCTTGTCGGCTCCTTATCGATATCGAGGAACCGCCTATCGGCGTGTCGGAAATACAACGCAATCTATGTCCGTGGAGGAACACAACCGAATCCTGCTTGAACGCATGCACAAGCAAAGTCGTTGGGAAAACCAACCCGCCGATGGGTGGTCTATCAACGATCTCTCACACTCGGAGATTCGCAACACAGTGGCTGAGGCTGTCAGAATCGGCCGGATGGACGAACCAGCCTCTCGAGAACCTGAGGTCTTACTACGCGAGCTTGAATTGATCGAAGACGGCACGTTGTTGCGTGCGGCGGCAGTGTTGTTTGGGAATAGGGAACGCCTTGAGTCCTACCTTCCGCAATGTCTCTTACGCGTCGCTCGCTTTCGCGGACTCGACCGATCCGAGTTCCTCGACAATCGCCAGTTCACTGGTAATGCTTTCACTTTGCTTGCCAGTGCGCAGCGATTTCTTCGAGAGACCATTCCCATCGCCAGTCGATTTGAACTTGGACGAATGACGCGGATTGATGAACCACAGTATCCGTTCTTGGCGGTACGCGAGGCAGTGGCGAATGCAGTGTGTCATCGGGATTACTCGATTACCGTTGGATCCATTGGGATGGCCGTCTACGACGACCGATTGGAGGTCACCTCCATTGGTCCGTTACATTTCGGACTGACACCTGAGGATTTGTTTGTCCCGCACCAGTCAAAGCCATGGAATCCGTTCATTGCCCGGACGTTCTACAGAAGGGGAGTAATCGAGGAGTGGGGTCGAGGAACCATCAAGATGGCGGAACATGCCGCGGAAGCAGGGTTGCCCCATCCCGAAATTGAGGAAGTGGGCGACTGTGTGACGGTACGGTTCTTTCGCAGTCGAGAAGTGTCATTGCAAGAGACTGAAGCTAACCTAACTGGTCGTCAAAGTGCAATTCTCCATCTATTGCGAGGTTCGGCACATCCTCTAGCATTACGCGAGATTCGTACTTTGGCCGGACCACAGACAAGCCAGTGGCGACTGCGAGAGGACCTGTCAATTCTCAAGGCCAAGAGACTGGCCGAATCGTTCGGACACGGCCGCGGAGCACGTTGGAAACCGTTATAAATCAATAAGTTGGCCAATTCTGGCTTATTCTGGCTTATTCTGGCCAATTCAGAATCTTGAAACGGATTGAAGCATGACTAGGGTTGTCGTGGTGGGTGGTGGAAACGCCGCATTGTGTGCGGCGATTGCTGCCCGTGAGTGTGGAGCTGAAGTGCTAGTGTTTGAGCGGGCTCCCTACGAGACTCGAGGAGGAAACTCGCGATTTACAGGCGGCGGAATGAGAACCTGCTATGCCGGAACCGAGGACTTGATGAAATTGATACCGGACTTGAGCTCAGCGGAGATTGAGAATTCGGACTTTGGTAGCTACTCGGAAGACGACTTCTATTTCGACCTAAGTCGCCTGTCTCACAACCGAGGAGATTTGGATCTTCAGGAGAAGGTCGTGGGAGAGAGTTTTTCAACTCTGTGCTGGATGCAACAGAAAGGCGTGCGGTTTCTCCCCGCATTTCGGCGTCAGTCGTTCAAAGTTGACGGCAAGCAAACGTTCTGGGGCGGTCTCTCTGTCGAAGTCAACGGCGGTGGAGCAGGGCTTGTTGATGCACTCACCAACTTCGCCGTGAACGACGGAATCAGCATTCGGTACGACAGCCGAGTTACCGATTTAGCCCAATCTCGGCGGAATGGCAGGGTCGATGGAGTTGTGGTCAACGGCGACGTGGTTGGGTGTGATGGAGTCGTATTGGCGTGCGGCGGGTTTGAGTCCAATCCCATGTGGCGAGCAAAATACTTGGGTCCAAACTGGGATCTAGCAAAGGTTCGAGGTACTCGTTTCAATACCGGCGATGGAATTAGCATGGCTATGGACATCGGTGCCATGCCCCGTGGTCATTGGTCGGGGTGCCACTCCGTCGCATGGGACATGAACGCTCCTGACTTTGGCGATCTTGATGTTGCGGACGAGTTTCAAAAACACTCCTATCCGCTGGGAATCGTCGTCAATTCGAGTGGTAGGAGGTTTATCGACGAAGGCGCAGACTTTAGAAACTACACCTACGCTCGATACGGAGCCGAAATCCTTAATCAAGAAGGGCAACTGGCGTGGCAGGTATTCGATGCCAAGACCAAAGGAATGCTGCGAGGCGAGTATCTGCATCGGCAAGTCACCTCAGTGACATCGTCTACTCTCGAAGGTCTAGCCAAGGCCATGTCCGATGTGGACGTAGACGGCTTTTTCGATACGGTTTCGCGTTTCAACGCGTCGGTTTGTACGGATGTGCCTTTCAACCCAGCCATCTTGGACGGCCGATCAGCGGACGACGGCACCGTACCCAAGTCCAACTGGGCCAATGCGATCTCAGATCCACCGTTTGAGGCCTACGGAGTAACGTGCGGAATTACGTTTACGTTCGGCGGACTTCACGTCGATAGCGAGGCTCGGGTCATTGCAGAGTCAGGGTCTCCAATTCCCGGACTCTTCGCAGCCGGCGAACTGGTGGGCGGACTCTACTACAGCAACTATCCGGGAGGAAGCGGACTGACTTCAGGAGCCGTAATGGGAAGAACTGCTGGTCGCATAGCAGCAGGAGTGTTGTCGTAACCACTACATCAGTACTCGATTGAATGCTCGTTCTGTGCAGAATGAACGAGCGGAGATTTCCCTCCGTCCTCGAGAACTCGACGAGGAAAGCACAGCGATGAAGTTTGGGATTTTCTATGAGCATCAGTTGCCGCGTGATTGGAAGGAAGACAGCGAACATCAACTGCTCAAGGACTCCCTCGCTCAGATTGAACTAGCCGACAAGCTGGGCTACGACTACGCTTGGGAGGTGGAACACCATTTCCTTGAGGAATACTCGCACTCTTCCGCTCCAGAGGTGTTTCTTGGCGCTGCTAGCCAACGAACCAGCAGAATTCGCCTAGGTCATGGAATCGTTCAGCTCACCACCAATCATCCAGCACGCGTCGCTGAACGCATTGCAACACTCGATCTCGTTTCGGATGGTCGCGTTGAATTTGGCTTGGGCGAGGGTTCTTCGGTAACCGAATTGCATCCTTTCAATCTGAGGTTTCGAGACAAGCGAGAGATTTGGGAAGATGCCGTTCGATGCACGTTGCCGATGTTTTGGAATCACGGCTGGGAATACGATGGGGAGTTTTTCAAGTTTCCTTTGCGATGCGTGGTTCCGAAGCCGTTGCAGAAGCCTCATCCGCCGTTGTGGATTGCGTGTTCACAGCTCGACACGATTCGGTACGCCGCGAAACGAGGCATGGGTTCGTTGTGTTTCAAGTTCGTCAGTTTGGATGCGGCGCAAGCCTGGGTTAACGCCTACTACAACACCTATGTCAATGGTCTTGAGAAGCTCGAAGATTACGAGACCAACCCCAACATTGCAGTGGTATCGGGGTTCATGTGCGCCGAGACTGACGAGGAAGCGTGGCAGAAGGCAGATGGTTGGACGTTTTTTCAATTTGCCTTGCAGCTCTACAACAAGGAGGGACCATTCGCACCTGGTAGCGTGAATTTTTGGGAGCGCTATCAGCAGTGGAAGCGCACTCCGGCAGGACAGAAACGTTCGGGAAGCGAGCTAATCGGTTCACCCGAGACCATTCGCAAACGACTGCTTGAACTCGAAGACGCACACGTCGATCAGGTGATTCTTCTTAATCAGGCAGGGAAGAACACTCACGAGGACATCTGTGCCGGATTGGAGCGTTTTGCGACGGAAGTCATGCCCGAGTTTCAGGAGCGACAACCGTTGCAGGATCAGTGGAAGAGCGAAGTGCTCGCCGGCGAACGGGTCTTGGAAGACATTGACACCGAGCCGTTCAATTTCAAGGCTCGAGGCAAGCCGTCGCTCAAGTCGACGCGGGAGGCACGCAACATGATTTCGGGCGTTTCCGGCCGACCGAGTGCGGAGACAATTCGATAGCTCTTCGACGGTGTTTTTTGTCGTTGAAACTGACAAGAGAATGCAAGTATGACTCTTGAAGAACGTTGGAACGCTTTCGGCGAGGCAATGTTGCGCAGCGAGGACGAAGCTGTCGATTTGCCTCCTTCAGAGCCAGCCGTTTTCGTCCGACACACGGGCGGAAGTGCAAGAGGACGCACGCCGGTTAGTGAACGAGTGTCGGGATCGCAAGAACGAGAGTCCTTTGGTGGAGCGGTTCTTGCACGAGTATGGGCTGACCAGCGAAGAAGGGGTCGTCCTGTTGTGTTTGGTCGAGGCTCTGCTTCGCATTCCTGATGAGCGCACCGCAGAGGATCTCATCGCCGAAAAGCTCGTACAAGGCGACTGGAGTGCACATCTCGGCCACTCCGATTCAGTGTTCGTCAATGCTGGGACATGGGCGTTGATCTTGACCGGAGATATGGTCGATGTTGGACAAGATGCAAGAGGCGACACATCAGGTTGGTTTTCACGTCTCTCTTCTCGCATCGGGGACACGGTAACGCGCAAGGCCATGCTCGCGGCTATGAACATTCTGAGCCGTTCCTTTGTCGCTGGTCAGACCATCGAGGAAGCCGTTTCTCGAACGAAGTGGACAGGTTCCTTTGACATGCTTGGTGAGGGAGCCAGATCCTTTGAAGTCGCTGACAACTACTTTGATTCGTACATGCACGCAGTTGAGTGTCTGGCAAGTAGTCCTCGTACAGGCGAACTCGATCATGGCATGTCGGTCAAGCTCACCGCACTGCACCCAAGAATTGAACCGCTAAATGAAAGGGATGCAGTTGGGAGTCTCGTCGAGAAGATGGAGGCACTCTGTGTGAAAGCGGCAGAAGCCGGCATACCGATCACGATTGATGGCGAAGAATCGGAACGATGCGAAATCACCATGAAGGTTTTTGCCGGTCTGACTGCAAGTGCAAAGCTTCGCGATTGGACAGGATTGGGTGTGGTAACTCAGGCTTACGGAAAACGAGCACCATACTTGATCGATTGGTTAGCTGAACTCGCTCGTACACAACGCAAGCGAATCAACATCCGACTGGTCAAGGGAGCTTACTGGGATACGGAGATCAAACATGCTCAGGAAAAAGGACTCGTACAGTACCCCGTATACACACAGAAACACAACACAGATCTTTCCTACCTGACCTGCGTCGGCAGGCTGTTCAGCTATCAGGATTGGGTGTTTCCACAATTTGCTTCACACAATGCCCACACGATTGCTTCGGTGCATGCATTGGGAGACGGCAAGAAGTACGAGTTTCAACGAATCTTCGGCATGGGAGAACTCTTGCACGAGGTGGCGAGACGTCAGTTCAACGACTATCCGGGCTGTAGGGTCTATGTGCCTGTCGGCAACAACAAGGATCTCATGCCTTATCTCATGCGCCGACTCCTCGAGAACGGCGCAAACACCAGTTTTGTAAACCGGATCTTCGACGAAGACTTTTCGGTTGAGCAAGTCGCGGCCGATCCGATTGCTGCTGTCGAATCGGATGTGGATCACAGCCATCCTCGAATTGAACTTCCTTGTGACATCTATGGAGAGGAACGGACCAACTCCTTCGGAATTGATTTCGGAAACAGTTGTGCTCGCGATTCGTTTCATGAAGATGTTCGAAGGTGGAAGGACCACCAGTGGGGTTCGAAAGGAGGCGGTGATACCGTGCTCAATCCGTCTGACCCTACTGATGTTGTCGGATTCGTTGAACACATCGATCCAGTCGATGTGGAGCAATGCATCCAGGAAGTGACCAAGGCACAACTGGATTGGGCAACAACTCCAGCGGACGAACGTGCCAGTCGTCTGAACCGCTGGGCAGATGCCATGCAGGAGAATCGCGCTGAACTCACCGCGCTGTTGCATCGCGAAGCAGGCAAGACGGTCGAAGACGCGATCAACGAACTGCGCGAAGCAGAGGATTTCTGTCGCTACTATGCGGCTCAAGCCATAGCGTTGTTTGAAGAACGCGATTTGCCGTCACCGACCGGGGAGACGAATCGGCACAAGCTGTATCCCCGAGGCACGATTGCGTGTATCAGCCCGTGGAATTTCCCTGCATCAATCTTTGTTGGACCCGCTTCTGCAGCATTGGTCACTGGCAATACTGTTGTTGCCAAGCCTGCTCCTCAGACCGCACTCGTTGGATCGCGAATTGGCGAACTGGCAGTTGAAGCTCAGATACCCAGTAACGTCTTTCGAGTGCTGCCTGGCAGCGACGAAGTGGGCAAGAAAATGGTCGTCAGTCCGTGGATCGATGGAGTCGCTTTCACAGGATCGGTTGCAGCAGCCAAGGCCATCGCAAAATCCTTGGCGGACCGGGAGGGACCTTTAGTACCGTTGATAGCTGAGACGGGCGGGGTGAACGTGCTGATCGTCGATTCCTCCGCACAGGTCGAGCATGTCGTAGACGATATCGTGTTGTCTGCATTCAAGAGCGCGGGTCAACGTTGTTCAGCGTTGCGGCTTCTTTGCATTCAGGAGGAAATCGCCGACGAAGTCTTGGAACTGCTAACCGGAGCAGTCGAAGCTTTGAGCGTGGGCAATCCGTGGGATTGGAGCGTCAATGTTGGCCCCGTCATTGATCAAGCGGCAAAGGATTGGCTGGAAAGCGGAATACGGCGGCACAAGGTCATCCATCAGATGAAACTCGATGCTGCCGCCGATGGCCACTATGTCTTGCCGACGATTGTCGATGCGACGGACATCGAGTCGTTCAATGTCGAGTACTTCGGACCCGTAATGGGATTGCATCGATTCAAGCGAAGCGAAATGGACCAATTGATTGAACGAATCAATGGACTGGGCTATGGACTGACTTTTGGGATCCACAGCAGAATTGATTCCACGATCCAGCAGTTCACGGAAGGAGTGCGTGTGGGGAACATGTACGTCAACAGATCGATCATAGGAGCTGTTGTAGGAACCCAGCCATTCGGCGGGGAAGGGCTATCCGGTACGGGTCCCAAGTGCGGTGGTCCTTTCTATCTACCACGGTTTGTCGTGGAGCGGGTAGTCAGTCGTAACGAGACCGCCACCGGCGGCAACGTAACGTTGATGCGCCTATAGTTTGCCCGTGGCGCAAGTCTTGAATTGCCGGACTTCAACCTTAATATAAAGACCACTGGATTTAACTTGGATTGAGTAACCGAACTATGGCCATTGCACAGTTACGCGTCGCGCCGCAACAGGCTATTGAGATCAACAGCGTACTGCGGAGCACTTATCTTCTGTTAGCTGGGATCATCGGCTTCTCCGCGATTTGCGCATGGATTGGCATCGTTGCGAAAGTGCCTCCCATGAATTTCCTCATCTATTTGGCTGGCATATTTGGCTTGTCTTTTGTCGTCAATATGACGGCTCGAAGCGTGTGGGGTCTGTTCTGGGCGTTTGTGTTCGCGGGATTTTTAGGTATCGCGATGGCCCCGCTGATTGGCCTATTCTTGGCAGTCAAACCCATGATCGTTGTACAGTCATTAGCGCTGACTGGTTCGACTTTTTTGGCGTTGTCGCTCTACACGATCATTCGGCGGGCTGACTTTAGCTGGTTGGGTCAGTTTCTGACAGTGGCGTTTTTCGTGATCGTAGCGATCATCATTCTTTCCTTCTTCGTAAACATGACACCGTTCTCGCTCATGATTTCCGGATTCATGGTGGTCGTTGCGTGTGCGTTGATCTTGTGGCAAACCAGTCAGATCGTTCTCGGCGGAGAGCGCAACTACATCATTGCCGCGGTGAACCTGTTTACAGCACTCTACGTGCTCTTTCCTCAATCTACTCTCGATCATCGGCATATTCGGCGACGAATAGCGAGTCTGAGCTAGGGATCACTTAGGTAAACGTCAGGCGTCGATAGACGCTTTGCAGAGCAGTCGGCAAGGAGTCGACTTCGTCAATGACCAAGTAGCGGTCGGGTTTGCGCTTCCAGACTTTGATGCCAGACTTGACATTGAGATGAAAAGTTGTGGTCGAAACTGAAGTTCGTACGCAACGGATCGTGTCGCCGAAGTAGGTGGCAAAGTGACAGCTGGTCCCGGGAGTCTTCGGCCGTGCTTCAAGCCCATTTCTCGCCAGACCTCAGGGGGCAGGATAGCTGGCGGGCAAGGGGCACCGACTCTGGATGAGCGATAGAGTAAATCAAAACGCCACCCCAAGTTGCTAGCGAGCAAACCTCCCGATGAGAGATTGAAATTGATTTCCAACATGACTTGAACAAGCTTCACCAATCGATCAATCTCGTTGTCTTGAACAACGGGTTGGCGTTTTCGCAAGAACTCACTCATTACGTGCAATTGAGGGACCGGATGATTGTTTCCATGTGATTGGATTCACATCGAATAGTCTTGGTGATGCGAGTTGGCGGGATGTCTCGGTTTCGAAATCCTGATAATGCAGACGAAGCACGACATCTCCGAACTGACTCAAGTGCGATGCCAAGCGTAGCGATTCTGTGTGTGGTGCATAGCCTCTGAAGGACAGTTGTCTGGTGGTCGACATTGCAGACATGTCAATCTGAACACTGAGAATTCACAGGATATGATTGAATCTCTAGGTCCTGTTGAGACAGAAATGTTCGGTTGTGAATAGCTTGCATAGAGAATTGTGAGGAACTTGAGAACTGGACCATGAATGCTCAGTACGTTGTGGGCCACTTCGGCGGACTGCCTCCGAGTATTTCCTGGTTGCCTCGACTGGTAGATCGGTATTGCAGAGATGGTCAAGTCCCAGTTAATCTTGAAGTCGTCGCCTGCGACTTGGGTATAGGGAAGAACATGGCCAAGTCTCTTCGTGCGTGGGGAAAGGTCTCGGGAATTCTCTCTGACCAAGGTGCGTTCACTGATCTAGCAACACGACTCTTTCAACAGCATGATCCGTTTCTCGAACATGGAGAGAGTGTCTCTCCTTCACTTCTACATCACTTCCAATTTCACACGGTTTTCGTCTTGTGCGTGGGTGTTCAACTTCCTTCGCGATGAGCGCTTCTTGATAGGCGACGCCATCGAAGGGTTCAAGCAATATCTTGCGTCAAACAGAAAGGAATATGCCATTGGAACACTTCGTGGAGATGTTGAACCCGTTCTTCGAATGCACACTCCCCTTGACAACACGGCTGAGGCAGACTCTGGGGACCGTTTTCTTTGCTCAACTTGGTCTACTGAAATCGACCAAGACCACGGGTCAAACCGTCTATCACCGGACTTGGGCCAATGAACGGTTGTTTGTTTCAGACAAAATTGTTGAGCACTCCATACTTCGAACACTTGCCGTGAGACATGCAGGATCAGCAACAATCTCGTCGATGTACGCGCCAAGTGATGTTCGTGGTTCACCAGGAGTCATATTTGGTCTTACACGAGATGGGTTCTCTGCGATTGTGGAACGCATCAGTCGACAACGCTCCAGCGACTTAACACTTACATCCATGCCCGGTGAAGACGCTTTGGTTGTTGTGCAAGGAGACATTCGTGCAGCGTGTCTTAAGGGAGACTGTAGCTCTATCGATGAGCTCTATTACGGTTAGGCAAGTAGAGTTGAGGAGGAGTAGGCTATTGCGACTATCAATCAACATTGAGCAAGTCGAGGATCTACACGAGGTAGGTCGATACTACTACCCTACACAACAAGCGATCGATTTTGTAAATCAACTGGGCCGAGCTGCACTAAAAGGAGGAAGTGCGTGTGCCTTAGAAGGTCCATATGGTTCTGGTAAGTCATCGTTAGCCGCGTTTGCTCTTAATCAGTTGTCCTGCCCCACAGCCTCATTTGCTCCCTCACGTTCACTCGATCTCTTCGACGACCGAGAGGATTCAGTCTTACAGGTAAATGAGGCTGGCGGTCTACTACCGATTGCACTCACGGGAGCATATCAAAGCCTATCTTCCCACATACTTAGAGGAGTGAAGACTTTTGTCGAAAGAAGCTTACCCGCAGACGTTGTCGGAGATCTTTCACCAATCTTGTCACCGTCGAACGATCTATCTGTACATCAACATGTACAGTCCAGCCTTACCAGTCTAACAAGACTAGCAATCGAGAACGGAAGAGCTGGAGTACTGTTAGTAATCGATGAGTTTGGAAGACACCTGGACCATACCTTAGAGACTCCAGACCAAAGTGACCTACATACTCTCCAGAGTATTGCGGAGATGACTGGTCGTGACGAGACCCAATTCTCCATATTGATTATTCAGCACTTTGACCTCGACCATTACACCACACGCGTAACGCGTGAGAAAAGGACAGAATGGGAAAAAGTACGTGGAAGGTTTCGTCAAGTTGTACTTACCAACAGCGAAACCGCAACCGCGTATATCGCGAGTAAGTCGATACAAGGGCTTGCTCTTCTCAGTCAGCCACGAGTCGAGCCTTATGATCAAGAACCCAGTCCCGTCTTGCCTAGCTTATTACAGGATGGGTCCTTTTTGAAAGCTGCGGAGCAATGTCGTCCAATGCATCCTATGACGGTTATTCTATTGTCTCGACTGTGCCGGTTATTAGGGCAACACGAACGTACGGTAGTGGAATGGATAACATCTGACTTACCCTCAGGGTTTGTTGCAAAATACTCTCAAGACCGACAAAGATGGGTCTATCCGGCAGCTCTATACGATCATTTCTTTGGAAGCTCGCTCTGCATGCCATCGAATCCAATGTATACTCGGCGCTTTACGGCAGTGCAAGAAAGCCGCGACTAGGCTAGGAGATGAGCTGAGTATCGAAGATCGACAACTATTTCAAGTCCTTTCGATGCTGAGCTTTTGTAGTGGTGACGGGCTGGTCGCAGAAAGGAGTGTTGCACTTGCTTGTTTACCTCCCGGGTTTCCGTTTGAAGAATGTATCTCTAGGCTGCTCAATAAGTCTCTGTTGGTATATCGATCGTATCGGAGTGAATACATAGTATGGGAAGGGAGCGATTACGATGTAGTTGGTCGAGTCGACCAAGAACTGGATAGGGTATCCCTCGATGTGGCTATAGAAATGAATCGAAGAATAGCACGGCCTATTCTGGCACATCGTCATTACATCGAGACTGGCAATCGAAGAGTGGCTCACATTGTCTGGCTAAATGCGGAGGATTCCATCCCCAAGCCGAGTCCGAATCCCCGCGTTCTGGTTTGGTTGGGTACGATACCGACACTCCCTTCCCGTTCTACTGTACATGACGTAGTAGGGCAGGCATCGATTGAAACGCTCAAGCCGCATCTTCGAGCTATTGTCGCCATTCAGCGATTGGTTCTTGCTGATCAGGAATTGAGGGATGACAGAGTAGCACTTAGAGAATTGCAAGAACGACTGGACTATCATGAGAGTAGTATTTCTACTCATGTGGATCAAATTCTAAGTGCAACTGACGGAGTGTGGACGGTCGGAGAGAAAGGATTTTCTCGTTTGCAGGAAGCGATAACGGTTGCCATGTATCGGAGGTATCCAAGAGCATTTGTTCTTCATATGGATATGGTCAATCGAGACCGAGTGAGTGGGGCTGTTTCATCAGCGCTACGTAGATTGATTGAAGCCTTATACAGAAGCTCGCATGTTGAACACTTGGGAATAGAACGCTTTCCGGCTGAAAGGATCATCTATGAGTCGTTTATTAGGTCAAATAATCTGCATCAGCAAGCCAGCAACGGCGATTGGCGGTTGGTGGCCCGCGACGGGAAAATTCCAAAGGGACTTCAGTACGTCATAGAGGCAATTAAGCAAGAGCTCGCATATGTGCAGGGAGGTACCGCAAAAACGGTAGAGTCGTTGGTTGAATTCATGCATGCTCCGCCGTTTGGCCAAAAACGCTATCCTACACTTGTTCTCTGTGTTCTGCTTCTGTTGATAGATAGAGATAAGTATGAACTTTACGAAGACAGCAAATACTTGGCACATTGGGGACCACAGACTCTGAATCGTATGGTCAAAGCACCGAAACGATTTGCGATAACATCAACTCCAGAAGCGTCGATTAACGAGGGCTTCTTACGAGAGTACTGTATGGCATTGTCGGGACAGCATGCCGAGTCTTCACCTTCACCTGTGTCCATAGCCAGAGCAACCCTTAGTCGGTACGCACAATTAACGCCTATTGCTCGTACCACAGTAGCTGTCAGTGAAGAAGCTCAAGCCCTTCGTCAAGCTATTCGTGTGGCTAAGTCGCCGACAGATCTGTTGTTCCGAAGCATTCCTAGAGCGTTTGGGCATAGGTCTCTTCCAACTAGTGGCACACCTGCGGACGAATTCTTGGCGAGGATTCGGCAGGCACGTATCTGTCTTGAAACTGCTCCCGATACGATCATCCAAAAATTGGGAGATATCATGACCCAAGCAATGAGGTGTGGCTCTCTAGCTGAAGCGAGACAGTTGTGTGTAAAATATGCAAGCAGTGCTTTGATGGACAGTCGGATGTACCATGGACTGGAACGATTCACAGGTGCTGTGTGTTCTTCCCCCAATGACAATGACCGAGCTTGGCTCCTTCGGGTCATAGAGGATGGGTTGGGTGTGACAGTTCCCCTCTCGTCATGGACAGATGCTCACGTAGCACAGGCTGAGTTCGTCTTACGCCAGACCCTTATTGCAGTTCAACAAGCCGCAAGACTCCTGACAGGACAGACTTCATCGAGAGACACGACACCATTTGTCGTGCTCCTTCCAGGAAGAAACATGGATGAACACCTGCAGTTAGAAGAAGAAGTACAACAATTGATCAATAAAGTACCAAGAGAGAATCGCATGTCTTTCATAATCAACTTAGTAAAACAGCTTAGGAAGTTGAAATGAAAACGAGGCATATTATAGGAATCTCCGGTGGGAAGGATTCTGCTGCGCTAGCTATTTACTTGACACGTAGAAAGCAAGATTGGCGCTACTTTCGCGATATGTTGTTGGTAGCAAATCTCGACCAGGCTGCACAAGAGGTTGAATCAGCAAGACAGGCACCGACCATTGAATACTTCTTTACCGATACCGGAAAGGAACTCCCCGAAGTCTATGAATATTTAGAGATTTTAGAAAAGTTTTTGGGAAGTCCAATCGAACGCTTAACTCCCTTCCGAAATGTCGAGGACGATAATACTGATCCGTTTGATCACTTCCTTTGGGCCGAACATGGTGGCTTATTGCCGTCTCGGCGTCAACGATGGTGTACTTACAAGATGAAAATTCGACCTATGAATTCGTTTGTAGGAAGTGTACCTGCAGTAAATTATGTTGGAATTAGGGCTGACGAGTCGTTTCGCTCAAAGTTGAGCTCATTGCCAAACGTGACAGCAGTATATCCTTTTGTCAGCGACGGGATAGAGAGAAATGAGGTCATTTCCATATTGCAAGAAACAACTGGAATACCCAATTATTACTCATGGCGATCAAGATCTGGATGTTACTTTTGTTTTTTTCAGCGAAAGAGCGAATGGTTAGGTCTCCGCCGGAATCATCCCGACCTATTCGAGAAAGCCATGAACTATGAACAGGAAACTATGGACCCCATATCAGGGAGTATGTATACGTGGCGTGATCAGGGCTCTCTTAGCGATCTTGAGAACGAAGTTCAACACAATGAAGATGTTGGTCAAAGACTTATAGTTACAGATAGGGAACAGTCATGGCAGTCTGAATTGCTGGAAGAAAACTTGAGTGATGATGATCCATATGATCACGCTTGTGCAATTTGTTCCTTGTAAACTTGTGTCACTATTCCTTCTCAAGGTTTTAACATTTTCTTCAACAATTCCTAACGACTAGAGATATGAGGCAGTCAATGACAAGGAATCTAGAAGGTTTTGCAAAAGTGAGTCCAAAGTACTGTCTTCGACCGTATCAAAAAAGAGTTGTGATGGAGTTAAAGGATAGCCTGGTCAGAGATGATCGAGTTCTTTTACACGCCCCGACCGGATCAGGCAAGACTCGGATGGCGATGTCCTTCATTACAGACTACTTTCGGCAACACGGGCCGACCATGGTCTTGTGGCTTGCTCCCAGTAAGGAACTTGTGTCGCAAGCCGCTAACGACTTTCAGTCAGCTTGGCGTTGGCAAGGAGATGTTCCTGCAGCTGTGATTGAATGGCATGGAAGTGGTGAGAGATTCTCGTTTGGTACAACGATATTGAGGAATACGATGCTTATCGGTGGAATTCAGATGGTAGTGCAGGCCGTCGAGAGTGAACAGTGGATTAAACAATCGTTGCATAAAAGAGTGAGTTTGGTGGTATTTGATGAAGCTCATCAGTCTGTCGCTCCGTCCTATCGACATTTGATCGAGAACATTATGGCAGGAGGAGAATCAGAGACTCAATTGGTAGGTTTGAGTGCCACACCGGGGCGCGCACGGTTGGAAGAGAGCGAGGAGCTCGCTAGCATGTTTGGAGGTAAGAAAGTTGGAATAGGCGAAGGAGGAAATCCTGTTCACTTCTTGCAATCGGAAGGCTACTTGGCCAGAGCCAGTATCTCATTGGAGCCGTTTTGTGGATCCGTTGTGCCAATTGAGTGCAATGGAGACTATTCGGATGACATCGTGATGCCTCTCGGAGAGGATGACGTTCGCAACCAACGAATTGTGGATATGACGCAGGATCTATTTAGGGGGAATCATCGTCGGGTTCTTGCCTTTACTCCTTCGATTCGCTCTGCAGAGATCTGTGCGGAGAAGATGAGAAATGCGGGATATCCCTTGTCCTTTGCCGTATCTGGTGCGACAGACGCAGCGGCGAGAAATCACTATATCTCGACGTATTGCACCTCCCTGGAGGACCGTCCAGAACCGCAAGTCATTTTTAATTGCAACGTATTGACGGCCGGTTTTGACGCACCAAAGACCAGCGCAGTTGTAATTGGACGACCTACTAAGAGTATAGTACGATTGCAGCAAGTGATGGGAAGGGCACTCCGCGGACCTGAATCGGGTGGCAATCATGAATCGGTTGTTCGCATTTTGGTTGACGACACCTTTGAGGAATTCGCCTCTTTAGCCGAGCTATTTTGCACTTGGGATAGTCTGTGGGATCCGGACAATGCAGACACGCATCACGAGAAAGTACAATTCACATAGGATGTAATCAAATGCCTCAACACTATATTTTCCCATCCGTGTTCGCTTTACCAGCGTTTAAGAATGGGCCTTACAAGAACACTGCACACGCTGTGGCTGAACTGATCGACAACAGTGCAGACGCTGATGCCGAAGACTGTGGCGTAGTAATCTTCGTTGAGGAGAATAACCCCACTCCAATAATGATAGCCGCATTGGACAATGGCGTAGGTATGGACGAAGATCGTCTTGCCATCTGCCTCCAATACGGTTACGGCCAGGAAGCAGATCAGACTAAGGAGCGTCGATTGGGAGGATATGCTTCAAGGAAGAGACTCGGAAAATTTGGCGTTGGCTTGCTCTCAGCGTCGTTTAGTCAGTGTACAGATGTAGAAGTAATGTCGTGGCAAGAGTCGCAACCAATGAGGGGAGAGAATATTCCATCTGTGCGTTTGACATCCAACGAAGACGACGAGAGTGCCCAGCAGAATCGAATTCCAGATGTGACGCACGAGTCCTTGCCAGAGTGGACAAATGATGCCTTTGTGGGTATGTCAAGGCACATATCCCAAATGCGCAGTGGAACTTTAGTTATTTGGCGAGGCTTGAATCCCAGTTGGAAGCGCAGCAAGACTCTACAAGAAAATTTGCTCAGACTTTGCGGACGAATTCATCGAGAGTATATCAGGCTCAAGCTGATGTCAATTAACGTAATAGTATATAATTTATCGACTCAACAGACCGAAGGTTCGAAGCAAGCCCGAGCTATAGATCCATCCTTTCTTCATAACTGGGACGCTACCGAACTCAAGAATTATGGGTTTGTTGGAAAAAAGACACTCTTTCTGCCTTTTACTGGACATAAAGGCGATTTAGGAGAGAATTCTGAAGGCAAGTATGTGGGTGAGACAAGGGTAGTTCATGATCCCAATGGGCAAGAAGTTGGCAAGTATGTATTGTTGGCATCGTGTCGTAGTAAGGAGGTTCTTACAGATGAAGAGTTAAAGCGTCAATGGGATGATCCCGGTGATGCACCATATGGCAAATTGGCGCGAGAACTACAAGGAGTTTCGATTTTGAGGTCTAGTAGGGAAATCGCATTAGACGATGGATGGCTTAGGACCTCAAGAACGGTTGATCGATGGGTTTCTGTTTGTATTGACTTTGATCCTTCGTTGGACGATGTTGTGGGAATTTCTAATGACAAGCAACAGGTTCGCAGTCTCTCCGAATTCGCATCCAAATCCGTTGATGATATCAAGAACGAGATGAAAGCCGTCAGAAATGATGCACACATAGATGATTGGGAGTACCTGGCTCGACTCGGGATAGCTCTGCATATCAAGCAGAGACTTGGTGAGATGCAACGATTCGTGCAGAAACAACGTTCTGGCGTTAGAGTGGACAAGGCACGGTCAGCAAACTCTTTGGATCCTACTTACGCACCGATCAGCGAATTGAGGGTTGATGGTGACAAGGTATTGGAAGGAGATAGAGAAATTGAGGCAGATAGGCATTCACCGTCTGAGGACGAGGAAGGAACTGCTCAAGTCTACGGCAATTCCATGTCCGGAGATAAACCGGCAAAAGAGGTCAGACCTGAAGACGTGATTAGGAATGATCTTAACATAGATTACGTGCGTGATCCCCTTGCACCTCCAACTCGAATGTTTCACCACTCGGTGGGTATCGGGCACATGGTGGTGCACTTTCACGAAAAGCATCCCCTTAGTGATGTCCTTAGTAATCTCTTATGGGCTAATTCTGAATTTGCGGATGGCGAAGATAAGCCTCCTGCAACAATGCAGGATGCATTAAGGGTTATACGGAGTCTGGTTGCTTCGTACGCTCGGGTTCAGGCAGAGGCCGAGGAATACGACGTAAATGAGGCAGAGCAACTTGAACGAACGTTGCTCAGTTGGAGTAAGAAGGCATCCTATATGTATCGGGATCGAGAAGATTGAATATCGAGCTGTCAAGAATTTGTGATCTATTTGCAACGGCTCAATATAGAATTATTGTAATTTCCGCTTACATAGGATCGGAGACCTTAGATACTCTGCTTTCTGCGGGGCCAGCAGGTGTTTCTCGGGTGGTTTTCGCCAACTGGACTATTGAGAACATTGCTTCGGGTGCTTCGGAGTGGAAAGCGTGGGACGTTTCAGCTCGTCATGGAGTCCCGTTATTCTCCTGCCCACGACTTCATGCGAAGGTCTACATCGCAGATGACATTGCGCTGGTTGGCTCAGCGAATGCGACATGGAATGGTCTACAGGGCGGTGATCAGGGAAATTTAGAAGTGTTGGTTGAAGTTGGTACGGATGTCAGAGAGATTAGCAATTTGCTTGAAACAGTGCAATCCAACTCAGGATTAGCCCCGCCGTTTGGAAATGATGTCTTGATTTCAGATCATGGTTATCAATTGATGGATTCGAATGTCAAGTTAATGGTCTGGACACCTCAGTCTGAACCAGATCACTTCATACGTGCGATGCGAGGTGAAGTGTCACATAACGATGAGTCCAGAATTGACAGTAGAGCACTTGGACTAATCGCAAGCGAGTCTTCTCCTGGCGTGATTTTGGCCACTCTGCGAAGTCAGACGGTTTTTCGGTTTGTACACAACGAGTTTGAAAATAGACTCAAGCCTATGGACTTGGATGAATTGCGGCAAATGTTAGCGCACACGGTGTCTGCACAATTTGATGGCATGTCTGACGACGATGTGTTCTTGTTAATGCGTTGGCTTAGTCGGTTTGGGCAGAATGCACACTTAGGCCCAAGGGGTGTGGGTTATCGACCGTCATTGGTGCCAGGACGATTTGTGGGTACGGAACACACCTTGAGAAACTAATGGAAGTACTGCATTACATTCCTCACAGCTGGCGATGTGATTGCTTCGAAATGGCATTGTGTTGCTGACTTAATCGAATCGTTACCAAGTCTGTATGCTTGCACCTCAACAATTATGGGACTTACACTATCTAAACGTCAAGCGTCGATAAACGCCCTGTAGTGCATTCGGCAAGGAGTCGACTTCGTCAATGACCAAATAGCGGTCAGGTCTACACATTCGTCTCAGGTAGTCGTGACCGGCGTGGTCCACGGTCACGCAAAAGCTCTGAATTCCCTTTTGATCGGCTTCCTGCAATGCTTTGGCCGTGTCCTGCACACCGTATTCGTGGTCAGTCCGATCCGGCCCGTAGTCGCAATCTTGCGGAAAGCCGTCGCTCACAATGAGAAGTACCTTCATCGCCGAACCAGTCGAGGCAAGTCGATGGATTGCGTGGCGGACGGCTGGTCCCATTCGAGTAGATCGCTTGGGATCCATGGCTGCTATGGCTGCAACGCGACGTTCCGTGAGTGACTGATTGAAGTCTTTGGCGACGAACAGCTCGACGTTGTCCTTCCCATAGCCCGAAAACCCGTAGACGGCGTACATATCGTGGATGGTTTCGAGTGCCATCGCCAGCAGGAGAATTGCTTCACGTTGTACATCGATTACTCGTCGTTCTCTATCGTCTCCGATGTTCAAAGGCTTAAATTCGAGAGTGCCATTCAGGTAGTCGTCGTCGAAGTAAGGATCACGAAGGTCCTGGGGTTTTGTGCCCCCTGTTTCAATTTGCTGACTGACCTTGTTCTCGTCTTGAATGGGGCTGTCCGTCGATGCGGAAAGATCCACAAGGAGCACGGTTGCTACATCGCGATGCAGGCGGTCTCTTCGGGTGAAGACCCTTTCATCCAGCGATGAACCTGATCGCCGATCAATGCGAAGATCGACTGCCGCGGTTGGATCCAATTCGTCGCCTTCAAACTGCTTCTTGACTCGTTTCATTCCGGTCGGACGGACTTGCTCGAACATCCTTCGAACTGACCTGACATGGGGTCGAACCGCATTCAGCAGTAGTTCGGTATCAGTCTGCTCGCAATCTTCCAGCTCGATTTCGTGAAGCAGGCACCAGTTTCGCAACCAGGTTTTGTTGTGAAAATCCCACTCGTCGTAGCGAAAACTTGTTCGGTTTTTCGATCCACTCTGCGGGGCAATGCCAACTGACGACTGCTCGATGTCTAGCTGTCGTTGGAGAAGTTCCCGTTTGCTGTTCAATGCTTCGCGTTCAGCGACGGCCGCTGCCATTGCATCGTTCGAATCGTCTGACTCGATGCCTTCTTCCGAGTCGAACAGCAGACTCAACGCTGCCATGTCGGTATCCACGGACTCGAGTTGCTCCTTCACTTCTTCGATGTGGGCTTGCCGTTGCAGTGTCTCAAGTGAGACCGTCTCATCTTCGAGACTTGATTCCAAGGATGATGTGCTTTCGCCGTCCTTGACGAGGTGGCGAAGTGCCCGATAGCACGCGATCACTGCGTGGGCCGAATCGAGAATAGTTGCTGTTCTTGCAAAAACGGGCTGAACCAGTTCAACCAACTTGGAATCGCTTCCCGGCACCGAGCGGAGCACTCTTGAGAGACTGAGTAGCTCATCGTCCAATGGATTGATCCTTTTCGCTTCGTGGATTGAATTGATGTGTGGTTGACACTCCTCTCGATAGCGTCTGGCTCCCGGGTAGGACTCGAGCAGCAGTCTCTCGACACGTTCGGACTCGATTAGATGAAACAGTCTTCGAGCAAGTGTTGGACAGTCGAAGTGTCGATAGAACACCTCAAGATCCGATTCACGGTGACTCGGAGGTAGAGGAATGGCATTTAGCCACGGAGTCCGTTGCCTCGCTTCGCGGATGTTAAAGCGGTAGGTACCAAATTCTCGATAGCCCATCTGTTGCAGGGCAATGAGGTGGTAGTTTCGGCGATGGGCAGAGTCGTCAGCGGAGAATTCGATGCTCTGCGGCAGATAGATGTTGAACGTGCTGACGAGCGGAATCCGATTGGGATTGTGTAGAAAAGGCTCGGTCAACGCCTCAATTGTGTGAATCTGATAGGGATGTCCGCTGATGCCCTGGCAGAAGATACGCAGCCTAGACTCGATTTCAGCGAGTTGGGTCACGGGAACACTACGTCAGCAATCGACCTGAGGGCTGAACCGATTTCTGGATCGTCGGTTAGTGATTGAACAACTGCGGTCTCGATCGCAGATCGTGCGGGAATCTCGTTGCGAATGAGCTCTCCGGCGTAGATCAACAGTCGAGTGCTGACTCCTTCCTCGAAGCCGTGATCTCGAAGGTTGCGCACTTTTTGACCAAACTTCGCAAGTTGATCCGCAGACTCCTGATCAATCCCACACTCTTTGCGAATGATGATCGCTTCCTGCTCGGGATCGGGGTAGTCGAACACCAGGCTTACAAATCGTTGCCGAGTGCTGGGCTTGAGATCCTTGAGAATGCTCTGATAGCCGGGGTTGTAGGAAATAACCAGCAAGAATCGTTCGTGCGCCTCGAGCACTTCGCCCGTCTTGTCGATCGACAGCAGTCGACGATGGTCCGTCAAGGAATGTATGAGTACTGTCGTGTCCTTTCTTGCTTCGACGATTTCATCGAGGTAGCAGATGGCGCCGTTGCGAACGGCTCGCGTTAGGGGGCCATCCTGCCAAAAGGTTGAGTCGTGGTCGAGCAGGTAGCGTCCAACCAGATCCGTCGCCGTGAGATCTTCATGACACGAGATTGTGACCAGTGAGTCCTTTGCAGACATCGGGTTGGAACGTTGATTGTTGATACGCCACGCCATGTGTTCGACGAATCGAGTCTTTCCACATCCGGTGGGACCCTTGAGAAGAACGGGTAATCGACTCTCGTATGCGGCGCTAAAGACTTCCAGCTCGTTGTCAAGAGCCAGGTAAAACGGCTCGGAACCGTTTGTGTTCGTCACGTGGGGGTGAAGGCGTCTCGACCTGCTCGGTATGCTCCGAATCGTTGAGCCGCATTGCGGTTCACCAGCACCCGACGCTTCATTGGATGGTGAAGACTGCGTACTTCATGCTCGAGTTCAGCCAGCTCTCTGCCATCCTCCGGATCGAAAATGATTTGAAATCGATACTGGTGCTGATCGGATTCTTCCGAGATTGCATCGTATTCCTGCAGTCTACTGTGTGGTCCGGAAAAGTTGGCGATATAGATGGCGATGTGATGTCCGTCGTAGTCGGCGATCTCACTCTCGGTCTCGCGAAACACCAGCGTTTGGTTGTAGCCCATGGTTACTCGAGCACACTTCGCGCCGTTTTCTTCGCCAACCTCAGCCGGTGTGTCGAATACTTGGTTGTAGAACCTCACGATCCCGTCAGCAGAACCTCTTGCAACCAGCATTTCGCCCGATGAGATTCCCAGATCCATGCCGTCTGCGCTCTGAGGTTCATACACACGGAAGTCGTTGCCCCAAGGGCAGTAGACCTGAATGTATTTCGTCTGTTCTTCCCAAGAGAACTTCGTTCCGTCCATGAAACGAGCAATGAAGTTCAGTCTCCGTTTCAAGTCGTCGTGGTTGGGAATGACCAGCGAGATGAACCCTCGGAAGACCTGAGCGTTGTTCTTGGGCAGGTGAAATTGCTGTTCGCCGGCGTTGATCCACATGTTGAAGGTTGCGAAGTCCATGTAGGGATCACGGGTAAATCCCAGTCCAGACACATAGAAAAGGGCAGCGAGCTCCTGATCCGGAACGGTGAAATTGAAGTGTTCGAGGTTCAGAATGTTGCCGACATCCTCGAGTTTGCGATCAAACGAACTGGCCTGTTTCAACGAATCTGCCCCGTACTAATTGGCGTTGCAAGTGTGTCGGAACCCGACTCATCGGATTTTAGCGAAACAATTTAGACTGACGAAACACACCGGTCTCGACATGGTAGGAAGACTGAGCTTGCCCTTGTTCAGCTCTTGCGTGGACTCGCTGACTCTCCGTCAGACAGGAGATTCCGTTCCGCACTGGACCTTGCGTCAATCAATTCTCGATCATGCTTGAGACTCACGTAGACAGCTAGCACGGGCAACAAAACTGCAATAGTGAAATTGGCCATCCGAAATACCAGTTCTGGAGTACTCAACCACCAGAACGTAAACACAAGAAAAAAATGACAGGGTAAAGAGCAACCTGTACTTGCGTCGGCTTTGCACTTCTTGGAAGTGAGATTTCATTGCAACTTCCCTACCTCGCCATCGCTCGTCGCTGCAAAGCTGATTTAACCAGAGTGGTTCTCGTAGAATCGGTGCGCAACAGCACACTCTCAGTTGCAGTCAGCAAGCAAAATCATAAACGTTCTTAGCTATGCAAGACGAGTCGATGGCCGAGCACCGCAAAATCGAGACAGACGGGGAAGCTATCCACGTTCTTCGTTTCGACTTGGAACATAAGGAGTTCGAGTTGCGCATTACGGATCGCGATAGTCTGGAACTCCATCTCGATGGATGCTTACGCAAACGCTCGGAAACTGAAGAGTCTCGAGTGCTCTACGTCTGGACCAACATCGAGCTGGATTGGGAGAACCACCGGTTTGTCGAAGCTCGCTTCAACTGCGACACAAGACATCTGAGCGTTACCGTCAACCGAAACGAGGTGTTCGCTGGAAAGCTGGGCTAACCAGTGATCCGAAGCTGGAATCGTTCAGTAAGAGAGCGACTCGAGAGTTCCAATGCACGTCAGCAACAATGTAGTGTGTGGAACGACTCGGTACGACCAACATGCCATGGAGGGCTTTGAACATGACAATGAAGACGAATAACTCAGGAATTCCTTCCTTTATCAACAAACGAATATCCGTTGTCTTGACAGTTATGGGTGTCTTGACTTGGAGCGCATCGGCAGCCGCGACTGAGAACTATGTACGGTTTCAGATCGGGTTTGACCAACCAGACGAATCAACATTCACTGATCGGGACTGCTCGAACAAGGGGCTGTACGGTTGCGGAGAGGGAACCGACGGGGCTCCCCACCGCTCGCTCGGAGAGTTTGAGGGCATGAGCATGCTGGGTGTGGGCATCGGCTACGTTGTGTCGGAGTCTGTTCGGGTCGAGCTGGCATTGGAGATTCGCAATGCCTTTGAATTTCAGGGTGAAGCAAATTTCCTCGAGTCGGGTCGTCAACAGTCGGTGAGCGCAGAACTTTCATCTGTGACCAGCATGATTCGAACCTATGTTGACCTTCCTCAACTGAAGCTTCTTAAGACACGACCCTTGATACCGTTCATTGGAGCAGGAATCGGAGCGACTCGGACCGAAATTGACGAGACCCACATGATGTTCCCCAGGACGACGACGGTCGTGCCGGGTAGAACGGGGACGGAGTTTACCTGGATGCTGACTGCTGGAGTCGGATGGTCACTTCAAGCGAGCACGACACTGGAACTCGCATGGCGCTACACGGATTTCGGTAAGGTTCGTACTGGTCGTGGCGAAGGTCGCGTGATATGGCGCGATGGAAGCCGCCAGCCATTGCTTCTAGACCTCGGAGAGACGGAGGCGCAACTCGAGAATCACGGATTGGAACTCTCAGTTAGGTATACGCTCTAGGCCAATTGCTTCAACTGGATCACCCCGACTCACACGGATTGGCGAGCGAAGCCGTTAGCAGGCGAAGACCAGAATCACGGCATCAAGTCAGGAGCTCAGCCCGTTTCACCAAGAATGCGCGGGTATGGGTTGGGTTTTCAATCCATCCAAGAGATCGAAAAGGGGTTGACTGTCGTCGCCACACTGGCGACTGAATCAGCTCCCTGTCGGTATGGGAACAACCGGGTCTGTCAGTGAGAAAGACTCATCAACGATCTTGTCGGCGTCTCGAACTCGAGTCAGATCCCCACCAATTCTCAGCAGACAAGGAATGAGAATGAGAGTAATGACCGTCGCGAAAATGATCCCAAAGGCCAACGAAACGGCCATCGGTATCACGATCTGGGCTTGTAGGGAAGTCTCCAGAAGAATCGGTGCGAGTCCGAAGAAAGTTGTCAGCGACGTCAGCAGAATCGCACGTAGTCTTGCCTTGCCGGAACTCAATATCGCCTCGAGAAGCGATGCACCTTCATCTCTGCGCTTCCGATTGACAAAGTGCACGAGAATCAGACTGTCATTGACAACCACTCCCGTGAGGGCCACACATCCGAAGATCGAGGTCATGTTGAAGTGGATGTCGAGTATTACGTGCCCCACGACGGCTCCTATCAAGCCGAATGGAATCACAGCCATGATTACGAGGGGTTGCAAGTACGACTTCAAAGGAATCGCCATCAAAGCGTAGATCGAAACCAAAGCGATCAGCAAGGCGATGCCCAAGTCTTGCGTAGCAACCATTTGTTGTTGCGAAGCACCTGAGGCTTCGACGGAAACACTCGGATACTTAGCGATCAGACTCGGCACGAAATTTTGTCCGACGTCTTCCATGACCGAGCTTGGGCTGACTACTCCGAGATCGGCGTCTGCGGTTACCGAAACCGTTCGTTTGCCGTTAACTCTCCTTATTGAGCCGTAACCTGGTTCGATGGAGTATTCGGCTACCGAGTGAAAGTGCGTCGTGGTTCCGTCGGGTAGACGGATCATCATGTGTTCGAGGTTTCCGATGGATTGGCGCTCCGCTCTCGGGTAACGCACGATGACACGGAATTCCTGTTCGTCTCGTTGGATCCGTTGCGCCTCCACGCCGAGAAACGCCTCGCGCACTTGGCGGGCAAGACCGCTCAGTGTCAAATTGGCGTTGACTCCTTCTGGTTTCACCCGTAGCTTGATTTCATCAGGTCCGGTGCTGATGGGTGTACGCACTTCGAACACGCCGTCGAAGGTGGCGATGTGCTCGGCGAGTTCTTCGGCGGCTGCGTCAAGTTCTCGAGAGTTCTTGCCAGTCAAGTCGAAGTCGATTGGAGATCCGCTATAGAAGCGTTGTTGTGAGTTGAACGTCATCTCACGCGTTCCTGCGATCTCTCCAACCATTGCTCTCCATCGATTAGCAATTTGCGTCGGAGTCAATGTGCGATTGTCAGGTTTGGCGAGCTCAGCCATGAGACGACCGGAAGTCTCGCCGTTGGTCCAAGCAAAAACATGCTTGATGGGCTCTTCATCCGCGCCAGTTTCCGACATGACTGCCGCGTTCAAATCATGCATGGTTTCAGTGATCTGCTCAATCACATCGACGATCATGCCCTCCGGCAACCCCTCCATGATCGTCACGTCGACAGACATAAAGTCGTTCTCAAACGAGGGAAAGAACTCCTTCTTCATGAAGGGACTGTTGTAGTAGCCGACCGTAATCATCAGGATCGCCAAGAAAACTGCCGTTGTCGCATAACGGTGTTTCACCGCCCACCGAAGGAACGGAACGTAGATTCGTGCAATGAACCACTTGAGTCCCAAGTCCATCCAATCGGCTGGTCCTCGCTTCTTCTTGTGGGAAGACTTCATCAACGCCAAGTGGGAAGGTAGGATCAGCTTGGATTCGATCAACGAGAAGATCAGACACAGAATGACGACCCAGACGATCGCTCCGAACATCACTGCGGCCTGGCCAGTTGCCAGTAGGAGCGGTGCAAAAGCAGCAACGGTAGTTAGAACTCCGAATGTCGCTGGTACGGCCACACGACGAGCTCCACGCACGATGTTTTCCGTGTTGTAGCCGTAGACTTCGGTCTCCGAGTACGCCGCCTCGCCAATGATGATTGCATCGTCGACCACAATGCCAATTACTAGGATGAATCCAAAAAGGCTGAGCATGTTGAGAGACAGCTCAGGGATTGGCATGAGCAATATTGCTCCAAGGAAGGCAACGGGTAGACCGACACAGACCCAGAAGGCAATCTTGAGATGCAGGAACAAACCCAAGAGCAGGAACACCAGCAAAGCGCCAAGCAAGATGTTCTTCAACATCATGTTGAGACGATCGTCCAAGTAGTAGGTCGCATCGGCAAACGTGTCGAGTTGGACGGATGGTGGAAGAGTCTGTTTGCGCTCGGCCACGTAGCGTCGCACTGCCTGAGCGATTTTGAGCGAATCCTCTCGATCTCGAGCGTCGATGCCGATGCCGATTGACGGTTTGCCGTTGAACAGTGCAACGAAGCTGAACTCGGAGTAGCCGTCGATGATGTTGGCGATATCCCCCAGTCGAACCAGCCGACCGTCGGATTGCGCCATTAACGTGACCTCTTTGAACTCCTCGCCGGTGTATGCCTGTCCTTTAGCACGAACACGCACGTAACCGCCTTCCGTTCGGATTCCTCCTCCAGGAACATCCACCGACCATTGGCGAATCGCCTGCGCAACTTGCCCGAGAGTGAGACCGTAGCGTTGAAGATTCGCCTGCGGAACCTCAATGCTTATTTCGGACCCTGTTGCGCCTTGCAGATCGGCTTGTGAGACTTCATCGAGTTCAAGAATCTCATTGCGAACTTCCTCTGCGATATCCCGTAGCGTTTGGCTGTCCACGTCGCCGTAGATTTGAACATTCATAACTCCCGGGCTAAATCCTTGGTACTGTCGAATGACCGGTCTTTCAGATTCACTCGGAAAGTTTGAGATCGAGTCGACAGCCGACTTGACCTCGTTGAGGACATCGTTGAGGTCGTAACCTATCGTGACTTCGAGTCGGATCGAACCCGATCCTTCGCGTGCTTCGGAATAACGGTTCTCGATGCCCTCTACCGACTGTACAGCTTCCTCGACCTTAATGAGAATTCCTTCCTCGACTTCCTCGGGAGTTCCACCTCGGAAAGGCACGTAGACCTGAATCTGGTGTTGTGGGGCTGACGGCATGATCTCCTTCTTCAAGTGATTGAAGAGGACGTACAGCCCACCGCAGATGATCGCGAACATGAGAAGATTGGCAGCAACGTGATTGCGTGCAAACCAACCAATGATTCCGCCGCCGTCTTGTTTCTCGGAGGTGGGATAGGGCATCGCTCTCGTCAGCGAGCCTCCGGTTGGAGTCAGGTCGCTAGGGTCAGTACCACCCGCACTTGGCGGATTCTTCAAGTCATCCACTGATGCGTACCTTCATTCCTGGTAGTGGCCGGTCGATGGGTGTCACACAGTAGACATCGCCATCGTTGATTCCGTTGGAGATATAGGAGTAGTCTTCGTCCGATCGAACGATGGTTACTTCACGGGGTTGTATGGTGTCGTCTTCTGCGACAATCCACATCGTCGTACCCTTATGGACGGCGTGACGAGGCACAACAAACAGGTTGCCCCCTTCGTTACCTTGAATCCTTGCGTGTACGTAGGTGCCAAACCGCAAGATGTTCTCTCCTCCGTTGGCAATGTCGTAAGGATCCGAAACCTGAGCTACTGCATGTATGACTCGACTCTGTTCGTCAATGACTCCTTCAGTGCGAACGATTTCTGCAGTCCATTTCAGCTCTTCTCCTCCGATCTCAGACTCCAGGACAACAGGAATTGGAGTTCCATTGGTTCCTCGCGGTAGTTCAATGTAGCGTAGGTCAGCGAGCACTATGGGCAAACGGACTTCTGCGAAGTCGACGGCAACGGACTGTGCGAGTTGGGAACCAGCGTTGACGAACTGGCCCTTGTCGACATGTTTGCGAAGAATCATTCCGTCGTAGGGTGCTCGAATCGTCGTGCGAATCAGATCTTCATTGGCTTTCTTCAGTTCCGCTTCCGCGGCATCGTACTCAGCAAGAACCTCTTGAAGCTGTGGCTTTCGCAAAGCCAGTTCTGAGGGAATGGCCGTCGAGGAGTCTAGTTCTCGCAAGCGCTTCCAGTCATCGAGTGCATAGCCGGTCAGTGCACTCTCCGTTTCCACCCTGGTTCTGGCACGTGCGAGATTCAGCTTTGCGCGAGCTAGGGAGGTTTCGTAGTTGCGAGGATCGATGTTGAGCAGTTCGTCACCTTGCTGGAAAAACCCTCCGACCACAAAGGAGGGCATTACCCCTTTGATCTGACCGCTAACCTCTGAAACCAACATGGTTGAAGTTCTGGGAGACACGGTGCCCTGAGAGTGAACTTCGAAACGGACTGGGCTACGTTCTGCAATCTCCACACCGACCAAGAAAGATGGCGCTTCAACGGGAGCAGGCGTGAACTCTGGTTGCTGGGTATTCAGCCACCTGAAGGCAAAGTAGCCAGCTACAAGAATTGAGACCGGAATGAGGACTTTGAGAAACCCAAGCAGGATTCTCTTCATAGGGCTTGTGCTCGATGGTTGAAGAAATTGAGTCTTAGTGCAGCGTGAATGCGATCTTGCCCTGTCCTAGGGCAAGTCTTAAGCGATACACAACGTCTGCGAGCTTGTGCGGTGAATCCTGGGAGCACGGAGTGGATTTTATGCGATTAAGGTTCTTGGCTTCGGACAGGTGGATTGGCGTAGCGTTCTTGACTCGTCGCCCAGCGGTGACAATTACAGTTGAGGAGAGGGAATCCGGTCGACTGTTCCCAGATGTCCGAAACGTGGCTGAATGAATCGAGTCGTGGTTCGCACTCCGAGGCTCGAGAAATGGCTACCTCACTCGACTCGAAACTTCTAGCAACGGAGCAAGTCGGTGTGTATGTTGTTGATAATAAGCACTGAAGATTTCTAACAAGCTAGGGTGCCAAGACTGTACGGATCGCCCCGACTTTCATCGAGATTCCCATGAGCAATTCCGATTTTGAGAAAGCGATGGGCGGCGTACAGCCGTTGCAAACGCCCTCGAGAGCTAGAAACAAGCCGTCGGATCTCAGATCGATCGACAAGTCGCATCGACGCCCTCAAGCTGAACACTTCAACGAGGGTGAAGTTCAGGATCAGCTCTCAGACCACAATGTACGCCTGTTGCAACCAGATGACTTCGTCGAGTGGAAACTCGACGGCATTCAGCCAGGAGTATTCGCTCATTTTCAAGCGGGAAAGTACTACATCGAAGCTCGCCTGGATCTGCACCGTGTGCGGATCAACCAAGCTCGGGATCTGGTTGCGAAGCTAATTCAGCGGTGCATCGATAGCGACATTCGATGCGCTCTCATATCCCATGGTCGTGGATTAAAAGGCAAACCACAGGCTCAAATGAAGAGCCATGTTGTTCACTGGCTTCGACAGCACGAGAACGTCATTGCGTATTCGACCGCACCGTCGAACCTAGGAGGAACCGGGGCAGTTCTTGTGAAGATCCGCAAGAGCCACAAGGCGAAGTTGGAGAATCGGGAGCGCTTTCAGCGCTAATCGACTTCAGATTCTGCCTTTGCCAAGATCGAGCCTTCCTCGAGCGAGATTTAATCGAAGAATGTCGCTGGCTCCCTCAGCGAGTCTCCAAGAACGGACCAGTTGCTGAATGTTCAACAAGGGATGTCCAGTGCGCAACGCGTTGCCGCCAACCAACTGAATCGCGGCATCGACGATTCGGCCAATCGCCTCGGTCGCAAAGACCTTGCTGGCAATGACCTCATTGACGATGTTCTCTCCTGCGTCTCCGAGACGTGCTGTGCGATATACCATGCTCCGGACGGCGAATGCTTCTATGCGCATGTCCGCATAGCGCAATCGGACACCTTCGCGGGTTGATAAGGGCGACCCGCTCCGGTGGGGCGCGGTAATGTGCTCGGTTACGTAATCGATGACCCAGCGTGCAAGTCCGGCACTCTGTGCCGCAAGCATGAGTCGAACGTCTGTAATCTGGTCGAGGGCTCGGGGCATTCCTTCGCCCAGACCTCCTACGACGTGGGAAACTGGCACTCGAACATCTTTAAATTTCATGTACGCATGACGGCTGCCATCCGATGACCCAAAGACGCGTTTGATCGACACCCCTTCAGCCTCACGATCAATTACGACGACGCTTGGCCCGAAGTCCTGAACATGCACGAGCGTATTGATAAAGTCGGCTGTCTGCCCACCTGTCACGTAGGATTTTTGCCCGTTTACGATGAGGTAATCCTCTTGAAGGACCGCACTGGTGGAACTCTTTGCGTCATCGGGTTCGGTAAATCCAAAGGCCGAGACCCTGTTTCCCTGAAGGAGCGGTGCCAGGTAGTTTGAGCGCAATGGTTCGCCGACGTTGGCGAGTATCCCGGGGCTCGGGCCGAACACTCCATTGACTCGAAGTAGATTGCGGCTTGCGAGAGTTTCGTAGAGAACAACGAGCTCTACTAGTTTGGGGTCGTCTCTGCCACCCAAGTCTGGCGGATGATTGAACGACCATACTCCGGCAGTTTGGGAGAGTTCTCGAATCTTCCCGGTTTGATCTTCAGGAGAGAGGTTCTCCGCGACGACGTTTTCGATGTCCTGGCACAACGCAACCACCGTCTCATAAAACTTCCGGTTTTTCGGTTCCAGGAACTCGGGCAGATTCGGGTCAGAATCGTGTCTAGTGACCTGCTTGCTCACGATTGACGTACTTCAGTTTCAAAACAATGTGCCTAGGTACGGGATGGTTGCTATGGCGACCACGAACAAAGCATTCAACACGACAATGATCACAGCATAGAACATGAAATTCTCGATTCTTGCCTGTCGGTTGATCAGTCGAAGCACTTCTTCTCTTGACATGGCATTGATTGACGGCCGTAAGCCGTAGCTCGTGGTTGTTTCACCGGTCGAAGGTACTCGTAGAAAGATCTCTGGCACTCGGTCCATTACATCGATTACATCGAGCATGTGGAGGCCGCATTCGCGAGAAATCTCAATTGGGTGGAGCAATCGCTTGGGAGAGTCCACGAATATCTCGTAGAGTTCCGTTATCAGTGCTGTTCTGCGCCGAAATCGGAACAATCGAAGTCCGAATGTACTCGCCATGAGCTAGGAGAATTGCAGGGGTGGACGAGTCGCTCATTCTAAGTGAGAGGAAACTCAGTTAGTTTGTGCCAAGTTTCTTGACCTAGGGCAATTGCACACTTACTCACCCCAAGTGCAACAACGACGATCCTCCTAATGCGCGAGAGTCCGAATCACGCATTCTTGCCGGTCAACCCTGGCCGGGGACAATAGAGGGGGACCGGCGTTGGCCCGACTCGGCACTCATTGAATGGAGCCGTTGGATCTCTTTGGTCGGTTCAGACTGTCTGGCGTGTGCAAATTCTGCGAACGCAGACGCTCGATGCACGCTGTCGAATGGGCATGTGAACGACTCATAGGTCGCAATGCTAGCGATGCTCTACAACCCGTTCATCAAGAAGTACTGAATCCCTTGGAGAGCTCCAACTACCAGCACGAAGGCCACCAAAATCCAAATCTTCATCCGGTTCTCCATGGACTTCATATTGGCTTCGATACCGTCCGAGCGAGCGTTCTGCTTCGTTGCATGGGCATCCATCTTGACTTCAATGCCGTCCATGCGCCCGCTGAGGTTTTTGTCGAGGGCGTCCATCTTGACTTCGATGCCGTCCATGCGCCCGCTGAGGTTGCTGTCGAGGGCGTCCATCTTGACTTCGATGCCGTCCATGCGCCCGGTCAGCTTGGTCTCGAGCGAATCCACGTGTCCGGTCAGCTTGGCTTCCATGAGGTCAAGATCGGATTTCGACGCGAGCGGCTCTTGAGTTTCCCGCACGATGGACACAATGGCCTCGGCAAGAGCGTAGTCGCACTTCGCGTCCCGCAATCGCTTGATCGCCGCGGCAGTGTCTATGGTGTAAAGGGGCATGTGCACAGCATACACCCTAGGCTTCGAACTGGCAAACTGGGGAAATTGCGTACAGACAGTCCACTGCGTTCTTTGATTTCCTGGGAGTGGAGTCTCACTCGACGAACCCCGTGAACGAGGCAGACTTCAAAGGTTCTCGATGTGCGGAAACGGGACGCTGGGCTTCGATTCCACTGGATGCAAGAGAATTGAATCTTGCCAAGTCAACAATAGAGCATTTACTACTGTGTTGGTTGCGTTTCAGTTGCCCTGGTTCGAGTCGCTAGCGTTTTTTCCGCAATGATCACGGCGCGTTTAGGAGCCGGAAGACCTTCAACGGTCAGTGCAGGATTTTCTTGATCCAACGCTTGCGTGAGCGATTCGAATGGCATGTAGCGCGACTGTCGTTGCTCTTCAGGCGTGGTGATCGAGACATCCAATGTTCGCACGTTCTTCATCCCGGCTTGCTTAAGTTGCTTGTGCAAACCTTCAGTGCTCGGAATGCACCAAACGTTTCTCATTCGAGCGTAACGCTTCTTGGGAAGAATGGGTTGATCGGCAACAATCGACTCCAGAACCAGAGTTCCACGGTTGTGCAGAACATCGAGAAGCCTTCGAATGTGCTCTTCGTGGTTTCGTTGGTGGTAGACAACACCCATCGAGAAGACGACATCGTACTCTTGGTCCCACTCGTCAGAGCCAAATCGAACGGGTAGTACTACATTGGATAGTTGCGTGTAGTGATTGATAAGTGCAGCTTGCAAAACAGCCAGCAACGACGAATCCAGGCCGGTCACCGTAGTCGCCCCAGCTTCAAGCATCCGAAAACCGAAGTAGCCGTTTCCGGATCCGACATCAAGAACGTTCTTCTCCTTAAGGTCGAGATGGTCTCGGACCCGTAGCCACTTCAAGTCGGACCTCCACTCGGCATCAATGTTGATTCCAAATAAATCGAACGGTCCCTTTCGCCACGGAATAAGAGCCTCTACCGCACGCAGCACGCTGTCTTGACGGTTCGCGTTGATGTCTAGGACTGTGTCAACGACAACCGTGTTTCCAATTCGAGACCGTACTTCGTCGATCGACGGTAAAGCGTTCAGCAATTTGAGCCAATCAACGAGGGATCCGTGGTTGAATTCGCGGAGCCGCTTGTGGAATCCAAGCCGTTGCCAGTTGTGGTGTAGCTGTTCCTCGAAGTTCATGAATTGGCGATGAGCGAAGCCCAGTTGAGGCACTGGAACCAGCACCTCGGTTGTTTGAATCCTGCTGCAAGCAAGCGGTCTCCATGTACGTCGATGTTGTCAATCTTCATGACGTTTTCGAGAGCTTGTCGTTTCTGAGCAATCTCCAATTCGCTGTATTGATTAGATTTCTTGAACAGCGTGTGAGCGTTCTCCCATTCCTCGGTGGACTGGACTTTCTCCGATAGCACCAGAAGACCATTGGGTTGCATCGAATTGCGGATTCGCTTTAGGAGATCCAGACGTTCAGCAGGATCGATGAACTGAAGCACGAAATTCATTACAACGACTTGTGCGGTTTCAAGAGGAAACCCGCAAATGTCGGCTAATTCAAACTCTACTCGCCCATCCTTGATTGTTGCTTGCGCGGTCTGAATCATCGGTGCCGAGGAGTCCACGCCGACGATTGTCACGGGAAGGTCCCCAACAGCTCGCAGGATTGATGCTGTGGTTGCGCCGATCGAGCATCCAAGGTCGTAGCAACGCGAGCCTTCTGTCAAGTATTCGGACGCAAGAATCCCGGACAAATGAACAATCGTCTCGTATCCGGGGATGGACCGCTGAATCATGTCGGAGAAGACGGAGACTACCTTCTCGTCGAACTCGAAGTCGGGAACTTTCGCTTTCTTCTTGCTGTAGAGATCGTCCCGATGGGATTCTCTTGAGTCAACTGGCATGATAGGATTGAGAAGCGTTATTTTGCTCGCAATTCTCAATGAATCCTGTGAATCTCAGCGATTCTGCACTATACATCAATCGCGAACTCTCATTGCTGGAATTCAACCGGCGTGTCTTGGCTCAAGCTAAGAGAAAAACCTATCCGCTCTTGGAACGATTGCGCTACTTGTGCATTGCAAGCTCCAATATGGATGAATTCTTCGAGATTCGGGTTGCGGGTCTAAAGCAACGGGTCGAATACAGTTCTGCTCGGCATGGTCCCGACGCTCTGTCGTCCGAGGAACAGTTGGATCGCATCGCGGAGATTGCTCACGAACTAGTGGACGATCAATATGTGGTCTTGAATGAAATGCTGTGGCCCGAGTTACGGGCCGAAGGCATCTACTTCTGTCGCAGAGAGGAATGGAACACGGAGCAGCGAAAGTGGCTCCAACAGTACTTCACTTCGGAACTTGCCCCTATTCTGAGTCCGATGGGACTGGATCCCACACATCCATTTCCACGCCTCTTGAACAAGAGCTTGAACTTCATTGTCACGCTCAATGGCAAGGATGCATTTGGCAGACACGCTGGGAAGGCGATTGTGCAAGCTCCTCGAGCACTGCCGAGAGTGGTTCAGCTTCCAATGGAGGTCGCTGTACACGACCACGACTTTGTGTTCCTCAGCTCGATCATTCACGCCCATGTCGGCGCCCTATTTCAAGGCATGGAAGTGACGGGTTGCCATCAGTTTCGAGTCACGCGCAACAGCGACCTGTGGGTTGACGAAGAAGAAATCACAGACCTTCGACGAGCGGTGGAGGGAGAGCTCCCAAGTCGTCGGTTTGGCGATGAAGTTCGCTTGGAGATCGATAGCGCCTGTCCAGAATCCGTATGGCAGTTTTTGAGTGAACAGTTTGGTCTGACCTCGAAAGATGTGTATCTCTGCAATGGCCCGGTGAATTTGATGCGTCTGACCGGAATTCCCGAGCGAGTTGATCGCAACGACTTGAAGTTCGCCGGTTTCTCGCCGAGCATTCCCAAACGGATCCGACGCAACTCTGATATCTTCAGCGTGGTTCGCGACGCGGATGTTTTGCTGCACCACCCGTTTGAGTCTTTCGTTCCCGTAATAGAGATGTTGCGCCAAGCAGCACGGGATCCGAATGTTTTGGCTATCCGACAGACCCTCTATCGCACGGGATCCGACTCGGCGGTCGTCAAAGCTCTGATCGAGGCTGCCCAGAACGGCAAGGAAGTCTTGGTGGTCATTGAACTGCGGGCTAGGTTCGATGAAGCCGACAACATCGAACTTGCAATCGAATTGCAGGAGGCAGGTGCTCAGGTGGTGTACGGAGTGGTGGGCTACAAGACTCACTCCAAAATGATTCTGATCATTCGGCGCGAAGGCGACACTTTGCGTAGGTACGTGCACTTGGGAACAGGGAATTACCATCCCGAAACTGCTCGCCTGTACACGGACTATGGACTACTCACCTGTGATCCGGACATCGGCGATGATGTTCACCAGATCTTTCGACAGCTTACGTCCACCGGCCAGCCTGGGAAACTCAAGAAGCTACTTCAGTCTCCATTCACGTTGCACGACACATTGTGTCGTCACATCGAGCGTGAGATCAAGCATCAGAAGGCAGGTCGCCCCGCTGGAATTGTTGCCAAGATGAACTCGTTGGTGGAGCCCAAAATCATTCAGAACCTGTATCGGGCTTCTCAGGCAGGTGTGAGAATCCAGCTGGTTGTTCGCGGAATGTGTTGTCTTCGCCCAGGCATCGAAGGTGTTTCCGAGAACATCGAGGTTCGATCAATTATTGGTCGTTTCCTGGAACACGATCGAATTTTTCGATTCATCAACGGTGGAGAACCGGTCACGTATCTCTCAAGTGCAGACTGGATGGACCGAAACTTCTTCCGCCGTGTGGAGACCTGCTTTCCGGTGGAAGACGAATCACTCGCGCGTTTGGCAGAGCAATCGCTCGACATGTATCTCCATGATGAGAGCCAGGCTTGGATTCTCCAATCGGACGGATCGTATGTACCGCTGGAGAACTCAGAATCCGACAAAGACTGTCGAAACGCTCAGGAATCACTGTTGGTGGAACTGGCGGACTGAGTCACTGCCTTCTCTGAATTGACCGTCAATTGAAACGGCGCTGACCTCAGATAGGCGATCTCTTGTTCGAGATCGAGAACCGTTAGCCGGTGTTTCTTCAACCACACGCTGTCCAGCGTTAGTTCTACTCCCGAGTCAGTCACTGACAGGCGACATTTGGGCATGGGCTCGTCCATGCGATTGCGCTTGAGAACTACAGCTAATCGGAGCAGAATCGTCAGTTTTATGATGGGAGAGTCATCGGAAATTCCATCCGTTACATAGGAACGGCGATGTGTACGAACCATGCTGGCAAGCATGAACTGATCACGCAAGGAGAAACCGGCCAAGTCCAGATTCTGTAGCAGATACCCACCATGTTTGTGGTACGACGAATGGGAGATGTCCATGCCGATTTCGTGCAAGAGCGCACTCCAGCGCAACAGAGTCCTGTTTTCGTCTCCGTCGAGATTCCAAGCGACCTTCACCTGATCCAACAAACTGAGCGCTATGGAACTCACTCGTTGGGCGTGAGCTTGATCAATGTTGAAGCGTTCAATGAGGTCTTGAACGGAGGTCTCTCGGATGTCTTCGTTGTGTGCTCGTCCAAGAAGATCGTGTAACAGTCCTTCGCGCAACGCCCCAGCAGATGTTTGAACGGCTTCAATTTCCAGTGCCTTGCACAACGCGATCAGAATGGCAAGTCCTCCCGGGAAAACAGGCGCACGGTCCGGCCCAACCAACGAACTGAGTTTGTCGATGTGTCCCAACTTGACTAATTTCCGCTCGAGTAACGCAAGTGAGGAGGGCGTAATCGAAAATGCGGATTCGTCACCTAGCGCGGTTTGCGTGGACAGGATGGTTCCGCTCGTACCAGTGGCGATGTTGCACCCGAATGATCGAAATAATTGCTCTACCACCTCGATCTCCTGTAGGGCACTGTTGACTGCCCGCTCCATGCGCTTCGATGTGATCTTTCCATCTTCGAACCAACGGTCGCTCATGGAAATGCAACCGATTCGAAGGCTCTCCATCACTCGTGGATGAAAGTGACGACCAAAAATGACTTCAGTGCTCCCTCCACCGATGTCGAAAACTAGCCGATGATCCGCATCTTCTTCCACCGAGTGAGCGGCTCCCAGGTAGATGAGTCGAGCTTCTTCACGTCCGCTGATGACCTCGACTGGATGGCTCAACATGCGTTCGGCCGCTTGTATGAACTGTTTGCTGTTATCAGCAATGCGCAGGGTACTTGTTCCCACCACCCTGACGTGATGCCTCGGAAGGTCTCGAATGCGCTGACCGATTCGAGCAAGGGAACGATAGGCGACAGCTATGGCTCGACGACTGATTACACCGGTTTGTTCGAGACCTCTAGCTAGCCCGACAACCTCCTTGTGCCGATCGATCACTTGTAGACGACCGGGTCGCTCTGCTGCGACGATCAGATGAAAGCTGTTCGAACCGAGGTCGAGTGCCGCGTAAGGCTGGGTTGAATTAGCACCGACGCTCGTCTCTATCGCCGAAGCTTGCCGTGTTTGCTCTTGGTTGGCGTTGTCTTGGATGGTTTGAGTCGCCGGAGTTGGGGAAGTTGGCGGCACAGAGAATAACAAATGGCTCTGAGTCAAATACCACTACCATACCCGCAGTGAGAGAGGTATTTTCACAATCCATGGCAACTGTTCATTGGCACAATAGGCTTGCGATTGCAAACCTAGGGAAGAGTCGCAGTCGAATGCGATTCTCGCAGAGTCAAATGGACGAAAAATTGCCCAATGAGATGAGATCGTACCTCTCTTGAGTCAGTTTCTCACAACAGTTTGGGCAGCTACAGCCTGCGAATTGCGCACACAGACTCGATCTGCCCGAGTTTGGGTCGCGCTCGGAATTGGTGTCGTCGTGGTACTGGCCGGACTGGGCTTTCTGGTCAGAAGCACTGGCCTCGTCTTCCTCTTTCAAGCCTCGGCACAGGTATTCGATCCTCGATACCTCACGTCAACGCTAGGTGGGCCGACCATACTGATGTTTGGCATTCTTGCGACCATTCTGGGTTGCGATCTCCGGTGGCGAGATCGAGCTGCGGTTGTCGACGAAGTGCTTGATTCACATCCAGTCAAGAATCGTGATCTGATCATTGGTCGTGTGTTTGCTCTGGCGCTGATCGTGTTTGCGCTGTTCTGTGTCGCTGTGGCGATACTGCTTGTGGCGCAACGGATTGCAGCGTTCTCAGGCACAAACTCAGGGGTTTCCACAATTGTTGGCGCTCTCACGTACGCATTGATTGATGGATTGCCGTTGCTCTTTCTCTGGGTAGCTTTGATGGCATTTCTGAGCTGCTTGTTCCGCAATCGGTTTCTTGTTGCGGGAGCTGGAATAGCCATCGTGGTTGGTCACTACTGGATCGGGTCAATCGTCCCGCTTCAATATGTTGGATTGGTCACGGCCATCGGTCCCTTGGTGCCGAGCCTACCTTCCGAACTGCTGGATCCTGGTTCCCAGAACTGGTCTCTGTACTTGCATCGATTGGGTATCGTCGGTTGCGGATTTGGTTTAGTCGCACTATCCATAGCCATTTGCACTAGACGCGATCAATCCAGCCCTCCGATGTCGTGGATGTGGGTCTTGGCCTGGTTCCTGGCTGGTTCAAGTTGTATTGGTGTGCTTGTGTTCCAAGAAGTGGCAGTGCAGAAGCAGCATCAAAGGTGGGCAGAAGTACATGGCAGGCACGCTTCCGATGCTGTTCTGGACTTGAAGTCGATTGAGGGTTCAGTTCGTTTGTTTCCTTCGGAACGGCTTGAATTGGACATCGTCTTACAGGTGACTGGAAGAGCAGGCGAGCCGGTAGAAGAGCTCTTGTTCGGCTTCAATCCTGGATTCTCGATTGAATCCCTCAAGGTTGCTGGAGATCATCCCGACGAGTTTGAGTTTGCCGATGGCTTGTTGCGCATCCCTCTGGAGACGGCACTTCGTCCCGACGAAGTGCTTTCAGTTGAATTGGTGGCAAGCGGACTTCCCAACACGAAGTTCGGCTATTTTGGAGGAAGCGCTGGATCTCTGGCGAGGACCGAGGAAGTACGGGTTGCCCTTGGTGGCACTTGGACGAGACGCATCCATTTTCGACCCGTCCTACGTCGCGCTAATGCCGACTAGCAACTGGCTTCCCATTCCTGGTTCCAATGCCCGACGCGGCGACTATGCGAACCGACCTCAAGAGTTCTTCCAAGTGGATCTGGAGGTGTCCGTTCCGCCTGATTGGATCATTGCCGCACCCGAACGAAGCGAATTGGAATCTGATCAAGTTACGAGTCGATTTCGAGTGGCTCCGTCGGTGCCCGTTCCCAACTTCGCGCTGCTTGCAGGTCCGTTTGAGAGAAAGGAGCGTTGACATCGGAGATCTTGAGCTCGAAATCATGCTCCACCGAAATCATTCAGGTGCTCTCGATTGGGTCTCCGCCAGTTCGGAAGAACTCAAAGCTTTGATTGATCCGTATCTAGACCGAGCCAACAAAGCTGAAGTGTCTTTTCCGTACAGTCGATTCACGCTGGTCGAAGTTCCCTGTACGTTGCGCGGGTACTCAGGTGAGTGGCCGCTGGGTAGCGTGATGTCCTCGCCCGGTGTCGGCATGTTCCGAGAGTGGTCGCTAGTCAAAGCTCCACTAGAGAAGTTCATCGAACAGCAAGAGCAGTACATGGCCGCCTGGGGAGGAACTGCTGGCAGTCTAACCTTGACCTACCTGCAGGCGTACTTGCAGAATGACGAATTTGGAGCGAGCCTCGGAAGCGAGTTGTGGCGAAATTTCACATCGTTCCAAACTCAGGCATACGGTCCGGGCGCAATAACACTAGATATCGTTGTTCGACAATTGGCCAGATCGCTCTTCATGGGTGGGAGCGATGTGTACGGCTGGGCGTCCCGCTCCCACTTTTCGGCACTGGAGATTCACCGGGAACGACTGATGGAACGACTCACTACTCGGACGATGAGACTGGTCCGAGCCCCCGTCGATGACGTCATGGCCTACCTCTCAGACACGATGTTTGACGGTCGGATGTCGGGATGGGACGCACTGTCCCGGCCAGTCACCGAAGTTCATCAGAATCTGGATGTCCAGCGATCATGGGAAGTGCTGGGAATGAAGGCGCGCGTCCTCGCTCTAATGCTCTACGACGTCCTGGGTGAAGAAGACACAGGACGCTTTCTCGCGGAACTTCTCGACAGATATCGCGGCAAGACCTATACGCTCGAGGATGTCTCATCTATTGCCGCCGATCTTGAATTACCGGTTCTACAGTCGCTGGAGAACTGGTTGCTCGGCACGAAGTTAGCCGGTCTGACTGTGGAGAAAATCAGCGTTCACGAACGTGTAGACGATGAAGGCAAGACCGAATTTAGGACGCTTGTGAGTGTTCGGAACAACGAAGCAGCTCCTGGGGTGTTCTCGGCTCGTCTGATGAGGCAATGGGAGCACCTCGACACCCGAGCGACCTACGCCTTCAGTGTCAACGAGTCTGCGTATGTTCCGCCCGAATCCAGCGTTCAAGTCACATTCACCTCC
Organism: Pseudomonadales bacterium; assembly: GCA_963667455.2. Taxonomy (GTDB): domain Bacteria; phylum Pseudomonadota; class Gammaproteobacteria; order Pseudomonadales; family Azotimanducaceae; genus Bin55. Next base: position 189,028 of record CAXXFR010000029.1, on the reverse strand, counting down.
GAGGTCAAACCGGAGAGCGTCTCGATTCAGCCCTATTTGTCATTGAACCGCACAATGTGGTATGTACAGATACCTTCAGTGGTCGAGCGATCCGTCGGTACGGAACAAAGTGAGACTGTCACTGGACGTTACGTCTCGAGTCGAGCTGACGATTCCCAAGACATTGTCATTGATGATCTTGACGATGCCTTCACCGTTGCGAACGTCGACGTTCCCTATCGCGGTTTTAGACTAATCCGTATGGTTCGTCCAGATCTGGTGAAGACTCCGGATCTTGACGGAGGGATCCCACGCTACGACATGCTTGTGGCGAATCCGAAAGTTTGGTCGCGCGGACAAACCCACGGCGCGTATGGCAAATACCGACGGACAACGGCGGTCGGCGTTGAGGCCAGTGAGGTCGCCTGGGCGAGTTTTGAAGCCGATCTACCCGAATCGGACAATTGGACGCTGGGGTACCACATGCCGCTTGATCCGAGCGAAATTCAGTGGTTTCAGGAAGTGTACGGCCGGAGCTTTGGGGAAGTAACGGCAAGATCGCGACCGTGGGGAAAGCAGGGGAAGTATGAAATTCACATTGTTCAGGAGAATTTCGAGCAAGTGGTGAACTTCGATGCTTCATTGGCAATCATCGGTTGGAACAAACTTGGAACATTCAATCTTGCTTCCGGGCCAACAAGCGTACTCGTGTCAAATCGCACCGATGGTTCATACGTCTACGCCGATGCCGTTCGCTGGAGGCGCGCCGACAGCGACGATTCGAACTGAGTCAACCGAAACCTTACAACCACATGAACAGAGCTGACAAGCAACAATAGGAATGGAAATGAAGACAAGATCGTTCTTTTTGAGCACAGTGCTTTGCTTCTCGGTGGCCGCATCGGCCGTCGAATTGCACATAGCTACATGGTCTCAGGAGCACCTGAACGCCAACGAGGAAGAGGGTTGCATCTACCGCACTCAACAGGACTACGACAACATCACCGATCTTGTTAACGAGTTGAAGTTTGACGTCGTGGCGCTCACCGAGGTGAAGGACGCTGCGGCAGCTCATCGAGTCTTCTACGAAGAGGATTGGAACGTCGAGATGTCGAAACGACCCAAGCGGAAAACGACTCGTGAGTGCTGGGGGTACACCGACCGATTTTTGCAGCACCAAGCGACAGGTATTGCTATTCGCAAGGGAGTGGAGTATCGACGGAACGACGATATGAAGTCTTTATCACTTGACACTGACGACAATCGCTGGGGTGTAGACATAACGTTGCTCGGCGAGACTGAATTGCGGTTGCTTGCCGTTCACTTGAAATCTGGATGTTGGAGTAGCGATCAAGACGAGGATGAGGGTCGAGAGAGATCGTGCAGGATCTTGCGCGAACAGATGAATTTGCTAACCGGGTGGCGCGATGCTCGTATTGAGGAGGGCATGCCGTTCTTGGTGTTGGGAGACTTCAATCGAAATCTGAGTGTCGCTGATGATTGGGGTTGGAAGATCCTCTCATCAACAGATCAACCGCTTTCTCTGCTCACTGCACCGATTAAACCCAAGTGTCACGAGCGCTACGATCAGCTTATCGATCACATCGTTGCAGATTCATTGGCATCGGAGTTTTTTGTTGAAGGAACCTTGAACGAAGGTCCCAGAGTAGCGGAATCCCCGGACCACTGCGCTATTTCGGCTGTGTTTCGGTTCTGATAACGGTCTAATAGCCGCGACGCTCGCTGATAGTGCGAAGTGCTGTGAGATTGGTGTTCAGTCGAAAGGGATTTGACTCCTCGAGCGGCGGTTGTCCATCTCCAATTATCGATGGACGGCCGATTAGCATTCCTATTCCCACTGAAAATCGATCATCGACAACTTATGAGGACTTGGGATTGGGAGATCTGGTTGAGCGAACAACAAAGGGGAATCGCACCGGCACCGACTTGTGCCACAACGATCCAATGTTTGAGAACGGCAAGTGTGCATTCGGGCAGTCAGGCGCGGCTCAATCGCACTTGGACAACAATGGAGTAGACGAGGGATCGACCTTTCTTTTCTTTGGGCTTTTCAGCGAAGTACCGAGAAAGGAACCTCACCACCGGATATACGGCTATCTTCGGGTTGATCAAGTTATCCGTCTTGGCCCAACTCCCAGTCTTCAAGCACAGCCGAAGGGATTCACTCACCAACATCCGCACACAATCGGAGAGTGGAACATCAACAATACGTTGTACGTCGGTCAGGGATCAACAGCTCAGCACAGTTCGCCTAGGTTGAGATTGACCGAAGACGATAGTCGTGTGAGTCACTGGATCGTCCCCAGTTGGCTGCGTGAGGCTGGCCTGACTTATCACTCCAGAGCGAGTCGATGGATTGGGTGTACAAGGCTGATTTCGGCAGGACGCGGTCAGGAGTTCGTCTCGGATGTAACGAACAACCAGGAAGCGCTGGACTGGCAGCACGAAATTGTCGAGTTGATTTCAGCAAGAGAGTAGCTTGCATTTCTGATTCAAATGCTGTATAAATAAACAGTAAGTGAATTCGACCCGAGTTTAGTCTTGACACCTAGGTTTTTTCCTGTTCCCATAGGTTCGATTTACAGGTCAAACACGCTTTTGACCATGCGAATTGGAACCCGGATTACGAATTACACTTAGAATCTCCGAGGTAGCGACCCACATTCGATGGATGTCTTGGAGGTGTCTTGACTCGAGATAGATTCGCAACTGCGTGCAAAATCGTAGGAATCATCGCCCTAGCAGGGATCTTGTCATCGTGCGGAATCAACAAGATTCCCACACTCGACGAGCAAGTGAAGGCCTCGTGGGGTCAAGTGGAGAATCAGTACCAGAGAAGGGCCGACCTGGTGCCCAACTTGGTTAACACAGTCAAAGGCTATGCGGCACACGAGACCGAGACCTTGCAGGCAGTGACGGAGGCTCGAGCGCAGGTTGGGAAACTCGAAATCTCCGCTGATTCGCTTTCCGATCCCGCCATGCTTCAGAAGTTTGAAGCTGCGCAAGGCGCACTATCCAGTGCTCTGTCCCGTCTGATGGTTGTGGTCGAACGATATCCCGACTTGAAGGCCAACCAGAACTTCCTTCAGCTGCAAGCTCAGTTGGAAGGAACCGAGAATCGGATATCGGTCGCACGTCGCGATTACATCGATTCCGTTCGGCAATTCAACACCGAGATTCGGACCTTTCCGGGCAAGATTTGGCACGGGATGCTTTACGGCGACTTGGAGCTGAAAGAAACATTCGAAGCAACGGAAGGTGCGGAAGAAGCTCCCAAAGTAGAGTTTTGATGATCACTCACTGGCGAGGAGCACTCGTATCAGTAGCTTTGCTTGCGACGCTCGGTGTTGGGGCTGAATTCCCAGATCTCTCCGGTAGAGTCGTCGATCAAGCCAACATCATTTCTCCATCCACAGAAGCCGCACTCACTACCAAGCTCGAAGAGCACGAGCGCGCCACTACCAATCAAGTCGTAGTGGCGACCGTCGAATCGCTCGACGGCATGTCAATAGACCAGTACTCGAATGAACTTGCTCGGGAATGGCAAATCGGTCAAGCAGAGCAAGACAACGGAGTGTTGATTGTCGTTGCCCCCAATCAAAGAAAAATGCGAATTGAAGTGGGCTACGGTCTTGAAGGAGACCTGCCGGACGTCATTGCATTCGACATCTTGCAGCGCGTAATGCAACCGCACTTTCGAGCCGGAGACTTTGACTCGGGAATCAAGGCGGGTGTCACAGCTGTGATTCAGGCGTTGGGAGGCGAATACACTCCCGCACCCTCTCAGACTCGAGTGCGAAAGCCCCACCGTGGCTACTTCGCATATCTTGTGTGGTTGCCCGTTCTCTTGATGTGGTTCCCTTGGCTGATCATTCGCATGGCCCGTGGCGGGCGTCGCGAGGGACGTGGCAGTGGGTTGGGAACCGCACTCTTGCTCGGAGGGCTCGCCAGTCATGCAATGCACAGCGGTAGCCAATCGGGCGGCGGATTCGGTGGAGGATTCGGCGGTGGCTTCTCCGGAGGGGGAGGTAGTTTCGGTGGCGGAGGAGCTTCCGGTGGTTGGTAGAAGCACAACTGTACTCCGAGGTGATCAATGAGTCTCCTATCCCAAGAAGATCAGGCCAAAGTTGGCCGAAGCAGTTCGGGAAGTCGAGACCCGCACCAACGCAGAACTGGTAACCGTTCTGTGTGCGAGCAGCGATGGCTATCGATACATTCCGCTGCTGTGGGCGGCGTTGATTGCGCTCGTCGTACCTAGCCTTCTCTACTTGACCAACTTGTCTGTAGAGTGGACCGTTTGGGGCCAGCTGGGAGTGTTCATCGTTGTCGGGCTAGTACTGCAAATCTCGACCATTCGATCCCGACTGATCCCACGAGCCGTTCGCTACTGGCGTGCGTCCAACATGGCACGCAGACAATTCTTGGAACAGAACCTGCATCACACAGATGCAGATACCGGAGTCTTGATATTTGTGAGTGAAGCCGAACGCTACGTAGAAATTCCTCGTCGATGATGGAATCAGCAGAAAGATTCCTGACAGCGACTGGGAAGCGATCGTTGCAGAATTCAAGAGTCACGTGAAATCGCGGCAGACATTGCAAGGATTTCTGACTTGCCTTGCCCATGTCGGTGATCTATTGCAGGAAGCTGTTCCCAAGACACCTGACAACAAGAATGAGCTTGACGATCGTCTGGTAGTCATCGGATACGACTAGTCTAACCGTCACTTATCAGTCTGCATTAGAGGGGGAGCCCATTGGAACTTGATCCTGACAAGGTTCAGCAGTTTGCTCGACAGACTGCCGACAATATCGCAGCGGCAATGAACTGCAGTCTCTCGTACGTGGGGTCCAAGCTCGGTCTCTACACTGCTTTGCGAGACTGCGGGACCGTCCACTAGCAATGAGTTTGCCGCAAGCACTGGACTCAATGAAAGGTGGCTTCGCGAGTGGCTTCGACACCAAGCCTGCGCCTCTCAACTTGAGTACGATGCTGCAACCGATCAATTTTCCGTTTCTCCCGAAGCAGCGCTCATCCTCTGCGACAAGGACAATCCGTTGTATTTCGCATCCGGATTCGAGGCGTATGTCGCTGTGCAGTCAGCGGTCGACAAATTGCCTGAAGCATTTCGAACCGGACTGGGATTGAGCTACGACGACCATGGTCCAGCTTGCGCGGCCAGCGTTGAAAGCCTCAACAACTTCGTTCCTCGTTTTATGTTGACATCTCAGATCCTTCCGGAACTCGATGGAATCTGTGAGGCATTGGATCAAGGAATTCGTGTGGCGGATGTCGGCTGCGGAGCAGGCATAGCGCTCATCCACATGGCGCGTGCTTATCCGAATTCGCAGTTTGTCGGGTACGAAATCTCCAAGCATGCCTTGCAGCGATCTCGAGAAAACATTGCTGCTGAAAACTTGGCCAATGTCGAGATATGTGACGTAAGAGAGAACGCCCTGCCGAACGACGGCACCATTGATCTAGTTTGCACATTCGATGTTGTGCACGATGTCCCGTTTCCTGATCGGATGATCCAAGACATCCGAAACGCACTGCCACAAGATGGAACATGGCTGTGTTCAGACATTCGCTCGTTTCCGACCTTTGCTCAGAATCTGTACGACAACCCGAATGCATATCTGATGTACGGGTTTTCGCTACTCGTTTGCATGTCTTCGGCGATGTCTGTACCCAATGGAGCTGGGCTAGGCACATTGGGATTCAACGAGCAGGTCGCGCGGCAAATGACGGCTGATGCTGGTTTCACGCGTTTTCGCAAGCTTGATTTTGAGAACGCGACAAATTCCTACTACGAAATCAGACCGTAGCTACTTCGCAACTTTCGCTTGACTGAGCTCGCCAAGTATGAGTAGCGACCTTCTTGCTCGTATCGACGCAGCCCTACAGTCAGACGAGAAGTCGAACCTCCTGCATGAAGTCAGCAGTGTGGAGGATTGGCAAGCCATTTCCGATGGCACCGCCAATCGCATACTGAGACTCATCGGGATGTACGGATTTTCGGGGAGAACCGACCGCTATCGAGAAATCGTGATGCAGATTGTCGATTCAGGGGTCAACGTAGACGTTTTCACGGCAGCGATGTTGAAGTTGAACGAAGTGGCAAAGGGGCTACTGACTGCCGACCGGAAATTGATTGTCGCTACCAATGAAGACGGCGATACAGCGTTGCATTGCTGTGCGGAACGGGGCAATTACGAACTTGCCGCATGGCTGTGCGCTCAGGGAGCGGATGTAAATGCTCTCAACCATGGAGGGGAAACTCCCATCCAGCATGCGACGCATGCAGGACCCTGGAAGCAAGCTCCAGCCGACGATGTCGTTGAATTGCTTTGCAGCAATGGCGCAGAAATCGACTTTCACACATTGGCGACATTGGACGATCACCAAGCGATTCAGAAGTTGATTGACACTAGTGTTCAAGAAGTAGACGCACTTGATCAGAGTGGTCGCACGGCCTTGTACCATGCCGCCCACAACGGTCACGTTGAATCTGTTGCCACACTGCTACGAGCGGGAGCGGACCCCAATCTTCGTTGCGAAGACGGGCAGACGGCGTTGTCGACGGCATGTTTGCACATGCTTTCACAGGAGTGCGACCTAGCAATTGTGGAGGACCTCATCGAGCATGGCGCTAGTCCTTCGCTGGAATCTGCGATAGTTCGCGAGGACCTCGAGTTGATTGAACACTTAGTCGAAGGAGATCGGAGTGTTCTCCAAGGCCAGGACCACACGAGTGCTCTTGGCTATGCAATCCATGTGTGGCGACCCAAGAGCTTAAGACGACTACTCGAGCTTGGAGCCGTGCCGAATGAAACGAATTGGGGGCACATCGAGCGAATCGCACAAGCGACTGATCGAATTGAGATCGTCAGTGAACTACGACGGCTTGTGGGTCCGAAGTCCTAGCTCTCTTTGAAGGAGTAGGGTAGTTGTTCGGTAGAGTCGCTACCCGTAACGTGCTGACTTGGCCTCATAGTCAAAGGCGTCGATGCCTGTGGACTGTCGAATCTGGCGACCCAACTCATCCTCGTAGTGGTCGATCGGAATGCCGGTTGCATCGGCAACCCGCGTGATGCCGTTGAATCCGCTGGCGACCGCCAAGGCGTCAACAGCACCTTGCGCTCTTAATTGCTTCACCGCTTCTTCACGGTACTCGGCAAGGTCGTCCCACCGCATCTCGATGGTGCACTCGGTCAGTTGTCGCAACAGTTGCGAGTTCTTGGTTCCTGAATCCAGATCTGCTTGAACAACTGCTTGTAGGTTCGCGTCAAAACCTTCTCCTTGGCTGCTCGCACGGAGCATCAACGCATGCGAACTCGTTCAGTAGAAGCACTGATTGAGTGCAGACACCCTCGAAGCGATGAATTCCGTTTGCGACTGGGCGAGATCAAGCGGCACACCCATCATTGAATAGTGATGGCGAAAACAAGTGAAGAAGAGAGTTACCGCAGAGGGCACCGATCCCATAGCTCGGAGAATGTTGGGAACGCGTCGGAAGCCCAAATCTGTTCGCGACTGCTCGTGTTGCGCCAGAGGAAGCCACGCACCAGCATCCTCGACTAGTGCAGGTTCTTCGCCACGCGGTTCAGTTGCATCACCTTCTGCTAGTGCGGGCAATTCGAGCCCCAGAGAAGCGTGAAAGGTATCGACAACGACGCTACACGCAACAACGCTGATTAATTCGACGTATTGGCCAATCGAGTGTGAGGAGCAGAAATCTTCAAACACAGACTTTGTGAATCTAGCAGGGTCGGTACGAATCCGGTGAATGAGATCAACGACCGGAGAAGCTAGATCCGTGGGGCTGTCGTGGTCGCCGCTAACCGCGTTGGGGGAGAGTGCGTCTTTGCGTTGCAGGCAGAGAGCACACTCAAGAGAAGCTCTGGCTTCGTGGACGATTGAGACCCGGTCTCGTCCAGACCAGTACGAGCCGGTCTTGCCGATTTGCCCCCACACGACTTGATGCGACTCCCGCATCTCGGGACGAATGGGAAGGTCAGTGTTTGAATACATTTGTATCGAAGTGTCTCAAACGTCTTGATGGTTCAGTCGCAGAAGGACTTTGAGAGAGCAATTGTCGCAGATGGAAACTGTTGTTCGCAAGATTCGAGGAACAAATCTCAGCCCCAATTCAACTCCCGGTTGTCACAATCATTGTGGCAGCGGCCGCTCCTGCTACAGCAGCGGCGGCCCTCAATGCGACAATGACTTCCTTGGTCGCTTTGCCAACCGATTCTCCTTCCGCAATTTGCTTGATGCGTTTTCTATGAACTCTCAAGAGCGGCGTGTCGATTGCCTTGTCCAGTAGATCACTACTCTTCGCCAGAGACACAATCACTGCGGTTCTAGGATCGATGTCTTCGCTCTCGGTGAATATCGCTTGACTCAATCGTTCGAGGAGTTGGCGTTTCGGAGTTGGATCGACTTGAATGAAGTCCGTGTAACGAAAAATGAAGAGAAAAGACTCTCTCTGTTCACGCAAAATGTCTTTGTCGCAGAGTCCTCTCGCAACTCGTTGCAGAACATGCCAGATTGATGAGATTCGGCGCACTAACGTTGCTAGTCCAACGGGCCTCTTGACGCTAATCATTCCCAGGCACTCATCGAGTAATGGGTCACCTAGAGATGCAGGGTTCACGACTTCCACCGATCTGTTCCTGCGCCCGCAAAGCTGAAGCCGGTTCTGAAGGATCAACTCCATGACAATCGCACCGGCCACCGGGAATTGGGGACGAGTTCCGAAGTAGAAGGAACCTTGTTCGCCCTTCCTGGCCAGCAACAGCATTTCTTCGTGAAGCCCGAGTTGACTGTGATTGGACATGGTTTAGAACGGGTGTAGGTAAGTTGCGTGCCTCAGCACAGGGGAGTAGGACAACTGCGAATTGGGCTTTGAATTGTAGAAAGCCATGCAAGAATGAGCGCAGGTAACCAACTCTGCGACACGACCCAAGCCCTTAGATGTCACATGGTGCCCCAGTATCCGCGCAGGATCTTAGTTTGATCTAATCGACAGAGTGCAATTCGAAGCTCTAATCTACTCAAACGCGATTGTTGCCTGCTTGGTCCGCACGGAGCAATTTGTGCTTGATTGGGTATGGAATTGATTTTTCCCACATCAAGTAGGAGCTTGGGCATGTAAGTTCTTTGAGGGATCAGAGGCCCAAACTTGTCTCAGAGCCGACGGATCAAGCAACTCGACATGTATTCACATGCCAGCAGTGGTCGTTACAGCCGCGCCCGCGGCGATTACTGCGGTTGATACGTCTGTTGCTGCTTGCAATGCAGCGATGGCTTCCTTCGTTACGTGGCCAACGGCATTTCCTTCTGCAATCTGCTCAATACGTTTCTTTCGCGACTTCAGGGATTTTCTGTCAAAAATGACTGGCAGTATTTCCGTACTCTTCGCCAAGGTCACTGTCACGGCTGTACGGGGTTCGATTTCCTCAATGTCCGTAAAGATCGCCTCGCGCATGCGTTCAATGAGCTCGCGCTTCGGCGCGGGATCGACCTGTGGATAGACGTTTCGCCGAAAGATCCAAAGTGAGGTTTTTTCCTCCTCACGCAAAATGCCGCGGTTGCAGAGTTCCTTTGCGACGCGTTGAACCAGGTCCCGTGACCCGGCAACTCGGGTTAGCGAAGATTGAAGCCGAGACTGCTTCTTGGCGTCACGTATCTCCCACAGGAACTCATCGAGCAATGGGTTGCCCAGAGAAGCGGAGTGCACGAGCTCAACGAGCTTGTTCTTGCGTCCACCAAGTCGAATACGTTCGTTGAGGAACATTTCTATCAGAATGGCGCCTGCCACTGCGTAGTTTGTATGCGCTGTGAAGTGGGTACCCTTGTCGTCGTTCAGATGCAACAACAGTACTTCTTCATGAAGCCCGAGTTGATTGCGACTAGGCATTGTTGGTGATCTCCGGTAGCTAGGCCGTATGTCTCGAAGTCAGCGGGACGACTACTTGTTTCTTGGACTTGGAACTGTAGCTGGACTTCGGGATGGCATCTCGCGACTACGTATTCTTGAATCATATCCAAATCCGTTGGTGGGAAGAGAGACCGTTTTCATATTCCTCCGCCATCGACGCCGGCCGCGCCTACTACCCCAGCGGTGACCATAGCTATTTCACTCGAGGCTCGCAATGCGTCGATAGCTTGTTTAGTCGCGTCGCCGATTGCGTCGCCGTCGGAGATTTGTGCAATTCGCTCCCTACGTTGTCTTAGAGACTTTCTGCCGAAAATCCTGTGTAGGAGATTCGCATGATTGGCAAGCGTTACGACTACTGCAGTGCGAGTCGCGACATCCGTGCTGTCGGTGAAGATCGCCTCGCGTATGCGTTCGATAAGTTCGTACTTTGGGGCGGGATCGACCAGTGGGTAGCATTTTTGAAAGAAAAACAGCAATACTCGCTTTTCCTTCTCAACCAGAATGCCTCGATCGCAAAGCCCTTGTTCAACTCGTGGCAAGAGCGGTTTGACTGAGGTAATGCGATCAACCAAGGACTTCAGTTCAACTCGTTCCTCTGACCCAAACAACGCTTGTAGACACTCGTCGAGCAAGGGATTCCCGATGGATACGGAATTCACCAGTTCCACATACTTTTCTTCGCTTCCGCCGAGCCGGATGCGTTCGTTTAGGAGAAGCTCCATGAGTATTCCACCGGCTACCGCATAGAGGGAAAACAGAATGTGGTAGAAGGTTCCTGAATCGTCTTTCTTGCCCAGCAAGAGCACTTCTTCGTGGAGCCCGAGTTGGTTGAGATTGGGCATGGTTAGTGATCTCTGACAGTTGAACCGTATGTCTCAGAGTCAGCGAGACGATCAACTGTGACACCTCGATCGAATTGTAGATGGCCTTCGGAAGTCAGAGAGTTGGTTTGTTCATTCATGAAGGCACGGGGGCACCGATTCCAGCAAGGTACTTCACAAGTACAAATGGAAGATGCTCGCACAGCGTCTTGAGCTGATGTTTTGGGGCTACTTGATAGCAAATTGGATCAAGCGGCGGCTAAGTTTGACGAACTCTCAGACTTGGAACTGAAACCTGCAGTCGAACTCGTTGATGATCCTGTCAGGCATCAATTTGAACAGGCGGTTGTGATCATGCTGGGATTGCCGAAGGATCGTGCGCTTTCGACAATTGAGGTGTGTCGAGATTGGTGGAGCCGTGAACCAACCGTAAATGGCAAGGACCCAGTCTAGCCTCAAATCGGTAGCTTACGCTTGCTTGTCTAGAACGAGTGGCCGCGAGCGTCGATACTCCAGATGTCGATCAGCTTGTCGTCTTCAACCACATGAATGTTGTCGTAGAGATTGATGGTTGGGTCACAGTGGGGAACGATGGTTCTGACCACATTTCCTACTTCTAGTGACCATGCTGAGTCATCCCATCGGACACAGCCATGCTCATCTCCCATGAAAGAGTAGCGGCTATCTGGAGGAGCTCCGTCGACTATGAGAGGTTCCTTGTCGTCTGTCGAAAATGACTTGAGCCCGGCATCTGTGGTTGCCATCAGAGGTTGATTGGAAGACACAACGGTAGTTTGAACGTAGAGCGAGGCCTCGAACTCAAGGGAGGATCCGCTGGCGCTTTCGATTTCGAGATATTGCCTGTCCATGAACGCGTAAGATCCCGCCTGCAGTTCGTTCATGATCCCGGAAGCGAAGTCGAACTCGTAACTGCCGGTTCCGCCGCCGCTGACAATTGGACATTCGATCCCTGATTGATGCAGTTTGTCCACAAATCCCTGAAGCTTCTCAAGCGTTGAGAAATATCTCTGTTGCCGTTCCGAATAACTCTTGACGTGCATGAGATTGCCTGCATAGAACTGCACACCGCGGAAGTTCAGACCCGCCCATCGTTCTTGGAGATTTTGAGCGAATCGCAAGGCGGCTGGACCGGGTTCAATTCCCGTTCGGTGCATCCCGGGATCCAGATCGAGTAGGACATCGATTCTGATATTGGCTTTTTTCGCGCAGCGGTCAATTTGGGATGCGACCTCAGGATTGTCAATGACGAGCAATAGTTCCGATGTGGTCTTATGAAGTTCGATCGCACGACGAATACCCGCTTCGGTGACGACGGGAGATGTCACTAAGATGTTCTCGATTCCGCCGTGGGACATAGTCTCTGCTTCGGCCAGTTTGGCACAGCAGATTCCCGTTGCGCCGTATTGAATCTGTAGTTTCGCGATCTCAACGGACTTGTGTGTCTTTGTATGCGGGCGGAAGCTGAGTTCGTTGGCAACGCAGTGGTTCTGCATCCGCCGCAGATTCCTGAAGAACGATGGAAGATCCAAAATGAGCGCAGGAGTCTGAAGCGACATCGCACCGCCAGATACTCCAATCAAGGTGGCGTTGGGGGGAGCACTCACGACGAGTCGAACTGAATGAAAAGGGTCACTGTTGGCTCCTAGGCTTGAATGTGCGCTTCACCGTGAACACCGCGGATCTCGGAGAAATGGTACGAGACTTCGACTGCTGGAGTCTTCTCTGTAATGTCAAACTTGAGCAACAGGTCAGCTTTGAGCCTGCGACCATTTCAACATCAGAGTATTGAAACCACACTAGCTTCATGGGTAATCTATATAGCGTTCCCACAGCCATGCGAAATTAGGAGGAACTGCAAGTGTTGCGCACTGAACACTTGACTCGTAGATACGGAGAAATCGTCGCTGTCGACGATGTCTCCTTCGAGATATCTTCGGGCGAAATCGTCGGATTGCTCGGCCACAACGGCGCGGGGAAGACGACGGTTATGAAGCTTCTGACGGGTTACATCGAACCCAGCTCGGGTTCGGCCTTCGTCGATGGAATTGATGTTCAACAATCCCCGACCGATGCTCGAGCTCAGTTGGGCTACCTGCCGGAAAATCGGCCGCTGTATACCGAGCTCTCGGTCATCGACTATCTTTGGTTTGCCGCAACAGTGCGTGGAGTTCCCAAAGAGGAGAGAAGAGTGTGCGTTGAACGCGCCATCGAGAGCACGGATCTCAACGAACGAGCACTCGACACCATCGGCACCTTGTCTCGAGGATTTCAGCAGCGTGTGGGAGTCGCCCAAGCCATTCTTCACAGTCCAGGAACCTTGATCCTGGACGAGCCTACAACTGGTCTCGACCCCTCGCAGACGCAGCACATGCGAGATCTGGTCAAGGAGTTAGCCAAGAACGCAACGGTTGTTCTGTCGACTCACATCATGCAGGAGGTTGAAGCGATCTGCAATCGCGTTCTGATCATGCGCGATGGAGTGATTGCGGTGGATGAACTGCTCGACAACCTCAAAGACGGCAACCGGTGCTGGCTTACGACCGATTCTGCGGTGGAAGACGTACGGAATTGTCTGGGCGACGACACCAAAGTCTCCCAGCTGAACGGACGTTTGCTACTTTCTCCTGTCGACCCTGAGCAGAAGAGCGACATCCCTGCGATCGTTCGCCAACTAGTGTCTGCAGAGGTCACGGTTCGCAGTATTGAACCCGAGAAACGCGACTTGGAAGCGCTGTTTAGAGCAGTCAGCGAAGGGGGCAAGCTGTGAATTTCGAGCGTCTATTTGAAGTAGCCCGCAAGGAACTTCGCCTTTTCTTTGCATCGCCCATCGGCTACCTGTTTCTTGCCACTTATCTCGGGGTAACACTGTTCGTTTTTTTCTGGGGCGAAGCGTTCTTTGCGCGAAACATAGCCGATGTCCGTCCGATGTTCGAGTGGCTTCCCGTCCTACTGATATTTCTGACCTCCGCGCTGACGATGCGCGTTTGGAGCGACGAGCGACGAACCGGAACAATCGAGTTTCTCTCCACGCTTCCCGCTACAGGGTGGGAGCTCGTTCTTGGCAAGTTCTTGGCTTGTTGGGCACTGTTGGCAATTGCGCTGTTGCTCACACTGCCACTCCCGATAACCGTATCAGCCATCGCCAACTTGGATTGGGGTCCTGTTCTGGCGGCTTACTTCGCGGCACTGATGCTAGGTGCGTCGTACTTGAGCATTGGACTGTTCGTCAGTGCGAGAAGTGAAAACCAGATAGTCGCCCTCATCTTGTCGGTTTTCGTCTGTGCGGTGTTCTACATGTTCGGTAGCGATTTTGTGACCGGATTGGTCAACAACACCGTTGCAGAGGTGTTGCGCGAAATCGGATCTGGGTCGCGGTTCGAGTCTATCGCTCGAGGCATTCTTGATCTGTCCGATCTCTACTTCTATGCATCGATAACCGTCGTCTTTCTAATTCTCAACGTCTTGGTCCTGAACTCGCTCGGGTGGGCCGAAGATGCAGACCCCTCCAAACACCGAAAGGCGTTTATCGTGTCTGGTTTGCTGGTGGCGAACCTTCTGGTCGCAAACATTTGGGTCGGCACCCTTTCCGCCGCTCGCTGGGATGTCACGAAGGGAAGCCAATACTCGATTTCACGGGTAACTACTCAACAGCTCAATCAGCTTCGCGAGCCCTTGCTCATTCGAGGTTACTTCAGCAGCAAAACGCATCCACTGCTAGCTCCCCTGGTGCCGCAACTGCGTGATCTGGTTAGAGAGTACGCGGTGGTCGGTGGAAATCTGGTGCGCGTCGAGTTTGTCGATCCCGCGACCAACGCCGAAATGGAAGACGAGGCCAACACCAAATATGGAATACGCCCCGTCGCATTCCAAATCGCTGATCGTTACCAGACCAGTCTCGTCAACTCGTACTTCGACATTCTCATTCGATATGGAGACGAGTACGAAGTATTGGGATTTCGAGATCTAATCGAATTGAAGGCGGAAAGCGAATCCGACCTGACGGTGCGGCTTCGCAATCCCGAGTACGACATCACTCGTTCGATCAAGAAGGTTCTAGCTGGATTTCAAGGAGGCGGGTCGGTCTTCGACTACATGACCTCGCCGGTGACGTTCACAGGCTATATTTCGTCGCCTGATCGCTTACCAGAGAGGTTGGAGGAACTTCGAGAACCTCTGACTAGTGCATTAGCGAACCTTCAGCTCGAGTCGAACGACAACTTCACCTGGAGCATCGTCGATCCAGAAGCTGACGGCGGAGCTGTTGCCCAGGAGATCGCCGAGAACTTCGGCTTTCGACCCATGGCGGCAAGTCTGTTCGACTCCAATCGGTTCTATTTCTACTTGACCCTCTCCGACGGACAGACAGTCGTCAGCATGGGGCTACCGGATTCATTGGATCAAGAAGGGTTCACGCGGATCTTTGAGGAAGGTCTCAAACGATTTGCCACGGGTTTGCTGACATCGGTTGCCTTCTATGCGCCGACACCAGCACCGCCCCAATACATGGGCCAGCGGCCCAGCGGAAGTCAATTCAACGAATTGCGGGGCTACCTGACCACGAATTTCGATGTCGAGAGTACAACCTTGCGACAAGCAATTCCCAATTACGTCGATGTTCTGGTTGTCGTTGCGCCTTCGTCGCTCAGCGAACAACAGGTGTTTGAAATCGACCAGTTCCTGATGAAAGGCGGGACGGTGATTGTCGCCGCGGGTGGCTACGAAACAGTGCTGGTGTCACAGACTCTCAACGCCTCTCCGAATTTCACGGGGTTGGAGAACTGGCTGTTGCACAACGGTGTGACCATTGATCAATCAATGGTGCTTGATCCGCAGAATTCCGCTTTTCCCATTCCAGTTGTGCGTGAAGCGGGAGGGTTCACGTTCCAAGAAATTCGCATGCTGGACTATCCGTTCTTCGTCGATGTTCGACGAGAAGGATTCGTCGATTCCGGTCCAGCTGTTCAGGATTTGGATCAACTGACCTATTCCTGGGGCTCTCCAATCTTTGTCGACGAGATGGTCAACGATGGAAGAGAGGTCTCGGACCTCTTGCAGAGTTCCAAAGACAGCTGGACGGAGATTTCTCCAGATGTCATGCCGAAGATAACGGATGGATCGGTGTCGGCCTATGATCCTAAGGGAGAGGTTGGACCCAAGCTATTGGCGGTCTCGATTCAAGGAACGTTTACAAGCTATTTCGATGAGTCGCCAGCTCTTGTGGAGGCTCGGGAACGTGCCCGAGAGCTTGAAGAACAGGAGAGCATTGATCTCTCAGAGGAACTTGCGAAACTAGACGAAATGACTGGCACCGCAGACGAAGAGGGAGATGAGCAAGCCGCTGCGTTGCCCGAAGACGAGGAAGCATCTTCAAGCGAAGATCCTGTTACAGATGAGTCAGCCAATTCGGACGAGGTTTCTGAAGGATCAGATGCGGGAGAGACCAACCTCATCTCTGAGGAAGGCGAGTTGCCGGAGGAGGTTGAGGAAGAAGACGTGGATACGTTGGGTGTGGTTGGATCGGTGATTGATCGATCTCCGGAATCCACCCGTCTCTTTGTGATCGGCTCATCGGAGTTTGTATCGGACCAGTCCGTTCGTATGATCAGTTCGGCGAGTGGCTCGCTGTATGTAAACACCTACCAGTTCATAGCCAACCTGGTCGATGTTTCCATGCAAGATGCATCCCTGCTATCCATTCGAAGCCGAGGGCACTTCAATCGCACCTTACCTCCGATGACTGCTGGCAATACTCGGGTCTTTGAGTATGGCAACTATGTTGCGGCGGCAGCAGGACTGATTATCGTCTTCGGCATCAATGCGTTTCTCCGCAAGCAACGCAGAGTCAAACATGCAAGTTGGTTTGGAGTGCAGTCATGAAGCAGAACACTCTTGCGGCAATTCTCATCGTTCAGCTGCTGGTTGTGGTTGCAATTTGGATCTTTGGTCGAGGCGGCGCGAACGAACCCGAGGCATTTCTAGACTTCGACATCTCGTTGGCTGATCGAGTGACCGTTGCAAGCCAGGAGGAGTCGATCGAGCTCACCCGCGAAGATGAATCCTGGCGGCTAGCCGACGGCAATCCCGTGGATCAACGAAAGTTGGATCGGGTATTGGAACGACTCGGAACTGCGGGTGGAGATTGGCCCGTTGCGACCAGTGACAATACGGCGAAGCGATTTGAAGTCACCGAGGAATCGTTTCAAAAGCACGTCAGCATCTATGCGGGAGAGGAGTCTCTTGCCGATGTATACCTGGGGACATCGCCGAGCTTTCGGCGAGTTCATGCTCGTAAGGCGTCAGGCGGTCCCGTCTATGCGATCGAATTCTCCAACCACGAAGCTGGCACAACTCCAGTTTCATGGCTCGACAAGACTTTGTTGCGTTCGGAAGGATCGATCGCGAAGCTCGAACGAGTAGGTGCTTACACACTAACGAATCAGGAGGAAGCTTGGGTTGCGGATCCCGAATCTGAACTTGATGAGTCGAAGGTTCGTAGCTTCATAGACCGTTTTGAGACCATTAGCGTCTTCGAGTTCAGCGACGACGACATCTCTGATGTTGAGCCAACGGCGGAGTTTGTAATCGAAGACGACGAAGGTCCTACGACTTTGACGATCTATCACCTGGAGTTGACGGACGATTGGGTGGCAACATCAGATCGACACCCGAGTCAATACGCACTCGCGACATACGTCGGAAAGGAGCTGTTGAAGGAGATCGGAGAACTTGCTCCCGACGTGGAAGAGAACGAAAGTCAGGAAACCAATGACGGCTCGATCATAGTCACAACTGACGAAGAACCGGAGGTTTCCGACTAGTAGTCTTCGTCGCCGTCAATCCCCAGCGACTCTCGTAGCTCGTCGCAGAAAGTGTCGAGCTCGTCGACTTCGTAGGGAACAGGCTCACCGACTCCCCACACCGGCCCGGGCCAGGCTGCATCGTCAGTTCGTCGTCCAATCACGTGGATGTGAAGTTGCGGCACTTGGTTGCCCAATGCGGCGACATTGAGCTTTTGCGCATCGCAATCCAGCTGTAACGTCTTCGACGCTCCTTCGATTTCGTCGTAGAGGTCGTCTCGGCTATTGAGCGGAAGTTCGTGAAAGTCGCGTAGATCTTCGATCTTGGGCACGAGAATCAACCACGGAAAACGTCGGTCGTTCATGAGTAGAACATGGCAGAGGTGCTGCTCGCCGATGTAGACGCAGTCGCTCAAGAGCTTGGGGTGGATAGTGAACGCCATGAGAATCCTTACTGCTTCGGGTAGCCGCCGACCCATATTGGGCTCGACCAAGCAATCGCGTCATTGGCTTGACGGACTCGAACATAATAGTAGTCGCCTTGTCGAGTGCCAAAATCCTTCGCCTCGAACTGCACGTCCCATACGCCCGACTCGTGCACTCGTCGCAACGAAATGTGGTCGGTATAGGTGTCCACTTTGAATTCCTTGCGGTCAGAACCGTCAGTCAATTCTGACAGTTGGAAGCTCAGGTTGACTGAGGGTAGGGGTGTGTTCGCTCGGTACGAAGCAATTCCGCCTGTCTCCGCTAATTCGCGCAACTGCAGTCGGATCTCAGCTTCTTCTGTAACTTCTTCCAAATCCACGGTGATTGAACGGACATTGCCCCGCGTTATCACGTTCAGGTTTGCTTGAGACTCGCTGGTGATCTCAAGCGCGCCGGGAGTCACCTCTCGATGTCCAGCAAACTTCGCCCCAGACAGTGAAACCGTTCCTCGCCACGGCCTCCTGCCCCTCGGATTGTCCATTGGGTGCGCCGGCTCCGAATCGGAATAGAACACGAGCTGGTAGGTCTGTTCGGAAGTCTCGCCGGCATTCTGATCGATCAAGTAGTCGCGCTCCCAGAACACCTCGTCGTTCTTGACGATGGCAATGTCCTTGATCGGTGCCGTTCCGATCACTCTGCCATTGATTTGACGACTACTGGCGAAAGGAATGCGCTGACCCATCTGCCCTCCGTTCAGTTCGAAGTCAAGAATGATTCGATCGCCGGTGGAAGCATAGGTGCTCAGGTTTCTCATCGCATCGAACAAAGCATCGCGACTCTTGGTGTTTGCTCGGAGTGCTCCGAGGCCAGTCTGTTGCGATAGCGATCCACCACGAGGCATGGTCCAACCTGGTTGGGCGAGATGGTCGTCGCTGGCGGCGATGAATCCGACTTGATGGCCGTGGTTGAGATACATCCGTCCGAACCACTCGAAAGTTCCATGTTGCGACATGATCTCGACTAGGGGTTCGAGCTCGGGGTCGTTCATGCGATAGTCGGCGGGCTGGTGGGCGTGAGGTATGACGACGACATCGTTGGGTTGGTGCTTTTCTCGAAGACCCTGGTACAGTCTCGACAAAGTTCCGTGGGTTTGTGCCGGGATTCGTTTTCGGTCGGCAGTTGTACGGAAGAGTACGTTGTGGTGTCCGCCCTGAAACTTCCGAACAGTCCACTCATAACCGAGAAAGGCGATGAACTCGCCTTCTTCGCTATAGCGCTCCACGTTGTCTTTCAATACGTTCCACTCGAAGTCGTCCATCCAAATGTCGTGCTCAGAGTGAGTCACATAGTCCAACCGTGCATCTTCTCGAGCCCAACGCATGAGCTGATCGGGACTGCCAATTCCTTCGGCGAACCCGGAGTGTCCGTGTGTGTCGCCCCAATAAATGCGACGCTTAGGGTCTTCCTCTACGAGAACCGGATTGGTAGTTCCACTAATCGATCCATCGCTGGAACGAATCTTGAATCGGTAAACACCAGGTTCGGTGAGCACAATTTTTTCGATCGTGTGAATAGCATTGGAACCAGAGTCAATCGTGGCTAAGGTTTCGTCTTCGTTCTCGACGACCCACGCCGGCATCTCACCGGTTGCACGGTTGTAGAACGCATCTTGTGCACGAATCGAGACTGTGAAGGGGTCTCCGGACTTGACGATGGATGGAACGAATCCATGTACCCCAGCGACCCTACCTCCGATCACTTCAACCTGCTGAATGGGAAGAGATAGGAAATGGCGAGTACTGTCGAGTGCTACATAGATCGGGAACGGCATTCGATCACTCGAAATCGTGGGAAACCGCAGTCCTCGTCCGCCTTCAGTCGTGTCTCCGTACGTGACTGTGACGGTATCCCCAGGATTCAGTTGTGAGCCGACTACTCGTGCAAACAAAGTCGGTGCGGGTCTGCGGAACCCACCATGCATTCCTCGGATGTTGACCCACTCGAATTCAAACTCCACCTCGGTATTGGATGAACGTACCGTTAGGTAGTTGTCGCCTGAGGGATCGTTAACTTGGTAGATGCCGTGGTTGGTCATGAAGTGCTTGGTTACAAGAAAGCCCCCTCCAACCTGGATTGGCCGATTCCCGACCGTATAGGTCTGTTCGAGCGTTCCGAAACTCGCGGCTTCAAAAGGACCGCCTTTCGCAACTAGTGTGCCCAGAGCACCTGGGTCGGCCTCATGAAGTGCCAATTCGCGCACATAGTTGTCAAGTTCGAGGTAACGAGCATTGCCGGCAGGAAGCGGATAGCTCAGAAGATTGGACACGGTCTGGGTGAGATTGACCGGTACGTAGTTACCCTCGAGTGAATAGGCATTCACCCATGTCCACACTAGGCGAGCCCGCTCACGAGCAGTCTCTCGATCGGTTGGGGTAGCTGCGACTTCGGCCTTCAACGATTCGACCGCTTCGCGTGTGACGGAGTCGAGATAGTCCGTGTCCTGACTGGAAGCACTAACCGCGAAAGCTGTCGCGAAGGCGAGCATTCCGCAGGCAACGGTCATTCGCGTGATTTGCGACGGCTTGAGGGATTTCAACTTCACCGAACGAGGTATTCGAGTCGCTGGAGACTGATTCCATTATGGCAACTAAGGAGTACTGGTGGAACAGCGATAGTGAATCTCAAATCTGTAGTAGCTCGCGGTGCACAGTCGCCTTTGTGGATCTAACTCCTGCCCACGAGTTGAATCTCCGACCAAGTGGTCAATCGGCTACTGCACCCATACACTTGTCGAGCTTGGAATCCTCGTGTTTGTCCCCAAGTTCAGCGGCCATCTGTCGTTGCTCTCCGTCAGACGCAGTTGACACAACGAACTCGATCAGTAGTAGTCTTTAACTCGATTAGAAACTTCAACAACTTGGAGAACCTAATGGCTAATGACTCTGTGGTCCAACACGACACATTCAATGCAAAGGCCATCTATGTCATGTTCATGGCTGGAGTCGGCTGGCTGCCCGTTGCAATCGGTGCCGTTGTATGGGCATACACCGCTCGAGACACTACCGATAGCGAATTCCTTCAGTATCACTACGAAAACCAGATCAAGCTGTTCTGGACGGCATTCTGGGTGGGTTTGCTTGGGATGCTGCTCTTAATCGTGATCGTTGGTCTGTTCATCCTGATTGGTCTGTGGATCTGGTTCATCATTCAATGTCGAGACGGACTGATTCTTCTCAATAAAGGCGAGTGGCTGACTGAAGAGTGATTCCTTAGGTCCAAACGTGGAACAAGCGAGTTGGCACGACAGACTAACGAACGTGGCTGACTTCGGTATGCCTTCGGTAGGGGCAGATCGTCGATGATTGGGAGGTCGGATGCCAAGCTGTGCATCCGAAGAAATTGGTCCGAGTAACGACTTGACGACCGACATCCAATCCGTACCCAAGCTCTTGCCGCAACACCGTCTTCCAAATCCATACTCACCCGCTTCACATATGAGTTCACGGGTTCATTGCGCACACGAATTTTGACAAGCAACGTCAGTTGTACGCTTCTATAATGGAGTTGTCGAAAATTCGTCCTAACTTGAGCCTGGATTTTCGACAGGAGCTCACAAATGAAGGCAGTTAAGGCCGAAGAAAATTCAGTCGAACTCGATCTATCCTGGATGGATCAACATGGTTCGTGGAACACCCGTGCCGAACCCGGGAAATACGGGCTTACGCTCGCCGATATTGAAGTTGGCGACTACGGCGATGCACCTATTGAAAGTGACAACCTCACTGGGCGTGCACGTGGATCCAAACCACGGCCGGAGTCGATGCGACTTGGTGCTTACACCGTTCGTTCCAAGAGCGATATTTGGGTCGAGAACGCTTCGTTTCTCTACGAGGAAGCACTTCAACGGCAGTGGAGCTCGGCCACCGATGTTCCTTGGAACACCATAGAGCCTCTGCCGGATGAAATTGAGCAAGCGCAATGTCAAATGTGCACGTTTCTCACGGAGGTCGAGTTTGTTGCTGGAGACGTTCCCGCCCGATGGATCTCCAGTACTACGCCTGATTTCTTTGAAGCGCGTCAGGTGTTGCTCGCCCAGGTCATGGATGAGTCCCGGCACATGGATGTCTTCCGCAAACGGGCCTTGGCCAACGGCGGCGGACTGATGCGAGCTACCGGCGCGACAGCTGGATTCGTCGGCGGCATTGACCTGTCTCGAGACTTCACAGAAATGTCGGCGCGGCTTCACATTTCCGGAGAGGGTGCAGTTCTCACCATATTTCGTATGGGAGAACTGATGGCCTACAACGATGCCGAAAAGACCATCTATCGGCTATGTGCGCAGGACGAAGCTCGCCATGTAGCGTTCGGAGTGATGCATTTGCGCTACATGTCGCAGCAAGCACCCGAGCGAAGAGAGGAAATTCACTGCTATCTGGACGAAGCAGAAGTAGGAATGCTCTCCGATGCGGCCAATCCTGCCGCAAGGATCCCGCAAACGTCGGAATCTCTATGCATTTTGCTCGGCGGGGGAAAGGACAAGTTCGATGAGGGTCACAACAAGCTCATCGCAATTCGCCGACGCCAATTGCGCGAATACCGAAAGCGCGTGATTGCAGCTGGGTTCGGAGAGCGATTTGAGAATGGACGATCTCGGCTTTCCGACTTGTTGGAACAGGCTGCCGCCTGATTGACTCCCAAAGTCCAGCGTACCGTGGCGATGTACGGTGTTTCAGTGATGTTGTGCACTCACCAATTCCGACAGTAGACGTAGCGAATGGCAAAACAGACCACTGATACGGTGTCCGCAACCAAAATCGGAGAGACTCCGAAACAGGTTGTTCATCCGGAACCGCAATACCGATGGATGAACCAATCGCGTGAGTGGGGCACTCGTGTTCTACCCGGTGAAAAGGGATTAACACTTGACAGCCTGAACGTCGGAATCTATGGGGAAATCCCTCAGCGATGGGATGATCAAGGTCGTAATCCGCGTGGAGCCATACCCGTTAAGGGCGCATTGCCCATCGGATACTCCGTCACATCCAAGACAGAGCTATGGGCACCCAGCGCGGCTCAACTGTACGAAGAAGCAATTCAACGTCGATGGGCGCCTGCCACCGATGTGCCGTGGTCGACCGTTCAACCGCTGCCGGACGACGTAGAGACGGCCATATGTCAGGTGTGCACGGAGATTTCCCAGTACGCCAACACCGATATCGAGGTCATTACGAGTTGGCAACATCGAATGTCCTACGGCTATCACGAGGTGAAGCAGTTTCTAGCGACTGCTAGCTTGGATGCAGCCCGTCGCTACGAAGCCCTTCGCAAACGGGCGTTGATCAATGGCGGGGGATTGGGTCTTGAGCCGATGGGTCAGGTCAATCGAGTTTTGCTGGAGAGTCGAGGTGGGTGGACGGAGACCGTTTCGGCGCTTGCTTTGATCCGTGGACTATTTCTCGTAACCATGTGCGAATATCTGCTTCGTCATGCTTACAACGAAGCGGAACGAGTGATCTATTCGTACGTCATTCAGGATGTCTCGAGGCTGGTGAACTACGGCTTGGATCATCTCCAATACAGCATTGCCCATGATGATGAGCGGCTAAACGCGATTACCACTATGGTCGCGATTGGGGTCGCCATGCACAACCGAGATCTGCGAGATCCGGTGCTTCGCGAGGCTTTGGCAATTGTGTTTGGAGGAGGAGTGGCAGGTGCTCGGAAGGAGGGCATGTCGATCTTCTTCGACTTTATGGATGACTTTCGAAAAAGGCATCTTGAACTTCGAAGGTGGCTGAAACTTCCCGCAGACCCAGCCTCCTTACCTCTTGGGTATCGTCCACGAGATGCGAAGTAGTGGCTTCGACATCACTACTGTTCCCCTCAGTCGAATGGCTTCAGGCTGTGCGGGAAGTGTTCAACACCAGTGAGCAGTACCGAGGAACCGGTAGCGGTCGATGTGACTGTTTGGTTGGACTCAAAGTCGACAACGAGTTGTTTCGTGTTGACTTCGAAGGATTTGGTTGCGAATCGGTAAAGGAAGCTAGCCAAGCCGATTTGGATGAGGCGGACTTCTACATCGAAATGCCGTCCGATGAGTGGAAGGCAATGCTGGACAACATTCGAACGAATGGCCATGCGGTTGGCGAGTACACAATCAACACCCTCGATTTGGGTAGGGAAGAAGGAATCGCGCACTCTACGCATGGAGATCAATATCGGCAGGACCTGTTTGTGCGCTACAACCAGACCATGCAATTCTTCTTCGATGCTTCGAGTCGCGTCGCCACGACGTATGAGAGAGCGTAGAAATGCATCCGTTTGATTCGTTGTCGCAAGCCAAACGAAGTGTTAACCGGCAGGCCGCGTTTCGAAAGTTGGGCAGCGCCGATATTCAGGTCGCTTTCAGTGTGGGAGACCAACACCGCATCGTCAAGTTTGATGCCTTCTCGGTTGGACAAATCCAAACAGCCAACGAAAACGATCTCAGGAACATCGGGATTCGGCTTCGATTGTCGGAGAAGCAATGGCGGTTCTACTTGCGCCGTCGCAAGGTTGGCAAACTACCCTCGTTGATTGGATTTGCACTTGACAACGACATCCTGAAGTTCTCTTCGCCCGTTGATCGCTTTCGGCTTCTACGCGTCCATCAGACCGTGCAGGCGTTCATTGACGCATGGGCTCGATACGCGAGTTGATACTTCCGATCATCTTCTAGTCACTGATGCGTTCTAACCATGCCTCTGTATGAGTTTCGGTGCGCAAAGTGTCGAGAGATCAGCTCGGTGCGTGTTTCAATTGCAGACCGGCCGCAGTCCATTCCATGTTCGCACTGTGGTTCTCAGGAAACTCGGCAGATAGTCTCTCAACCCAATATCGTTCTGTCCGGCAAATCGAAAGTTGAACGTTTGGATCCAAAGTACGACAAGATGATTGACAGCGCAATTGCCAAGAATCCGGACTCTGATCCTGATCGTTTGTTGCGCAGAATGAGGGATCCCGCTACGGGAACCCCTGACGATTGATCTTCTCTAGTCGAGCGAGTCCAGGAACCCAATCAACGCATCATTGACCGCCTCGGGAGCTTCTTGTTGAGTCCAGTGACCGACTCCCTTTAGCACAACCGGTACGCGAAGATTGGGCACTACGTCCAGCATGCGTTCATTGGCTTGCTCGTTGTACGGTACGACATCGAACTCGCCAGTCACGAATAACGCTGGTTGATTGATCTTCATGCCTTGGTACGCCGCGCCCAACTCCCAGTTGCGATCGATGTTGCGATACCAATTCAGTCCGCCTCTAAATCCTGCGCCTTCAAATTCGTTGGCGAAGTAGTCGATGTCTTCACTGGTCAACCAGTTGGGTAGCTGGTCTGCGGGATCGGGCATTCGTTCAAGCATGAAAGCCCTCTTGTTGGGAACCGATTCGATGCCGTCGACCATGGATCGTCGATTGACGCTTCCTGAGGCACCGAAGAGCATTTTTCGCATCGTTTTCTTGATGTCGTTTTGAAACTCGTGCTCGGCGACTCCGGGAGTTTGGAAATAGAGTTGATAGAAGAACCTATCGCCGAATAATTGCTTCATTGTTTTCAAAGGAGGTGTCGCACCGCGGCCTTGCCAAGGCACGGAGAGTGAAGCCACAGCTCGAAATATGTCGGGTCGCATCATCGCGCAGTTCCAAGCGACCGGTGCTCCCCAGTCGTGACCGACAACCACAGCGTCTTCGCAACCAAGCGCTTGCACGAGGCCGACGATGTCGCCGACAAGGTGCATGATGGTGTAGGAATCAATGGACTCCGGTTTGTCGGTCTGGCCGTAGCCGCGTTGATCTGGAGCAACGACGTGATAGCCTGCACTCGCCAGAGCAGGTAGTTGGTGGCGCCACGAATACCAGGACTCGGGCCAGCCGTGACACAACACGACCAAAGGACCCTCTCCTTCCTCCGTGATACGCATGGACAGTCCGTTTGTCTGAATGTTTCGCTGACTGAAACTCATAAATGCCCCTCGCAGCATCGATGCAAAAAGATTGCGTAAGTTAGCATGAATCGCATATTGAGTGCGACTTACATTCAATATGTCGCGTCGTTTCGACATCCAACCATCGGACCCACCTATGCCAGGACCTTTAGACGGAATTCGAGTCATCGACTTCACGACGATGATCGCGGGACCCTACGGAACCATGCTCCTTGCGGACCAGGGAGCAGATGTCATTAAGGTCGAAGCACCTGCGAAGAGCGACCATGCACGGCGAGCGGGCTACGGGATACGTTCCTTCTCTGCTACCTACATCAATAACAATCGCAACAAACGATCCATTGCACTGGATGTGAAGAAGCCTGAGGGTCGCGATGTTCTCTTGAAACTGGCCAAGACTGCGGATGTCTTTGTACAGAACTTTCGACCGGGGGTCATGCAACGATTGGGCATCGACGAACCTGTGCTTCGAGGTGTCAATCCGAAACTCATCTATCTCTCGATGTCCGGCTGGGGAGAAACAGGACCTCTAGCCCACAAACCAGTCTACGATCCGATCATTCAGGCGCTATCAGGACTAACGACTGTCCAGGCCGGATCCGATGAAGCTCGTCCTCGCCTGATCCGCACGATCCTGCCTGACAAGCTCACCGGCATCATGGCAACCCAAGCCGTATCCGCGGCATTGTTCCACCGAGAGCGAACCGGTGAAGGCCAACACATTCGACTATCAATGCTCGATTCAATCGTGGCCTTTATGTGGTCGTCGGACATGGGTAGCCAGACGTTCGTAGGCAACGAGACGAAAGTTGAACGGGCTGCAACATTCATTGATCTGATCTATGAGACTCAAGACGACTACATCAGCATTTCGGTTATGACCAACGCCCAATGGGAAGCCCTGTGCAATGCCGTTGGACATCCCGAGTGGTTGGCGGATGAACGCTTCAACACTCCCAGTGGTCGAGACCGGTTCGCGAATGATCGGTTGGAACTCACCCAGAGTGTGCTCTACGAGAAGTCGGCATCTGAATGGCTCGAAATTCTGGACGATGCGGGTGTGCCGTGTGCGCCGGTTCTCAAACGTCGAGAAATGATTCACCATCCGCAGATCGAGGCATCGGAAGTTGTGATCGAGCTGGAGCATCCGAAAGCCGGACGCATTAGACAGGCACGCAATGCTGCCCGATTTGAGGGTTCCCCGACTGAGCAGAGGTATGGTGCCCCGGACTTAGGAGAAAACACGAAGGATCTTCTGATAGAACTCGGTTACGACGCAGGTGAAATCGACAGTCTGGAACGAGATGGCGTGATTGCAGGGTCACGAAGTTCTTCTGCCTATGAGTGATTGAGCACGATCCAGCGTGGCAACTCACTGGCCAGCGATGTTCGATTTATGCAATCCAAAGGCAGTGTGATTGTCGTACCATGCACTTAGACCGCAAAAAGCGGGATTCCACGTTCAGCTGCCCATACTTAATGCTTCAATCCTTCACACTCTCAGCTGCTCGGATTTTGCGAACAGCTAGAACTACGCATGCAGCCAATACATGCACTTGGAGTGTGATTGCAGTATTGGTGATCTTCGCCGCACCTGCACTGTCTGCAGAGGAACACGGATCAGACTCCGATAAGGAGACAACCATCGAATTGGCGTCTGAAAACACGGATTCAGATGGAATGGAAGAGCCTTCTAACGATAGCGAAACGGAGTCCGACGAGGAAGACTCGGACGAGACGTTCAGCTCGCTCCAGGAGATTCTGGATTACGAAGCAACTCAAGACGACTACTCGCGTACGGAACGATGCATCGATAGCCGTCGAATACGAGAGTACGACGTGCTCAGCCAGCGTTTCATTCTGATTCAAATGAGAGACAAAAGCGAGAAGTATCTTGTTCAACTGAAGAGAAAGTGCGTTGGACTGGCACAAGGTGTAACGCTTCGATTTGACACTCGTCGCGGAAATCTCGGTCAAATGTGCATCAACGACTATGTTCGTGCAGACATGTCGGCAGAGTGGGGTCCACCATGCAGACTGCCGGGGTTTGAGCCCGTCAATGACGTACAGTTGGAACAGCTAATTCGTGGGCTCAAGACCCAGCGTGTGGAATGACTCGGAAATGCGACTTGTTTGATTCTGAGTCGTATAATGTAGGAAGCACAAATAGTTGAACAAGCGTTCAGCATATTGTGTTGATTTGAAGCCATTGGATGGCACCTATCGACATCGAAGCACGGAATTGCTGATTAGGCAGGCATAGATGCCACAGACGACAACAAACCTTCCAGACTCCGGCGCTGAATCTACCAGCCTAAGGGGTAAAGCGTTCGTCACGAGAGAAGCGGCCCGTTACGCCGCACTCTCCGAACCACAGGTCCGCCGCATTGCCCGTCTAGGGATTGTCCATCCAACACGCAATGGAAAAAGCGGTTACGTGTTCTCGTTTCAAGACGTTGTCGTGCTTCGTCAAATAGGAAATATGCGTCGAGAAGGCATTTCGCTGGCGAAGATTCTGAAAGGCATGCAATCGCTGGCGAATCGTTTGGACGCCCACCAACCCCTGTCTTCCGTTCGTGTTCGGGCCAACGGGTCGCATGTGGTTGTCCAAGAGCACGAGGAGATTTGGAGTCCGGAAACAGGTCAGCACCATCTCAACTTCGACGAACAGGTCGAAGTACTCGATGCCGAGATACAGTCGTTCCCTAAACCGGAAAAGCGCTCGTCCTTCGAACAGCTTCTCAAAGATCGAACTCTCACGAGCGAAGACTGGTTCAACATCGGCATGGAGTTGGAGCGAAACGACACCGAGCAGGCCTGTGCGGCCTATCGTCAGGCGATCGTTCTGGACAGTCAGAACGCTGATGCCTACATCAATCTAGGACGATTGCTCCAAATCAACGACAAGCTCCGAGATGCCAAACGCCTCTACGAGAAGGTTTTGCAGTTTTCACCCGACAGCGAGTTGGCCTCCTACAACCTTGGCACTGTCTACCATACATTCGACGAATTTGACCTCGCGATCAAGTTCTACAAACGTGCTCCCAATATGGCACTGTCGCATCACAATCTTGCTCAGATCTTTGAACAGACAGGCGACGAACTATCCGCACGCAGGCACTTCAAGCGGTCGCTCGAACTAGAAGACGACACATAACGATTGACTCTCTAACCATCGAGAGTCTGACGCGAGTTCTGTCCGACCTGGGGAACCATGCTCACTGGCTCGAGTCTCTTGCCTGAGTTCAACTCTCGTTGACATAGAGCATTGCAATCGAGTTGCCGATGCACCCTCCAATTGCGCTCCAAGTCCGGTGTGGATAGCATTGTGCCCAGACAACGGAAGAGCAGACCAGTGTGAAGGAATACAACCAAGGTCACGCAACTGCGCGTGGGATTGCGAAGGATGTCTCGCTTCGTGAGCCCACCATCTATTGCGATCCGCCCGAGTTCAATGGAGATGAAATGCTCTCTCGCGACGAGATCGATTTCTTTGTTGAGAACGGCTACCTAGTCAAACGAGGACTAGTGAAGGATCAGCTAGCCTTCAAGCAAGCTATTGATCTGATGTGGGACAACGTTCCCGACAACATCCTGGATCGGAATGAACCTGCCACTTGGACCGATGCTCCCCACGAGAAATGGACTGAGGAGTACGTCGATCAGGTTGGTCGATTGCACAATGGCAATTGGAAGATGCGCTCGCGTGGCGCGGAAGGAATAGGGACTCAAACGTTTCTAGTTGATCGAATCGCGAATTGTCCCTCCATTCTCAAACTCGCGTCGCACCTACTGGGATCACCTATCGAACCTGCGCGGCGAGTTCGTGGCGTGTACGCGATATTCCCGAAACCTTCATCGGCAAATTGGTCGCTCGGACCGCACGGTGACTATATGGCATCGCATTTATCCGCCATGGTTCTTGCTGACGAAGTCCCACCGCACTGCGGTGGATTTGCGGTGTGGCCGGGTTCTCACTCTCGATTGCATCCGTGTTGGGATATGGTCCACGGAAGCATCATGACCGAGGCGCGATTGGCTCCCTATGCCGAGACACGCGACCAAATACTGCGCGACACGACTCCGGTTGAATTCGCAGGCAGGGCCGGAGATGTTGTTTTTTGGCATCCTCGCATGCTCCACTCCGCCGGCGTGAATCATTCGGCTGAAATGAAGAATCCTGTTGTGCGTGTGGTGATTCCGTGCGACTATCAAAGAGCAGGTCTCTCGTACTTCGACGACTTGCAGCACGGTCCTGGACCAATGTATCAGTATTGGGTGGATACGCGCAATTTCCGGGAAGATGTTCCAGCCACGTTGGACAACATGTGGAGCAACTGGAACGTTTGAGTCAATGGCATGGATAACGTGATTCGTGCAATTGACATTGATCGAGCTAACTAGAGCGAAAAAGACATGAACGCTGAAGCCGCGCAAGCTGAACCCGAATCCGTGAGAAGTCTCGGCCCCGTCTCGACAGACGAACGAATCGATTCGCTTGATGTACTCAGAGGAGTCGGTGTTCTTGGCATCCTCACCATCAACATACTCCTCTTCGCCTTGCCCTGGCACACATCGATTGACATCGATCTATTGGGCCCGCTTTCCAATGCAGACTGGATTACGTGGCAGGCGTCATTAGTCTTTGTCGAGGGGTCGCAACGCGCGATTTTTTCGATGTTGTTCGGAGCAGGGGTGGTTCTTCTTACCTCTCGGTTGGTCTCGAGTGATCGGGCTGAGTTTGCAACGAAGATCTACTACCGCCGAACCCTTTGGCTGATTGCTTTCGGGATGGTTGATGCTTACTTGCTCCTTTGGTTCGGCGACATTCTTTTCCTGTACGGGGTAGCAGGACTGATACTGTACTTCGCTCGTGATTGGACACCAAGAAAGACCATCATTGTGGCGGGGGTCATTCTCGTCTTTCTGGTGTTGCTGCGTCTAGGGGCTAGTGCCTTAGTCGACTATAAGCATCAAGTCTACGAAGACGTTCAATTGCAAGCACAACTTCAGATTGACGAAGATGAACTGGAGAAGATCGGTGAGCTCATTGGTGTGGTGGATCCCCAAGAAGCTCGTGTGGAAATTGAAAGTCGTGGCTCGGGGTATGTCTCGGCGTTCTGGGGCAATGCGAAGTTGGCGTTTGAAATGCAGACAAAGAGCGCGCTCCTCATGTCCCTTTGGGATGCACTAGCACTCATGATGATTGGAATGGCTCTGTTCAAATGGCGAGTGCTGGATGCATCTCGCTCCATAGTGTTCTACACAGTGATGTGCGTGAGTGGGCTTGCACTTGGATGGAGCGTGAACGCGTGGGAAATGTTCGCTGTCATTGAGCAGGGTGTGCAAGAGGGCTATTACTTGTGGACCTACGACATTGGCCGGATTGCCACTGCAATGGGCTACGTCGGTGCAGTGATGTTGATATGCAAGCTGCAAATCTTGTCAGCAGTCCGGTCGTGTCTCGCTGCTGTCGGCCGCATGGCGCTCACGAACTACATCATGCAGTCGATCATTTGCGGTGTGATTTTCGTCGTATTTGGATTCTTCGGGAAGATTGGAATTGCCCATCTGTACTTGATCGTTCTTGGAATCTGGGCGGTGCAGCTCATTTACAGTCCACTTTGGCTATCTCGCTTCCGATACGGTCCGCTTGAGTGGCTGTGGCGAAGACTCACCTACGGCAAACGAACGACCCAAGCCATCTCCATTCGCTAGGAGTTCGCTAGTCTGTGGCGATTCTGTACAAACCCGCTTGCAATGCGATAGCGCAGGGTGACTCTGTTGCACTCAGGAAAGAGATTCGTGAGCGACCAGATGTCGTAGAGCATTGGAAGCCGTTGTGTGACGCAGCTTTTGAGGGCGATGTCAGTTGCATTGAGATCTTGCTAGATGCTGGGGCGGATCCGAACCAGAAAGCCCGCGTTGCGTCGAACCACACGCCGCTCACTCGAATTACCCAACATCACCGAACGATTCCGAAGCACGAAGGACACAGCAGGTCGCTCGCCTTGCTATTGGAACGTGGTGCAGATTCAAGGGTAGCGGCTGGTCCGCTAAATCTGGTCCCGATGGTTTACGCAACGATGGGACCACAGCAAGGGTTTATTGACGTTCTCAACGATCATTCCGATCCCTCAGACCCGTTCATTGCGGCAGCACTTAACAACGTAGATCAACTTGTGGCTGAGTGGAAAGCCAGCTCGCAGGGTCAATTGCTCGACGAAGAGAATCGAACTCCTGTTCACTACACGGGCATCTCAGGAATGTGGAGAACGCTGGGTGGTTCCCCGTCGATCGAATGCGCCAAGTTCATATTGGAACAGGGTTACGACATCGACCACGAGCAGCCTATACCGGAAGGAGATGAAGTCTTCGGAGCTACCGCACTCCGGTACGCCGTAGCACACTCTGAAAACGCCGAACTGGCTGAGTATCTCCTTGAACGAGGTTCTGACCCGAATCGAGTGGGCTTTGCCGCGACGTTCAATGGAGATCTCGACATGGTCGAATTACTCGACAGATTCGGTATGGATTGGAACTGGACTTTTGAGGGAAGCACTCCACTTCTGGACCTCCTCAACTTTCGCAAGCCCAAGCTGGTTCCATGGTTGCTTGAACACGGAGCAGACATCAATGCTCGGGATCCGCACGGACGGACTGCACTTCACCTAGCTGCTATTCGAGGTGTTCGTACCGACTACTTGGAGGTGTTGGTGAAGTTTGGTGCGGATCCTTCGGCTACCGACAACAATGGCGAAACTCCTTTGGATTCAGCACGACGGGCAGGCAAGTCCAAAGCAGCCGCACTCTTGGAATCGATCAATTAGATTGAGCACAGTCTCGGAGTACTAACACCGAGACGGAATCTCTCACTGAAGCTGGGAGACTTCGATCAATCGATCTTCGGAAGGTGCTTTGCGCCTCCCCCAATAGATCAACAGCGCAAATGCCACCCCACTGACTGAGAGCGTTAATCCCAATGTGATTAGCGATGTCAGGGGCTGAGTTGGCAATACGAAGAGCTGGTAGCAGGTCACGGCAGCGGAGTAGGCGATGACAACACTCCACACCGTACTGAACGCTGCCCAAAAGGCACCGATCTCCTTGTAGATGACCCCAATGGTCGCAACGCAGGGCATGTAGAGAAGAATGAACACCGAGTAGCTGGAGGTGCCGACTCCGTCGTGAAATAGCTCCAGACTTTGCCTGTTGGTAGGGACGAGAAGGATCGCGCGCGGAGCTGGAAGAGACGGAGGAGCGATTGGGTCTGTAGGATGGAAAACCTTAAGCAAAAACTGTCCAGCGAAACGTGCGCAGTCCCGATCAAGAAACAGAACGGACACCTGTGATTGCTAACTCTTTGCGGTCCTGTGTGGCAAAACCCCGGTCGTCTTTCTGGCACGCTTGCGTTTGTTTGCACGTCGAGACCACGCAACGAAGCTTTTCCGAACGAGGCTTAGATGGGTGCCTAGGGCTCTCATCGAGACCCGGAATCGGCGATTCCCCGTTCCGATTTCCTGGTGTCCAGAGTCAGCATCTCGCAAGAACGACCTCTGTGGGGAGCGTCTTGTGCGCGGAAGTGTTAGTGGAAATGTCTATACTCAGCCATAGTCATGCATCATTTAGCTTAAGTATGGCTTGATTCTCCGTTTGATGCGAGGTGCTGAGAGATGAAACGTAGATTAACGTTGTGGCTGGTGGGACTGCTTGTTCTTGGGTTCGCGCTCACGGGACCAGTTGCACATGCTAGGAGTATCTATCAATGTGTTACACAGATTGATCTCAATACGGGAAGTGTGCTCAAAGCGTGCAAGTGGGTTAATCTTGGTGACGACGGGGTCGCGCATGAAGGACACGAGTTGCTGAATTGGCTTGATTCATACATCGTGGGTCAACAGACTCCTTGGTCCGATCCAAATCCATTTCCTCCTTGGTACTCGGATGACCCAGACCATGACTGTCCCAAGGGTATGTTTTGTACGGTATACAACAACCCCTTTGGTCCAAAGGACAAAGGCAAGGTGTGTACCCTCTATGCAGGCAATGGGCTTTCACTTAACGGCATAATATGGGACCATAGGCTCGCCTATGGTCAGATGCTTTGTACACCGGATTCTGATGCCGATGGAGTGCCAGACTTTGAGGACAAGTGCCCGCACGATCCAAGCGATACGGATCCCGATTGCCTAGACGAATTGCCAGATTGTCCTCCACTCGTACAGATTGGAGTGCTAGGTACTAGTGTTGGAGCTTCAGTTGCAGGAATTGCCGTCAAGGGAGGGATAGGTGTTGCCTTTGGATGGGCAGGTATTGTCATCGCAATAATCGGGGGTGTGTATTGCATCGTCGCAGACATGGAGAACGGAAGATAGCGTCTCGTGAAACTACAATATTTGGCTGGGTAGCACTGTGATGTTGCCACAAGTCAGTGAACATGCAGAATAACCCAATGAGGTACATCTTGGGCAGTAAAGCACTATGTTCAGGAGGATCGACTGATCGAGCGAGCGGGCGAATTGCGGAAGCAACATGTCATCGCTGGACTACCAGTCGCCAATGGAGTTCAAGATGCGCCACCGACGGGAAATCGACATGAACGAGTGGAGAAACCCACCTAGTTTTGGAGAGAACAGCCGGAGGAATGCGGGCAACCCAGAGTTGCCCGCCTTCCCACAAGGCACAACAAAACTATCAAAAGGTTTTGTATCGGGATGTCAAGTTTGTTTATACGCGTTGTCCGACGAATTAGGAATTGATATGCGAAGCATGGAATTCTGTAGAGATCGCCGATTGTCGATGACGTATGAGAATAAGCATCGAACACTTCAAAGTCTAGTTGTCCAAGATTGGCAACGACAAAGTGAACAGAACACACAATTTGCAACTATTGCAGATAAACCTAGTTTCAGTCGGTATCGAGTGTGCAAGTAGTGATGAGTGAATCGATTCTTAAGCGCAGGTCTAGAGGGCACTTCATTGGTTTTCTGTTCTTTTCTTTGTTAACCATTGTCATAACAAGCTTTGTTTCTAGTGGTTGCACAAGACAAGATCGGGCGACATCAGTGCAAGAAGATGATCTAATCAATTCGGAGACTGGAGCGAACCGCAGACTTGCTGAAATCCAAGACGCAACCTCTATAGTAGAAGTTTCGCTAGACTCTGGGGATCTTCTTCGGTTCAAGAGTGAGCATGCCCGCGAAGTTGCTCTGCGTATACAAATGGGCATTCCAAATCAGGTAGCATTGAAGGAATTGCTAACCCAATCAACCACTATTCCCTCGAAGCAACTCCAACTGGAGATTCAACGAGTTATTGTAGAGGAGCTTGCTTTGATTAGTCCCGAATCTGCTCTAGGCAGTGTTGCTAATCTCCCTGCTGACTCCCGATCAGGGTTGTTGGAAGTAGTATTTCGGGTTTGGTCTATTTTGAGATTAGACGAAGCGTTGCGGTATGCGGTAGAACTAGAGGACTATGACAAATTAGCAGCTATAGAAGGCATTTTGTTGTCGCGGGATGACCTATCCGATGAAGATCGACAATCATTAGTGGAGAGAGTCTTGGGGGAGAACAATTCAGATCTACACTTGAATCGCTTATTTCTTAGTGAAGGCATCGGTGATCCAGAAACTGCGTGGAATGAGTTTATTTCGGAGTATGAGCATGATCTTTCGCAATTGACTACATTACATATTGTCCAATTAGCTAACATTGCTGTCGCATTGGAGAGAGATATCGGCACTGCGGTCTTTGACAAAATAGAGCAGGACGTTCCAAGTAGCTCGATACGACTCGGTGTAGTTGCTTTACTGCTGGACGGAATGGCGCGTGAAACCCCAGACCGTGCTCTCAGAGTTGTCATCGAGCAAGAACCTGAAGGAATGCAATTTCTTGCTACACAAGTTGTGTCGAATTGGGCAAGATCTGATCCCGAGTCTGCATTGGAAGCTGTTGAGCGCATAGAAGCTTCAGGACTCCGTGTTTCGTTGCAGCATGCTGTGCTTTTCGCTTGGATTGATATCGACCCATATGCAGTCATGGATGAAGTTGAGGGAGTCTCTCCAAACCTTCGCCCACTGGTCAGTAGACGTGCATTGACAAGCATCGCTCTTTCATCTCCCGAACGGGCTTCGGAGATGTTGAATAGAGTAGAGGACTACGAAGGTAAACGGAGCGTTTCTGAGGCTATTGTTACCCACTGGTCAAAAGTTGACTTGGGTGCGGCATTAAATTGGATTCGGACCAGCCAACAGATTGTCAACCCGACAATGCGACAAGAGCTTTTTTCTATTGCACTAAGTACTCACGCCAGATATGATCCAAGAGCTGCATTTGATATGGCACTGGAACATCAAGTAGACCCATCTAATATTGGACCAGAGGCAGCTGTAGTTGTGTCCATTGCGCGGCGGAATTTCGAGGCGGCCATTGAACTGCTTGGACGTGTGCGCAATGGTGCAACAAGAGACCATGCAATTAGATTGATGGGAGAGAATTTAGTACTGAATGGAAACTCTCAACTTGCAATCGAATTGAGCTCGCAAATGCGAGAGGAAAGTCGTGGCAATTATCTTGAATCGTTGATTCCATCAATGTTGCACAACGATCCTGGTATCTTGGCGGATAACGTGGATAGCCTCACATCCCACCAGGCCAGATCTCGAGCAGCTAGTCTGTTACTTATGAGATACCAAAGTAATGCAAATATCTTGACTGACGTTCAAATCGAAAAGCTAAAACAATATGTGATAGACTAGCATGGTTAGGATCTTTGAAACGATAGTGACAGGAAGGTATGATGACGAAACAACTGCATTGCCTGCGCAATTGGGCGTGTTTCACGACCCAAGACATACGACTTTCATCAGAACCATTAGCTCGCTGAGT
The DNA here is from genome assembly GCA_963667455.2 of Pseudomonadales bacterium. Classification (GTDB taxonomy): domain Bacteria; phylum Pseudomonadota; class Gammaproteobacteria; order Pseudomonadales; family Azotimanducaceae; genus Bin55. The sequence goes on along the minus strand of CAXXFR010000029.1, from coordinate 152,147 downwards.
CGCTATAGAAATTCTCTTCTTTGTTTTTGATGTAATGTACGAATCGGCAGAATTGGCAATTTCGAGTTATCGTAATGTGTTTCTATTCGTTGTAGGCAGTAATAAGGTGAAAGCTGGATGATAGCATTGAAGAGGAGAAATTGCTACTACTGGAAGATGCGAGTGATTCATCGAATGCTAGCTATTCCGTCGCCCGGTTGTGCTGTGATAGGACTTTTGCTAGGAGAGGCTGTAGCTTGTTATGTAACTATGGACTATTGTTGTGTTCTCATCCAGTCATTGTATTATTTTGAGTTGTAAGTTTCGACGAGGAGTATTGTGTTTACAGAATTTGCTGCCTATGTTCTTGTTGCAGGAGTAATAGTAGTCATAACGTCAAACTTCGTTTGGTATCAGCGGTACTGCGAAGAGATTTTGCAGAGGCCCGCCAAGTACTTGAATCGAGCGAGGGCAATGGTATTGCTAGTATCGGTGTTTGTATTGGCTGGAGTGATCGTTAGAGCTGTAAGCGTTTTCGATACTCTCAACCCAACAATTGCAGACAATTTTGCTCTTTTAGCTATGGGCGGTATCGGTTTGATCATACACATTGTCTGGTTCGTTCGGTTTCGGCGGGCAAAGTCTACTCTTCTAATAAGTCGTACGGTTGGTCCAGATACAGATTTGCCGAAGTCCAAGAATGTTTGCCTAGATTAGCCGACCTGGAGCGTTTCGTCGCTTATGACGGGGCGTCGGCTCCGTACTGAGTCGTCGGTTTCCGAGCTTCCTCGGACGCTTGCCCCGAAAACGAGGCTTTTGAGGTCGAATGGGTGTGCATTTCCGATGTCGCCTAATACTTGTGCGAGCCTACGAGACCGAACATTTGGATGCCTGCCTGCGAAGTTTCGGCAAGCCGCTGTTGCTGATCGTCGACGAGTTCGGCTACCGGCCGGTGCCGGCCAGCGTCGCTCACCTGCTGTTCCAGGTGAGCGCCGAACGCTACGAGCGCAGAAGCGTTCTCATCACGTCCAACCAGGCGATCGGAGACTGGGGGAATACACTGAGGGACGAGGTGATGGCCACGGTTGTTTTGGTCCGCGTTCTGCTCCACTGCCAGGTGATCTCGATCCGCGGGGAGAGCTATCGCCTACATGAGAAACGATGCTCCGGACTGGTGGAGCCGCGTTCGCTATGGTGGGAACTGTCACACTGGATCGATTCGGGTCGTCAGTTTTGCTGTCGGTTGTGGCATCAATGTTGGTGTCGGCTGACATGGGCGGTGGAGTCAACGAGTAAGGCAACGGAATCGCCAAAGTCGAAGCTAAATCGTCGAAGCGAGGGTCGAATTACTCGACAGATTCGGAGCGGATTGGAACTGGACGTTTGAAGGAAGCACTCCCTTGTTGGATCTCCTGAATTTTCGGAAGCCTAAGCTCGTTCCTTGGTTGCTTGAACATGGAGCAGATTTCAATGCTCGAGATACACAAGGACGCACCGCACTACACTTGGCCGCATTGCGCGGAGTTCGGATCGACTACTTGGAAGTGCTGTTAAGGTCCGGTGCGGATCCTTCGGCTACCGACAACAATGGCGAAACTCCATTGGATTTGGCGCGACGGACCGGCAAGTCCAAAGCAGCGGCAATCCTAGAATCGATCAATTAGCTGGAGCATGGTCTCGGGAATCAACTACCGAGACAGAAACTCTCAGTGAAGCTGGGAGACTTCGATCAGTCGATCTTCTGAGGGTGCTTTGTGTTTGCCCCAATAGATCAACAAAGCAAAAGCCACTCCACCTATTGCAAGCGTTAGTCCTAACGTGATAAGCGAAGTAAGAGGCTGAGTCGGCAACAGGAAGAGCTGATAACAAGTTACTGCAGCGGAGTAGGCGATGACAACGCTCCACACTGTACTGAATGCCGCCCAGAATGCGCCTATCTCCTTGTAAATGACCCCAATGGTCGCAACGCAGGGCATGTACAGAAGAATGAACACCAAGTAGCTGAATGCACCGACTCCTCCGTGAAAAAGCTCCTTCATCGCCATGATCGTGTTGATTTCGACCTGATGACTCGACGCTGCGTCTGCGACAGCTTCTTCCTTCTCGATTCCGATTCCCAGTGGGTCCAAGAGTGCTGAACCGAGCTCTGACAGGTTGTCGGGAACCGAGACGACCGCTGACTGAACAGTTCCGAGAAAGTCGAAGTCTTCCTCGCCATCGATTGGCGGGGAGTACAACGTGTCCAGTGTCCCCACCACGACTTCCTTGGCGAATATGCCAGTGAATATTCCAACGGTGGCCGGCCAGTTCTCTTTCTCGATTCCCATCGGGTGGAAAGCTGGAGTAATGACTCGGCCGATCGCAGACAGAATCGAGTTTTCCTTGTTCTCGTTGCCGATTGACCCATCTGTTCCGATCGTGCCGGCCATGTTCAGCACAATCACCACCGCGACAATAGCTTTTCCCGCACGCCAAACGAAGCCTTTTAGTCGGTGCCAGGTGTGCGTGAGGAGTCCACGAAGATTCGGTAAGTGGTAGGTGGGCAATTCATTGGCAAAAGAGACGGAAGTCGATGAAACCAAGTGCTTGCGCACGGTCCAGGCAGACCCAACCGCAATCACTATGCCCAACAGGTACAGTGCGAAGACGACATTCTGTCCATTGCGAGGAAAGAACGCTGCAGCGAACAACGCATATACGGTGAGTCTCGCACCACACGACATGAATGGAGCCATGATCGTTGTTAGTACACGATCCGGACGGGAGTCAAGGCTTCGAGTCGCCAGTACAGACGGGATGTTGCAGCCGAATCCGACGATGAGAGGTACGAACGACTTGCCCGGTAGTCCCAGCTTGTGCATCGGTCGATCGAGAATGAACGCGATTCGACCCATGTAGCCACTGTCTTCCAGGATTGTCAGAAACAGGAACAGACAACCAATCACTGGTATGAAGGTCGCTACAAGCTGAATACCTCCACCGATTCCATCGCAAATGAAGGCCACTATCCAAGACGGAATCCCCCATCCGGATAGAAGCGTGCGAGGCCCCTCGACGAATAAAGCTGCACCTAGTAAATCGAACAGATCGATGAAAGCCGATCCGATGTTGATGGAGAACAGGAACATCAGATACATCACGATTAGAAAGATCGGGAAGGCGAGAAAACGATTGAGCACGACGCGATCGACGATTTCGGTGAAGCGTGTGGCCGTGCCTGTCGTCTGCACCACTTCCTCAGAGACTTGATCGACGAACTCGAACTCAGTGCCGGCAAGCGTCTTGGTCGATTGCTTGGTTGACTGAGCTTGCCGTATGGACTGACAAAGGGCTTCGATGCCTTCGCCGCGCTTGGCTACGACCGGAATAACTGGACAACCTAGCTTTTCGCTCAACACCTGTGTATCGATACCAACTTTTGCACGACGGGCGACATCCATCATGGTCAAGGCGACTACAACGGGAACTTCCTGCTGTCGAAGTTGCGTGGTGAGGAACAGACCACGTTGTAGGCTGTTGGCGTCGACGACATTGATGAGAACGTCGGCTTGGCTTTGGGATAGGTAATCCTCAGCGATGCGTTCGTCATCGCTTGCTCTGCTATCCGATGCGTCGGTGTTGTACAGGCCGGGTAGATCTACGACTTCGTAGCGTTCACCGTCGTATTCGTACCAGCCGGTTTTCTTCTCTACGGTGACACCTGGCCAATTGCCAATTCTCTGATGGCTCTTGGTCAGTTCGTTGAATAGAGTTGACTTGCCGCTGTTGGGGTTGCCCACCAAAGCGATGGTGGTCATTGATTAGGCAGGGTTTGTCTCAACGGTCACACAGTCGATCTCGGCACGGCGCATGCCGAGGCTGTAGCCGCGGAAATTTACTTGAATGGGGTCTCCCAACGGAGCGCAACGTCGGACAGTAACGACTGTCCCTGGAACAAGCCCTAGGCTCTCGAGTTGCTTGGCTTGGCTCGTGTTCTGTTGCACATCGACAACGGTTGCCGTTTCTCCGATTTGGAGTTCACTCAATGACTTCATATCCAAATGCAAACGCTATTGCGAATTACTCTTATTTAGATTCTAGTTCAAACACATACCGATTGTCAACTAGGAGGTCAACACCGTTTTGGAAGAGGTCGAGTTTTAGGCTTCTCCGAGGAGGCGTTCAGGTTGCTCAAGCTGTTCTTTCACCGACGACAAGAACTCAGCAGCAGGTGCGCCATCGACAACGCGATGGTCCCAAGTCAAAGACAGTTTCATTCTTCGGCACTTCACTGGTTGGTCCTGTTCCCATCGAATGGAGTCGTAGATTCCACCAACTCCAAGAATTCCAGTTTGCGGCGGATTGAGAATCGGAGTGAACGAGTCGACACCGTACATGCCAAGCGATGAGACGGTAAAGGTTCCACCGCTCACATCGTTGACCCTCAACTTCCCGTTGCGTGCACGTTCTGCAAGAGCAGCGGCTTCCTCGCTTATCTCTCGCAACGACTTAGCAGTAGCGTTTCGAATGACGGGAACAATCAATCCGTCCACTAACGCTACCGCGATGCCGACATGAACTTCCTCATTGGTGTGCAGGTGCTGATTCTGAAGAATTGCGTTCATTTGAGGATGTTGACTTAGCGATGTCGCACACGCGACGATGATTAGGTCGCTATAGGCGATCCGAACCCCATCGTCCCGCCACTGCTCGTTGAGTCTATTGCGAAGATCAATGCACCCATCCATGTCCACTTCCATGGTCATAGTTAGCTGAGCGGTCGTTTGTAGGCTCTCGAACATGCGCTGGGCAATCGTTCTGCGCATTCCCGATAGGGTCGTGGACTGATCGGAACCGGATTGTTGGCCTGCAGCTTCAACATCTTCCCGAGTGATTCGTCCTCGAGGCCCGGTGCCTTGAATGCCGGCGAGATCCAAGCCGAGTTGCTCGGCTAATCTTCTCGCCGCTGGCGACGATGCAATGCGTCCGCCGCTTCTCTTGGCAGAGGGCTTCGTCTGCTGGGTCGGAGCCGGGCCGTCTGTGGTCGAAACGCTTGCACTTTGTTCATCATCGACCGCCGCAATGCTTCGATTGGGCTTGCCGGCGGGAACCTCTGATGGGATTTCCTCTCCCTGCTCGTAGATCCACCCAATCACATCTCCGGGCTCGAGAGTTGCTCCGGCAGGCGCGATGTGTCGAACTGTGCCGGCAAATTCTGCCTCCACATCCATGTTGACCTTCTCAGTCTCAAGTCGATAGAGGTCTACGCCTAGTTCGACTGATTCGCCATCGGCAACATACCACTCTTCAACGGTACCCTCAGTCATGGTCATACCCACCTTGACGAGGTAGATTTCCTTAGGCATTGGCTAGCACCCTTGTGTGGTGTCCCTGGAGAAGTCCGAATTGCGCGGCAGTGCGCATTGCTGCATTGACATCGAACAGTTGAGGTCCGTTTTGTTTGAGCACGCAACGAACTGTTTGATCTGCGGAGACGTACTGTTCTCTTTCCCCGTCGTAGGCCAGCACGAGCGGGCCCCGAAAGGTGAATGACTCCTCGATCCCAATTCTTCGTACCTCGCCGACGCACACGTCTCGAAGCAATCCCGGAGAGACTACCGCTTTAACGGTACGGGACTCTGCTACATCTGTGTTGAACGTGAGTGCCAGCCCTACGGGATCCTTGTTGGAGACGAAGTCGCACGTGCCCGCCACTCCCACCATGCCGACTTTGATTGCGTCGGCTTGGGTCAGTACTGCGAAAACGTATTGTGAAGGATCGATGATCGCTCGAGCACCGAGAAACCTGTCTTTTGTGCCGACAACATCGACCAAAGCCAAACCGGCATTTTCAGTTCCAATCGTCACGTTGATGGTCTTCGATCGCACGGAAATGGTGTCATTCGGCAAGTCGCCTCCGGCGATGAGCGCAGCAGCAACTCCAGCTGTTGTTGCTTCTACGAGAGAAGCAAATGCGTTGTTGGTACCAGTTGCCAAGGCAATCAATGGCACGTCGATCCATCCCATCGCGATGGCTCGATTGGTGCCGTCGCCGCCAAGAGAAACTACGAGGTCAACTCCTCGGAGTGCATTGGCTGCCAGTTGAGAGTCTCGCCAACTACCCTCAATGGGAACATCGAGCTTGTGTCCAGGGATTCGAAGTTGGTTGAGTGCCGACTCGGTGATGCGGTCGCTATCGGGCAAGTAGTGGAACTCCGCTTCTCGGATCTCAACAACAGCCGCAATGAAGCGTCGGATAATCGCCGACTTTTCGTGGGATGTGGATATCGATGCGCCTGTCGTCAGTCGCCGAATGTCTTTGCCAGACTCGGGATTGGCGATGATCCCAATTCGCAAGTTGCAGTCCCTAGCCGAACAGCTGACGCACTTCGGCAGCTATCTTTGCTGAATTGGGCAGATACGCCTGCTCCAACACCGGACTAAACGGAACAGGTGAAAAAGGTGCGCCAACTCTGGCAACCGGAGCATCCAGATAGTCGAAGGCGTGCTCCTGGATGTGTGCGGCGATCTCTCCTCCGAGCCCAGCGAACCTAACCGCTTCATGTACAACAACTGCTCGACTGGTCTTGCGAACAGACTCGAGAATCGCTTCGCCATCGAGTGGTTGCAATGATCGGAGATCAATGATTTCTGCGTCGATGTCATCGTCCGCCAATGCGTCAGCCGCTTGTTCGGCTTCGCTCACCATCCGACTGTAAGTGATGATCGATACGTCGTTGCCTTCTCGAACCGTTCGTGCACTCCCAATCGGCACTTCGTAGGCTTCTTCCGGCACTGAACCACGGTTGCGTAGCGAGAGCTTGTTCATTACGACAAACACTGGGTTGTCATCGCGAGATGCCGAAATGATCAAACCCTTGGTGTCGTAAGGGGTTGACGGAGCGACCACTTTGAGACCAGGAAGATGGCAAATCCAAGCCTCGAGGCTCTGCGAGTGCTGAGCTGCCATGTTTATTCCGCCTCCGGACATAGTCAGAACGGTAATCGGCAGTTTCGCCGATCCCCCAAACATATAGCGCATCTTGGCCATTTGGTTGGCGATTTCGTCCATGCACTCGCCCATGAAGTCCATGAACATGATGTCGATAATCGGACGGAGTCCGGTTGCTGCCGCTCCAACACCCAGTCCAACAATGCCTTCTTCGGAAATCGGTGTGTCGACGACGCGCTGCTCGCCAAACTCGTCCAGCAATCCGCGGTAGGAACCGAAGACCCCTCCAGCTCCGGCTACGTCCTCGCCCGCTACGAATGAGCTTTCCTGCTCGATGAGAACTGTCCGCACCGCTTCAGCCACCGATGCGATGTAGGTAATCTCTCGATCAGCTTCTTGGGTAACTTCTGCCACTTCGAGACCTCTCAGGCGTAGACATCGTCGAGCAAGGTAGCGGGATCAGGCATTGGACTGGACTCCGCGAACTCGATGCCTTGTTGCACATTCTCCAGCACTTCCTTGTGAATCGAAGCAGCCTGTTCCTTGCTCAGGATTCCGAGTTCTGCCAAACGTGCCTCGAACATCAGAATTGGATCTCTTTTCTGCCATTCGGCGAGCTCTTCGTCGGTTCGATAGGAAAGTCCCATTCCACGAACGCCCACATGATCGAAGAAACGGTAGGTCTTGCATTCGAGAAGCGTCGGTCCTTCACCGCTCTTTGCTCGTTCAATGGCGGCATTGGCTGTCTCGTAGACTGCGATTGCGTCCATGCCGTCGACCACTACTCCTGGCATTCCGTAGCCTGCCGCTCGGTCAGCGACATCCGATATTGCTTGGTGCGCATCTTGTGGTGTGTACTCGCCGTATCCATTGTTCTCGCATACCAAGAGCAAAGGTAGCTTGTACAAGGAAGCCATATTCGCAGCTTCGTGAAAGGATCCTTCGTTGCTGGCGCCGTCGCCGAAGAAAGTCACTGCTACATTCGGATCCTGTCGGTATTTGATCGAAAACGCCGCACCAACGGCGATGGGAGGCCCCGCACCGACGATTCCGTTTGCACCGAGCATGCCCAGATCCATATTGGATATGTGCATGCTTCCACCTTTACCCTTGCAGTAGCCGGTGGATCGACCAAACAGTTCGGCAAACATCGGACCGTATTCACCACCCTTGGCAATGAGATGTCCGTGGCCTCGATGCGTGCTGGTGATCCAATCCTGATTATTGAGCTGGGACATCACTCCCGCGGCAATTGCTTCTTGCCCCACGTAGAGGTGGAGCGCACCGGGTATCTTGCCTGCTTCAGCGAGGCGGCCGGCCTCGGTTTCGAATGTTCGAATTCGAACCATTCGCAGATGGATATCGAGCAGAATTTCGTCGCTAAGGTCCATGGTTGTGCTAGCGTCGTGCGCCGCTCCTGATTGCCCAACTCCAACTTCGTCGAATTGTAGCCACCGGAATCCGAACTCTTCGAGTTCCAATTGCAACTCAGCCGAATTCACTTGCCCGCGCACGGACCGCTAGTGTCTACCAATGACCTAGATTCGTCGAGTTGCCGGATTGTGTGAGTGGATGGTTTTTGTCAATAATAGGATTCGGTTAGCGGAAAACGACTATTGACACATGAAAGCGTCTGACTTGCGTTCTCAATTGGGGCATCCAGCAATTGATGCGGACGGTCACTGGCTCGAATACGGACCAGTTGTGATCGAGGCAATGAGAAAAATCGGCGGTCCTATCGCGACTCGTGCCGTTGAAGCCAACGGCGGGCGGGTTGGTAGAAGCCTACGAATGACTCCTGCAGAAAGGCGTCGGGAAAACGTTGCTCAGGAAGCGTTTTGGGGTGCTCCGACGAAGAACACTCGTGACAGAGCCACAGCGATGATGCCGAAGTTGCTGTACGAACGCTTGGACGAGTTTGGGATTGACTTCGCGATTCTCTATCCGACTATGGGACTTGGTTTGCCTCGGGTCAACGACAAGGAAGCGCGGTTGGCGGCATGTCGAGCTTTCAACATTTACTGCGCAGAGCTGTTTGATCCGCTAAAAGACCGTATTACGCCGGCGGCTGTGATTCCGACTCACAGTCCTGACGAAGCAATCGCGGAACTCGAGCATGCCGTGGGGGAGCTGGGCTACAAGGTGGTCATGCTCAATAGCATGATTGATCGACCGGTGGAAGCTGTGGCTGAGTCGAACCCCGACATGGTCAATCTTGCGCGCTGGTATGACATGTTTGGAATTGACAGCGCATACGACTACGACCCTGTGTGGCAGAAGTGCCGCGAGCTGAATGTATCGCCGACTTTCCATCGAGGATCGCGTGGACGAGCGTTTCGAATGTCAGTCTCGAATTTCTGCTACAACCACATTGGACACTTCGCAGCGGCATCGGAAGCGGTTTGCAAGGCACTGTTCCTCGGAGGTGTGACTCGTCGATTTCAAGATCTGAACTTTGCATTTCTTGAGGGCGGTGTGGGCTTCGCGTGTCTGCTCTATGCCGACTTGATTGGCCACTGGCATATTCGCAACCACGATGCCTTGTCTTTCACGGATCCAGGCAATTTGGACGTGAATCTCTTGGACGAGCTCGTTGAACAATACGGCGGACCGGAGATGGTGTCTGCCGTCAAGGAACGTCGGAGCATCAGCACTCGCAACGATGATCGAACTACAGGTCACATCGAACAGCTCGACGACTACTCACGATGCCATATCAGTGATGTTTCCGACTTTGTCGATCTGTTCGTGGATCGCTTTTACTTCGGTTGCGAGGCCGACGACAACACCAACGCCTGGGCTTTCAATCGCAAGAACAATCCACTTGGTGCGGAGATCAAGACTCTGTTCGGATCGGATATCGGACACTTCGACGTCCAGAACATGGCCGAAGTCCTACCCGAAGCGTTTGAGCTTGTCGAAGACGAACGTATTACGCCGGAAGATTTCCGACACTTTGTGTTCGAGAATCCGGTTCGATTTTGGGGCGAGACCAATCCAGAATTCTTCGAGGGTACTCGAGTTGCCGTCGAAGCTAGGAGCATATTGACTACCTAGACGTCCATAATTCACGCTTCATTTTGGGCTTCGGCCAAGCTTTCCTGTAGAGGAACGAAGCCAAATTTCTTGAGAGACGTGAGTTGAGCTTGATAAGTGGTACGCCCGCAGGGACTCGAACCCCGAACCCCCAGGTTCGAAGCCTGGTGCTCTATCCAGTTGAGCTACGGGCGCAGTCCATGAGTGGCGGACATTATAGGTCTGCACCGCTTATTCGGACCGGCCTGCTGGAGTTCGAAAAAGCATGACCCAAACTTTGCAGGACCAGTCGCAGCCGCTCCACGGCATTACGGTTCTTGACTTCGGCCAAATCTACAACGGACCCTATTGCGGGCACTTGTTGGCGATGGCGGGTGCTCGAGTCATCAAGGTGGAGAGTCCGCTCGGAGAGACTCTGCGGAACTCCGATCCGGAATCCGGCGAGGGCTATCCGTTCATTGCGTTGAATGGCAATAAGGAAGCTATCACGCTCAACCTGAAGTCCTCGCAAGGTCAGTCATTGCTAAAACGGTTGGTTTTGAAGGCTGATGTGCTACTCGAGAACTACCGACCAGGAACCATGGCCAAGTTTGGCGTGGGAAGTGAAGTTCTGACTGACATCAACCCACGACTTATCTACGCCGCTGGAACAGGATTTGGACAGAATGGTCCACATGCCGATTACTTGGCGATGGATGTCACAGTTCAGGCCATGTCAGGGATCGTCGCGATCACGGGCAACGAAGGTGAACCTCCGTTGAAGTCGGGGCCCGCAGTTTGCGACATGCTAGGTGGTATTCACTTGTACGGAGCAATCACGACGGCGTTGTTTCGTCGAGAGCGCACCAATCGAGGAGCTGTTCTCGACGTCGCAATGCAGGATTCGGTTATTGCCACACTGTGTTCAGCGATCGGAGCATACTACCGGCTTGGAAGCAACCCACCTCGCACTGGAAATCACCATCAGGCTAAGGCGATCGCTCCTTACAACATCTATGAAACAGCCGACGGTTACGTTGCCATCATTTGCATTCGAGAAGGTCACTGGCGCAAGTTGGCGATTGCAATGAACCAGCCTGGTCTGCTCGATGACCCGCGTTTGGAAAGTGTGAAATTGCGATCTGAAGCAATGGAATTGACGGACTCGGTGGTTTCAGAGTGGACGAAATCCCATACAACCGATGAAGTGTTTAAGACTTGCCAACAGCATCAAGTTCCTTGCGCTCCGGTTCAAACTCTGCACGACGTGCTCAACGATCCTCATCTTGCCGAACGAGGAATGTTGCAAGAGGTGGCTGACGAACACAACCGCGATCTGAAGCTGTTTACGACCCCGATTCGCTTTGACGATGTTCAACCACCCGATGCGACGATGCCGCGTGAGTTGGGTGCTGACAACGAATCGATCTATGGTGAGTTGTTGGGATTGACTCCAATGGAGGTCAACGCCTTTTCCGATCAAGGTGCAATTTAGATTGATCGGATACAGACCGAGCAATGGCTACTTCACAGTCGAGAGAGACAGAAATAGGGCGAGTGTTAGGCTAATGAACCGAAATCAAAGGGACGATTGAAGTTGTTCCATCGCATCGAAGACGCCATTGAGGCCGTTGGCCGAGGAGAGCTCGTCGTTGTCGTTGACGACGAGGATCGGGAGAACGAAGGCGACCTGATCATGGCCGCGTCCAAGGCAACGCCCGATAGAGTTGCGTTCATGGTGCGCCACACCAGCGGCATTCTCTGTACGCCGATCACTCAGGAACAGGCAGATAGACTGCGGCTCGAACCGATGGTGTCCCGCAATGATGCGCCGCTATCGACGGCTTTTACGGTGAGCATCGACTACAAGCATGGATTGTCGACCGGCATCGCGGCAGAGGAACGCGCCAACACAGTGCAGGCTTTGGCCAGCAACAATACTCAAGCCGCCGATTTTGTACGCCCGGGTCACGTCTTCCCACTGGTTGCAAGACGTGGTGGTGTTCTAGTTCGATCAGGACATACGGAGGCCGCCATCGATTTGGCAACGCTCGCTGGATGTGCTCCAGTGGGAGTTCTGGCTGAACTCGTCAACGATGATGGAAGTGTCAAGCGGTTGCCCGAACTGCTGGAGTTTGCCAAAGAGAACAAACTACCCATCATTTCGATTGCAGAACTGATTTCGTGGAGACAACGGCGCGAAAAGCTAGTCGAGCGAATCAACGAGTTTCCGGTTCGAACCCGGGTAGGGGTTGCAAAGGGATTTTCGTACCGCACGAAGTTTGAAGACGCCGAGCACCTTGCATTGGTGTTCGGCAATCCTGCAGATGATTCGGATGTGCTAGTCCGCATTCATCGGGAGAAGTTGGTGGAAGATATTTTTGGACCTCAGGACGAGCACGTGTCGAGACTGGTCGATGTCTCGTTGGATCGACTTGTTGAGAAGCGGGGCGGTGTGTTTATCTACTTGCGAGGCGGATTTGAAGGTGTGCCAGCCGACCACTTGCATGGTGGCCGCTCCACCAGAGAGTCGCAGCGCGCCCTTGAGTGGCTCGAAATCGGGGTTGGAGCGCAGATTCTGCGCGATCTGGGGTTGACTTCCATCAGGATTCTGGCCGGTCGACGTGTGGACTACGTCGGACTGGAGGGGTTCGGACTTCGATTGAGCGGAGTCGAACTGATCGACGAGTCAAGTTAATCGCAAGGTAGTTAAGGGATGTCAGGAAGTGAGCAACCTCGGATAGGAATTACGCTGGGCGACCCTGCCGGAATTGGCACGGAAGTCCTCGCCAAAGCTTTATCCGAAGTCCAACGACGCTGTACACCGATTCTCTATGGATGCGAGTGGGCGCTCCGAGATGGTGCATCTGTCGGTGGCACGGACCCGTCGCTACTCGATGAAGTGGAGTTGGTGGACGTTGGCCTGCCGAAGCCTGAAGACTTTCAATTCGGCAAGATCATGAGTGAATGCGGCGTTATCGCTGTGACCAGCGTAGAGCGAGCCGCTCACGATGCTATGAACGGCAACATCCACGCGATGATGACCTGTCCGCTTCACAAGGAAGCCATCCACGAGGCAGGCTTTGAGGACATTGGCCATCAGGAAATTCTGGGTCGACTGTCACAATCGGACTCGGTGGCAACCATGCTCATGACTCCGGGTCTCCGTGTTGTTCACCTTTCAACCCACAAGTCGTTGATCGAGGCTGGCAAATTCGTGACCCGAGAGACAGTGTTGGAAAAACTGCGTTTGTGTCAGAAGAGTTTCGAGCAGTGGGGAATGCCTAAGGTTCGCATTGCCGCGGCTGCTTTGAATCCCCATGGCGGAGAAGGGGGGTTGCTTGGTAGGGAAGAGCTGGACGAAATCTCGCCCGCTGTCGAGGATGCAAGAAAGGAAGGGATCGATGCGGTTGGACCCTTGCCTGCCGACTCGGTGTTCAGTCGAGCGATTAATGGTGAATTCGATGTGGTACTTGCCATGTACCACGACCAAGGGCACATTGCCATCAAGGTGCACAATTTCCACGACAGCATTTCAGCGACAATGGGTATTCCGTTCATACGCACATCCGTCGATCACGGAACGGCATTCGATATTGCCGGAAAGGGCGTTGCGGATCCTCGCAGTACGGTCGCTGCGATCGATGCAGCAATTCAGCTGAGCACCGGCGAGTTGGGGAGCGAGGCACGCGGCTGAGTTAGGCGAAAAGAGTGCGTCCGTGGCCCAATTGTCTCGGCAGTTGCATATACGAAGAGTTTTTTGGAGGGAGTAATTGATGTCAAGAGCAGCGGTATTTCGGCAAGTCCAAACGCCGATGGAAGTTGAGCAAATTCAGCTTTCGAAACCTGGACCTCGTGAGGTGCTAATTCGCACCGCGGCCGCCGGAGTTTGCCATTCGGACCTGCATTTCTACAACGGAACCTACCCGAGTCGACCGCCCATGGTTCTAGGGCATGAAGCCGCCGGAATCGTGGAGCAAGTCGGATCGGACGTGTCGTACGTGAAACCTGGTGATCATGTCATCACTTGTCTATCGGTATTTTGCGGGCATTGCGAGTACTGTCTGACCGGACACATGTCGCTGTGCCAGTCTCCCGAGACGCGTCGGGGTGCGGATCAGGAACCCCGGCTGACTCAGGATGGAAACCGTCTTCAACAATTCGCCGACTTGGGATCCTTCTGCGAACACATGCTCGTGCATGAGCATTCGGTTGCCAAGATACGCGAAGACATGCCGTTGGATAGAGCAGCATTGATTGGATGCGGAGTGACCACAGGCATTGGAGCGGTCATTCATACCGCGGGTGTAGAGCCTGGAGCGACCGTTGCGGTAATCGGTTGCGGTGGTGTTGGTTTGTCGTGCATCAATGGAGCTGCGATCGCCGGAGCTGGAAGAGTGATTGCCATTGATCGCATTGCATCCAAGCTGGACCTTGCTCGCAAGTTCGGAGCGACGGACGGTATCGACGCTTCACGCGACGATCCCGTTCAGGCTGTTCGCGAGCTGACAGGAGGAGGCGTTCACTACTCCTTTGAAGCGATTGGCAAGAAGATAGCCGCCGAACAGGCGTTTCGTATGTTGCGGGCGGGTGGAACAGCAACGGTCATTGGCATGATTCCACCCGGCGAGATGGTCGAACTACACGGACCGGACTTCCTTCAGGAAAAGGCTTTGCAAGGTTCGATGATGGGCTCGAATAGATTCCGCGTCGACATGCCTCGATTTGTCGACTTCTACCTGCAGGGTTCGTTGCACTTGGACGACATGGTGGCGGAACGAATCGAGCTCGGTGATGTGAACGATGCCATGGATCGATTGGAGACTGGCGAAGAAGCGCGTAGCGTGATCATCTTCGACAACGATTGATTTGAAAAATCCTTGACACTTTCTACTTGATCCCTAAGGAGCGGACAACATGCGTTGGTTGTCATTTACACAAGATGGAACTGCCTCGTTCGGATTCGTCGATGCAGACGAGCGGATCGTGGATGTTGGCCGCGACTCCGGCTATCCGGGACTCAAGGAAGCACTAGCGTCCGGTTCACTCGCTGAATTGGCGAGCGATGGCTCAACTGAAGCGCCTCGAATCGATCAGGCATCTGTAACGTTCTTGCCTCCCATAGTCAATCCCGACAAGATCCTCTGCGTTGGCCTGAACTACCGGGCTCATCAGTTGGAAACTGGAAGGGGTGGGGAGACGAACCCGACTATTTTTGTGCGATTTGCCGCCGCGCAAGTTGGCCACAAAGGCAACATGATTCGTCCATTGGAATCGAATACTTTGGACTTCGAGGGAGAGATAGCGTTAATTATTGGAGAACGTGGAAGGCGGATTTCGAAAGAGCGATTTCTCGATCACGTCTTCGGATTCAGTTGCTACAACGATGGAAGCGTTCGAGAGTATCAACGGCACACGAGTCAGTTCACGCCTGGCAAGAACTTCATTGGAACGGGCGGATTCGGACCTTGGATCATGACTACGGATGAGGTGGGCGACTTGGACGAAATGGAGCTCACGACTCGATTGAACGGACAGGAGATGCAGCGTGCAAAGTCATCCGACTTAGTCTTCGGATTTGCAGAGTTGGTCAATTACTGCTCGACGTTTACCGAACTCGTTCCGGGCGATGTGATTGTGACCGGGACACCTGGGGGAGTGGGCGCGGCTCGCAATCCTCCCGTGTTCATGGACGAAGGCGACACGATTTCGGTGTCAGTGTCTCCGGTCGGCTCTTTGGATCACTCGGTAATAGTTGGCTAACTCGGTCAGAAGCTTAACGGGCTAGAACTACTAGCTCTCTGCTTGCGAGAGCTGTTCCAGTACTTCCAACACCTTTTGCGGATGGTCTGCCGCTTTCGGAACACGTCGCCAGTGTTTGGCCACTGTGCCGTCGGGTGCAACGATTACGGTGGACCGAATGACTCCCATGGTCTTGCGGCCGTACATCGTTTTCTCGCCGAAGGCATCGTACTCGTTCATTACCTCTTTCTCGGGATCGCACAGCAGTGTGAACGGCAACTGATACTTGTCGCGGAACTTCTGGTGGGCGGCTTCCTTGTCAGGCGAGATCCCCAGAACGACTGTGTTGGTGGCCTTGATGTCGTCCCATAAGTCACGAAATCCACAAGCTTCCTTAGTGCATCCCGGAGTATCGTCGCGAGGGTAGAAGTACACGACGACGTTTTGACCTTTGAAGTCGGAGAGTGACGTTTGGTCTCCGTTCATGTCGTTCAAAGTGAATGGGGGAGCGGTTTTCCCTTCTTCGATTGCCATGGCTCAAGTCTCTCGCTCAGCGTATTTGCATTGAAGTATAAGCATTGACATTTGGTGCAATCGAGACACTTGGAACCACAATTCAGAACACCTGAGAGAACTCGCTATAGTCGATGGCAACAACCATCTCAGCCATTGAACACTTCCAACATGGCGGTTCCGACGAACTTCGCCAAGTTGACAGGAACGGCATTGCCGATGAGGAGTTCGGTGTCCGTCTTCGTTAGCGGCTGACTCTCATTCGACCACTGCCAATCTCTAGGGAAAGTCTGAATTCGACTACGCTCACGAGCCGTCAACGCCCTCACTCTGCGTGGGGAAGCGCTGTCACTTGGATTGCGTTTGTAATTGGGCGGTACGGGTCGATTGACACTCCTAACCGTAGGGGAAGGCTCGTGGACCGAAAACACCGCTCTGCGGGAGTAGTTTCTCGGATGGCGGTAGTAGTGAGAGACGGAAATTTCGCCCTTCATGTACTCCTTGACCGTCAGGCGATGGGTATCGAGCGACTCCTCGATCACCGAGTGCAATCGCTCGTCAGCATTCTCTGCAGCTACCCAACCAAACATAAACAAGCGCTTTCGGATCTGTGGGACTCTGCAAAGACTGGCATCGAGAACTCGCTCGTACAAGGAATAGCCTTGGCGTTGCAAATTGCTCTTGGCATTACGATACGCGGTGCTGGATCGTACTCTTGGTACGTTTTCCATGAGAATGAAGTTCGGCTTGCAACGACCAACGATTTCAGCAAATACTTCTGTCAGATTTGCTCGTGTTCCTTCGCTGCGTTTTCCAGCACTCGAGAAGTCCTGACACGGTGGTCCTCCAACGATCAGGTCGGGATTCAAGCTCGTCAGTTCGTCGCTAGCTTGATCCACTTCGCACAGATCCATGCAACGAACAGGGTGGGACATGTTGCGTCGATAGGTATCGACAGCCGGCCCCCAGGAATCGACACCAAGAACGATGTCCATGCCCGCATCGGAAAGTCCTCGACTCAGGCCTCCCGCTCCGCAAAATAAGTCGATCGCACGCACCAGAAAATTCTACTAACAAGGCGAGATGCAATTCCTTTCAGCACTTGAATGGAATTCCCATTGATTGAGACTGCCGGACGTGTTATTGAGAGGGGAAACGGTCGAAGACCAAGCAGCTGAGTGGTGAGGACTAACCGATGATGCAACTTACGCGGCTACCGGCTATCCAAACAATACTTGGATAATAGAGTTCAAGACAGCTGACTCATGCGAGTAGTCCGCATTGTGCTTCAGGAAATTCGAGCCGATGGCATTCTTCGTGTCCACACCGTAGTCATCGGGACCTGCCTCTTGGTCTTCGCTGTCCTGTTGGTCGGTTGCATGTCGTTAAGGCCTCCAAGCAACACTGCCGACTTGTGCAAGATATTCGCGGAAAAGCGATTTTGGTATCGATCAGCCTTGAAAGCAGAACGGGAGAGAGGCATTCCTGTCGCCGTTATGATGGCGATCATTAAACGGGAGTCAAGCTACATCCACAATGCACGCCCGCCGCGTAGTCGAATTCTGTTTGTGATTCCGTGGAAACGTCCGTCGACCGCTTACGGCTACTCACAAGCATTGAACGAGACTTGGTCGGACTACAAGGAACGAACAGGCAAACGCAATGCAAGTAGAACCAACTTTCGCGATGCCATAGATTTTGTGGGTTGGTATCTCGCTGGAGCAATGCGAGAAACCGGACTAAGTGCGTGGGATGCCAAGAATCTCTATCTCACCTATTACGCCGGCGTGACCGGCTATAGGAGCGGTCAGTGGAGAAACTACCCGGGGCTAGAGCAAAAAGCTGACCAAGTTCATGCGGTGGCCGCAACCTATGCGGCTCAACTGCAAAGTTGCACCAAGGGTCCTGCTCGGAACTACAACTAGAGATCGAGTCCCGGTCCCGGCTCGGCATCGAGCTCCGGCGCGAATCTGACCCGATAGACGGCACCCTGGTGGTCGTCGGAGACGAGCAGATTGCCGTCGTGATCCAACAGCACGTCGTTCGGTCTGCCGCTGACCCGTTCTCCCGATAGCCAAAGGTCGATGAAGGGTTGGTATACCGGCTCACCCTTATCAAATCGAATCACTGACACACGGTAGCCCACTTTGGAAGATCGGTTCCACGAACCGTGTTCCGCGACAAACAGTGCATTGGAATATACATCTGGGAAAGCGTCGGCCGTGTAGAAGTCGAGGCCTAGCGCTGCCGCGTGAGCCTGAATGTTCACAACCGGTTTGATGTAGTCGACTTCAGGATCGAGTTGATCGCCAAAACGAGGATCGGGGTCGTTGTCGCCGTGCAGGAACGGGTAGCCGAAGTGCACTCCGGCCTCTTCGACAACATTGATTTCTTCGGGAGGAAAGTCGTCGCCCAAATTGTCTCCGCCGTTGTCGGAGAACCACATCAGACCACTCTCCGGGTGCCAATCGATGCCGACACTGTTCCTTATTCCGTGCACGTAAATCTCCGCCTCGCCGGTGGATGGATCCATTTTCATAATGGTTGCGAACCGCTCATCTTCCGACAAGCAGATGTTGCATGGAGCTCCGACATTGAAGTACAGATTCCCGTCTGGTCCGACTGATAGGTATTTCCATCCGTGGTGAAAAGCCCTCGGCAAGCTTTCTGTGACGACTTCTGGCTCAGGATCGTCGCGGAAATTTTCTTCAATATCCGGATAGCGAAGAATACGATTGACCGCACCCACATACAGATCTTTGCCGAGCAATACCAATCCAGACGGCATGGAGAGTCCTGTCTCGAAGGTGACCACCTCGGGTCTTTCACCTTCGGAGGTCGGTGGGACGACCGCATAGAGCGACCCCGGACCACGTGATCCTACGAACAGCATTCCGGACTCAGACAACGCCATCTGACGTGCACCCGGAACGTCGTCCGTGTAGGTTATTAGTTCAAATGCATTCCCGTCTACGTCAGTGAATTTGACCGGCTGTTGAGCCGATGAGCAAATCGCTAATATGAGAATTGCTGTGGTCGCGACTAATCGCATTCTTGATCCTCCGGCATCTACAGTGAGCATAACCGAACGCATCAAGGGGATGTATTTCTCGTGGCTTGACGCGAGAGGCTTACAAGCGCGCGACGGGCAGAAGCAGATGATTCGATTCATCGCCAACGTGCTACGGCAAGAACAGTCGCGAATCGGCGTCGTTGAGGCACCGACTGGGACAGGAAAGACCATTGCCTACGCCGTCTCCACTATTCCCATCGCGGCAGCCAAGCGCAAACATGTGGTCATTGTTACTGCGACTGTCGCACTGCAAGACCAGATCGTCAACAAGGACTTGCCTGAATTGCGCACCTGCTCCGAGGTCGGCTTTTCCTATGTCCTGGCTAAGGGGCGTCAACGCTACGTCTGTCCGCTCCGACTGAACTTAGCTGCAAGCGCGACTGACGTTCAAGCCCTGGAAGGTCTCGACGGTGCCGGAAAGGCTAGTCAACGTCGAAACGTTGGAATGAAGTACGTCGACTTGATGTCGCAGTTTCGACAGGCCAAGTGGAACGGTGACATCGACGACACGCCAATTGCACTCGAAAGTTCGGAATGGTCAACCGTCACAACGGATTCCCGTGGTTGCACCAAGAATGCTTGTAGCTGGTACTCCAAGTGTCCGTACTATCAAGCCCGAGACCAGTACCAAAAGTCCGATGTCGTAGTAACGAACTACGACTTGCTTCTCACAACCGTTCGGCACGAGACAGACCTTCTTCCGGCCGCCCAAGAGACGATCTACGTATTGGATGAAGCCCAGCACGTCGAACCGAAGACGATGTCGACGTTCGCACTGTCGTTCTCTCTTGAACATGTGACGGACCGACTACCAACGGTTGCTTCAACTTTCTCCGACTTGATCAAGCAGATCGACGAAGAGACCCTGGTCTCGCGTTGCTTCACAAAATTCAACCACGCTCATCGGGGAGCACGTGGATTGCAGGGCGAGCTGGAGAAGCTATTGCTAGATCTCGACTTCGGGAAAAGCCGCGAGAGGGTTCGAAGGTTTCGCTTTCCGAATGGCGAAGTGCCCGACTCCATGCGCGATGTTTGTGCGCAGTTGGCCAAGGAATACTCCAACATGGTCGAAGCGATTGTTGAAACAACCGATTTCCTGAAGGACAAGACTCAGAACGAGAGAGTATTCGAGGCCAGCAGAGTCCAGGCTTACTTGGACGCGTTCAATAGTGCAACTGGTGATCTTGAAGACTGGGCCGCGCTGTTGAGAGACTTCGGCCAATATCAGCAAGACGCAATATCCAGCAGATGGGTTGAGAACGTCTCGGAATTGAGAGGGGTCGAGTGGCGGTTGAAATCCGTCCCGATTGGAATCGATGGAATCCTGAAGGAAGCACTTTGGAATCGAGCTCACGGCGTGATACTTACCTCTGCAACGTTGAACTCGGATGATCAGTTCAACCACCTCAAATCAGTGCTTGGACTGGACAACGACAATGAGACACTGGTCATCGACAGTCCATTCGACCTGCGAAAGATGGTCACTTTTAACGTGCCAGCGATGGACACAACTCCCGGAGCAGACAGTGGCGCCCACACTAAGGAAGTAATCAGTCGTCTGCCGGAGCTACTCGCTCTCGAACGAAGTGCGCTTGTTCTGTTTACTTCGAAAGCAACGATGGATGAAGTTTGGGAGGGACTGCCCAACCGAGTCAAGATGCATTGCCTGAAGCAGATGGCAAGCGGAAAGCATGCCCTCCTGAGGCAACACAAGCGAGCCATCGACTCTGGGGAAGCTAGCTACATCTTCGGATTGGCCAGCTACAGAGAAGGAATCGATCTACCCGGCGATTACTGTTTGCATGTGATCATCACTCGATTGCCTTTTGATGTGCCCAACGATCCCATCGTCGAGTCAAAAGACGAGATCCTGCAAAACCAAGGTCTGGAGGGGTTTCAAAAATGGCGCACGCTGATGCTTCCCGACGCCATTCTTCGCATGAAGCAGGCATGTGGTCGTCTCATTCGAAGTGAATCGGACACCGGGAGAATTACCGTGTTGGATCGGCGTGTCGTTTCTCGACAGTATGGAAAGCAGATTCTCGAGGCCCTTCCACCTTATCGCCAAGAAATCGAGTAGAGCCGAGAACTGGGTTCCCGGTTTGATTTCGCGTCTGCCAATTAGCATCTAGGTCCTGTCACACCGTGAGACCCTTTGAACTGATTGGGATGGACCGCATCGGCGAGACGACGTGGGACTGCTTCAAGACGCTCGATCCTGAATCTCCACTCGAATACCGTGAGCTTGCCGCATTGGTCGCAATGCGCCTTGCAGAATCAGATTGCAGGGTTCTCGGCGTATCCGGAGGGCAGGGCTCCGGCAAGTCTACGCTGTGTGCTCTCTTGCAAGCTGCCAGTCACTTCTTCGGCGAGAAAGTTGCGCTACTGAGCATCGATGACTTCTACAAAACCAAGTCAGAGCGTGAAACCTTGTCCCGCGAAGTGCATCCATTACTCGCAACACGTGGACCGCCTGGAACTCACGATATAGAGTGTCTCAACCGTGCAGTCAGAGAACTGGTTAGTGGGTCGGCATGTGAAGTTCCGGTCTTCGACAAGGGATTGGATGATCGAACAAGCACCCGCACCATCAATGCCGGCAGTGATCGAGTTGTTGTAGAAGGCTGGTGTGTGGGTGTGTTGCCGGAACCGTCCGAGAGGCTCGTCAAACCGATCAACGAACTGGAAGAACTACAAGATCTGGATGGTCGTTGCAGAGAGTGGATCAATGAGCAGATCGGTTATCGTTACATGGAACTAGCTGATCTACTAGACCAGCATTTATTCCTGAGCGTACCCGATATAGAGTGTGTGCGCTCGTGGCGCTACAAGCAGGAAAATGAACGACACCGGTCGTTGCGCATGGATCGTGCAGGTGTTGCAAGATTCGTGCAACACTACGAACGCATCACGCTTTGGATGAACACTGACCTTCCCAACCGAGCCGACATTGTTGTCGGACTCGATCGCACGCATCGGGTCGAGCGCATTGCTGGGATGGACTAGGCCCAACAGCTAGTCGTCTTTTTTGTCGGATGAATCCGACGCAACGCCCGATAGTCTGTCAAGATGTTTTCGAATGGCGAACTGAAACCGCTCTCGGTGGGGTTGCTCGCCAAAAGCAGACGAGCACCACGCTTGGATCAGCCGTTCGACTCGTTGCTCCTCGGATTCTCCACCCTTGGTCAAGCCATGTTGGAGCCGGGAAACCTGTACCTGCATTCGTTTGCCGGAATCTTCCGGCGGAGATGGCACATCGGCAAGCACTTCCGCGCGTAGTGTTAGCTCGTGCAAAGCAATCGTCTTCTTTGCTGCCTCCTCTTCGGAGCGCTTCGCAAACCACTCCTGACCTGTTCCAGCTTGACTCAAGAGCTCGGAATCGGGAGTTTCGCCTTTCGCTTCCAACTCAGCAACTTGCTGATCCAAATCCATGATCGCCTTCAACTCTTCCGAGGATCGAGCCGTTTGAAGCTCATCGCGACGTTTGTTGACCCTCGAAGATAGCTTGGCAATGTCTTCCTGAACCGACTTTCGAATACGCGACGGCAGTTCGAGTTCGCCGATCATCGTGCGAAGGTTGGCTATTACCGACGGAGCGAGGTCATCGAGTGAAGCAGAAGAGTCTTCGACTTTCTTGCCAAGCTCGGCCACGGCGTCCTTCGCCTGCTTGATGTGTGACTCGATTTCGGCGTGACGTTGCTTTTGCTGAGTTTCTCTGCGCTGGAATGCAACGTCGCACTGGCCTCGAAATTGCGTCCACAGTCGTTGCTCCTTCTTGCGCCCCGCCGGACCAATTTCTTTCCACTGTGATTGAAGATTCTTGACCGTGGAGATCAGATCGGCATTGCTCAGAGACTCGTCAGCCACAGCGGCCTTTGCTTTCTCGATCAAGTCCTGCTTTGCCTCAGCGTTCCGGTCCCATTGATCGGACATTCGAGACTCCAAGTCCCGAATCAAGGCGTAGAAGCGATCGTTGGTGTCTTTTACCTTGGCGCGACTGACTGGGGTGAAGTTCCTCCAGTCCGTCTGCGATTTGCGCAGAGTGTCATAGACGACTTTGAAATTCGGTCGCTCCCAGTTGGTTTCTCCAATGAAGTCCTCAAGACGCGAAATGATCGCTTCTCGACCTGTCAGATTGCGTTCGCGTACTTCTGCCTGTTCTTCGAACCACGATTTGCAGACTTCGAAGGCTTTCTCCGCAGCGGCGTCAAAGCGTTCCTGCATGGCTCGGTCTGATCGAGATCGGAGAATGCCAAGACCGTTCCATTTGGCACGCAGGTCGCGAATGTGGTTGTATTGTTCTTCAGGTTGCTGCGGGTTCTCAACCAATGCTTCGAGCGTTTCACACAATTCGATTCGTTGAGGTTGCTCGGCAAAGGACTGCCAACCGGCAAGTTGACGAATTGCGGCGTTGGCAGGGGTCAATCGAGCGTTGAAGTGAGATTGCCGTTTCCTGGGTAAGCGATTGATCAAGGAGGAAATGTTCCGTTCCGCTGACTTCGCTTTCTTGAGCAGACCAGAGTCGAGGAATCGATCAAGCGATGTAAGGTTGGATTCCACATGCTTGACGATGTCTTCCTCCATTTCGTTGCAACGATTGACTGTGTTCTCAAGTGATGCGGACATTTCGATCAGTGCTGCCCGTTCGCTCTGCAAATCTTCGTTGTCCGATTCGGCCATTCGACTCAACGTTCGTTCAATGCGACGCACTCGATTGGTTGCGTTGTCTCGGGTCTTCCACAGGTCGTTCCAATGCGGCGCATCGGGAGCTGGTTCCCGTAGCACGATCGGTTCTAGGAGCTGACTCATCGTGCGCTTGCGCCGAGATACTTCTTCTTGTCGTTGTAGATCGCGTCGCTTGGAATTCGCTAACTGGTAGAACTGGTCGGCGATTTCTCGAGGTGCAGCACTTTCCTTGAGGGCGTCCAGCCACTGTTGTTCGCACAGGTCGATCTCGCTCTCTTTGCCTTCGCTGCTTCTGAGTTGCTCCAGAATGAGCTCGAACTGCCTCGCCTCCACTTTGTCGGATGCAACTGGGTCTCCCCGATCGGGAAACTTGGCTTTGAGGGTGTCCAGTTCAAATGCTTGACGTTCGTATTCGGTCAGTTGATCATTGAGTTGCTCCATCGCTTGGATGGTGTTGTCCCACTCTCTTTCGATTCTTTCGCGTCGTGCGATGTAATGCGGATCTTGGGGTAGCGTTCGTTCCGCTGAGGCAATGACATGATCCGCCTGTGCCGAGAGATTCTGGTAACGGTTGTCCAGTTCCTTGATGGTGTGGATCCGGTCACGAACGAAGCGGTTGACGGACTTGTCAACGTTTCGGCTGGCCTTTTGAATTCCGGCTAGAACTTTCTCGTCATAGCAGAGCTGCAGAATCTTCTCGCGAGTCTCGCGATCGGGCAACCGGAATATCACTTCTGCGGTCGCATCGCTTGTTTCCATTCGTCGAGCAAGTTCATAGGCTCGTACGGGGTCAGAGATGTCTTGCAATCTGAATGGCAGTATTCGAGCATCGTTCGCCAATTCGTGCTCATCATCGATTCGCCCGGCAATCGTCTTGCGAGCTAGCTCGCCCAGCTTGTTGTCGTCGAGAAATTCGGCATACAGTTGGGTTGAATCGGCGACTTCCAGAGCGACTTTGCGAACCCCAATGTCGGCATCTTCTCGAGCGACCTTGGTGTACTGCTCAGCGGTTAGATTCTCATCTTCCCGCAGTGCGCGAATGCGTACATCGGCATCTGGATGATCCAGCTTTGGTTTTCGCCGAAACAGCTTCTTGAGCCAGTCAACGAACCCGGGCTTCACCCCGTCGCTCATCTAATACAAGCCTTCAAAATATGGAGATTGATGGGCACGTCGAAGACCGCTTTCGTACGTGCCGCAGGAGGCATGGAAGTCAATATGTTACAAAATGTGTCAAATCATTTCTGAACGGCAATGCTGTCGTCCCGACAGTACGCGGGAGACCCGTTTGCTCGATGTCCTTTACTGATAGACTGCGATTTGAAGATCGACAAGCAGTGTGTGATTCGTTGGAGAGTGTAATTGGCACGATGGGATAGGGATGACGAGAGTTCGATTCCTGCTTGGTTTTGGAACGCAGTCGAGACGACTTCGCGTGAGAGTTCCACTATCGTTGACGAGTGTGATGTGCTCTATCGATCATGGAGCGACCACGGAGATGTGGACATTCTTCTCTTGCACGGCATGTACGCACATTCTCGATGGTGGGACTTCATTGCCCCGCTGCTACCGGTCGAATATCGGGTTGTCGCAATGGATTTTACCGGTATGGGCGATTCGGATCACCGGTATGAATACTCGACCGAAACCTATGTCAGCGAGATTCTGCAAGTTGCCGACGCAGCGGGTTTGGATGAGTCCACTATCCTCGTAGGTCATAGCTTTGGCGGACGCATGGCGACCAACGCAATCAACTTGGCTCCCGACAGATTCAGCGGCCTTGTCTTGGTGGACTCGGGAATCGGCGACCCGTCCGAGGAAGATCCAGACTACCTGTCGGCCATGGGAGGCGGAGGTCCGGCGAAAGCCTACCCAAACCGCGAAGTAGCCGAGTCTCGGTTTCGGCTCTTTCCGCCGCAACCTTGCGAGAACGAGTACCTAGTTCAGTACATCGCACGGCACTCGATAGAAGCGTTGCCCGGTGGTGGCTACTCGTGGAAATTCGACCCCGATTTTCCTTCGATCTTCAGAGACCGTCCATCCGATCCTTTGGATTTCGAGTCGTTGACGATTCCGGTTGCTTTGATCTATGGCGAAGAGAGCAAGTCCCACTCAGCTGCGGCAAATCGCTACACGATGTCGCTCATACCGAAGCCTGCGCGAACAACGGCGATTGCTGGCGCACAACACCATGTGTTCCTGGACCAACCCAAGGCATTCGTAGAAGAACTAAAGCTCAGTTTGGAATGGATCCAGAGTCAGCTCTCGAACACATCCTAGTCTTTGCCAGGATGCGCTGAACGCTTTAGCACTGGGCTTGAGTATGGCTCCTCAAGGAACCTAGTCCCACTCGAGAGCTCCGCCGGTTTGGTATTCCGTTACCCGCGTCTCGAAAAAGTTCTTTTCTTTCTTGAGATCCATCGCCTCGGCCATCCAGGGGAACGGATTCGACACACCGTTGTAGTACCGAGGTAGTCCAATAGAGTGCAAGCGACGATTGGCAATGTAGTACAGGTACTCTTCCATTTTCTTGGCGTTCATGCCAAGTACTCCTCGAGGCATGGTGTCGTACGCAAATTCCACCTCGAGCTTAGTACCCTCAACGATCATCTCTGTCGCCAGTTGCTTCATCTCGTCGTCCCAGACTTCGGGATTCTCTTGATTGATCGCATTGATAACGGAGATGCCGAAGTTCATGTGCATGGACTCATCGCGCAGGATGTACTGGAACTGTTCAGAAGTGCCAACCATCTTGTTCAATCGACCCATTGACAAAATCTGCGTGAATCCACAGTAGAAAAAGATGCCTTCCAAGACGCAGTAGAACGCGATGAGGTTCTTCAGCAGTGTCTTGTCGGTCTCGACGGTCCCCGTGTTAAACGTGGGATCGGTGAGCTCCTTCGTGTAGTTGAGTGCCCAGGAGGCTTTTCGTGCAACCGACGGAATCTCGTGGTACATGTTGAAGATTTCGCCTTCGTCCATGCCGAGAGACTGAATGCAGTACTGGTAGGCATGAGTGTGGATGGCTTCTTCGAATGCCTGACGAAGCAGGTACTGTCGGCACTCCGGGTTTGTGATGAGACGGTAGATCGCTAGAACAAGGTTGTTGGCTACGAGCGAGTCCGCAGTAGAAAAGAACCCCAGACTGCGTTTGACGATACGTCGTTCTTCCTCCGACAAGCCATCTTTGGAATTCCACAGAGCAACATCAGCGTTCATGTTGATCTCCTGCGGCATCCAGTGATTGTTGCAGGCAGCGAGATATTTTTTCCAAGCCCAATCGTACTTGAAAGGTACAAGCTGATTGAGGTCTGCACGACAGTTGATCATCCGTTTCTGATCAACCGTGACTCTTTCGAATTCCGTGTCCGATTGTTCGATGCCCGGTTCCGCAAATGGAGCCGGACTTGGTTGTTGCGTCGCGGTTCGGGCTATGTTGCTCGAGTGGTCGACATCATGCTGATCGAGTTGTGTTTCAGGTCTGTTCAGTCTGGCTGTTTGACTTGAAGGTGAAACATCCACAACGTCCTTGTCGTCTTCGTCCCAGTTCAACATGGTGTCAGTAGCTCCTAGTTGTTAGCGAATTGTTACAGTTTCATTGTAACGATTTGTTATGCCCCGATTCCCGTTGCTGAGCAAGCTGTGGTCAGTGTCCGGGTCTTGATCATTCGCACGCATCGCAATCAGGGTCGTCAATCGAACAAGCATTGGGCAACATACTTGCAATCGACGGCATGCTGGATGCATTTGGTGCCACCGTCGACGATCTGTGGGTGGTACTGGATCCTGTAGCCGGTGGCGATTCGGTACTGGTCGGAGCATGTACGGAAATCAGCGAATCATCGTCGTCAACGGTCGACTTTTCCGTGTCGGAAGCACTGAGAGTTCGAAGGTAGTAGGTGGTCTTGAGACCATACTTCCATGCATTGCGATACATCTCGTCGATAACCCTTCCATGGGGTCGAGCGGCATGCAAGTTGAGTGATTGGCTCTGGTCAATCCACTTCTGTCGTCGAGCTGCGCTCTCAACCAGCCAGTTTTGGTCGAGCTCGTAAGCGGTCATGTAGAGCTCCTTCAGATCTTTCGGGATTCGATCGATTTCTTGCACGCTACCGTTGTTGGCTTTCAGATCGACCCTCATGACTTCGTCCCAGATAGCCAGTTTCTTAAGGTCTTTGATGAGATGAGGATTGACGATGGTGAAGTTCCCGGAGAGGTTGGCCTTGACGAACAGATTGAACAACATTGGTTCAATGGACATGTTGACACCGGTGATATTGGCGATCGTCGCAGTAGGGGCCACTGCCATGACATTGGAATTGCGCATGCCCTGCGACTTGACCTTGTCGCGCAACGTGTCCCAGTCCATGGTGGTCGACATGTCGAACTGCGCAAATTCTTCATTGCTTCGTTCTTCTCGCAACTTGCTTAACGTGTCGATGGGAAGCATGCCCTTGCTCCACAAAGAACCGTCATAAGTGTGGTATGTGCCGCGTTCCTTTGCCAAATCGCTTGATGCTTCAATGGCGAAATACGAGATGGCTTCCATGGAGTTGTCAGCGAATTGAACTGCCGCATCGCTGCAATAAGGAATTCGCTTCGCGTACAGAGCGTCTTGGAAACCCATCAAGCCAAGACCAATAGGACGATGGCGCATATTGGAATTGCGAGCGGTCGGAACAGCGTAGTAGTTGATGTCGATAACGTTGTCGAGCATTCGAATTGCAGTGCGCACCGTAGTGTGTAGCTTGTCGTAGTCCAAGTCGCCGTGTTCGTCAACATGCTTCGCCAGATTGAGCGACCCCAGATTGCACACCGCTATCTCGTCGTCGGACGTGTTGAGCGTGATTTCCGTGCAAAGGTTTGAGGAGTGAATGACTCCGCTATGTTGCTGGGGCGAACGAATGTTGATAGCGTCTTTGAAAGTGATCCACGGATGGCCAGTCTCGTACAACATGTCTATGATCGAGTGCCACAGTTTTTCCGCAGGCACGACTTTGAATTGCTTGATTTCTCCGGAACGAGTTCTCGCTTCAGCGTCTTCGTATGCAACTCGAAACTCTTGACCGTAGAGTTCATGGAGATCAGGCACATCGTGAGGAGAAAACAGAGTCCACGGCTGTTTGTTAAATACGCGTTCCATGAACAGATCGGGAATCCAGTTCGCGGTATGCATTTCAGGGGTTCTACGTCGTTCGTCGCCGGTGTTCTTCCATAGCTCCAGAAACTGCTCGATATCCAAGTGCCATGTCTCCAGATACGAACAAACAGCTCCTTTGCGTTTGCCACCCTGGTTCACAGCAATCGCTGTGTCATTGACAACTTTGAGGAAAGGAACCACGCCCTGCGACTTTCCGTTGGTGCCTCGTATGTAGGAGCCCATTGCTCGCACCCGCGTCCAGTCATTACCCAAACCGCCAGCCCACTTCGACAACATTGCGTTATCGTGAATCGAACCGTAGATGCCACCCAAGTCATCGGGAACGGTTGAGATGTAGCACGAAGACAGCTGCGACCGTACGCTTCCGGAATTGAACAGAGTTGGAGTGGAGCTCATGAAAGTGAAAGACGAGAGGGTCTCGTAGAACTCAATCGCCCGAGCTTCGCGGTCCGTTTCGTTTAGAGCTAGTCCCATTGCCACCCGCATGAAGAAAATCTGTGGCAGTTCGATTCTGGTCTCTTCGCTGTGTATAAAGTAACGGTCGTAGAGTGTTTGCAGTCCCAAGTAGGCAAATTGCAAGTCTCGATCTGGGTCAAGGCTATTCGCGAGTTGTCCAAGGTCGAACTGCGCGAGTTCAGGATTGAGAAATCCTAGTTCGACGCCTCGCCGAATGAAGGCCGGAAACGCCGCCGAGTAGAGATCGTTTGCACTAGCGCGAGACACTTGTCCATTGGGAAAGACCAAGTCCGGAATAAGGAAGTCCGCAACCTCGAGCTTCAGCCTGACCAGTAGCAAACGAGAAGCGACAAAACTGTACTCTGGCTCGGTCTCGATCAGATCTTTGGCCGTCAAGGTAAGAAGCGAAAAGACTTCCTGTTCGGTCATTTCGTTGTGGGCGTTTTGAACCATATTGGCGAATAGCTTGTCGGCATCGACTTCGCCCAAACCTGCGGTCACTTCATCGAGAACATCCGCCCAAACCCCTTTTTCCAGAGGAGCCTTGGTTCCGTCGGCTCGCGTGTATCGCAGTGTGGTATCCGCCAACTGAAACTGCTCGCGTTCTTCTTCCAATCTCTTTTCAGCTCGGTTCTGGCGATAGATCACGTAAGCGCGAGCGATGCGTTGCAGTTCTGCGCGCATCAAAGCGAGTTCGACTTGATCCTGAATGTCTTCGATACCAACGGCACCTCCTTCAGGGGTACCACGCGTGACGCGCTCCGAAACGGAATTTGCCAATTGCTGAATTTGCTTGCGTACATGGCTTGCAGTCGTAAAGTCAGTGCCTTCCACTGCGATAAACGCCTTTGTTATTGCTGCAACTATCTTGTTGCCATCAAACGCAACGACGTTTCCATCGCGCTTGATGACACGTAGCGAACCTTCGCTGTTCATGTATTGAGCCTGCTCTTGCGCCGAGCTTTCCGACGGCGCATCTTCTCCCTTCACGGTCACGTCCCTGTCTCCGTGTTTGATCCTGACTTGCCCCTAAACGAACGGACGAGTATTGTGCGTTCGTTCCAAATTTGGCGACTTGCGTCTGTGCAGAGTGCGCACAGCGTCCCATTGGAAAAAGCAATACTAACATATGCCAAATACGTTGCGTAAAGACTTAGGAATCCAGCCGCACATCTCGAAATTGGTCGGCCGTTTTTCGCGAAATCGCCCCGATTTCAAGCCCAGCAACAGGCTGAACTGCGCGAGTATCGGGTCGAGCTAGATAGAGGTGCCTCGTCAAATCTGTCAGGTTCCATCGGGTTGCTTTGCAACTCGCACATCTGACTTTCCAGTAGCCTCTAGACCCACGTCAAATCCAAGCGTTGTACGCTATTGAGAATCGTAGCTTGACGAAGCCAGACTGACGTGGAAGCCACAACACCTTTCGAGTTGCTCGTTGCAGACTCTTCTTGTGACCATGTTGAAACCCAACCAAGATGGAATCGTTCAGTGACCAATAACTTAATGAGAGCAACCTATGCATGACACGATGAGTGACATCGAACGACCGCTGACGTTCACGGAGAAAGCATTCGCACAGTCGACTAGGGGTTTCGCGCCTCGTGTCAATTCACTCGTGTCGCGTGTGAAACGTGAACCTGTCCCGTTTGAAGCAAGCCTCGATAGATGGTCGGTGAATCGAGGCAATCGGTCTGAGCTCGAACTGGCTCAGGAACTGATAGCTCGGCAGGAAGGCTTTGAATCATTCGACGATTGGCATTCTTTGCACAGTGCCGCTGAACAGTCAAACGAAGCCGCTGAACGATCGTTGATAGCAGCCGCCGTCATGGGCAACCAGTCCAGGGTGACCTACCTATCCCAGACCCATGAACAACTCCTCGACAACTCGCTGGCTGTCGCCTTGTCTCTCGGAAAAAGAGAAGTCTCCCAGGAGTTCTCTAAAGCCACCGTCAACGAACGGATCGGTCCGTTGGGATGGCATCCCCTGACTTACGCTTGTTGCACGAAATTGAAGTTGTTTGATGAGAACTTCACGCCTTCCACCATCGACAGCTTGCTGAGTTTAGGTGCAGATCCCAATGTTGGCCACTTCGAAAGCGAAACCATTCGGGGTTATCGAACGGTTCTTGGTGGCGCGATTGGTTGTCGAGAAGATACCGGTCTCACTATGCGATTGCTCGAAGCGGATGTCGATCTCCATGATGGACCGACTCTCTACGAAGGATGTGCATTGTGGTATGCAGTTGAATTGGGATCTGTGTCCAACCTGGACGTGCTCGTGTCTGTCAGACCTCCCCAGTGGCACCTATGCCATGCCTTGACGCATGCAATTTTCAAGGGCGAGGAGGAAATGGTGCGAAAGCTCTTGGGTGCAGGAGCAGATCCGAACTGGAACAAGACCATCCGTGGATTCGAGGGTAACGGACTGCACGAAGCAATTATGGATGGTGCGCCGAGTCGAGTAGGAGCGTTACTGATCGGATTTCAAACCTCGCTGGTTCAAACGGACGCAGGGGGACGGACCCCTCTTTCATTGGCAGTCGCACTGAATCTGAAAGACTACGTTTCACTGTTTCGTCTATTCGGCGCAAAGATGAGCGAGTGCAGCGCAGTGGATACTTGGGTGGGAGCGGTGTTTGCCCATGACCGACGCCGAGCATCTGACTTGCAAAAGGCATTGCCGGATCCGGATGAATGGAGGTATGAAGACCACCTTTGGTTGAGTCATGCTGTGAGAGAGAAAGATGCCGTAGCAGTGCGGATGCTCCTGAAAGGTGGGATGAATCCCAATGCGATCGACTACGACGGCAACACCGCACTTCACCGATCTGCCTTTCTCGGTGACAAGAGATCTTGTGGTGCACTCATGTCCGCAGGAGCGGATCCGAATCTGGTGAACTATCGAGGTCAAGCTCCGATTGATGCAGCGTTGCTTAGCGACAAATGCGACCAACGATTGTTGGAACTGCTTGGTGGGGCGCAGGATGCCAAATCCGACTTGATGCTGTCGCTCTCAGATCAAGATGCGTTCGATGAAGCTGCAGGTGCAATCTCTGCAGGGGATCTCGACAAGTTGAAGAGTATTTGTTCGGATCGACCTCACTTCGCACAAGCTCGATCACCTCGACCACATCGTTGCACTCTGTTGAACTACATTGGTGTCAACGGATTTGAAGGAGAACGTCAAAAAACGCCAAGTAACGTTCTGGAGATCATGGACTATTTGATCGACGATCTTGGTTGCGATGCTGACGCAACTTCCTACACGTATCGCGGTGGCCCCGGTAATACGACTGTCGGTTTGTTGACTTCGTCAGGGCATCCTCGAGAACAGGGATTGACGCTGGCGATGACCCACAAGCTGGTAAGTGCAGGCGCGACTGTCACCGAGGGTTGGCAACTGCTTGTGGACATGTATGAGCAAGATCTGCAAGGCGCATTGAGTGACTTTATCGCCGACTTAGACCTTGCATCAAATCGTGTGCTAGAAGCATTCCACGAGTCGGTAACTCTTGGCAACCTGCAAATTGCGAAGTGCTTGCTTGAGGCTGGTGTGGACCCAAACTCTACTCTGTACGGGGACGTGAGAGCACTTCACAACGCGGCGATCAACGGAGATCGGGCGATGGTGGAGTTGCTGTTGGACAAAGGCGGCGACCCTAGGTTGCGTGAAGCCCAGTGGGGCGGCTCGGCAGTGGGTTGGGCGTTCGAAGGAGGGCACGACGAACTCGCGTTGTGGATATCCAAGAGAGCCGAGGCAATGGGTGAACTCTAGGTTGCGGTGAAGCTGCTAGGGGACTAGGACTCAGACCGCAGTAACACCTCGATCAGAGCTTTTTGAGAATGTAACCTGTTTTCAGCTTCCTCCCAGACGGCTGACCGAGGATCGTCTAGGACATGCTCGTCAACTTCCTCCCCTCGATGTGCAGGAAGGCAATGCAGGAACATGCAGTCTGGGCTTGCTCGATCCAATAGGTCAGATGTCACTTGAAAGCCCTCAAAGAGTTGCTTGATTTCGGAACTTCGATCCTGACCCATTGACGACCATACGTCCGTGGCAACGAGATCTGCCCCCGCTACGGCTTCAGTCGCAGAAGTAAACGATTCAACGTGACTCGTGGCACTCGATGGAATGTGTGTGGGAGCAAACTGCGGCGGGGTTGCAATCCTGAGTTCAAAATCGAACTGAACCGATGCCTCGATGTAGCTGTTGCACATGTTGTAGCCGTCGCCAATAAACGCAACGCGTTTTCCGCTGATCGAGCCACGAGACTCGATCCAAGTCATCATGTCTGCCAATAGCTGACATGGGTGCAACTGATTGGTCATCGCATTGATCACTGGAATGTCCGAGTACTCAGCAAATCGAGTCAAAGTGGCATGGTCCCTGGCGCGGATCATTACGATGTCAACCACCCGAGAGAGCACTCTTGCGGTGTCCTCAGTGGGTTCCCCACGTCCAAGTTGTGTATCCGTCGGATTGAGGAACACTGCGGATCCGCCGAGCTGATACATGCCGGTTTCGAATGCGATGCGTGTCCGAGTAGAACTCAGTTCGAAGATCATTGCTAGCACACGACCTGCACACGTAGAGTGGTCTTGCCTATTGCGTTGCATGGCCTTGAGCTCGATGCTGCGTTCGATCAGTTGCTGAAGTTCGTCGCGACTGAAATCGAAGAGGCTAAGGAAATGCCTCGGCTTCATTGACGTTTACGAACGAGATCGATGACCACTTGCGCCGCATGGTCGGCATCTGCGTGCGAGAGATTAAGCGGTGGCAGCATTCGAATGACGGAATCTGCGGTCACATTGAGAAGCAACCTTTGATCCATCGCTTCGCCCACAAGCTCCGTACACGGTTCGTGCAGTTCAACGGCGATCATCATGCCTCTGCCTCGAATGTCCTTCACAGTGTTGCATCCAGCAAGTCCTTCACGGAGACGAGCAAGAATCCGTGCGCTCGTTTCAGCTCCTTGTTCGATCACACCGCCGTCGGTCAACTCTTCTACGGTTGCTAATGCAGCGGCACATGCCAACGGGTTTCCTCCGAAAGTTGTCGCATGGGTCCCGGCCACGAGAGTTTCGGCTGCGACCCCTCGAGCGAGGCATGCTCCGATCGGAACACCGTTCCCCAAGCCTTTCGCGGTTGAGACGACATCGGGCATGACATCGGAGTGTTGAAAAGCAAAGTACTTTCCGGTGCGACCGTTCCCTGTTTGCACTTCGTCCAACATCAACAACCACTCGTTCTGGTCGCACAGTTTGCGAAGACTCGGCAAGTAGCTGTCATCGGGAATACGAACTCCTCCTTCGCCGAGTACTGGTTCTACAAGAATCGCTACAACCGAATTTGATCGAGATGCGATTTCTTCGACTGCTCCGATGTCGTTGTAAGGGACTTGAACAAATCCAGTGAGCAACGGTTCGAATCCTGCTTGTACCTTTGGATTGCCCGTTGCAGCAAGGGTAGCCATCGTGCGACCGTGAAAGCTGCCTTCCATGGTGATCACGACAGGTGTTGACACCTTTCTCTCGTTCCCATAACGCCTCGCGAGTTTGAGAGCGGCTTCGTTCGACTCCGCACCGGAGTTGCAGAAGAAGACGTTCTGCATCCCCGAGATTTCGCAAAGGCGTTCCGCGAGTTGTGTTTGTAAGGGAATACCGTAGAGATTGGAGGTATGTAGAAGGGTGGAAGCTTGGTCCGAAATGGCCTTGGCAACGGCGGGATGTGCGTGTCCCAGCCCGCAGACAGCAATCCCGGAGAGCGCATCGAGATACTTGTTGCCGTTTTCGTCTTCTACGTACGATCCGGATCCTCTTACAAAACTGACTGGATATCGGTTGTAGGTTGGCATCACGGCTGTCATTTGAGTCCCTCGATTCGAGTGGAGTCTTCCAAGTTCAATGGATTGCGGACGTTGTTGGGTCTAGTTTCAAGAACTGGAAAGGCAGACCTTGGCGATGTTCACGAGAGGTCCGATTTCACCATGTTGTCAGACCTCCCATATGAGAAGTTGCCTCAGTCCTCTGAAGTCTCGACTCCTAGATTCTTGGTGAACCAATCCAGTGTCGCTTCGGAGACTCGACGTTGGTGATCTGGTTGGCCAAAACTGTGTGCTGCACCCTCGATCGTGATGAATTCCACCGATGCATTCACCTCGAGCAGAGCCGCGTTCAGTCGCTCACTGTGTGCGATCGGCACCAGTTCGTCAAGGTCGCCATGTATAAGCAGCACAGGTGGATCGTCTTCGGAGACGAATTCGATGGGAGAGTTAGCAGCTGCCAGTTGAGCATCGAAACGTAGTGCAGGGAAGTCCGAATCCATGGACACAATGTCCTTAAGGTCGGTTGGGGGAAAGTAGGCAACAACAGCTTGAAGTCGATTCGAGACTTGGTCAACGGGATCAGGGGATTCCGTGTTGCCGTCGTCGCTGTCCAAACCGAGCATCAGCGATAGATGTCCACCTGCACTTGCTCCGTAGACTCCCATTCGATCTCCATCTATTCCCCAATTCTCGGCATTCGCTCGAATGTGGCGCACCGCACGCCGTACATCGGACACAGCATCAGGGACTTTGTATCGTGGTGCACTTCCATGGTTTACTCCGAACACGGTGAATCCTGCGTCTGACAGAAAACTCGTCCAATCCGTCAAGATTTGTTCATTGAGTCTCCAGGAGTTCCAGCCGCCACTGATCATCAGCAGAACTGCGGCACCGTTCTGATCTGAAGGTTTGACGACGTGGTAGACGAGCGCCATACCATCTTTGTGTCCGTAGATTACGTCTTCCGTGTACTCCTTGTCCGCTAGGGCAGGTGCGGCCGCCAATGCCACGAAAGTGCAGAGCAACGCTGAGAATCGGAAGGCAGGGTTCTGTGAATTGGTTCGAAACATGGAAACGGTTCTCCGTTCACGATAAGTGTGTAGTTGATTGATCTTCGCGGAGTTTGATCCGCCCATTCGTTGCGACGGACTCAAAGATCGATCCGTGTGTATCGTATCAGTGAATTGGGATAGAGTCGTAGGCTTGCACGGTACCTACTCTCTGACGAGATACTCCTTCTTGTTCTTGTGTTGCCTAGTGTTCGCCTTTCGAAGTGTTTGATTGGACTAGCCGTACCGACCGCCTTGCCCCAGTCGCGATTCCTCGATGAGAGAGGGTTGATTGGTATTCGCCCGTACGTTAAGAAGAAGCCCCTAGACACGGGAGTTTTTCTTCAGGGACTGACTATCTGAACACTGGATGTATTGATAATCCCTTGTGTTGGGCTCACTATGGGGTCCCTACCTAAAGTAGCGCGGGCAGACGAGGAGCCATGAGAGGCGAAGCCCGGTCCAATGAGTCCAGAGGTAGTCAACCATCCATTGAGTACTTGGTAGGTCGGCTATGTCACGACAGGTACGAGTTGTCTCTCACTCGAAGACGCACAGTGAACGGTTAGAGCTGTAGTAGACAAGGGAGCAAGAGATGGTTTCCTGATCTCAACGATCCCGTGATAGACACTCCCCACCGCAAGCAGGCGGAAAATTCACTCGTCGGTCTTGTCGGATGTCAAGCTAGAAGTACACCCGCATCGTAAAGTCAATCGATTGAGCAAATTGCTTCGACGAATCGGTGGAGCGTGTCATGAAGAGCTCGAAAGTGGACTTCCACGATGGAACGTTAAACGCCAATCCTCCCGACGCAAAGAAATGCGAATCAGTGGTTGATTCCTTGGTTGTCAGTCTCCCCACTTCTGGCTTTCTGACATAAACGGTCGAATTTTGTTCAACCCACGCTGAACCGACTCTAAACGTCGCGGACGCTCGCTTTGAAACCGGCAGACTGAGAACAGGACTCAGAGTCAGCAGTTTCGGTCTTGACGTGGCGTTCAATATGTCTCCGCTCCCTCGTTCAACTCCGTACATCACGAAATCATCGAAGTGCGTATATGTAGCCTCAAGAGACCACCGATCGGAGAAGGTATGCCCGCATCCTAGTTTGACTCCTAGTTCGGTTCCCAGAACTCGCCCACGCTCTAGCGAACTTGGTGGAGACTCAAAGTCTGCCCAATAAGACGCACCAGTGAACAAGTAGGTTCCTTGAGTAGATTGCGCATTGGCAGTGAAGGTTATGCCGATGGCAACTGCACAAAGTGCCAGTTTGAGTGTGTTGATCAATCTGTGTCGATTCATGCTTACAACTCCGTAGATCTATTCAAATTTTAAGCTTTCGCACTGCCCCGGTCGAGCAATTAAGACTCTCTTTATAGACTGAGCAGTTTCAATTACACATAGGGCAACTGTCGTGGCAACATAGGGCGAGGCCGAGAAACAGCCTGAGTAGATGATTGCCCAGCAAGGACTCTAACGTCGGTGCTGTTGGAATTTATTCGTTGACTGACTTCTCTTGGCTAAGCATGAACCCGTTTCCTTCGGTGTCGGTGACCACGGCCAGTTAGATTCCCTCATTACCTCGGTCCTCGGGCCTAGATCTCACTGATCCTCCACCCTCAACGACGGCTTCGCACGCTGCGACAATGTCACTCACAGTGAAGGAGAGTCCGGTCTCGCGGAACGACCCGTCTCCACCTCCGTGTAATGCGACCGTGGCAGACCCAAAAGCAAGTTCGCTCCAATGCGGAGACTCAGTCAAGACTCTCAATCCAATCACATCGCGATAGAAAGTGATCGCTCGATCCATTCTTTCGGCGGAGAGCAGGAACTTGATCCCACGTACATCGATTCCTCTGAACAACTCTTTGTGCCTCTCAACCGTTGACTACAAGTCAATTCTCAGGCTGAGATGCATGTAGGTACTCGCATGATCCTCTTGCCGGCAAGTTTCGTTGGTGCCGAGAGCTCTACTGGCTATTTTGGTCTGCTGGGTTTAGGTCCTCGGCATCTTCCTGATGGTTCGTATCTCCGAATCTCTCTGCAAGCAGTTGCTCGAGTTCTTCCATGGAGACTTCTCGGTCGAGGACTTCTCCCGAAGGATCGACAACGAACTCAGTCGGTATCCACTGAACACCATAGTCCACCGCAGTTGGTGCTAGGAATCCATTGAGATCGCCAAGGTTTATCCAAGGAAGCTCTTGAGTCGTGGAGATCGTCTCCCAGTCGTCGTATGCTTCATCGATGGAGACGAACACAATCTCGAATCCTTCGTCCTTGTAAGCGGAATACAGTTCTTTGAGCTTCGGAATAGTAGCGATGCAAGGACCGCACCAGGAAGCCCAAAAGTCGACAAGCAAAACTTCATTCTGACCAAGAACGTCGTAGAGCTCGACCTCCTCGCCCTCCAGGTTGGCGAGAGTGAACTCGGGAGCAATTTCACCTTCGACGATGGACTTAGCGTTCTCAGAGACTTTCATCCGCTTTTCGAGAGCTACACGTTGTGGAATCACCCTCCGTTCAACCAAGTCAGGTTCTAGCACAGCAGCGAGTCTGTTCCAAGTCTCCAATTGCCTGCTCTTTGCCATCCAGTGTCTTGCTCCGATCTCTGTGGCAAGCAATGCCGCCATAGGCTCTTCGAGATTCTCCGCAATCGCAGTCAAACCCGCAAACATGATTGCTTCCATCTCTTTGTAGACGTCGTACGGATCGACGACTGAGTCATCGACTGAATCTGTTGCGTCTTGAGATTCTTGCTCGCCCTCACCTGAGGTCGGTTCTGGCGGTGCGTTGCGGATGGCGACTGCATATTCTTCCAATTTTGCGAGATATTCCTCGCTGTTTTGCCAGCTCTCAATAACCTTGGCATGCATGCTTGTTTCCGAAGCGGAATTTGCCATCAATTCTGAGGCTCGGTTGGGATTGAAAGAACTCGATGATGTGCTTGGAGAAATCATGATTGTCGCGCCGGGTTCGACCACGACGTCAACAACACCCCAAAAGTCATAGTCTGGAGTACGTACTCCAACGGTTGCGATAGACGGCTCATTGACGATAC
This sequence comes from Pseudomonadales bacterium, assembly GCA_963667455.2. Lineage (GTDB taxonomy): Bacteria > Pseudomonadota > Gammaproteobacteria > Pseudomonadales > Azotimanducaceae > Bin55. The sequence goes on along the minus strand of CAXXFR010000029.1, from coordinate 112,659 downwards.
CTTCTATCAAGAACCTATCCTGAAGGAGGAGCACCGAGGCCGACACGACTCCATCCACGTAGGCCTCAGCTAGAGACAAGTCCTTGTCAAAGATCGAATCGAGACTGCCCAGAATCGTGAACTTGTCAGTGGAATCCTCGACAACAACTGATCTCCCCACCAATAACAAGCGGTTCTTTCGAACTGCGGATGCATAGTTCAACAGTGCGAACGAGACTACTTGGTGTGGCTCTACAACGGCATTGAGTGTCAAAGGTTCATCGCCGCCGTCGTTCACAGAAATGATCACGTTGGAGGGTTCGTCAATTTCTCCTTCGAGTATGACGCTACCGTCGCTAAAGGCACCTGTTGCAAGTACTAGCTCAACAGGTTGGCCATCTTCGTTCGTGACCGTACGAGCAACTTTGACCGATGGTGCTGGTTCGTCAGCGTCCTGATGCGAAGCTTCATCACCGATATCCTTCCACTTGCCAAATACGGTGAATTCTTCGGCGTGAGAGTTCATCGCAAGAACCACGCTCAACATCAACGTTGCCGAAGCTAGTAGTCGTCGCATCTCTTTGATCTGCATCGGTTGGTTGGTATCCGCCGGATCCTTGCGTCGCGCCAAGCCAAAATAGAACGAATCACAAGTCTTCGTGATCCATGAGTCACGTCCCGTATCTTACTCGGGTTATTGCGGTGTCAGTCAATCGGTCAATCGCAGTCTGTACGCGCTTCGCAAGCAAGTGGGGGATGCGAGAGTCCAGCATGCCAATGTTCGCAATGGAGAGATTGGCAATCCACGAATCGGAGATCACGCAGTAACTTTACCTATCAAGTACTTATTTAACAGTACAGAAGGAATCTCTTGTTGTTTCTCGGAGTGTCTCTTGTCGGATTGTGGCCAAATCGAGTTGACCAAGACTCTCTAGCTATCCCGTACTTCCCTCAGACTGCTTCTGCTCCTGAATTAGCCCAAGGAGAGCCAGCACACCGCCTAGGATCCCCATTAGACAGAAGACCCCGAAGAAGACGAGAGGCCCGCCGTAGCCGAACCCCAGTACGGTGCCGAACAATCCTGCTACGACGATCACGATGGCCAGGATTTTGTTGGTCGAGTTCAATACGATGATGCCCAACGTCAGGATTAAGATGGCCAGTCCAAGAGGAAGCCATGTCACAGCGAAGAGGTTTTCGTCAGAAAACTCGCCGACAACGCCTCCCACCACTAATCCGAACAGCGAAGTTAGCAGCGCCAAACTCCCAGCGATGATGGCGAGTGTTCCACCTCCTTTTCTCATATTCCGTTCTCCAATTTCCCTACTAGCAGAGTGCGGGACGTGACCGATGCATCGACAAAGTAAATCAGACTCGGCATCGTTATGTCAAGAAGTCTTTCGGAATTGGCAGGAACGAGCAGGGTAGTCGAATCGCAAACGAAGGTTTCCAATTTCACGTGATTGGCGTTCTAACGCGGAGCGCGTCAGGAGCTGAAGAACTGGCAATCCCGGTGGGGGTGTTGCCGCTTCTAGATACTCTGAAATCGTCGTAAAATCGTGGTCGGTGAGGGAAATTTCTTCGGTGTCATATGCCTTTGAGCAAGAAGGCTGCCGCGGTCTTATTGTTTACGACAATCGCAATTGCCATCTTTTGGACAATCATTGCAACCACTAGCATGTTGCGTTGGATGCAGATGATTGCGTGGGGTTCGGTCGTCACATTCTTGGTTACGGGTATATTTCTTTCGGCACTTGGAAGGATTCAAAGCCAGAGAAGCTCCGTTGCCGAACGAATCGATAGTCTCGAACTAGCTCTAGTTGATGGACGTTGGCCGAATCGGACTCAGCTGTTCGTGTTGTGGGGTATTACCGTAGCCGCCTGGACCTCGGCGTTAACAGGGAAACTGAGCCCGTTGGATTGGGTACAGAACGTTGCTTGGATCAGTTCGTCCGTTTGCTTTAACTTGTGCATTCTGTTCCTGCTCCTGCTCATGATCTTGGATCAGAGACGACTCCATGCCATCTCTGCTGAAGAACCCGAGAGTGCCAGGAAAGCTCATGGTATCGACTTGGCGTACGGAGGACCTCAGCTATTCCTATGGTCATTGATTAACTACACCATCGTAGCGGCTTATGTGGGCGCAATAAGCGAACCCACCTGGGAGAAGATTGTTTTTTGGTCGTCTCCTATCGTAGTGGCCAGCTTTTACATTCCGGTAATTTTGAAAAACAGGTCAGTCCGAGAAGGTCCTAAGGGGACCGACCGTGGAATGGGAGGTCCTACTCCAGCTGCTTCTCTCGATCCGACTGGATCGTGAATTGGTTATCTCCGATCAACAGACTGACTTGGGTGTCGTGCAGACGGCAAGACTACTCAGTGCCAAATAATTCCTAGTGCTCGGTCTGGCCGATTCGCCACGATCGGAGCTGGGAAATTGCCACGGCGTGTACAGCGACAGTGGATAGCTGAGCCAGTACAAAGGAATTCAAGGAGCACACTCGACTGCACGTTCTAGGCGATTCAAACCCCTTCGCACCAAGTCTCGAGGTGCTGCGAAATTCCAACGCACATAACCCGGAGCTCCAAACTCCGCTCCGTCGGAAAAGCCAAGTCCGTGGGCTTCGAAATAGGAAGCGGTGTCTTCAACAGGCAGTGAACGGGCATCGATCCATCCCAGATGTGTTCCTTCGATTGGCAACATTTCAAGTCTCGGAAGGGAATCGATAGCCTCTTGACGCAAGTCTCTGTTGCCTCGCAGGTATGAAGTGAGTTCATCGATCCAGGAGCTAGTGTCCTCGTAAGCTGCAAGAGCTGCCGCATACGAAAGGGGGCGCTGGCGGGCATTGTTCGCAAGATTCACAACCCGTGCGGGAGACTTCAGAAATCCACTCAGCGGGTAATCTCCATGCGGGTTTTGTTGCCAGTGTAGTCTCGCGAGTCCCCATACAATGGAGGCTGACGAGGGATACGTTTGTTGGATATATGCCTCTGACTAAGACTCAAGCAACGGTACTGCTGTTTTCGGCTGGAGTTCCCTGCGGTTGGATAGTCGTAGCTATGGTCAGCACTCTGAGATGGGTTCAAGTTGCTGCTTGGGTTTCCGCAATCACTTTCGTTGTAGCGGGAACATTTCTTGCGGTACTTGGGAGGGTCCAAAGTCAGAGGAGCGGCCCATTGGCAGTTCAGAAAGAGACTATTGGACTACGTTCAGATGCTCGAGATTGGCCAAATGAGACTCAAGTGGTCGTGCTTACGTGCCTTACGTTAGCCGCTTGGGTCTTTGTGATTGTTGCCACTCTTAGCACGCTGGGTTGGGTACAGATTGCCGCTTGGACCACCGCAATCGCATTCCTGGATTCGAGCATTGTGTTCTTGCTTTTGCTGTTGGTCTTGGAGCAACGGCGACTCGGTGTTGACTCGGTAGCCCAACAGCCTGAGAGTGCACAGAAGACTCATCGTCCACGTTCAGCACGCAGTGGCTCTAAGCTTTGGGTATGGGGATTGTTCAACTTGCTCCTCGTCTCAGTCTATTGGGGCTTCATGAGCGATGCCACTTGGGTGAAGATGGTCTCTAATTTGATTGTTTTCGTGATGGCATGCGTTTGCATTGCGTATGGCTTGAAGAACACGTCCTTCGTAAATGGTTCTACGAGCGCTGATAGGGGAACTGAGAGTCCTACGCCAACTGCTTCTGCCGAAACGAGCGGTTCGTGAACTGGCGGATTCCGACCAAGAGACTGACATGGGTGGCTTGCGGACAACAGTTTTATCTCAACCTCCCTGCCGACCAATTCTCAATACAGCTTGGAATGTGAGCTAGAGGTTCGGCAAGGCTACTCAGTGCCCGTTGAGCCCTAAGGCTGAGGCTGGTGGGTTTGCCTTAAGCCCAGAAGCGAAATTGCCACAGAGAGTACATTGAGAGTCTGTATCCGATAGCTACTAAAGACCTCTATGGAGCGCATTCGATTGCACGTTCTAGGCGATTCAAACCCCTTCGCACCAAGTCTCGGGGTGCTGCGAAATTCCACCGCACATACCCTGGAGCACCAAACTCCGCTCCGTCGGAAAAGCCAAGTCCGTGGGCTTCGAAATAAGCGGCGGTGTCTTCGACAGGCAGTGAACGGGCATCGATCCATCCTAGATGTGTACCTTCGATTGGCAACATTTCAAGTCTCGGAAGGGAATCGATAGCCTCTTGAAGCAAGTCTCTGTTGCCTCGCAGGTATGAAGTGAGTTCATCGATCCAGGAGCTAGTGTCCTCGTAAGCGGCAATAGCCGCCGCATACGAGAGCGGAGAGCCGGCGGGCATGGTTCGCAATACCCATTGCTGGTAACGCGAGCGCAATTGAGGGTCAGGGATGATTGCCACGGCAGATTGCATTCCAGCGATGTTGTAAGTCTTGGTATGGGAGATGAGTGTGATGGTGTTGAGCCCGGTCTCTGACGACAGACTTCCAATGGGAACGTGAGTAGACCCTGGATCGAGCACCAATCCCCAATGGATTTCGTCGGAAATGATCGTTGTCTCGGTTTCGAGGCAAATTTCGCTTAACTGTAGAAGTTCCGCTTTGGTGTACACCCTGCCTGTCGGGTTGTGAGGATTGCAGAAGAGTAGCGACTTGGCGTGGCGAGCTTTGTGCGCAATATCGTCGAAATCCATGACCCAGCGGTTCTCGCACCGTACGAGTTGAGAATGGGCCACCCGATGTCGGTTGAGCTCAGCTACGTCGAAGAACGGCGGATAAACAGGAACGGGAATCAAGCAGTTGTCCCCGTCTAGACCGATGGATCGAACGGCAAGTCCTAGTCCCGGAACCACAGACTCGATGGGAACGATCCAATCAGGGTCAATTTCCCAATTGAATCGTCTGGCTATGAACTGGGCGACAACCGACCGAAGATTTGCTGGAATATCGGTGTAGCCCAGAATGGGGTGCTCCATTCGAGCATTGATCGCATCGATGAGAAACTGGGGTGTCGCGAAGTCCATGTCCGCAACCCAGAACGCAAGGATGTCACGGTCGAGGTACTTGTCCCACTTGTAGCTACTCCACGGACGCCGATCGATCGATGTATCAAAGTCAAACATGGATTTCATGGGTCAATTCATGACTACCTGCAAGCATTCGGGTTGCATATGGCTCGACTTGTAGTTCGCCCTCACTCTCTGCAAACGAATGAGAACGAGTCAAACTATTGTGTGAACTACGAGGAGAGAGGATTGCCGTAGATGTCGAATTGGTCGTACTTGAGCCAACTCGGATCGTAGCTGGACTCTCGGTCGAACGACGGCGCTTCTTGCCATTTGTCGCGCACTTCCTCGTAATCGCTCGGTAGTTCACCGGAAGACCGCTTCGACAACTCGTCGTGCAACACCGCCATGACTCGACCCAATCCTGGGGGCATTTCCGGTTTGCCAGACTTGAACGACTGTTCGAAGAACGGTTTCTCTCCTTGTTCTGCGTCGTGCCGAAAAGCGGTTCGCATGTAGTCTCTTTGTTCCTTTCGCTGATCGTCGTCCATCGCTGCCTCAACGGTACGTCCGACTGGAACGACGGGTACGTACTCACCTTTGTTTTGAAAGTCAGCAGGTTGAAGTTCTGCGGGTAACGAACCAAAACCCACTATGATTCCACCTCGTTCGCAACGCACCCAGAAACCGGTTGGGGAACCATCCGAAACTACGAATTTGGGCGGGTAGACGAATTCTTCCGCGAACGTGTAGTCAACATCGACAAGACCATCTCGATACTTCTCCGAGTTAGCACGTGTGGTCACTATGTGTCGAGTGCACGAAACCCACTCGGGCGACATCCAAACGAATCGTCGGCATGGTGCGGATTGCCATGGTGTCGTGCAAATGTTTCAACAGTTGCATGAGAGCGGGATCGGAGGGCATTTCGCCTTTGATCTCCCATCGTCCTACTCGAAAGACTCGGCCGAGAGCCGCTCGCGTTACTCTTGGATCACGATTCTGGTTCAAGACTCTTGCTGCATTGCTCATTCAAGGAGTGATCGCCCGTATCCTTGAAATCACATTCGTCGTCGGGCAGTTCTCCTGCTTCCACAGTGACCTTGCCTCCTTCAAAGGTCGCGTTCCATGCGAGTTTGCCGCCACAACGCAAGTAGGCAGGCGCATTGACTGCAACTTCGCAGAACGTGAACTTCCCCGAGTTTTGCAGCTGATCCTGTCCGTCGTTCCGACTCCGCAGTCAAAACGTCTCGAGCGGCATCGACCCACTCGTCTGACAGGAATACGAGATCGCCTATTCCGTCGGCCATTGCGGCCAACAAGGTGGAAGAAGCTTCGTTGCCGTAGTTCATGTCGCCGTCTCGTTGAAAGTCAATGCATGATACGTATGGATCTTCCATTCGGGCGACGCATGGAATTGTGGAATGGCTACAATGTGAGTTCCGGCTGACTCCGATTCGAGCAACGCAATGAGCGAAGAAATTCAATCGGCGATTAAAGAACAAATCGCCAATAATCCTATTCTTCTGTACATGAAAGGATCACCCAGCGCACCTCAGTGCGGGTTTTCTGCTCGCACGGTTCAATGCTTGATGGATTGTGGTCAGAGGTTTGCATATGTGGACATTCTCAGCAATCCAGCAATCCGACAGACCCTGCCAATCGTCGCGAACTGGCCGACTTTTCCGCAACTTTACGTTGAAGGAGAGTTGATTGGTGGTTGCGACATCGTCACAGAGATGCACGAGAACGGCGAACTGCGGCCGATTTTGGAGTCTGCAACTCAATCGGAAACGAAATAGTCATTGGGGTAATCCCCAGAAATCACAAAGCTGATTCGCACGACAAACGGAGTGTTCTCTGGAGCACTCCGTTTTGTCTTTTTTGGTGTCGAGAACCCATTAGGAGTACTCATGAAGAAATTTATTGGCGTGTTGGTTGCAACAGTTCTTGCAACAGGAGTCGTTGTGGCGACAGACATTGAGGAACTGTCGTTCATGACCGGAACCTGGGTAGGGGAGTCCGGTCCGTTTGAGCTGGAAGAGATTTGGAATGAGCCGAAGGCCGGTTCGATTCAAGCTCTCGTGCGAATGCGTAGCGGCGAAGAAATGGCCATGGTCGAACTCATCGTCATCGATGAGCACGAGGGGAGCTTGCGATTGCGTATCCAGCAGTGGGATCCAGGAATGGAGCCACGGGATACGGGACGACAAACGATGAATCTCGTTGATCTCCAAGATGAAACGGTCGTCTTTGAAGCCGAGGACGATGGACCGCTGAAGCGACTGACGTACTCTCGAAAATCGGAGTCAGACTTCGCAGTCAGAGTCGAGACTAACGACGGACAGACTCACGAGATGGAGCTAAAGAACCAATCTGACAAGGCACGCGAGGACGAGCAACTGCCGCCGAACAGCTCAGAATCTCAAGGCAGTTCAGACGAGTAGGTGTGGGAATCGCCTCAGGTGAGTGAAGTCTCGCTTTGATTGCTCCAGTCTTGAAGGTAGTTCGACTCATTCACAATCGTGCAAAACAACTGGGCTGTGACCCAGGCGTCGTACTGAGCGCTATGAGCTTGTTCGGAGTCGTATTGAATGCCGGCATGGTCGCATGCGATTCGTAGGACTGTTTGCCCATAGGCTACGGCAGCTATTGATGCCGTGTCGAGCACCGTGAACGGGTGAAACGGGTCGCGGCCGATCCCGTTGCGACTTTGGGCTTGCTTGAGGAACAAGCGATCGAAGTGAGCGTTGTGTCCGGTGAGCACAGCACGCTGGCAATGGTGTTGCTTTACGCACTTGCGCACGATGCGGAAGCACTCGCGAACTGCTAGTTCCTCGGACTTTGCATCCCGATCTGGGTCAAACGGATCGATGCGGTTGAAGCTCAATGACTTGGCATCGACGCTGGTAGACTCGTGAGGAGCAACTGACCACAGGAAGCTTTCAGCACATTGCAGTTGGTTGTCAACCCAGTCCAAAGTAACGACGGCTATCTCCAAAACCGCGTGCTTCTGCGGATTGACTCCGGCGGTTTCAAGATCGACAACGATGGGAAGATAACCGCGGAAGCGGTCCTTGAACTCCATCTAGATGTCCGTCCGGTTGGTTGATTCAGTGTAAACGAGCCTTGGTGCTTGCTATTCTCTTTTCGAATTAGAACGACGGAAAAACCTTGACGGGCAGAATCGTACTTGCGTACTCGGGCGGCTTGGACACTTCGGTGATTTGCCGCTGGCTTCAGGACTTCTACGGAGCTGAAGTGGTGACCTTCACTGCGGACATTGGGCAAGGTGAGGAAGTCGAACCCGCACGGGCAAAGGCGGAGTCTTTGGGCGTGAAAGACATCTACATCGAGGATCTGTGCGAAGAATTCGTGAGGGACTTCGTGTTTCCGATGTTTCGTGCGAATACGGTCTACGAGGGCGAGTATTTGTTGGGGACAAGCATCGCTCGTCCGTTGATCGCGAAGCGTCTGGTTGAAATTGCACACGAAACCGAATCGGATGCTATCGCTCACGGAGCGACCGGGAAAGGCAACGATCAGGTGCGGTTCGAGCTTGGAGCGTATGCATTGGATCCGGACATTCAGTGTGATTGCGCCACATCGAGAATGGGATCTCAATTCTCGCCAGGCAATGATGAAGTACTGCGAAGAACGACAGATTCCAGTCGAGTTCAAACGAGGTGAGGAGTCTCCATATTCAATGGATGCAAACTTGCTGCACATTTCCTACGAAGGCGGGGAACTTGAAGATCCAAACGTCGAACCGAGTGAAGACATGTGGAGGCGGAGCGTTGCATTGCAAGATGCACCAACTCAGTCAGAGGAAATCACCATTGGGTTTGAGCGTGGAGACCCGATTTCGATCAATGACAGCCCGGTCGAGGATGCAGCGGCGCTGTTGCGTTCATTGAACGAGATTGGAGGTCGACACGGCATAGGTCGAAGCGACATTGTCGAGAACCGCTTTGTGGGCATGAAGTCACGGGGTTGCTACGAAACCCCCGGTGGAACCATTCTTCTCAAAGCACACCGGGCCATGGAGTCGATCACTATGGATCGTGAAGTCATGCACTTGCGAGACGAGTTGATGCCTCGCTACGCCACAATGATTTACAACGGCCTGTGGTGGTCTCCGGAGCGCGAAGCGCTACAGACATTCATCGACAAGACGCAAGAGCCAGTCTCGGGTTCAGTTCGACTGAGTCTGTGCAAGGGAAACATCACAGTCTTGGGAAGGGAATCGGACTATAGCCTGTATGACGTTGCTACCGTGACTTTCGACGAAGATGAAGGTATCTACGATCAAGCTGATGCAACCGGCTTCATCAAGCTCAACGCGTTGAGACTGCGTCGCAACGCTCAGATGGGGCGGGTGTACAAGCGCTGATCAGCTAGTCGATTCTTCGTCGAGGTTCTTCTCGCGGAACTCGCACAAGTCCTCGATTGGACATGAGCCGCACTTTGGCTTGCGCGCTATACAGACGTAGCGGCCGTGAAGAATGAGCCAGTGGTGCGCTCCCAGGTGATATTCCTTGGGAACAAGCCGAATCAGGCGATCCTCGACTTCTCGTGGAGTCTTGCCTTTGGCAATTCGAGTACGGTTGCAGACACGAAAAATGTGAGTGTCCACAGCAATTGTCGACATTCCGAACGCAGTATTCAGAACGACGTTAGCCGTCTTTCTCCCAACCCCGGGAAGCTTCTCCAATTCCTCTCGGGTGCGTGGAATGTCTCCATCGTAGTCGGAGATCAGAATGTTGCATGTCTTGAGAACGTTCTCAGCCTTGGTGTTGAAGAGCCCGATGGTTCTGATGTAGTCCTTGAGTCGTTTACTTCCAAGCGCATGAATTGCCTCGGGAGTGGGGGCATCGCGGAACAAGCTCTTGGTATTGCCGCATTGACGCTGACATCGGTAGCCTGCGCCGAAAGCATGACTGCAATGAGCAATTGGAACGGCGATTGATATCGCAGTTCGGTGCGGGGGTCGGGATTGTCGCGACGAAGTCGTGAGAAGATTTGACTTCGGATCTCACGGTTCACTGGGAATCCTGATTTCGACACTGTCCGTTATGCATCTGTGCAACGTTATCGAGAAATGGGATGTAACTGCACGGACGCGTTTGTCCTTGACCATTACCGTGCGCAACACCCCTCAGCACGTCAGGGACTTTAGATCCTCGAAAGTGAAGGTGTATCGCACTGAAGCTTGGTCGATCTGCAGTTTTTTCTTTGACGTATATTGAAGAGCTAGTAAGTTGACTGAGCAACTTAGATTCGTCCATCAAATGGAGTCGAAGAATCGATCTTTCGATACGTAGGGATCAATTGCCAGCATATCCGCGCATTCCTCGACAAGCAGGCGGTCAATGTTCAATGCTTGAGACACCGCGTCGTCCCATTTCTCGCGCACGGGCGTTCGCCCATCCCGAAACCGCGGCACCATAACGTCGCGAGTGTCATCGAAGCAAGCTCCAAGTATAGAAACCACTCCGTCGTTGTCGATGTCGGGGAACGGTAGATTGGCGAAGGAGATGGGACTTAGCATTGGGTAGGCCAGTTTCCTTCCGGAACGTGTTCGCAAACCTAGTCGACCCAGCGTGGAATTCAACCAAACAGACAAAGCTTTGGCAAACTCAAACGAAATGGGATCCTCTCCTAGGACAGGCATCCAAGAATAGCCTATTCGTTTTGTTGGTGTGGCGATAGCAACCAGTCTACTGCTACCTGTGTCATGTCTCTTAGACACAAGAAGGTGAGAACGATACTTGCCCATGTTCACTTGGTCTTCTTCGAGTCTAGCTTGATAACTGGATTCGGATTCATCCGGTAGACGGGCCAGACGAACCCACTTGTTCACAGTACCTGCCAAGTACCGCTGAGCATTGGGTCCACCTCCACCGCCCCCGGAGATTACAGGCTCTCCGCCACGAATTGATTCGTCAAAATGCTCGTACTTCTTTCCACTCGAAGGTGTCATACGCCAATCACCGCCTGCTAGGTCGACTTTGAAGTAAGCATCACTTCTAGATATCGAATCGTCCAACGTGACATGGAGGGGGGGGGTAGAGCCTCCAGCGCCGATGAGATCAGTACGTAGTTTCTCAGTCTGCGCCAACGCTTCTTGCATCTTCTCGACCAACGCAGGACTACCAAACGCCGAAGGAGACCAGTCGCCATCTCTCATCCTCTCATAGTCCCAGTCTACATACTCTCCACTGAATGATGTTGTCCCGTTGACTGCATTTTCGATAGTTTGCAGCGCATCTTCTTGTGATGAGGGAAAGCGATGTAGATTGATGAAACGTGTAGGCTTGTCTGAATTGGCTTTGCTGTATGACAACACGATTAAACATTCATTAATTGCGGTGTCCCAGCTCATGTTCACATTCGACGGGTCGTGGCATGTCAAGATGTAGTCGATGTGTGCCTCGTGGGCCAATATCTTGCGTTGAGTTCTTGCGTCCTCGGCTGTAAGAAGGGTACTGGCACGAACTAGACCCATTACCCCCCCCCCCCCTTGCAATGCCAGCGTTTCCGCCGCTATGGCCTCAAACAGGGGTGCAATTGTTGTCTTCTTTCCTTGAAGTAAAGGATGCTTGTGTAGCTTGATGTCCCAAATTGACTTTAGTCGTTTGCGCAGTGCTCCTTGCACCTCCTTGGTGTACTTCAATCCGATACGTGTCCACGCTGTAAAGGGAGGATTCATCAGGACGAAGTTGGGTGGATGGTCAGCTAAGTGTTCTCCCAATTCGGTTTCGTCAACCTCTCCCAGGCGTACTCTCGATTGACGACTGCTCCTGACGCCACCAATACCTAACTCACCGTTTTCTTTGAAGACTCGATTGTCGAGCAGGAGTTCGACTGTTCCTGTACGGGCTTCGTCTTCAATCTTCGCGGCATCAGGGTTAATTACGCCGTAGTCCATCTGAAACAATCGAATCTTGTCATAGACAGCGCTCAGATTTCCGAGAGTCAACTGGCAACCGGCCAGCTGAAGCGAAACGGGATGAATGTCTGCTCCGATCAGCAACTGTTCGACCGCACGCACATGGAACTTTGAGATGAGTTGCTCGTCTGCACCAGCTTGTCTCAACCGTCTCTTGATTGCACTAAGCATTGCCACAAGAATAGTGCCAGAGCCGCACGCTGGATCGAATGTAGTCAATTTGTGCCATTCGTTCTCATTCAACCAGTCGATTTCGCCATGTGAATGTAACGCTAGTTCTGCGAGCATGGTAGCCGCCAGTGGGCGGGTGAAATAAGCACCATCCGACTGTTGATTGCCCATGACTTTGTTGAATAGCTCGCCTGCATGGTCTGCACCCAACTTGGCGTATCGCTCAGCGATGCTGACTGCACTCTTGGCAAGTAGGCGCAATGCATCGGACACCGCTTCAATGTCTTTGTATGCCACGGACTCCAGTAAGTCCGTAGCAATCTCGAAAATTGGAACGTAATCCCTAGTAAGTACTCGGCGCCATGCCTTTAGGAGTCCCAATGCTGGCTCGGTGTGATTAACGGTGTCAGCAATAGAAGGTACGTTCGAGAGACGAGATAGCTTTTCTTGCTCCAACCGAACCTGGGTAATTGCAGCGTTGAACCAGATGACGGCCGCGACCGTACACGCATCTGCGGCACCTTGAGACTCACTAACGTTTTCCATGTCCAATTGTCTGGCCAGAGTGTCATTGAGGTCGTACTCCCGTAGTCGACGGGCAACTGCTCTGACCGTGCCTTCTAGGACGTTCACATCCCGCTGGCTCCCACTCTGAATGCCTGACTTCTCAAGAATGTTGGGACAAATGCGAGACTTCGCTAATGAGTCTCCTTCCAGTCTGATGAGGAGGTCTGGCAATGTAGGTTTATCCCCGTTGCCCCCATTGCCCCCGTTGGGTTCAGGCGGAGCTATGACATCCATTCCGGTGCCTGTCTGCTTGTCGATTCTCAGTTTCTTCTTCGCAGTGACGATACTCTCGATGAGATTCTCGATCGGCTGGTTGTAAGTGATGTCCGAATATCTCGTCTGATTTTCTGGATCGACTCGTACGACTCCGATTTCAGTTGGAGGACCTCCAGTCCAGTCTCGTTCGACATCGTCAAGTCGTTTCGTCTTCGTAGAAGTCGTATGACTCAAGCGCTCTTCGATGCTGCTCTTGTCGACTCTGCACTTCGGCACAACTAAAGATCGCACCGGACGCTTCGTGGTTACTTGATAGGCAACTATGGATGTGCCGAATCGTTCTTGAACAAGAACGAGTTTGGATTGTGGCTCTGGTGGTGGCGGTGGTGCAATGTACGTGAGCAGTTGTGGTAGTTGATCTTCAATTCTTCCATCGTGAGCGCGGAGAGCTTGCAAAATCTGTCCCAGTTCTTCCCACCCCTGATCGGGTGCAGAATTGCTGAGGAACTGTTCGGCATCGTGCCCGTGCGGAATGAACACTGGGACGAGAATGTAACCCCTTGGTTTGCCAGGAGCTTTGCGCATAGCACGTCCAACTGCTTGGACAACATCTACAGGCGACCGGCGTGGATTGAGAAATGCCACAGCGCTCAAGCCGGGAGAGTCCGTACCTTCGCCAAATATGCCCACGTTAGTAATGCAATGCGGACTGGCTTCAGATCCTGCGCCTAATTTACGTAGCTCACTGTTGCGCTTGGGCGTTGCATCTTTCGCATCGACGTGTTCAATCGTGAAAGAAACAGGTTCTCGTCCAATTTTGAGACGTTCAAAGTAGCTCTTGAGCCACTTCTGCACCGGTTCAGATGCGACGGCTTTCGCCAAGTCCTTGGAAATTTTCACACGATTGCAAAAAGCAATAACCGAAGTCAGTTTCGCATCACCTACACAGCCTGACAGGAAAGCAGCGAGGGTAAGCGCTCGTATTGCCAGACGTTTGTCCCATTTCGTGCCTTCCTCATCCCCTTTGAACGCCGTGTTCAACGTGTTTACCAGCTCTTCGGTCCCTTCAATCTCGTCAATGTTCACACCCCATGCGACGATGTGATAGTCGGAGAGCAGCTGGCGTTCCACAGCATCAACATAACTTAGGCGATAGAGTTCAGCTCCGAATGTGTCCTGATCGTCCATACTTCGAACATCCCACTTGCTGTCATCTGGAATGAGCTCAGAGCGCTTGGCGTGGGAGTAGATACGGGGTGTGGCGGTTTGATACAAACGAAACACCGCGGGAAACCGATCTTTGTCGTGGCACAAGGTAAAGTTTCGGAGCCGCTCGTCTTCTTGCTTGATTCTCCGAATGCTGGCAGTCCGATGTGCCTCGTCGCATATCACAAGTTTTGCCTTTAGGTTGAGCTTGCATAGCGCGTTTGCAGTGTTGTGCGACGATTGGTAGGTCGAGAACAACGCAAGAACGGATGCGTCCCCAGATTCATTCCCGACGGTGTGATCGTGTAACCACGCAGTTACTTGAGACTCATCTGTGGCGGTATCTCCAACAAGCTCATAACTATGCGTAAATGTTGTGTCTGCCGTCGGATTTGCATCCAAGCTAATCCCTTCTCTATGCACAACGGGTCGTCCTGCTTTACGGTCAGAACAGACCGCCAGTGACTTCAAAGCCAGCCCATCTTGAAAAGCGAGAGTTCTGAATTCACGCTTTAGCTGTGAAACGAGCGAAATCGAAGGTACCAACACCACCAGGATTTCCCCGGGATGTACGAGTTCCTTCGACACGCGATAAGCGATTCGGGTCTTTCCCGTGCCGCAAGGTAGGACGATGTGACCGCGTGCCTCGCCCTCATTCCAACTTCTACGGCCTTTCTTCGCCCAATAACGGAGCTTAGTGACTACATCGTTGACACAATCGTTTTGCATGGCGTCGAGATCCGCATCTTTGCGACCGCCTGCTTCCAATTCCACCAGTTCGTAGGTGGAGCCGACAAAATCGATGACCCGAAACGCGGCCTCAGGCGAATGCTGCAGGAACTTGCTCGCCTTTGGGCTTAGTGGCACATTGGTAACGATCCAACGCTCGCACCATACGTCCGTTGCACCGGTTGCACCCGTGAACGGGGCAAGGTCAGGTTGTGACAATTGGTATCCGACGCTACGTGCTTTGCATTGCATTGCTACCAGCTTGCCGTCAGTGCGCTCAGCGACACAGTCGATTCCCAAGTCTTCTCCACTAGAACCCGGAAAGTAGCTCTCTCGACTACGCCAATCATCCCAACTTACAACCTTGCGTAAGTTCCAGTCAGGTACTCGGTGTCCAAGATCGATTACAAGCTCTTCGAGCCACTTGCCATCTCCGGCATCGTTCTCGTGCTTGAGAATTGTCTCGACCCACTGTTCGGCGGTACGATTGCTCATCTGAAGTCTTTCGATTTACCTTTGCTTTGGTAGGAAACTGTCGGAGTCACGGAAAGGGTGAACCCACGGTAATCGGCTCATGTTTATCACCCCTCATAGCCCGAAAATACTGGCCGCAGCGGATTGTACCCCGCTCGAGACGACCGCTCGATGCGTGGATTGGCAAGATAGCTTGAGCGAACACCTCCTCGATGTGAGAACGCGAATTCGCGGTGAATTAGCTCGAGCTAGCAAATTGAATCCATTTCAATTTTGTGTAAGAGATATGGATTAAAAGGTGAACAATGTTTATGTTACACTTAACTTATTGAATCAATCTCTCACATTGGAGACAGAATTATGACATCCGAAACGTCACGAGTCCTGGACATGCTTCAGGAAGGCAAGATCGATGCCGAAGAGGCGGAACGTCTGCTTGACGTTCTCTACCAGAATCGAAGTCAGGAGAACGCACGATCGTCAAGCGTCGTTCAGACTGAGGTTGCTTCATCAACCAGACGTCCGAAGTTCCTTCGCGTGCTGATCGTCGATGGTGACTCTGAGAAGGTCGATGTGCGCGTACCGCTGAAGTTGCTACGGCTCGGGATGCCGCTTGCCGAAGCAATGCCGGACGGAGTACGGGAGACGATATCCGAGCAGGGAATCGATCTGTCAAAGTTCGCAGACTTGGACGACGACGAGTTCTATGATGCGCTGGGCGAACTGCGGGTTGACATCGTTGACGACGACTCAACGGTCAGAGTCTTCTGCGAGTGAGCCGGTTAGTGCACTGAGTGATGCCGGGTGAGATAGCCGAACATGGCTTCAAAAACTCCGGTACGCGTGAGATCGTTCTTTGCGTAACTCGCAGCCTCTGCTCCGATTGGTTTCGCATCCGGCATCTTGACGTGCGCTTCGCAGACTCGTTCCAACAGGACGAACCGAACAACCGCTTCGGCTACTGTGGTTCCGACCGTGAGTAGTCCGTGGTTTCGAAGAATCACCGAGTTCTTCTTGCCAATGCACTGCGCAATTCGTGCTCCTCCTGCGATGTCTTGAATTTGCACTTCATCGTCGTCGAAGTCTGCACAGTCGTTGTAAAAGAAGCACGATTCCTGAGTTATGGGCTCGATCTGTCTGCTTGAAGCTGAGAAAGGTGTACCCCAAAACGTATGAGTGTGTACTGCGGACGTAACGTCCGGGCGGGCAGTCAAAATAGGCATGTGAATGCGAAACCCCGCTCGGTTGACTGGACCTTCCCCGTCTATTGCTTCACCATCAGAGTTCAACAGCACAAGCTGATCCGGAGATGCGTCGCCAAACGGCACCCCATAGCGAAGAAGCCAGAAGCAATCGGATTGATCGGGATCCCGTGCGCTGATGTGACCATCTCCCAAATCTCCCCAGCCGAGTGCAGCGAATAGTCGATAGCTTCGACAGACTTCCTCAAGAAGGGCGGTTCGTGCTTCGCTCATAGTGGTGCCTTGTGGTGAGAATTTCTACGTCGGCTCTTCGCCAGAACGACGATTGGCCAAGTTGTCCACTACGCAGTTCATGCCAGCCAGAACTGATCCTACGACAAGGAAAGCACCCACAGGCTGTTCGACAAGTGGAATAACGGAACCAAGTAGTTGACGAATCGTACCTAGAGCGATCAACACGCACGAGAATCCGAGTGCAGTGCCAATTGCGCTGACCATAGATTCCCCAATCGGACGCTTGGATGCGACGGTCTCAATATGCCCCAAGATCATGCAGTTTGTGACGATGATCTGGACGAACAATGCAACTTGGACATAGAGTTCGAACGCATACGCCTGCATGTACATCGTCGCGATGGTGGTCAAGGTCGCGATGATGAGCACAAAGCAGGGCAGTCGTATCGAGGTAGGAATGTAGCGGCGGATTGACGCGACTGCAATCGACGATCCAATAAGCACGAACGAACTGGCGGCAGCCAGTCCCAATGCGTTTCGCACATTGAAGCTCACAGCGAGCAACGGACATAGACCCAGTAGTTGGACAGTCGCGGCGTTGCGCGTCCACAGGCCATCCATCAAAGCGGATTTCAGCATTCGTTCAATACTGTTCCTCGATCCAACAGAGCTTCTTCAACAGCTTGCAGTACTGAATTGGTCGTTATTGTCGCACGGGTTACCGCATCGATCGAGTCTGTTGGCACAACACCAAACTGCCCGATCCAGTCGTCGGGCTCGAGTACGTCGGCAAATCCTGGTGTCTCGGTGTGGCGGACCGCTCGCACCCCGATGATTTCCTCGTTCTGTCGAGCCGCGACGATAACCATCGGACCGCCGTAACCTCGAATCTCCACTTCGATCAGTTCGATATCACGCTCGCACAGTTCCTCAAGACTGTCGTCGCCGATCAATCCTTCCAGTCGTTCCATTTCGCTCTGTGCAGTGTTGGATTCAATGGCGTCTTGCGTCTGCCAATGCAAGCTAGCCAGCACAATGCCGGCAATGACCGTGATCAACACCATTGTTGTTACAGCTTTCATTGTTGTTTAGGCCGAACCGATACACGTCGTTCAATGAAAGGCAACAGTACGTTTGCGATGAGAATTGCAAACGCGAACCCGTCTGCCCACGTGCCGTATTGACGGATCAACATTGTCAGGGACCCAACAATCAATCCGAAAATCCATTGTTCGCCCGCTTTTGATGGCGAAGTAACTGGATCCGTGGCGATGAAGAAAGAAGTGAGCATTGTTCCGCCTGCAAACCAGTGGAACAACGGAGATCCCCAGCTAGCAGTGCTTCCGCTATCGTAGAAGAGTACGGTTGGCAATGCCATGCCCATGAGCACGGCTGCCGGCAAGTGCCACGGAATGATGCGAACAACGATCAAGTACAGACCGCCTAGGAGAAAGGCGAAATTGACCCATTCATGGGTAGCTGATCCAATAAATCCCATTGAGGGGTGTCCAAACAATTCTGTGAGGGTGGACCCGCCTCGGTGTGCAACGACTTCCAACGCTGTTGCGCCGGTTACCGCGTCGAAGTGAGTGAGTTGAACGGGAAAGCTCACCAGAACGGCGGCATAGCCGACCATCGCAGGATTGAACATGTTGTTTCCTAGCCCGCCAAAAGCATGTTTCCCGATTCCGACTCCAATCACTGACGCAAGTGCGGCTATCCACAGAGGAACGGTAGGTGGCAAGCAAAGACCGATGAGCAAGCCCGTTACTAGTGCGCTGCAGTCTTTGAGCGTTTTGAGAGAACGTGTGCAGGCCATTTCCGCCACAAGCGCGGAGGCTGTGGCAGCGACCACTACCAGCGTCATTCGAAGTCCGAATACCCACACTGAAACACCGACTCCCGGCACGAGCGCCACGACAACTCGCACCATGATTCCTGTGGTCTGGAATCTTGGTGGACGGCCTAGAGCCACTGATGGTCTTGCTGCATTCGTAGGTCGCGTTCGCGATGGGCATGTTGAGAGTCTTTCAACAAGCGTTCCTGCTTCGCTTCGAAGCGAATTCTTGCTTGGGTTGCATACTCACTCTTCGAGAGGCGTTCGTTGTTGCTCGCTCGCGAGTCTCGGATGTAGTCCAGCAATCGGATACCGCTCGGACACGCTTCGACGCAAGCACCGCAATCATTGCATTCATTGAGTTGCCCGGCTTGTCGAGAAACTGAATTTCGCTCGGTTGCGTCTTCGAAGAACTGATCGACTGGAAGCCCAAGGGGACAGGCGTCCGTGCACCATCCACACCTAATGCATGACTGAGCACTTTCCGCAAGATCAAAAGAGATGGCGTTGTGCGTGGCCTGAATCCCATCGGATTGTTGAGCTGGATGTCCGTTTGCCGCGCTGCCTGTGCGCAACGGTAGTGGCGAATTCACAATGGTCTGGATTGGTGTGCCAAGACTGTGCCACTGATCTTCACCGAGCACAGTCAACATTCGTCGGAACGGCTGGATGCCATCGCGCACGCACTCGCAGATCGCAAAAAGCGTTGCGACGTTGAATACGACAATTCCATGTTGCGTTGGGTATTGATCCTTGGGAATGGTAGTTCCGATGAGCTTCTGGATTAGGACCCGTTCCTCTCCGTTTTGATAGGAGTTCTCGATGACCTGGACAGACAGTTCCGAGTCTGACCGATCCACTAGATTGGATGCCAGTTGGGGGTCGGAAACTGCGAGGTAGCACGAAGACGCACCGAGAATTCGCGAGACGATCTGCATTCCTTCCAGTACTTCGTCTCCATGTTGAGACAAGAGAGCCCAATCCGCTGTGACCCCGGGATCGGTTTCCACACCGTTGGCAATGAGGATTCTTGCATCGGTGCCTATTGCCGCTTTGATTTTCTTGTGAGCCGGATAGCCCGCTCCACCCATTCCAATGATCTGAGCGTGTTCGATTCGCTCCAAGAGTGACTGTGGACTGGCACTTCTCCAGTCCATGGGAGGAAGATTGTTGGTGTTTTCTACTGTTGACAAAGTCTCGGTTGGAGGGTCGATCATGTCGATGCAATCAACAGGGCAGGTAGGAACACAGAGTTCACATCCCGTGCAGTTTTGCTCGAGGATGGTGTGCAGGAACTGTTCGGCTCCAACGATGGCATCTACTGGACATGCCATCGAACACAATCCGCAGCCGATGCACTCTCGTTCTCGAATTCGAGCTAGTTGAGTTGAAGGATCTGCGAGTTGCACTCCTTCTTTTGTTCGGTCAAGAAGATCGGATAGCTTCTCTTGAACCTCTTCACCTCCTGGAACGCAGAGTGAAATGCTCTCCCCGTCGATCACCGACTCCGCGTATGGCAGGCAACCCGGATAGCCGCACTGAGCGCATTGAGTTTGCGGTAGGAGATCGTTGACCGCAGAGATCAAGCTGTCGTTCGGAGTCTTCGACCCGAAAAAACGATCGAATACCACGATGAGCCCAGAGAGAACCAGCCCGACGCCACCAAGAAATGCGACAGTCGTGACAACGTCCTCAATCACACCATGCCCCTAAATCCACTGAAGGCCAACGCCATGATTCCAACGGTGAGAAACGCTATTGGTGCGCCACGAAAGGCTGTAGGAACTCCGTCGTGATTCAGACGGGTTCGCAAACCCGAAAACAATACGAGCACCACACAGAATCCCGCTCCGGCGCCAACTCCTACGGCAAGAGCTTGGGGTAGAGAGAGGTCGGCGACCATGAGCGCGACTCCAAGAACCGCACAGTTGCTCGTGATGAGAGGCAAGTAAAGTCCCAGAAGTTGGTGTAGCAAGGAATTTGCATAGCGTATGTAACGTTCGGTTAGTTGAACAACTGACGCGATAACCACTATGTACACGATGATGCGTAAGTACTCCACATCGAGAGGAGCGAGTACGAACCGATTCAGAGAGTGCGATACGACGGTCGAAATCGTTATTACGAATATGGTCGCAATGCCCATCGGTAGCGCGGTCTCGAATCTCTTGGAGGTCCCGACGAAGGGGCAGAGCCCGAGCAATTGGGTGAGAACGAAGTTGTTGACTAAGGCGGCACCGCCGAAGAGTAGGAGCAGATCCGACACGGGTCTACCTTTCTAGCGAATCTCCATGCCAGGGATTGCTCCCGAGTCGGGCGAGAGAAGAAAAATGTCTTCTCCTCCGGGACCGGCGGCGAGCACCATGCCTTCGGATGTTCCAAATCGCATCTTTCTGGGTGCCAAGTTCGCTACGACCACCACGTTTCTGCCCTTCAAGGAGTCAGGGTCGTATGCTGATCTAATTCCAGCGAACACGGTTCGGTTCTCGTTTCCAAGGTTCAGCGTCAGTTCGAGTAGCTTGTCCGCACCGTCGACGTACTTTGCTTCGACGACCTCCGCGACCCGAAGGTCAAGTTTCAGAAAGTCGTCGATGTCGATGATTTGCGGAGTCTCGGAATCTTGTTTGTTCTCCACAGGAGCTTCCTTCGATGCTTCGATCAATTTGTCGATCTGTTTTGGATCGACTCGGGACATCAACCTCTTGAAACCACCCAGTTGATGGTTCAAAAGAGGTGTTTCGGCATCGCTCCATTGCAATGAACCAGCATTCAGGAATTCTTCACTTCGTTCGACGAGGCCTGGGACGATGGGTTTGAGATAAATGCACAAGGTTCGGAACAGATTGATCGCCACCGTACACACAGACTGTACTCGCTGTTCTTGGCCGGGTTGCTTGGCCAGTTCCCATGGTGCGTTCGCGGCAATGTAGCGATTCGCTTCGTCGGCCAAAGCCATGACTTCCCGTACCACTTGCGCGGTATCTCCCTGCTCATACAGTTCAGCGATGGACTCTTGTTTCTTCGCGAATTGCTGAAAGAGTTCCCGTTCTTCCAATTCCGCTGACAATTTCGAGTCGAATCCCCGTGCGAGAAAGTTGGCGCAACGTGAAGGGATATTGACGAGTTTTCCCACAAGATCCGAGTTCACACGCGCGACGAAGTCGGAAAAGCTGAAATCAATATCGCCGGTCGTTGGAGTCAAACGTGCGGCATAGTAGTAGCGCAACGTATCGGGATCCAAGTATTCGCGGTAAGACGACGCATTGATGAAAGTGCCCTTCGACTTGGACATCTTCTCGCCGTTTACGGTTACGAAGCCGTGCACGTGTAAGCGAGTTGGCAATCGGTAGCCGGAGCACTTGAGAACGGCGGGCCAGAACAGAGCATGGAAATTTATGATGTCCTTGCCAATGAAGTGATGCAACTCGGTCGGTTGATCCAGTTCCCAGAACGAATCGAAATCGATGTCTTCCCGGTGGCAATAGTTCTTGAAGCTCGCCATGTAACCGATCGGAGCATCGACCCAGACATAGAAATACTTGTCGTCGGTATCGGGAATGCGAAATCCGAAGTAGGGCGAGTCTCGGCTAATGTCCCACGGTTTCAGACCGGCATCCAACCACTCCTTGAGCTTGTTAGCAACCTCGGTTCGTACGGTTCCACTGGTGGTCCAGTCTTTCAGGAATTCCTCGAACTGGGCAAGATCGAAGAAGAAATGAGTGGAAGACTTCAGAACCGGTGTTGCGTCTGACAGCACAGACCGAGGATTTACCAAGTCTGTGGCAGCGTAGGTTGCTCCGCAGTTGTCGCAGTTGTCGCCTGGCTGGTCTTCGGACCCACAGCGCGGGCATGTACCTCGCACGTTACGATCTGCAAGGAACATTTCTCGAACAGGGTCGAATAGTTGTTGGACTTCATCCGTGAAGATTGCTCCGTTTTGAAGCAACCGCCGATAGATTTCGGTTGACAGGGACTCGTTCTCGTCGGAGTGCGTGGAATAGTAGTTCGCATGCTCGATTCCGAATGCCTTCAGGTCTTGAATGTGCTCCAAGCGAAGTTGCTCGATCCAGCTCTCGGGGGAGACTCCAGCCTGATCGGCAGCCAACATTGTTGCCGTGCCATGTGCATCGTCAGCGCAAACGTAATAGCACTCGTTCCCTACCAGCTGTTGAAAGCGCACCCACAAATCCGCCTGAATTTGCTCAAGCAAGTGACCCAAATGGATCGCTCCATTCGAGTAGGGCAGAGCTGCTGTTGCAAGGATTCGTCGCATGGGTTGTTAGTGGGAAAGAAGCTGGCTCGAGCAACGCATTAACGACTGCATGCAGTTGCTCCGAGCGTGCAAGCATACAATAGAAAATGCATTGGACACCGCTTCTAACCCATGGTTCAAGCACTCAATAATTTCCCTGATCCGGTGCTTGGATCGACATGGGAACAGCTCGGATCAATACGCCGCTCCGGCCGTCTTGGTTCTACCTTCCACATCTCCGCAGAGCTTGGATATCCAGTCGACGGTTTGAAGGATGACTATTCGGCATCCTTGTCTGATTGGCTGGGGGAAAAGGACATCGAACTTGATCTGGAGTTTCGTTCACCAATGACTACGACGTTGCGCGGAGTCAGAAACGTCATAGCGGTTGCATCGGGAAAGGGTGGTGTGGGGAAGTCCACCATCGCCGTCAATTTGAGTATTGGACTAGCCAAGGCAGGCGCAAGGGTTGGGTTGTTGGATGCCGATATCTATGGTCCCAGCCAAGGCGTGATGCTCGGCATTGCTGAGGGTCGCCACCCAACTGTGAAGGACGAGAAGTTCTTTGAACCTATTCGCGTATTCGGCATCGAAGCAATCTCGATGAGCATGCTGATTACCGATAGGACTCCCATGGTGTGGCGCGGCCCGATGGCATCCGGTGCGCTGCAGCAGCTGCTGAACCAAACACTCTGGGGAGACTTGGACTATCTCATAGTCGATATGCCTCCCGGCACTGGAGATATTCAGCTGACGCTTTCGCAGCAGGTAACGCTCGGTGGAGCAGTGATCGTTACCACGCCCCAGAACATCGCACTCTCCGATGCTCGCAAAGGAATCGAGATGTTTGCAAAAGTCGACGTTCCGATTCTTGGAGTCGTCGAGAACATGAGCTACTTCGTGTGCACCAACTGCGGCACGAAACACGAGATCTTCGCATCAAAAGGAGGTGAGCAGGTTGCCGAGGAATACTCGACCAAGCTACTTGGTTGCTTTCCGTTGGACTCGAGAATCCGAGAACTCACGGATGCAGGCGAACCTCCAGTCGCAACTGATCCCACCGGCACTGTCGCGGAGTCATTTGTGAACTGTGCGCGGCTTGCCGCAGCTACACACTGGGAAACGAGTCAAGCGGCCGAACCCACCCCAACGATTTCAATGGATAGCAATTGACCATCAAGGCTGACCACTGGATTCGACAGATGGCTGAACGCCATGGAATGATCGAACCGTACGAACCGGACCAGATTCGTAGCACCGAATCGAAGAGCGTCGTGTCGTGGGGAACGTCAAGCTATGGTTATGATGTCCGATGCGCCCCGGAATTCAAGGTCTTCACCAACATTTTCTCAGCGACGGTAGACCCAAAGGCCTTCGACGAGAGAAGTTTCGTTTCAACACTCGGCGACGTTTGCGTCATTCCGCCCAATTCATTTGCTTTGGCCAGCACCGTCGAGTACTTCCGTATTCCCCGCGATGTTCTGACTATTTGCGTCGGCAAGTCAACTTACGCACGGTGCGGGATCATCGTGAACGTAACTCCCTTGGAACCGGAATGGGAGGGGCATGTCACGTTGGAGTTTTCCAACACCACCAATCTTCCTGCCAAGATCTACGCCAACGAAGGAGTTGCGCAGATGCTGTTTTTTCAGGCGGATGAACCGTGCGATGTCTCGTACAAGGATCGGAACGGCAAGTACCAGGGACAGCGCGGAGTCACGCTTCCCAAGATATAGAGCCATCTGGGCGAGCGAGAGGGCCGAGTTGCCTCGAGTACAGTGAGCCCACACTGACACTCGCCTTGATCTCACTCAAGCCGAACGGGAATCTGAAATTCCTATGTCACTCTGAATCCAATAAGCTGTTCAAGACGGGCGACTTCGTAGAGACAAAGATTCCAATGGCCAGAGTTATTGCGGCGAGAGCTATGAAAGCCTGCGCCCAGACGTCAAGCCAACTTCTACGTGGGAAAAGCTTTTGTAGCCTCGAGGATGTTCGGTGCGAGACGGTGTCTCGAAACTGTTTGATGGGAAGCACGGCATCGAGCTTGCGTTGGTGGTAGATCGCTCCGTGCAATTGTTGTTGGGCTTCGGCAAACTGGCTGTCAGCCGCGGCTTCCATCGCCAGCAACTCCAACTCCGCGAGCTCGTTGAAACTGTCAATTGAATCTTGTATAAGTGCTTTTTCTTCGTTCGTCAACCCAATTCGGTCGAGATGGTCTAGTAGAGCGATCGTGGTCTCATCTCTTTCAGTTGCATCACTCTCGCCAGCAAGGACAACGTCCCAATAAACTTCGTCATAGTCTGCGGGTCGAGGAGTCGCGCCATTGCGAATGTCGAGAATAGATTCAAAGTGATCTCGATATCGCTGATCTCCTGTAACGGTGTAGAGTCTTGCCATGCGAGTCTGGTCATCAGAAGTCTGTTCCAATTGATCTGCCAATTTGAGTGCCTCAACTCTGGCGTAATGTGCCCCATCTATCGCCCATCTAGTTTCAAGCACAAAGAAGCTCAACAGACCAGACACACCAACCCATACCAGCGCGATCGCCGGAATGAACGTTAGCCAAAATTGATGGGTTAGTGCTGATTTTCTTTCTTGTGCGGTTAGTTGATCCACGAAATCGAGTTGTTGTCGTTATCCGAAGTAGAAAGCATATCCGTTCACAGAGGTATTGCCTGGCATCCGGATCCAATGGCAGGTCCAGAAGTGTGCTGATCACGGTCGAGAGTTCGGGGCGCGCACGGAGTCACGTTTCCCAATCGCACAGCCGGCCTGGTCCACGACCAAGCAGTTAGCCAGCGGTACCGTATCCTGCGAGACGACTGATCCCACGACGTATGGTTGCTCGCCAGCATTACTCAGACGCTCACAGACTTCGCGTGCGTTGAACTCACGAACGGCGATTAAGAACCCGATCCCACAGTTGAATGTTCTCAGCAATTCGTACTCGCTAAGGTCTCCTTGACGTTGTAGCCAATCGAAACAGCGATGGCGAGGCCATGCTGAAAGGTCCAGCATGATTGCCAGGTTGTCCGACAACATCCGAGGTGGGTTTTCGATCAGGCCTCCGCCACTGATGTGAGCCATTCCAGTGGCCTTGTCGGCAATGGGCAGAACCGACTTGGCATAGATCCGGGTTGGAGCAAGCAATTCATCCCAAATTTCCTTGGCCATCGTTCCTCGTTCTTCCGCCTTACAAACTAGCTTTCGAATGAGGGAGTAACCATTGGAGTGGGGACCCTTGCTTGCTAGCGCGATGAGTTGATCGCCTTCCTCTACCTTGCTCCTGCCATTTAGCTGATCACGTTCGGCAACTCCGACACAAAATCCCGCCAGATCGTATGAACCAACTTGGTACATCCCGGGCATTTCGGCGGTTTCGCCGCCCGGTAGAGCGCACCCTGCCTGGACGCAGGCATCCGCAATTCCGCTTATGACCCGTTCAGCTATGGCGACTTCGAGTTTGCCGGTCGCGAAGTAATCGAGGAACAGCAGAGGTTCAGCTCCGTACACCAAGATGTCGTTGACGCACATTGCAACGAGATCGTGACCAACAAGGTCGTGTCGATCATGCTGTGCTACGAGTTCCAACTTCGTACCAACACCATCAGTACCGCACACTAAGACCGGATCTCGATACTTGGACGGAATGGAGGAAAACGCCGCAAATCCCCCGATGTCGTTGAGGATTTCGGGTCGCATAGTGCGCTGAATTGCGGGCTTGATACGCTCTACGAGTTGGTTACCCGCGTCAATATCGACACCAGAATCGCGATACGTGATCCCCATTAGTGAACGCTCGAGGAGTTCAGATATCCGTCCACGGATTCTTGCAACAATTGCGTCGGTACACCCCTAACACGTCGTATCTTGTCGCGACTGTGTGGTAGGAAACGAGCACCTGTTAGCCCTGTTTCAGGCATGATTGGCGATGTTATCAGACACTCATCACTCTCATTGAATTCCCACGAATTTTCGCTTCAGTTGCAACCTGACTCTTGCAGTCTGCACAGGAATCAAGTCGGATAATAGGGCATGGGTTTTCGGTTCTCTAGGCGAATTTCCACAACTGTGGGAGGTTGCATTCTGGCATGTCTGGTTGGCTGTGCCGTGGAAGTCCATACCGAACCGGTGGATTGGCTCTTCGACGTGCAGGTCGATGTCGATGAAAGGACTCGGTCAAGCGCGAGTATTGCTCTACAGAAGGCACTGCGAACGTGCCTGATGCGAGTTTCCGGAGTTGCTGAAGTAGCAGATATTCCTGTTGTTCTAGATGCATTGCAAGACCCTTCCGCCTACCTCATTCAATATCGGTTCACGACTGCACCGGACAGATCTGGTGGATCTAAAGACATCTTGGTTGCCAATTTCGACGAAGAGCTGATTCAACAACTTGCCCGTCTTGCGAACTTGCCTGTATGGCCTGTGGATAGACCGACCGTTCTACTTTGGATGTCGCATCGAGATCGAACCGGCTTGGTCATGCTGCAGTCGGGAGAGATTTCAAGCATGCAAGTTGAGCAAAGAGCACGGGAACGCGGTATCGAAATCGTTCTACCCCTCATGGATCTCACCGATCGACAACGTGTAACCCGTCGGTCAGTGGAAGGTGGTTTCTGGATCGATGTGCGTGAAGCGTCCACACGTTATTCAGCTGACCTCGTCGTAGCGGTTTCCAGCAAAGAGAACGTCTTCGGCGAAGCCCGAATACTCATCACCATGTGGTATGGAGCGACGGAATTCACATCAATCATGCAGATGGACGACGTGTCGCACGTCGGATCAGTGGTAGTTGATCACATTGTCGACTTCGTCTCGAATCGATCAGCAATCGGCCGAGAGTCTCAGCAGATTCTCCGTCTCCGCATCGCCGGAATCGATTCCGTCCGAGCGTATGCACAGTTGTTGTCGTACCTGGATCGGTTGGAGTTTGTTGACCGTTACGAGATCATGTCGTATACCAGCCAATGGCTAGAGTTGGAGGTCTACACTCCTTCGTTGGCCAGCCGTTTCGAAGCGCTGGTCGAGTCGGACAGTGAGCTGACCACGATGAACATCGAAGCCCGTGAAGGAATTCCAGACAGCGTGTTGCACTACGCATGGCAAGGGGAACGCTGATGTCTCAATTGCCAAACTGCATCACGGTGCTTCGAATTGTTCTAGTGCTTCCTATCGCGTACTTCGTGCTGGATGAACAATGGATTGTCGTCTTGCTACTGCTGGTGGTCGCCGGAGTCTCTGATTTGCTGGACGGTGCACTGGCACGTCGATTTCAATGGGAATCGAGGTTTGGCGAACTAGCTGATCCTCTGGCGGACAAGCTCACCTTTGGAGCGGTGGTTGTCTTGCTCGCCTTCATGGGTCACTATCCGCTCTGGCTGGTGTTCATAGTTATTGGTAGAGACATCGGGATCTTGCTCGGAGCGGGAATCTATCGGTTGTTCATAAAGCATCTCGAAATTGCACCCTCGCTGCTCAGCAAACTCAATACTGCCGTGCAGGTGGTGGTTCCCGTGTTGGTTATCGTTGAACTTCAAGACTGGGTGGCAAGCGACTGGGTGGCAGTTGTGCTCGATCCAATGGGCTACATCGTGGCCGCCGGGTTTGCCATTGTGTCCGGGGTGGACTACTTGATTGTTTGGATTCGTCGTGGGCGCAGCGCGTGGCTGGCTAAGGAAAATGGCTCTCGACAGAGTGGGGCAGCATGACCCATCAGACGTTGCGTATTCGGCCGCGGGAAGACTTTACGTTTGAACGATTTAGAGTCGGCACCAATGAGTCCCTAATCGATCAGCTCAAGTCGTCCCAGGACGTATGGTTATATGGCGACCATTCGGTCGGCAAGACTCATCTGTCTCATGCTGTGCTCGAGACGACAAGTGATTCGCAACTCGTCAGTGATCCTTCGTACGACTTGCAAGGATTGGACCAGTTTTCTCTCGTTGTTGTGGACGATATCGGGCGATGGCTTGGTAGTGTGACGTTGGAGGCTCAGCTAATGGGCATTCTGGAGCGCTTGCGTGCACAAGGAGGGCGCATGGTTGTCACGGCAAACTCCAACGCGAATGAAACCAAATTTGCGTTGCCAGATCTTGGTTCTCGGATGCGTTCATTCCTCCGAATTCAGGTATTTCCGCTACCCGAGGGCGATAGAGTCAGCTTGTTGAGGGAATTGGCAGCGGACCGAGGGATGGATGTCTCTCAGGAAGTTGGAGATTTCCTGATGGCACGGATCAGCCGTTCGCAGCATGAGCTGTTAAGCACGCTGGAGAGGCTGGACGATGCATCCATCGTGCAGCAACGTCGTATCACAATTCCTTTCGTCAAGCAGACACTCCAGATTTGAAGACTTTCGTCTTTACTGGTGGCGGAACTGCCGGGCACGTGATTCCAAGCAAACCGATGATCCGTGTGATCTTGGAGCGCGGGGACCGGGTCGTTTATGTCGGTTCCAAGAGCGGTCTCGAACAAGATCTCGTTGCCGACATGGATGTCGAGTACAAGGGAATTACCACCGGCAAGCTTCGTCGCTACCTGTCGTTCGCGAACTTGATCGACGCATTTCGAGTCCCTATCGGAATCCTTCAGTCCATTCTGCTTCTAGCGAAGACTCGGCCAGTTGCTCTCTTTTCGAAAGGCGGATACGTGGCGTTTCCGGTTGTTTTTGCCGGTTGGCTACTTCGAGTGCCCGTGGTGGCTCACGAATCTGATCTGACCCCTGGTCTTGCCACGCGGCTGTGTACGCCGTTTATCAAGACGCAATGCGTAAATTTCGACCAAACCCGGACAAAGGCCCGTCGAGTGGTGGTGACTGGAACTCCGATCCGTTCGGAGTTGCTCGAAGGCGATGCGAAACGCGGAAGGGATTGGCTCGGTCTCTCAAGTCCGAAACCAGTTCTCGTCGTAGTTGGTGGAAGCCTTGGAGCGGAGGAGATCAATAGGGTAGTTCGGGATGCTGTAATGAAGCTCGTTGAAGACTTCACAGTTGTCCACGTTTGCGGGCAAGACAACATCGACGAGAGTTTGGCCGGACTCTCGTGTTACTACCAGTATGAGTTCATCCGTGAACAGTGGGGAGACGTTCTAGCTCTGGCAGACGTGGTGGTTTCGCGGTCGGGAGCGAATTCTCTATTTGAACTGCTTACGCTTCGAAAACCGAACATCCTCATTCCGCTTCCACTCAAGTCCAGCAGGGGCGATCAGATCGAGAATGCCGAGTACTCGGAACTACGGGGATGGAGTCTTGTTGTTCCGGAAGATCTCTTAACACCCGAGTCGTTGTGCTCCAGTCTTTCGCTGGTCAGTCAAGACCTGGCCAATTGGAAAACGAAGATTGAGGAGTTTCCGCGACGCGACAGTCTGTCGCTCATTATCGAAGAAATTGATCGAGTGGCAAAGTAGCTCAAGAGCTACGTTTTTTGTTGTAGCTCGAAGCTAGACCGCAACCGTCCGAATGTGGTCCGAGCCTCTTGCCCGATTGCGGGTCTCCGGGCCGACGAGTCTTCCCCGCAGAGAATTTGGAAGAGCTTCTGTAATGATTACGTCAACCAGCGGCGGAATTGAAGGATCTGCTTCAAAATTGACGATTCGATTGTTCTCGGTTCGTCCCTGCAGTGCGTTGGGAGTTCGTCGAGATGGGCCCGTGACCAGCACTCGTTGGGTCGAACCGACCATGTTTTGCGCATGGATGTCGGCCTGTCTTCGGAGAACTGCTTGCAAGCGTTGCAACCTCTCTAGTTTTTCTGATTCCTCGGTCGGATCCAACATTGAAGCCGCGGGAGTTCCGGGACGCGAGCTATAGATGAAACTGAATGAAATGTCGTAATTGAGCTCTTGGACTAAAGCTAGTGTTTGTTCGAAGTCGTTCTCGGTTTCGCCCGGAAATCCCACAATGAAATCTGACGACACGGCAATGTCTGGGCGAGCTTCTCGCAACCGACGAATCTTCGATTTGTACTCCAAGACTGTGTGGCCTCGCTTCATTGCCGCCAAGATACGGTCAGAACCCGATTGAATTGGTAAATGAACGTGGCTCACCAGGTGAGGCACTGAACGATAAGTTTCGATTAGTGTGTCGCTAAATTCGACTGGATGAGATGTCGTGTAGCGAATCCGCTCAACCCCGTCGATTCGAGACGCATAGTGAATCAGTTCGGCAAGGTCTGCGGTTCCTCCCTGGAACTCTCCACGATATGCGTTGACGTTTTGGCCGAGAAAGTGGATCTCTTGGACTCCTTGCGAAGTCAGGGCGACGACTTCACGCATAACGTCGGTTACGGGTCTACTCACTTCGGGACCTCGTGTGTATGGAACGACACAGAAGGTGCAATACTTGCTGCAGCCTTCCATGATCGAAACATAAGCAGCGGTGGAGCTGGCGTTAGGAGTGGGAAGACGGTCGAACTTCTCGATTTCGGGGAACTCGATGTCCACCACAGTCTTTTGTCGTCGTCTGGTCTGCTCGATCATTTCGGGCAGCCGATGGAGCGTTTGGGGTCCGAAAACAAGATCTACGAAGGGTGCACGTCGAGAGATTGCAGCTCCTTCTTGCGAGGCAACGCACCCACCGACCCCAATCAGAAGATGAGGTTTCTCTTGCTTGAGTTGTCGATAACGGCCTAGTTCATGAAAGACCTTTTCCTGTGCTTTCTCGCGAATGGAGCATGTATTCAGCAGGATCAGATCGGCCTGATTCGGGGAGTCGACCTCTTGGGCATCGTGCGTCGACGCCAGCAATTCGGACATGCGCGATGAATCGTATTCGTTCATCTGGCAACCGTAAGTCTTAACGTAAAGCTTCATTTCGCAGGATTGGTTGAGTGGGTCCGAATTGGTGGGAGTCCGTTGGTCAGTATTCTGACAATGATTGGCCGTGAAGCCAACATTTTATTTTCGGCCCACCGAAGACTCTAGACTGAGAGTCGATTAACCACCTTCCAATTTATTCGTTTCGGACGCGTGGATCGATGGCATCCCGCAAGGCATCGCCGATGTAGTTCACACTCAGTACAGTCAACGATATCGCCAGTCCCGGCCAAAGCACCCGAACCGGAGTGATCGTCAGGAAATTTGCCCCATCGAACAACAAGCGGCCCCAGGTTGGGAAATCAGGCGGGAACCCCAATCCGAGAAACGAGAGTGTAGACTCCGTAATGATCGCGTTGGCGATGCCCAAAGTGGCCGAAACCATGACTGGACTGAGAATGTTGGGCAGGATGTGCCGAAATACGATCTTTATTCCCGAAGTACCCACGCTCGTTGCTGCGCGCACAAACTCTCGCTCCTTGATCGCCAGGGTTTCGCCTCGCACGATGCGAGCGGTCTGCATCCAGCTCGTTATTCCAATCACGATCACAATGAGGAAGAAGATTCCCATCTCGGGGCCAAACGCGGATCGCAAGGTATCGCGAAACAGCATGATGATCACAAGTAGGAGCGGCAGCAGGGGCAGTGCAAGAAACAGGTCCGTGATGCGCATCAGAGGACCGTCCAACCGCTTGAAGTAACCGGCGAGCACGCCGACAGCAGTTCCGACCACGAGAGAGAGCACCATGGCGGTGAACCCCACCGCAAGGGCAATTCGACCGCCTGCGAGGACTTGAGCCAGCATGTCTCGACCGAGATTGTCAGTGCCGAACGGATGAGCGAACGAAGGCGCTTGATTGCGAATGGAAACATCCAGAAACTGGGGATCCACTGTGTAGATCAGCGGTCCGACGAAAACAGCCAGCACGATGAAGGAGAACACTCCGGCACCCACCAGTGCGCCTTTGTGGCTGCGTAGCGCCACCCACACAATCATCCACGGCGACGGATGTTCGCGTGCGCTGTGCAGTGCTTGTTCATTGCGTCCGGCGAATGCCACGATATTGCCTATGAATACCGAATGCGAGGATCGAGAATCCCGTAAACAACATCGGCAACGAGATTGAATACAACGATCAAGACAGCAAAGAGGAAAGTTAGGGTCTGAACCAGTGGTATGTCTGCACCTTGAATCCCGACAATGAGCAATTGACCGAGTCCGTTAACGCGGAAGATCTGCTCCGTGATGATCGCACCGCTGAAAATCGTGGGGATTCCCAAGGCGATCATCGTCACAACCGGAATCATGCTGTTACGCAAGATGTGGCCAACCAAGATTGCCCGGTCGCGCAATCCCTTGGCTTGAGCGGTTCTCACGTAGTCCTGGTTGAGGTTTTCAAGAACTGAAGCTCGCATGAACCGACTGAGTTGAGCCGCGTTGTAAAAAGCAAGCACAAGCACCGGCATCGCCATCTGTTTCACTTGAAACCAGAAACTTGAGAGATCGTTTACTTGATGCGTTGTGTCGTAGATCGACGGTAGCCATGACAGAGAGACGCTGAAAATGACGATTGCGACTAAGCCGGTGAAAAAGGTCGGAACGGAGAATCCCACCATGGAGACAAATGTTCCGATTTGATCGAACCAGCTGTACTGCTTGTAGGCGGAAATGACTCCGATGGGAAGCGCGATGAGGATGCCGACCACGTAGGAAAGACCGACGACCCAGAGGGTCTGGGGCAGACGCTCGATGATCAGGTCCACCACAGGACTTCGGGTTGCCCATGATCGCACTCGTAATCGCGAGCTCGAATCGCCGATCTCGATGCCGAAGGCCTGTTCTATGAAGTTGAGGGGTTCGTTGACGAAGAACTGCTCCATCCACTTGAAATAGCGGACGAAGAACGGCTGGTCTAGGCCGAGCGACTCACGAATCTCCTGTCTGACCTCCTCCGGAATCGTAATTGGAAGATTGCCAGTCGGATCGTTGGGTGCTAGATCCAGCAATGCGAACAGCACGAAGCTGATCACGATCAGCGTTGGGATCGCGAAGAGGAGTCGACGACTCAGGTATTTGAGCATCGGCTTAGCGCTCTAAGGAAGTTGAGTTTCTAACGATGCCAGTCAGCGATGTTCCACAATTCGGAGTCCCAACCGTTCATCCGCACACCCTTCAGAGAGTGTGCTACCGCAGATAGATTGGAACGATGGATCAGGGGAATTACCCAGTAGTTCTGCACGATCATGTCGTTCATTTCTCGGATTATTCTGGCGCGTTCATCCGAGTCTAGGGTGTCCGTAAGTTCGTTGACCAAGGCATCGTACTCCTCGGAGCAAGTTCTGGGTATGTTCTGTCCGACCCATTGGTTGTCTGGGCCGGGAATTTCAGAACATTGCCATCCCAGCATGTAATTCGATGGATCGGTCCCAATGAAAGAGTTGGTATACATCTGCACGTCGGCATAGAACTTTTGGAACGTGTCGGGACTGCCTGCATCAGAGCCGAAGAACACAGCGCCGTCGATGTTGCGCAGTTCGGTTTCAACACCGATTTGTTGCCACATTTGCTTCACCAGAGCTTGATTGCCCTGACGAACTGAGTTGGTCGAGGTCTGGTACAGAATGGAGAGGCGCATACCGTTCTTGGTGCGCACGTCGTCGTTGCCGAGTACCCATCCTGCCTCGTCCAGGATGCGGTTTGCTTCCTCGATGTCTTGAGTCAGGCATTCGTTGTTTGAATCGGACACATAGGGCTCGGGTGCGGGAAGCACATTGCAGGTTGGAACACCTGCGGTGCCATATCCGGTCTCATCCAGAATGTCGCGATTGATCGCCAGCGAAAGTGCTCGGCGAACGGCAAATTCCGAAAGGAACGGATGCGGGTTTGTACCGTCCAGAAATAGCGAGCGCTTCTCCAATCCCAGCGCAGGATCGTCATTGGTGAGGTTCACGAGTATGCGTTCCACTTGCGCACCAAACCCCGACACGACTCGGCCGTGTCCTGCCTTGGTCATGTCTTCAAGGATTTCGGGTTCCACTTGCAGATTCCATGCGTAGTCGAATTCACCGGTTTCCAAGACCGCTCGCGCCGCTGAAGGAGCATCTCCTCCCCCCTTCAATGTGACTGTCTGAAAGAAGGGTTTCCCTTCCTCGCGGAAGAGTTCGTTGGCCGAATAGGAAACAACGTCGTTCGCCCGAAACTCATCGACCTTGAAGGGTCCGGTGCCAATCGGACCGAAGTTTTGGTCCGTGCATTCCTGAGCTCGAAGACCGAGACAATCCTTGAACTGTTCGTATTGAATGACCGGAACGATCGAGCCGACAAAGGGTCCGTAAGGATGCGGCTTGGGTACAGCAAAATCTATTCGCACGGTGAAGTCGTCTACAGCTGTGACTTGCTCGACATCCTCGAAATTGTTCGCGGAGTTGCATCCCGCCTCTTCATTCGCACAGTACTCCCACGAAAACACAACATCTCTTGCTGTAAAGGGGGTGCCATCGCTCCAGACAACGTCTTGCTTCAGGTTCCAGGTGATACTGGTCAGGTCTTCACTAACACCGCCGTTTTCGACGCTGGGAATCTCTGTAACCAGTACGGGAACCATGTTGCTGTTCTCGTCGTAGTGGGCAAGTGGTTCAACCACCAGCGACGCGGCTTCGATGTCTTTGGTTCCTCCGCTCAAGTATGGATTCAGAGTCGAAGGAGCTTGCCAATACAGAATGTTCAGGTGGGTATTGAGCTGTTCGGAATTGTCGGTCTCGTCAGCGTCAACTTGAGCGTCTGAGTCGTCCGTTTGCGGTCCTCCACAGCCAGTAGCAACAAGCACGAACACTAGGGGGGCCAAACGAAGCATTGCGAGACTCATGAAGTTATTCCGTCACAGCGGGTTGGATTAGTGAACATGGTAATCGTTTGGCTTCATCGAAAGTGAGGCGTTCCGCATTCGAGTAAGTCGGAGAATTGACGGCATTGAGGATGGATTCTTCGCGGCAAATTGGGCGGTTGGTTATCGATCCACGCCTTGGTCGGCACGCAAGGACCGTCGTTTCAAGAACGGATTCGGCCTTCGTTTTTGTCGCTCCAAGAATCTTTGAGGTGCCAACTGCCGAAGTGCTGTGCTAAACAGCGGAGGCAGTTCGTGAGTGATCAGGCTTGCAACGATCTCACCGCAGAAGGGCGCAGATGTGGTACCGCTACTCCCGTGTCCGAGATTTAGCCAAATGCCAGATTTGAGTTGACCCGCGACTGGAAGTTTGTCACTTGTCGTAGCCCGATTGCCTCGAAACGCGGTCTTGTGAATCCACCCGAAGTCGCCGACCAATTCGACGATCCGCTGCAAGTTTCGTTGGGTCGCTTGACCCCGAGGCCACGTTTGGTACTCGTAAGTGGATCCTGCTGTGAGACCGATATCCGAAGGGGCGATGTAACCCTCATGTAGCAAGGCGACTCTTGGCATTCGTTGGGATTCGACAATGTCAAAAGTGTCAATCTGCCCTTCTAGTTGTGCGATCTCCAGAAATGATCCTGCTTCACCTAGGACTTGGTGATTGCCGGTGGCGATGACTACAGTAGAAGTGCTGTCGTCTATCGATTCGTACAGTCGCGCACTTCGTTCAATGCCTGAGTGGGCAAGGAACTCGTTGCAGAGTTGCGAACCGTCGACTGTGAACGAGCGAGGAAAGTAGACTGCTTCAGAGTCCGCATCAAAGCCCGTCACTTCTTTCAATTCCCCGGGCGAACACCACTTGGACCAAGATTCACCGAGTAGCTCAACAATCCCTTCAAGTCGCTCACGGCTCATTCGCTCGTTGGGAAACTGAATGGCTCCAGATCGGTGGATAACCGAAAAAGATGAAGTGAGTGACTGGGAGTAGACATGGGCATGTCGTCGTATGTGAGCGGAATAGTCGTCACTTGCGCTCAGACGGCCGTGGACGATTGCAACGGGAATCGCCGATGTTGCATCTGCGACCGATCCAGACGGAGTACGCAGTTCAACGTGGACCCCACGGCGCGCCAGTGCTAGAGCCGTTGCACATCCCGCAAAACCTCCACCAACCACAAGAACGCTCAAAGGAATCGATGCAGGTTCGAATGGAGCAGTAGACAGTTGGGCAACCAACGTGTGTCGTTTTCCTTGTTTGCCAGGCATTTTGTCAACGCTGAACCCATGGCTCTCCAGTGCTCGTCTGACGTTTCCGGCCACCGAAAACGTGGTGGCCGTTCCACCGGCCTTCGTCCGTTGCGCGAGTCTGGCGATTAATTGGTCTTCCCACATTGCCGGATTGCGATTCGGTGCAAATCCGTCCAGAATCCAAGCATCGACTCCTACTTCGTCGTGCTGAGTGAATTCGTTGATCGCATGATCGACGTCGCAGTACAGGATTGTGAGCTCAATCCGACCGCTCCGAAACAAGCGGCGGTGAATGCCTGCCATGGGCGGCGGGTACTGGTTGATGAATTCGTCGGCTAGAGTGAGCTTCGGTGTTGTACGTCTCAGGGTTTCGCGTAACACTGCAACGGGAAGCGGGTTGGCTTCGCAGGTAGTGAATCGCAGTCGACTGTCTTGGGACGAATGAGCCAAGAAGATCTCTGACAAGACGAGAAAATTGATTCCCGCGCCGAGACCCAGTTCGAAGACGGTGAAAGTCTTGGCATCCTGCACTCGATCTGCGAAGTTCGAGGGCTCTGCATGAACCTCGTGCACCTCTGCCACTGCATCACGAGCCGCATAGAAGTCGTCGTGTTGCAACGAATACAACCGGCCATCCACGAACTTGGTAGCCGCTTGTTGCATTCTCGAATCTAGCGGGATGAAAGGGAACCTTGGGTCTTTCTCTTCGGGCGTGTGGCGCCCGTAAGTCTTGTGTCTTGTGGAGGATTGAAGGAAGCTGGACTCTTACGTCGCAATCGCCCGGTCAGAGTTCTCAATCCACTCGCTCCAAGATCCCGGATAGAGTGCGGGCTCGCCATAGCCGGCAACCACCAATGCAAGAATGTTGTTCGTTGCCGTGACCCCCGAACCGCAATAGCAAATCACATCCGCGTCTTTTGAAACCATCGAGAACTTCGCTGGGTCCCTCGTGAACTTACCGCTGGGGCCAATGTTGTCTAGGAAAGGACTACAAATCGCACCCGGAATATGTCCGGCTGTGTGATCCATCAGCTCGTTCTCTCCGTGGAATCGGTCACTTGTACGAGCATCGAGCAGAATGCCGATATGAGATGCGACTTGCTCTGCCGTAACAGTTCGAGTCAGAGGTTCTCGAGTCTCAAAGGTACAGCGTACTGCCGGCGGAATATCTGTGGAAACAGCGAAGCCGCCGGCTTGCCACGCGTCAAAGCCACCATCAAGCACAGACACCCGTTCGTGTCCCACCCATCGCATCATCCACCAGAGTCGGCAAGCAAACATCGAGTTGCCCGCGTCGTAGACAACCACATGGGAGTCGTTGCTGATTCCCAGTTTGCACACCAAATCGACGAATCGGTCTTTGGGGGGAAGAGGATGTCGTCCTCGAACTCCCGGTGTGTCGGCGAGATCGTCGTCTACCGAGACGAAGACAGCTCCCGGAATGTGTGAAGCAAGATATTGGTTGTAGCCAAGTTGGCGGTCTTTGAGATCCGAGCGACTGTCGACGACTACCAAGTCGGAGTCTTCGATTCTGCTATTGAGCTGTTCAGCTGAAATCAGATTGTCTTTAGGTTGCCACATGGTCGTTACTTCTTAGGAGTGTAGCGAAGCATCACTCGACTTCCATCCTCGAGTGCCTTCTTGAATCTAGGACCCCACGTTGGCCACTCATCGGAATACTTCTCGCCCATCGCGTCCAGTATTTCCTCGTGTACGTCGGCATCTTCCTCGATGGCACCTTCGGCCATGATCTCCGGTGCGTCTCGAAACTTGTCGTTCGCACGCTGCCAGTTCCCATAGTCTCCCACCCAAATGCGAGCGTCTTTCAAATCCTTTCGAATGGCCTCAGCGCGCCACGCGTTGGTATCAGTGACCATGAAGATGTCGCCTTCGTGGTAGAGGAACCAAATCTCCGCCTTGCACTTGCTCTCTTCGCCATCGGACTTAATGGGCGTTAGGTAGACGAGCTTTGACGATTCGAGCTCGTCCTTCGGCAAGTCGTCGGCGCGGACCGAGCGAGCAAGGAGCACGACAACGGGAGTTGCCAGAGTTCCTAGTGTGAAAAGTCGTCTCGAGATCATGATGTTGGCCCTGCATTGCCGATGATAGATACACGCTCACCATAGCGAGAGTGAGGGTAATAGTCCCAAACGGCATGGTGCTGCGTGCAGCGATTGTCCCAGAAAGTCAGTGTATTCGGTTCCCATTCAACACGACACCAGAGTCTCGGAGTCGAGTTGATGTGTGTATAGAGCATCTGCAGAATGGCTTTGCTCTCGTTTCGATTCAACCCGACGATGTGAGAGGTAAATCCCTGGTTCACGTACAAAATCTTCTGGTCCGTTTCGGGATGTCTTGTCACGACTGGATGAACATTGCGGGGATATCCACCTTCTGGCTCTTTCGACTTGTAACTGCCGACGTATGGGATCTTCCCGTCGTGAACCGCTTCGAGAGACTCGATGAACTCTTGAACCGGCTCCGAAAGCATCTCGTACGCCAAGTACATGTCGGCAAACAACGTGTCGCCGCCAACCGGTGGAGTTTCTGTGACGTACAGCATCGATCCCAACGGAGGAATCTCATCGCAAGTCACGTCCGTATGCCACCCATCGCCTGATGTGTACGCCGAGTCCTTTGTCGTTTTGACATACAGGATCTCCGGATCTCCACCATACACGTGTTGCATTGGATGAACATGCAGCTTCCCAAATTTCCGAGCAAACGTTTTGTGCTGGTCACGCGAGAGCACCTGATCACGAAAGACAAGAACCTTCCATGCGAGCCACGCGTCCGCCACATCTCTTGTCTGTTCGTTCGAGAGTCTTTCAGATAGATCGATGCCTCGAACTTCGGCTCCGATGTGTGGCGTGAGTGGATTTAGGTCGAACGAGTCGAAGCGAGTGCGCAACGTCTCGGTGGGCGTT
This sequence comes from Pseudomonadales bacterium, assembly GCA_963667455.2. Lineage (GTDB taxonomy): Bacteria > Pseudomonadota > Gammaproteobacteria > Pseudomonadales > Azotimanducaceae > Bin55. The sequence continues at coordinate 72,995 of CAXXFR010000029.1, read as the reverse complement.
CGCGAACCCCGTGTGCTGAAGCTCATCGGAACGAATTAGATGCCCGAAAAGGACATTATGCCTTTGCCTCTTCCTTATCGAACAACGAGTCAAAGAACCAATGTGCGCCTGCGGGCTCCTCCAATAGCCGTCGTTGACGTTCAGTGAGTTCGATGTCCTCGGGTGCAGTTACCCGAGAACGCGACCAAGAGAGCTGCGATGCGCAATACTTGTAAAGAAGAGTCCGACGTTCGTGATCCGCTTTCCATTCCATGGTTCCGTGGGTTGTCGCCTCACTGAAGAAGGTCACGCTACCTGCTGGTGCATAGGGAACTTCCACCACATCCGAGTAGGAGCCATCAAGAATGCATTTCGGCAGTTTGATGTGACCGTTTTGACTGCCGGGTATGCAGCACAGCCCACCGGTATCGGGTCCGCAATCCGTGAGATTGAACGCCGCAACACCAAATCCATGTTTGGCTTGAAATTCTGGCTGGAAATACAGTTCGCCTGGTTTCGCTCGGGTAAACGGCTCGGATGTCCCATAGTCGGAGTGCAACACTCCACTTGGCATGCCTTTCTTCATTCGCATGCCGAAGATTCGATCCAGGCGAAAGCAGTCTCCCAATTGCATTCGCATGATTTGCATGGTCTTGGGATGGTCGATCAATTCGCAGAAGGGCTTGCCCAAGTTCAGAAACCCTGGACTGGAGACGTACGAACCGCCTGCCATGCCGAATCTGTAGTTGTGATACATCTCACGAGGCAGCTTGCGTCGCTCTTCGACGTTCATTGGCAGGTCTTCAAGCTTAGCGTCCAAGATCGAGTTCAGTTCGGCAACTTGGTCCTTGCTCAATACGTTCTCAACTACTAGATATCCCCGCAGGTCATACAGGTAGGTTTCCAGTTCTGAAGGTTCGTCTAGAACCACAGTCTCGTTCGACATGGCGGGAGAGTCCTTGAGTTGCGTAAGTCCTGGTTCAAGTCGGATTCAGTACCACGTCCGAGTCAGGCGACTAACAATGAGGTCGGCGTAGGATTCCTCAAGTGGTACGAGGCAGGAAACCGACGTCGTTGATCCATACCAACAAGATTACAATAACGAATCTTTTCTCCGCACCGAATTAAGTCAATTTAGTTTGGTCGTAGTTAACGAACGGAGAGAACTTGTCATTCGAGGTAGTTGATCTGTGAATTTCTATGATTGGTGGTATGGACTCGTCGGTTTCTCCATCTGGATTCCGTTGATCTATGTGGCGGCAACGACGCATATCACATTCATCGCGATCACGTTGTATCTTCATCGTCACTCTGCTCATCGAGCATTGGACTTGCACCCGGTGTTGTGCCACATCTTCCGGTTTGTAACGTGGTTCACCACGGGGATGATCACAAGGGAATGGACGGCGGTGCATCGCAAGCACCACGCCAAGACTGAGACCGAGGAGGATCCGCACAGCCCGGTTGTGAACGGGCTCTTCAACATCGTTTGGAAAGGATCCGAGTACTACCGAGACGGCATTACTGAAGAGACTCTCGAGCGCTACGGGAAAGGCACTCCTGACGACTGGGTGGAACGCAATCTCTACGCGAAGATGCCATGGTTGGGACTGACGACTTTGTTCTTTATCAACATAGCGCTCTTTGGAGCGGTGGGGATTGTCGTTTGGGCGGTGCAAATGATTTGGACTCCCTTCTGGGCAGCCGGTATAGTGAACGGGGTAGGTCATGCCATCGGCTATCGCAACTTCGAGTCACAAGACGCCTCGAAGAACGTAGTTCCGATCGGAGTGTTCATCTGCGGCGAAGAACTGCACAACAATCATCACACCTATCCCAATTCGGCACGATTCTCCATCAAACCCTGGGAATTCGACTTGGGCTGGCAATACATCAAGCTGCTTGCCTTCTTTGGACTGGCAAAGCCCCTTCACACGGGTCCGGTCGTCGAACGTGTAAGTGGCAAGAAGCAAATTGACAGAGATGCGCTCTTAGCCATCGTGAACGATCGATTTCGGATCATGGCCAATTACGCAGATAAGGTCGTCAAACCACTTGTTCGACTTGAGAAGGTATCGGCCGGCGCACCGCTTCGTCGATTGTTGCGTGGAGCACGACGCATTCTGTGTTCGCATCAATTGGTATTGAAGAATCAGGAGATTGACAAGCTCGATCAAATTACGCGCAGTGTTCCTCGGCTCAAACTGGTCTATGACCTTCGGGTCGAATTGAACTCGATTTGGGCGAAGCGTTCCGGAAGTGCAGACGAGCTGTTGGCAGCTCTGAAGAAATGGTGTGCTCGGGCAGAGGAGACAGGCGTGGAAGTTCTACGTAACTTTGTCGCTGACTTGAAGACCTACACCATACCGGTGCGGGCTGCGGCTTCGTCTACATCCTAGTCAGAGTTGCGATTCCCAGACAGCCCAGTCCTGTTTGTAGGGCATCTGCGGTAAGCGCACAGAGCACGAGTCTGCTCTGACGAGTCTTGGATTCTGCGTTCAGCACATTGCACCTCTCGTAGAACCTGGTGAAGTGCACTGTGAGATCGTAAAGGTAGTTGCAGAGGTAGTGTGCCTTGCACTCTTCGACTGCTTGGTCGAGGACCTCCTGGAATCTCAGTAATCTGACTGCTAGGTCGTGTTCTTCAGGCTGTTCGATAAGAACGGCTTCACGATTCACTGCGTCCTTGTCGATGTTTCCCCTCACGAAAATTGCATTGATCCGGGCGAACGCATATTGAAGGTACGGTGCTGTGTTTCCTTCAAGGGCAAGCATTGAGTCCCAATTGAACTTGTAGTCGTGAATCCTGTTCTTGGAAAGATCTGCGTACTTGATAGCCCCAATGGCAACGAGATGAGCGATTTCCTGTTGAGCTGAACTTGCAAGATGCGGGCTCTTCTCCGACACTATGTCCAGTGCTCGCTTTTCGGCTTCGTCGATCAGATCGGACAAGAGGATGTTCTCTCCTGATCGGGTCTTGAACGGCTCGCCGTCTGCGTTGAGGATCGATCCAAAGATTTGATGTTCTAGCCGAGTTTTTGAGCCGGCGAATCGGGCCATCCTCGCAACCGCAAACAACAGCTCGAAGTGCAAGATTTGGCGAGCGTCGGTGAAATAGATGACTTGATCAGCGTGAAGTTCTCCGCAGCGATGTCGCAGCGTTGCAAGATCGGTTGTGTGGTAGAGATAGCCGCCATCGGACTTTTGGACGATCATCGGTAAAGGATTGCCATCCTTGCCCTTGAATCCCTCCACGAAGACGCATTGCGCTCCATCGGATTCCACCAGTAACTCGGCACTTCGCAGAGAAGAAATGATGCCCGGGAGCTCTCTGTTGTAGGTACTCTCGCCCCGAACATCGTCCGGGGTCAGGAGAATGTCCAAGCGCTCGTAAATTTGCTGCATGTGGGTCAACGAGACATCGATGAACTGTTGCCAAGTTCTGAGCACACCTGAATCCTGCTCTTGCAGTTTCAGCACGGCGGCGCGCGCACGGTTTGCGAAATCGGTGTCTTCTTCGAATCGTCTACTTGCGGCAACGTAGAGCCTCTCAATGTCGCGAAGATTGTTCTCGACGAGCTCGGTCGAATCGAGATCATCCAGATACGCGATGAGGCGGCCGAAGCTGGTGCCCCAATCTCCCACATGGTTTTGTCGAATGACTGTGTGACCCGCAAGCGTCAACATCCGAACAATCGCATCTCCGATGACGGTGCTGCGAAGGTGTCCGACGTGCATTTCCTTGGCAACGTTGGGAGACGAGTAGTCGACGACGATCCTTCGAGGCTGAGCAGTCGGTTCGCACAATGGATGTTCGGCAAGGCAACGTGCCAGATACTCATCGCTCAAGGAGATGTTGATGAACCCAGGACCAGCTACCGACATCTCGGCGGCAACACCTGAGAGAGCATCGGACTCTACGACCTGCTGTGCTAGAGTTCGGGGATTGGTGCGCAGCCGTTTTGCAATCCCCAGAGCACCGTTGGCTTGGTAGTCGCCAAACTCGGGGCGACTCGCTTGTGTGACAAGCGCATCTGGATTGTCAACGCCCGCACCGGCTAGAGCTGTCTCGAGTCGCTGTGCGAGTTCGTCTCGCAGGTTAATGTGGGATCCTTAGTCGGCAATCCGAATCTTGACGGCGATAGGTCCGCGGTCGCCTTTTCGCATCTCGAAGGTAACGGGCGTATCCGTCTTGATCTTCTGTTCGTCTACGCTGGAGTCAAGGTTGGTCTTGTGGAAGAACGCCTGTTCTCCAGAATCCGCTATGACGAACCCATAAGCTTGGCGAGACGAATAGGACTTTACTCGCCCCTTCATCCTGGCGGGAGTGCGGCGGGACCGTCTTGCCCCTTGTGATCGTTGATTGTTGCGACTACGTTGTGGTTGCTTTCCTCGTTCACCAGAACCTCCAGCGGAGGACTCTGTTCTTTGCTGACGATTCGACTGGGGTCGCGACCGGTTGGAGTTGCGACTTCGTTGCGCCGACCGACCCGTGTCGGCCCTGGCTGTTGGAATTCGGACATTGAGCCGATAGACGATCAATCCTGAACACAGGCAGGAAAGGAACACCAAAATGAAGAGAGCAATGAAATTGTCTGAGAGGAATCGGAGTGTGATTTCTGCGGCCAAAGCACTCCAGAATAGTCCGACTCCTATCAGTGCCGCTACGAGCAAAAGTTTCTTATCCATGAATCAAGTCTCTTGTGGCAATGCTTCGGCCGATCAAGGCAGAAGCCAGTAGGTTGGAGGAAGCGCGCCTACTCCGAACGCGCTCTGCTGGCACTCGTAATGACAACCGTCTCCTTCGGGAAATCTGGAAATTTCTGCCCTTGAATCTCCTTGGTGTGTACTTCCATGTCTTCGATTGCATGTACAACCTCCATTCCACGAATGACCTTGCCGAACACGGCGTAACCGGCGCTGTTGCGCGTGGGGTTGAGGAAGTCGTTGTCCACTGTGTTGATGAAGAAATCGGCGGCGGCGGAGTCCGGATCGGATGTGCGGGCCATCGAAACCGTGCCTTTGTCATTCTTGAGTCCGTTGCTGGCTTCGTTCTTGACTGTTGTTCCAACGTTGCGAGGCTTTGAGTCCTGATCGAAAGATCCGGCTTGTATGACAAATCCTTTGACCGCTCTATGAAAAATAATTCCGTCATAGTGGCCTTCGTCAACCAGGTCGAGAAAGTGTTTGACCGTCAGCGGCGCTTTCTCAGCATCGAGTTCGATCATGATGTCGCCGTGTGACGTCTCAAAGAGTACTTTCGGATTCATTTCTTTTTCTTCCGCTGGTTCTTTTTTCTCATCGCTGACTTCCTGCGCCGTGGTTGCAACGACCAAGAGTGATGTCGCGATGCACAGCAGATTTCGAACTGTCTTCATGAGTCGACGTTAATCCTCCAAAGTGGTGAGGCAGGTGCCGTTGAAAGTGTTCCAATTGTAGAGAACCACTTGCAGCTCGGTGGCGGGTTGATGGTTGGCTCGGAGAAAACGGAATTTGGTTGTCGACATTCGGCAGACGCGATTGACGTTGTAAGGCTGGGAGTCGCACGGGTCAGCAGACGTTCTTATGGAGTTCAGATATGCTTGAGACCCGATGGTTTGGACTGTTCGTTCCTCAAGGCAGTTGAGAAAACGCTGTGCCGTTCAGTAGGGTGCTTAATTGTAGCTTCGGATTTCGCATGGGTATCACTTTTATTTATATAAATCAAGTATTTAGTTCCGTGAATTGAAATAAATAGAGATTGATCTAGGTTCAACTCAGGTTGGTTTGCCTGCTGAAATCTACGTTGCTACGGGTTTCGATTTGTCTAGCGCTGGTTGCATTGACGAGTGCATGCGCCGGTCCAGACTTCGAAACCACGACCGGAACCACAATGGGGACCTATTTCCGTGTAGTCTCCAACTGTCCATCCAATCCGTCCGCCACCGAATTCGAGACCGAACTCGACCGAGTCGAGCAGGTCATGTCCAATTATCGAGCCGACTCGACAGTTTCGCAGTTCAATCGGCATCCTGTGGATTCATGGTTTCCAGTGGAGCCATCTTTGGTTGAAGTGATAGCCATCGCCGAGAGGGTAAGCAGCGAAACACAGGGAAGACTGGACGTCACCATCGAACCTCTCGTCGCGGCATGGGGTTTTGGTCCGCAACGTACAGATGTTGCGCCGACCGACGAAACAGTTCAAAGGCTTCTTGCTTCAGTGGACTACCAAGCACTTGAATATCGTTTTGAACCATCGTCTTTGCTAAAGAAAAGACCTCTGTCCATCGATCTCTCGGCGATTGCCAAGGGATTCGGAGTGGACCAGCTTGCTGAGGTGCTGAGTTCCATGGGCTGCACAGACTTCTTGGTTGACGTGGGTGGCGAGATCCGGGTGCAGGGACGCAACGCAAACTTGAAGCCTTGGCAAATAGGCATTGAGTATCCGGACGGATCCGGACGGGTGTTCAAGTCGTTACAGATTGTTGCTGGCGCAGTTGCTACGACCGGAAGCTATAGGAACGTCCGAACCCTTGATTCTGGAGAATACACGCACATTCTTGACCCGCACACTGGCTATCCTGTTGAGCATGATTTGGCTAGCGTGACTGTCTGGGCTGAAACGACTGCAGAGGCCGATGCGCTTGCGACTGCACTCTTTGTAATGGGCACAGACGAGGGCTACAAGTTTGCAAGCACCGATAACGTTGCTGCAATGTTCTTCACAAGGGCTCAATCGTCGGAGACCGTTGACGTACTGGAATCTCCAGCAATGCAGTTGAAGACAAGTCGATAAACCGTGCTAGCTGACATTGATGCTCGCGTGCCCAAGACGCGAAGCGAGTGGACCGAAAGGCCTTTTGGGTGGGAGTCAGCTAGGGATCGACAACGCCGGAGTGCTGGAACAACCGGAGCAAGCAAGACTTACAAAGCTACTAGCCTTGGGTCTTGGGAGGAAACCACAGGAGAAGAGTTGGAGTCCACACCCACGACGCTGTCGGTCTGCAAGTGGAGAATATTGTGACAGCACAATCTGAATTTGAATCGCAAGGAAAATGGAATGATTCGTGAGAGTCGTGTGTCTTAGAAACCGACTGGGGCGGTCGAAGTCTTAGCTTGATGAAGTTGCCTTTAGCATTGTCGGTGGGTGTTCGCTATGTGCTTTCGCCGCGAGACTTTCTCTCCTCGGTCGCATCTCTAGCAGTATTGGGGTTAGCTCTCTCGATTGCCATTCTTCTCGTAGTTCAAGCTGTCCTTTCCGGCTTTGAATACGAGCTGCGCAATCGTGTACTCGGAGTAATGCCTCATGTCTCGATTCATTCCTTGGATGGTCCATTTGATGCCAAAGCGGTGGACCGAGAAGTCAGACAGCTCGATCACATCAACGCTGGGTCTCCAGCTATTGAAGGAATGGCAATGCTAGTCAGTTCTCGCTCTGAAATGAGATCCGATGAGGACGGCGGCAATCTCAACGATGGTTCGATTGGACGGACCCGTAGCGGGGCCACAGAGCCTGTGGTTCTCGAAGGCATTGTGCCGGAAACTCACCACAACGCATCGAAGCTTCAGGATTTTGTCGACCCCCAACAATTTGCTCGTCTTCAACCTGGCTCGTTCGAATTGCTGATTGGAAGCGTCTCTGCGTCTCGGCTTGGAGTTACGAAAGGAGACTTCCTCACGATCCTCCTTCCTTCCAGCCAAGTAACTCTGCTTGGCTATCTGCCTCGCCAAAAACGAGCCAGAATTGCTGGGGTCGTGGAGACGTCTACATTCTTGGATCGAAATCGTGCGTACATGCACATCGACGATGCTGCACGTCTTTTACGTATTCGTGAAGGAGCGACAGCCTATAAGTTACAAGTGGATGATCCGTTCTCTGCTCCGCAGCTAGCGTTCGATCTCACGTTGTCTCTTGACGATCCGTCCATGTACTCCAATTCCTGGGCGGAGCAATACGGCTATCTCTACGGTGCTGTGATGTCGTCTCGCTATGTTCTGCTTGTGATTTTCTCGTTGCTCGTCGCGGTGGCCGCCTTCAATTTGGTATCGACCGTTGTTGTCATGATTTCCGAGAGGAGTCGGGATGTAGCGGTGTTACGAACGCTTGGCGGAAATCGTCGACTCATTTCGTCTGCCTTTCTGGTTGCAGGATTCTCAATCTCCTGTGTCGGGCTCGTACTCGGTTGCGTCCTCGGGGTGGTGATCGGCTGGATTTTGGAAATCGGTTTCCCGTGGATTGAATCGGTTCTCAACACTTCGCTTTTGTCCGAGTACTTCGTTCACTCCTTGAATGTGCGATTTGCTTTCTCAGATTTCGTAACGGTGTTGGCAATTGGGCTCGTCTTGTGTCTGCTGGCGATTCTCGTTCCATCCATTCGAGCGGCGCAGCTCAATCCGGCAACGGTGCTTCGACATGACTGACGTGGTTCTCGCAAAGTCGGTCAGGAAGTCGTACCGAGATGGAGAACGCTCGCTTGAGATACTTCAAGATGTCAGTTTGTCGGTTGCGGCTGGCGAGCGTGTAGCGATCCTGGGTCGTTCAGGATCCGGCAAGAGCACACTGTTGCACATTCTCGCGGGTCTCGATGACTTGGATTCGGGCGAGGTGGAGATCGCCGGCAATTCCATGAGTGGGGCCAACACTACCGAAAGAGCACGGATTCGTAGTACTTCGATGGGATTTGTCTACCAGTTCCACCATTTGTTGCCGGAGTTCACAGCACTCGAGAATGTTGCTATGCCGTTGTGGATTCGAGGGGGTTCTACGGCTGCCGACGGAGTGGCAAAAGCGGAGAACATCTTGCGTATAGTTGGTCTGGGCGACCGTTTGAGTCACCTTCCTCACAAGCTGTCTGGCGGCGAGAAGCAACGTGTGGCAGTGGCACGAGCATTGGTGGTCGAACCGGCTGTGGTGCTGGGCGATGAGCTGACCGGTAACTTGGATTCGTACAACGCCGATGGCGTGTTGCGGCTCATTGAGTCAATCGGCGACAGTGTGCAGACCGCTTTCCTAGTGGTCACACACGACCCAGCTGTCTCGAAACGTATGCAGCGCACTTTGTGGTTGGAAGAAGGGGTATTGCGTTCCAGTGCTCCCTAAGTCTCGAGTCGGTCTTGCTTTTTGGATGGGCTTGCGCTACGTGCGTTCACGCAATCGTCGAGTCAGCAGACTAATCAATTGGGTGTCTACCGGTGGATTGGTCTTGGGAATCACACTATTGATCGTTGTCGTGGCGATGCACAACGGTTTGTTGCGAACGGTTGAGCAGGATGTGTTTCAGTCCGTCCCTCATGCTGTAGTTCCCCATGAGAGTGGCACCGCAGAATTGATCGAGCGACTTCGCGACACGAATGGAATAGTCAAAGTTGAACGATTCGTTGAAATCTTTGCCCTCAGAAACACCGATTCGTCCAGCGACGGTGTGATGGTGTACGCAGTCGAGTCGTTGAGAGACTACATTTCGCAGGCGCAGCCGAACGGTTTGGACTCGATCACAGACGATACACCCATGCTCGCCTTGGTTCGATCCGTACCCCGGAACTGGCGAACCCCTAGCAGATACACGTTGACGTTTGCAGTGCCAACATTCCAAGGAGTGCTGTCTCGAAGTGTGGCTTTTCGTTACGGGATTTCCAATGCCGACAGTCCTCCGATGTATTTCTATGGGCCTAACGTGGTGGTTCGAATCGATGACTTGATCAAGACCGGCGTATTGCAGCCGAATCAAGTCGATTGGCGCATTACGATGTCGAATCCGTGGTTGGCTGATGAGTTGATGCAGGATGTGCCCGGCTCCAGAACATGGAGCCAGGAGTTCGCGGACTACTTTCGAGCAGTCAGTATTGAGAAGGCGATACTGTCGGTTTTGCTGATGTTCGTCGTAGCACTCGCTTCACTCAACATTGTCTCGGGACAAGCAATGTTGATTAATTCCAAGAAGGCTGACATAGCGATCCTTCAGACTCTCGGAGCTGACCCGAAGATAGTGCAGCTTGCGTTTGCAGTCCACGGTTTGCTGATTGTGGTTTGCGGTGTTGCGATTGGTGTTGTGTCTGGGTCGCTTATTAGCCACGGAATTGGAGGCATCGTTCAGTTCCTTGCACAGTTGTTTGAACAATCCGTCGAACTAACTGCGTTCGCTGGAATTCGTCCTGACTTGCGAGTTGCGGACGTAACCATCACCGCAACAGTGTCGTTGCTCATCGCTGGTCTGGGCGTTGTACGTCCACTATCGCTAGTATTGCGTACCAATCCCATTGAAGCACTGCACAGTCCCACCTAAACGAAACGGTCGGCTGGACGTGCTTGTAGGAGTTCCAGAATTGTGCTGAAGAAGTGTTTGTTTCTCGCTGGTGGCTACGGGACCAGGTTCCTTCCAGCTACAAAGGCGATGCCCAAGGAGATGCTTCCCATCTTGGAAAAGCCTCTGATCCAATATGGGGTCGAAGAGGCAGTGGAAGCTGGTTTGACAGAGATTGGTTTCGTCACAGGCCGAGGAAAACGGGCGATCGAGGACCACTTTGATGCCAACTTCGAACTTGAAAATCATCTTCGAGGTACAAGCCGAGCCGCAATGTTGGAGAGCCTAGCTACGCTGATCGAATCCTGTACGTTCGCTTATACAAGGCAGGGGGAAATGGCTGGCACGGGTCATGCTGTCTTATGCGGAAGGGTTCTTATCGGAAAGGAACCTTTCGGCGTCGTTCTGGCGGACGACCTCTGCCTACATCCTGATCGAGGTGTGTTGGCACAACTCATTAATGTCTACGAGCGTCATGAGTGTTGCGTTGTCGCCGTTCAACGCGTTCCTTCCGAAATGACACCGCGCTACGGAATCATCGACGGTGTCGAGCAGTCTGATGGAACGTTTCGCGTCAAGAATCTGATTGAAAAGCCAGCTCCTGACGAGGCACCCAGTCAATTTGGAGTGGTCGGCCGCTATCTTCTGATACCAGAAATTTTTGAAGAGCTAGAACGGACGGGTCCTGGCTACGGTGGAGAGATTCAGTTGACCGATGCACTAGGTGCGTTGGCCCGGCGGGGACAAGTGGTCGCTTGCGCGTTCGATGGTATTCGTTTCGACTGCGGATCCATAGAGGGCTTTGTCGAGGCGACCAACTACTGCTACAGTCAGCGAACTGGCTCTTAAAGACTCCAATACTCCCTATTCCATGGCTCATTTTGGCAGTCTGAACTCAAGGTCAAACCTATAATGCGGCTGAAGTGCTGAACCTCGAATTCATGCTGGAAACAGTCTTTGTTAGCGACTGGTCCTTCGTTGTTCATCGGGCCGGTTTGGATGTGCAACTGTGGGCTTTGGCCAAGTCTGGCGGCTGGCTGATGATCCCCATTCTGGTCTGCAGCGTCATTGCTCTAGCCATCTGTCTCGAGAGAGCCTTCGTGTTGCGCAAGTCGCGTGTGGCACCCGCTGGGTTGTTGGATCACATCGGTGACAGCATGCGGCAACAAGGCTTCGTCGACAACAGCCTGCTCGCCGAGGTTGAACAACATCCCTTAGGTATCGTCTTGGCTGCGGGTCTACGCGAATGGGAGGTTGGCCCGGATGCGGCCCAAAATGCAATGGAGCAAGCGGCGAGTCAAGTCACCTTCGAACTAGAAAGACACTTGACCGCTTTGGGGGTCGTCGCTTCGATTTCTCCCTTGCTCGGGTTGCTTGGCACCGTAGTCGGGATGATTCAGGTGTTTACGACTCTCGTTGTGACAGGCGGTGGCGATCCAACGACCTTGGCTGGGGGTATTTCTACCGCTCTGATCACCACTGCGTTTGGAATTTCTGTGGCAATCATCGCAATTGCCTGCCACCGCTACTTTCTACGGCGTGTCGACAAGCTTGTCATTGAATTGGAGAAGGACGCGGGATCTCTGATCAATCTGCTACACCGTGATTTCGCGCTGGAGCGGTCCGCGTGAAGTTTCGTCGACCCAAGCGACCGGAATCGACGATCGAACTCACGCCCCTAATCGATGTTGTATTCCTGCTCTTGATCTTCTTCATGGTGACATCTACAGCTGTCAGGGAGTCCGTTTTGTCGGTTGTGCTACCCGAAGCACACGGGGAATCGATGCGCAGTTCGGATCCCGTGCTTGAAATCGTTATAACCAATGAGAATCAAGTATTTATAGATGGCGACCAAGTGCTGGAAGTAACCTACAGTTCGCTTCAACGCCGCCTTCGTGAGATCGAAACGATCACTGCCGATACATATGTGCTGTTGCGGGCCGACGGCGATGCCCGTCACTCAGCAGTCGTTATGGTGCTCGATGCCGTTGGTGGACTGGGAATGAACAACGTACGGATAGTGGCGGCAGAATCTTCTGCTCCGTGAGTAGGAAATCGTGACCGAGTCCCGGCCTTCCGACTGGCAGACCTATGCCAGGCTCGCGGGCTATGTTCGAAGTCGTTCTTGGTACTTCCTTGTTGCGATCTTCGCCTACCTGTGCGCGTCGCTGGGCGAGGTGTTCTTCGCCCAAATACTCGGTTCGGTGGTCGACTCGTTCAATTTCGATTCCCCTGCGGGAGATTTAGTAGCAGAGCGAAAGTTCTGGTTGCCTGACTTCTTCCTTCAGCTCGACCTCCCAAAGACCATTTTGTTCTCCTCAATGATTGGTATCGCGGCTTTGATTCGCGCTTTGGGCACGGTACTCGGCGAATTCCTGCTGTCGCGGGTCTCGTTTCATGTCGTGCACACAATCCGATGCGAATTGCACGACCGACTGTTGGTATTGCCGAGCAGCTACTTCGATTCCAGTCGGCAGGGGGAGATTTCCAATCGATTGACGGACACCACGGCAAAGCTTCGCGACACGGTCACTGATGTGCTCAAGATCCTGTTCCAGGACGGTGGGAAGCTAGTCCTCATGCTTGGAGCGATGTTTCTCATCAATCTTTACCTCACACTGTTATTCCTTGCTCTTGCGCCAATTGTGGCGGTAATCGTCCGGATTGCCTCTAGGAGATTTCGTCGGATCAGCGAGAACATTCAGGCTTCAATGGGAGAAGTCACACATATCGGTCAAGAGACAGTCGGCTTTTTCAAGTCGATCCGTGCATACGGTGCCATTGAGCCTCAACGGTCAGCATTTCACCGTGCGAGCGAACGAAATCGCAGTCAGCATCTAAAGCTGATAGCAACCAAGGCGTTCAGTGCACAGTTCATTCAACTTCTAGTCGCTCTCGGCATCGCAGGGCTTGTTGGAATTCTGTTCATTGAACGAGTTTCCGAAGGAATGACGGCGGGTCAGCTGGTTGCGTACATCGGTTTGGCGGGAGCGCTTGCCAGTCCGGTCAAACGTCTCTCCGATGTCAATGCGCGAATTCAAATGGGATTGGCGGCTGCCAGTGAGATATTCGAACAGATTGATCTGGATGCGGAGACTGATTCTGGATCGAAGACGCTGTCCAATGTCAGGGGAGAGATCGAGTTCAAGAATGTTGTATTTCGCTACGCTCCGGGATCACGGAATGCCTTGGATGGAGTTTCGCTGTCGATCACTGCCGGTCAGACGTTCGCACTGGTCGGTTCGACAGGAGGGGGCAAGACAACACTAGTTGAGCTGATGTTGAGGTTTCATGAACCCACATCGGGTCAGATTCTCCTGGACGATGGATTGATCGACAGTTTTAGCAAACAGTCTCTGCGACGACACATCGCATTGGTTAGTCAAGAAGTACTTCTGTTCAATGACACACTTCGATCCAATATCGCGTTTGGTGAATTGCGGCAGTCTAGCGAGAGTCAGATCCTGGATGCCATCGAGCGGTCCCATGTCAGCGAGTTTGTAGACAAGCTCCCGAGAGGTTTGGACACCATTGTCGGCGACAGAGGATCCAACCTGTCGCAAGGTCAACGACAGCGGGTTCTTATCGCTCGAGCGATTCTCAAGGACGCACCGATTCTGATTCTTGATGAAGCTACGTCGGCACTGGATGCTGAATCGGAGACACTGGTGCAATCGGCTATCGACGACGTGATGAGCAAACGAACAACTCTTGTAGTGGCTCATCGGCTCTCAACCATTGAGAATGCCGATGTCATCGCTGTCCTCGAACAGGGCAAGATCATCGAATCGGGCACGCACCACGAGCTGTTGTCTGCGCAGAGTCGGTATGCACATCTCTATCGGTCGCAATTCAAAGACGCTGTTTAGAGGTCGGGAATGGCCAATCTCTCCACGTTGCGATGGCATCACGACTAAACCCACTCATTGAGTCCATGTGGTACTCAGCTGGTGTTTGGCCTAGAGCGCTGGCACCACTCTCGTGGTTTTATGGACGCATTGCGGAAGGTCGTCGGTCGAAATACGCAGACGGCAAAGTTGACAGGTGGGAGTCCCCGGTGCCCGTGTGTGTTGTTGGAAACATCACTGCTGGTGGCACGGGTAAGACTCCGTTGGTAGTTTTCTTGGCGCAATGGCTTACTGATCGAGGAGCCAACGTCGGATTGGTGAGCAGGGGCTACGGGGGAAGAGCGAGCTATCCGCTTGAAGTCAACAACTCGACTCCAGTCGACTTGTCGGGCGATGAGGCACTGTTGCTCGTGCATCGCACCGGGTGCCCAATGGTTGTGGACCCGGATAGGGTCTCGGCTGTAAGACGACTCGTTGAGCAATTCGATCTGGACGTTGTGCTCGCGGACGATGGATTGCAGCACTACGCGTTGGGACGCAATATCGAAGTTGTTGTGATTGATGGACAGCGTGGCGCGGGCAATGGCATGCTCCTTCCTGCTGGTCCATTGCGAGAACCGTTGACCCGTCTCGAATCTATGGACTGGATTGTCTCGAACGGAAGGGCAAGCGGTCTCTCGAGTGAAGAATGGGTAATGGCTATACGAACAACCGAATTGGTCAACGTCGCATCAGACGAACGCCTGCCGGCGGTCGAATTCAAAGAAAAGTTCGGTACAGAGTTTCCCGCAGTCGCTGGCATCGGGAATCCGAACAGGTTTGTCGAGACATTGGAAGCAATGGATTTTGTGGTGGACTTGCATGTGTTTGGAGATCACCATGCTTATCGACCAAAGGATCTTGCGGTTGTTGGGGGATCCGTTTTTCTCACTACGGAGAAAGACGCACAGAAAATTCGAAAGCTTGAGTCACTGGCTCACAAAGCCTGGTACGTAGAAATTGCGGCCCAGTTCAATGAACGGATTGATGGTCATTTGGAAGAGCTCTTTGGCGCACACGGCATCGATGTTGGACTCCCCCGATGACGAAGTTTCATGTCGTAATACCCGCCCGCTATGGATCGGAACGACTTACGGGCAAGCCTCTGATCGATCTTGGTGGACGCACGATGATCCAACGAGTGGTGGAGCAAGCGATGCAATCGACAGCAGAATCGGTCGTAGTCGCCACAGACGATGAAAGGGTGTCTGCGTCAGTCGCGAGTCTTGAAGTTCGCACCGTTCTGACTTCAGGCGAGCACCAGTCCGGTACTGATCGCATTCGGGAAGTTGCATCTCAACTGGGTTGGGATGAGCAAACCATCTTGGTCAATGTTCAAGGCGACGAACCCTTGATTCCGCCTCTTGTAATCGATCAGGTGGCTTCACTGCTGTACAAGGATTCCAACTGTGAAGTCGGCACATTGTGTGAGCCAATCACCGAGTCGCAGGACATCTTCGATCCCAATGTCGTCAAGGTGGTAAGCAACTCGGAGGGTAGAGCGTTGTACTTCTCCCGTGCCCCGATTCCGTGGAACCGCGAGCACTTTCCGAATTCAGAATTAGTTCAACACTCGAAGTGGAAACGGCACGTAGGCATTTACGCCTATCGAGTGAGTGCAATCAGCCGATTCGTTGAATTGCCCGCTTCGTGGTTGGAACGCACCGAATCACTCGAACAATTGAGATTCCTTGACTATGGCTACTCGATTGCAGTGGAAGAAGCTTGTGAGACCATTCCTCCGGGTGTCGACACCTCGCTGGATGCCGAGCGAATTCGCGAGTTGTTGCAGACCAAGTAGAGAACGCAGTCCTATCTTGGAGCCATGCGAATTCCACCGTCCAGACGAATGGTCTGACCGTTGAAGTACGCGTTTTCACAAATTTGCTGTGCCAGTAGCGCGTACTCACGCGGATCGCCCAATCGCTTCGGGAACTGTACGCTGTCGATGAGAGGTTGGCGTACGCGATCGGAAGCACCAGCCATCATAGGAGTCTCAAAGATTCCTGGTGCAATCGTGCAACAACGAATGCCATCTCGAGCCAGATCTCGGGCTATCGGCAGCGTCATACCGATCACTCCGCCCTTACTCGCGCTGTACGCCGCTTGTCCGATTTGACCTTCGTAGCCGGCCACGGATGCTGTGTTGATGATTACTCCCCGTTCACCTTCTTCAGTCACAGGATCGTTTTTCTGCATGGCGGCCGCACAGAGTCTCAAGGTGTTGAAGGTTCCGACGAGATTGATCTGAATGACGAGATTGAAGCTTCGTAGCGTCATCGGTCCATCTCTTCCCACCGTCTTTGCGGCGGCACCGATTCCTGCACAATTCACGTTGACGTGTATAGATCCAAAATGCTCGAGAGCTTGCTCGATCGCGGACTCCGCCGATTCGGCTTCGACAACGTTGCAACCAAACGCTCTTGCATTTGCTCCAAGATCTGAAGCTGTCCTGTTGGCCAGATCCTCGTTGAGGTCAAGGATTGCGACTTTTCCGCCGCACTCGATGATCCGTTCCGCAGTAGCCTTTCCAAGCCCTGATGCCCCACCAGTGATAACTGCGATTTTGTTGTGAAGGTCCAAAGCGACTACGCTCCTAGAGAAGTCTCCTGCATGTGCGAAATTATATTTTCGGCTCGCCTGCTCAATCTCTTTGGGTGCGCCGTCGCATCGATGGACCGTGTTTTCAAGTTCAGAGTGAGTAGGCGTGTTAAGTCTCATGTCTGAAGCACAGCTACACTTTCATCGCAATTTCTCGTTGCGTCGGTTTAACACCCTTGGGGTTGAGTCGAAGGCAGACGAGGCAGTCTGCGTCGTTGAGAAAGCACAACTTGAGGAAGCGATTGACACCGATCAGCCTGTGCTTGTCCTTGGGGGAGGATCCAACCTAGTCTTGCGACGCCGGTTTCCCGGTCGAGTAGTACGCATATTCATCCGTGGAGTGGAATTCTCGATTCTTGACGACGGAAAGATCAGAGTTCAAGCAGGTGCCGGGGAGAATTGGAACGAGATTGTTCGGACTGTCGTTGGACGAGGGATTTCTGGACTCGAAAATCTTGTGCTTATTCCAGGAAGTGTCGGAGCGGCTCCCTTTCAGAACATCGGTGCCTACGGCCGGGAATTGTCGGAGTTGGTTGAGCTCGTTGAAGTGTTCGATTTGGAGACCCGAGAATTCTTCTCACTCTCGAAAGATGAGTGCGAATTTCGCTATCGAGACAGTCTCTTCAAGTCGCGGCAGCGCAACCGATACATCATTACGTCGGTGAGTCTTTTGCTGGGTGGCATTCACCTTTCCCAAACCTACAAAGGCGTGCAGGATGCTTCGAACCACTGGCCGTTTCATGGATCGCAAGCGCGCGGCTTGATGGAGTCGGTGGCACGCATTCGACGATCCAAGTTACCGGACTATCGAAGGAAGGGAAATGTCGGAAGTTTCTTCAAGAATCCGACTATTTCACACAGCAAATTCGATCATCTCAAGGGACGGTTGGACATCGACGGTTATACGTTCGATGATGGAATTCGAGTGCCGGCAGCCCGATTGATCGATGCCTGCGGCTGGAAAGGTCGCCTACATCAGGGGGTAGGTGTTTGGCATCGCCAACCGCTTGTTCTCGTAAACGAAGGCAGTTCTTACGGGTCGGACTTCCTGAATGTTGCTGAGCACATCGCCGAAGATGTCCACAGCCGGTACGACATCAGCCTTGAACTCGAACCCATAGTTGCTGGGGTCGACGCTTAATCAGCTGACATACGCCCGCTACCCTGACTAGCCTACTTGAATAGATTCGTGGCTGGTTGACTCGTCGCTTATCCGAACGCGGTTCCGGGGATCATTGCTCGCTCGCGGATCCGATGATTGATTTGATTCCTCGGAATCAAGGGTCGCTTCCGCGGTCTCGGCCTCCATTTCGACCGCATCCTGTTGCGTGCTTGGTTGAATATCCTCCACCACGATGGTCTCTGTATCCGATAGAGAACCCGCGTCGGACGGAGGGGTGGCTCCTTCGGAATGTTCCAAGTCCACTTCTTCAATGGATCCTTTCTGCGGAATGGCCTCGAAAGTCAATCCCTCGTCGTCCTTGCTAGACACTTCCTCAGTGACTTGGGCTACGGTTTCCTGCGAAGTCGAAGATTCTGCTTCTGAATCTAAATTGGATCGAGACTCGGACCCTTGTCGGTTGCTCTCCGGAATCGTCGGACTAGCTTCTTCGCTTGTGGCCGCGGCGCGGCTTGAGTCGTGTCTTTTTGAACTCTCTGTGGATTGTTCAGCTTGCTTGGAGGGCACACGTTGACGTGCAGACTCTCCTGGTTGAGCCTCAACCGAAGATTGCGTCTGTTGTTGCTGGCCTCGATTTCGGTTTCTTCTCGTTCGGGTGTTCCGCTGAGACCCTCGCGTCGGCTCCTTACCATCGGTACTTTGGCTGGACTCGACAGTTGCGCTACTGCGAGTTCGTTGCTGTTGCGAACGATTTGTGGAAGGGGCGCTTGGTGAAGCGTCTTGGGTCTGCGCGCTTTGGTTGGGGCGAGATCGACGAGATTGCTTTTGGCGATCTGGTTTACCGTTAGCCGATTGTTGCGACTTCGACGTGCGCCTTTCATCTCTTTGTCGGGTACGTGGTCTTGAAGATGCTGTTTGCTGGGAGTCCCGTGGAGAACGACGGGGACGGTCGGACTTTCGGGAATTTGTCGCACTGCCTTTTGGTTCGGCGGAGCGAACTACAAACAGTCGACGATAGATGTAGACAAACCCTCCAATAACATGCTCCAAGACTTGCCGGACGATTGAGCTTTTTGGTTCTCCGTTAGCCGGACTCTTGCGTCTGGGAGTTCTGGAGACGTCGTCTCGCTTCACAGCCGCTTGTTGAATTCCTTTCGCCCGCTCATTGCGAGAATTTCGTCTATTTCGATCTTGATGATTGGTGTCTTGTGCGTTCTGAACAATGGTCTTTGCGGAACGTTTCGACGTGTTGTACGATCCTCGCTGTACTCGAAGAACGTAGTTCGCATTGTCTTGTTCGAGATCCGGGATGATCTCAATCTTGGACTTGGACTGCATTTCCAAGTAGCTCAAATTGGAACGCATTTCGTTCGTTAAGAACGTCGCAACAGTCGGAGTCACATGGGTCTGTATGGTGGTTACCTTCCTATCGAAGCTCTTTGCTTCCATCTCTCGAAAGATGTGATGTGCGATGGAAGACACCGTTCGCTTATGTCCGTGGCCATTGCACTCAACGCACTGCTCAAACGAGGTGTCGTAGATCGACGACTTGGAGCGTCGTCGTTGCAATTCCATGATCCCAAAGGGCGAAATCCTCTCCCATTTCGTGTAGCCCCGGTCACGTTGGCACGCCTGCTCAACTCGTTGTTCGACCTTGGCAATGTCTTGTTCAGAATCCATGTCGATGAAGTCAACAACGATCAATCCGCCAATGTCTCGCAGACTCATTTGATGAAACAGTTCGTCCACCGCTTCGAGATTTGCATTGAGAACTAGGTCCTCGAATTTATTGTTGTACTTGGAACGTGCGGAATTCACATCGACAGCCAGAAATGCTTCAGTTGGATCCAACACGATTTGGCCACCAGACGGCAAAGAGACTTGTCGGTCGTAGACTCGGTTTGCGGCTTTCTCGATCTTGAACCGAGTGAAGATTGGCAACGGATCGTCGTAGTGCTTGATCCTACCGTCAAAATCGGGCATGAAACTGGCTACGAAGTCAGCTGTTTGTTCGTAGAGCGGGAAGTCGTCGATCAGCACTTGGTCGACGCCGTTGTGCAAGCCGTCTCGAATGATGGAGTTGACGCTGCTGCCTTCCTCGAACAACAGTCGCGGTGCACTTGACTGGTCGCTAGCTTGAGTGATCAACTTCATCAGCTCAACACACTCCTTGACGTCTTGGCGCATCGTGTTGAAGTCTTTGCCAGCAGACGATGTTCGGGCGACCAAGCTGGAATTCTTCGGTAGATTCATCCTCCCGAAGTAGCTGAGCATTTCGTCACGTTGAGGACGCGTAAACATTCGAGAGATCTTGTGTCTGGTCCGATTAGTAACTAGAACGACATGTTGACCGTGAACTTGGATGCGTGTTGTCAGAGCCGCTCCCTTGTCGCTTCGAGCGTCTTTTTCGACTTGAACCATCAGCTCGTCGCCGACCTTCAAGTGGTCCGACATTCGACTTCTCTTCGAAGACTCTCCTGATTGATTCGAAGTGGGTAGTGGCTCGATGCGAGACAACGGAAGTAAGCCCTGCTTTACTTCGCCGAAATCGAGGAATGCTCCATCGAGTTCGTCGCGTACAGCCGAAACTTTGGCTCTGTAGATATTTCCCTGAACCGATTGTCTGTCGTATTGCTCGACGTGGAGGTCGAGCAGGGTTGTAGGGCGTTTGGCGTTTGGAGTGTTAACAACGGCGACACGTACTTCTCTCTTTGGAAGTACGTTGATGAGTATCTGTTTCATGACTTCGAAACATCCTGTTCCTTGGTTTCGAAACCACTGTGTCTGAGACTATGAGTTGCTACATCATTGCTATGAGAAGACTAATTTTCCTATGACTACCTTGCAACGCCAAATGGATGTAAACCGTTGACATATCAGGTTTCCCGGTTACTTGGCACCGGACTGGACGCACCGAGTTGGCAATTCTTGCCCTAGGTGCGAATCGATTTTCGAGCAACGCTTACTGTTGCGTACTCTATGCATTTTTAGTCTTCAGCTGTTCCAACAAAGGAACACTTGATGTGTCGTGGACAGAAGTGATTGTCGAACGCTGTTGCCACAAAGGCAACGATTGAGAAAATACGGCAATGACCAAAAAAGCCACACCGTTGTGCGGAAGTGAACCTAGTTCGGGGAAATCCTCAGCTAACCCAAGTGTGCAAGCATTTTGCAGTGGTTAGCGGACACTTCCCGAAGAGGTATCGAATCTTCGGGAACTAATGATACAACATTTTGCGGTGTATGTATAGATCGACACGTGAGTTGAGACTCATTTTGGGGCAACCGACCATGCCCCACTCATCGGAGCCATTTTGAACTTGCCACGACAGTTCCGATCAGCAGAGGCAAAACTTCAATCTATGAATACTGATGTCGAACTACCTGGCCCGGTGGTCTTTGATGGGTTGGGCGACACCGCGTGCAGGCAAGAGAGGCTAACCTAGTACCCATGTCAGTGCGTTACATAGTTGTTCGGCACCACGAAGGCCAACGACTGGACAACTTCCTGCTTCGGGAACTGCGACCGGTGCCACGTAGCCGAGTCATGCAGATGATTCGTCGAGGTGAAGTTCGAGTCAATTCGAAGCGGGCAAAGATCAGTTTGCGGCTGAGCGAGGGAGACCGAATCCGAATCCCGCCTGTAGTCATCGATGAGAGGGAACCCAAGCATATTCCCAAATGGTTGGCTAGTGTCGTTAGGCGAAATTTGTTGCACGAGGACGACCGCGTCATTGTGGTCAATAAGCCGTCGGGTGTTGCCGTTCATGCGGGTGGGACTGTTCAGGTGGGTTTGATTGATGCGGTTCGATCTCTGTACCAAGATGATCGAATCGAATTAGCGCACCGAATTGATCAGGCCACATCGGGATGTGTGTTGATGGCTCGAACACGAGTGTCGTTGCTGGAGCTGAACCACGCCTTCAACCAGCAGAAAATCTCCAAGCAGTACGACGCGATTGTTCATGGGATATGGGATCGACGATGTACAGTCGTCGACTTGCCTCTCGAACGTTATCTGCTATCAAACGGCGAGAGGCGTGCGAAGGTAAGCGAGAGCGGGAGGTCATCGACTACCCGCTTTACTGTGGAACGACAAATCACCCAAGCGACTTGGCTACGGGCAGAACCCTTGACGGGGCGAACTCATCAGATCCGGGTACATGCGGCTCATATGGGGCACTTTGTCATTGGCGATCAAAAGTACGCGCCAAACCCACCTCCAATTGACGCCCCACGCCTCCTGCTACACGCCCGACAGATATCGATTCCTGACGGAAAGACGTTTGAGGCTCCGTTAGATCCGGATTTTTTGCAGTGCTGGGAGAATTTCAGTCGAGAGGATTGATCCCGAAGTGTCGGAGAAACTGAGCTGTTCGAATGATCGGCAGTCCAATCAACGCCGAAGGATCGTCAGAACGAACCCACTCGAATAGAAGTCCTCCACCTTTTTCCGACTTGATCGCACCAACACAGTCGTAAGGTTCATCCAAGTCTAGGTAGCCTTCCGCTTCCGACTCGGAGAATTGGCGAAACTTCACAGCGGTTGAGATACAGTCACACAAGACACTTCCCTTGGGATCTTGAATTGCAACAGCGGTTTCGAAAGTGACGAAATTGCCGGCGTAGCTCAATAAGCTTGCCAGCGCACGGTCTCGACTACCAGGCTTGGTGAGAACTCTGTTTTGAAAGACCCCAACTTGATCACTGCCAATCACAACCGCATTGGGGAACGAGCTCGCGATGTTCGAAGCCTTTTCCTGCGCTAGGCGTAGAGCTAGTTCGCGAGGGCTCTCTTTGGCACGCATCGACTCGACGATGTCCGCAGGAACGGAACTGAATTGATAGCCAGCTTGTTCCAGTTGCTGGCGTCGATATTTCGATCCAGAGGCAAGCACCAGTTCCATTTCAATGTTCCTTCTGCAGTTGGCATGATGATCGCAAAACCTAAAAAAGTTGTGGAGAGTTGGAGCTTGATCAGGTCACGCGAGATTGACATTTTTGCGGGATGCTTCTATTATCCGCGCCCGAAGCGGACCCTCTCTGACGCCGATGGTCTCACTGGTTCCCAGTGAATATGCCCGGTCGAACCGAGTCTGGCAAGGGACTCTGCCCCTTAGTTCGTTTGCCCGGTTGCACGAAGCACTCGGCAATCTCGAAGCAGACATTGAAGTTCGATTGGAATTCTCAATAGATGAGAATGCACGCATTCGTGTCATAGGCGAGGCAATTGCCCCCGCGAATCTCATGTGCTATACCTGCATGAAGATGATGCGGTGCCACGTTCCTGCGACGATCAATGCTCGAATCGTCAAGACGGATCGCGAAGCGGAACAGATCTTTGCCGACTACGATGCCATCGTACTTGGCGATGGACCGACGGAGGTTCAGGAATTGATCGAGGACGACATCCTCATGAGCATTCCAAACCGAGTCTGTAAACAAGGTGAGAATTGCGAGAATCGTCCCAAGATGATGGCCGAAGAGTCGATGAAGACGCATCAGCCCCTGAGAGATCTGAAGCGCGTACTCAAGAAACGCGCAAAAGCGTAGCTTCGACGTAGACTTAGCCTAGCAACCGAAGAGAAACAATCATGGCAGTACAACAGAATCGTAAGACGCGGTCTAAGCGCGATCAACGGCGTTCGCATGATCGTATTGCCATGCCGACGCTTGCGGAAGACGAGCTGACCGGTGAAGTTCACCGTCGCCACCACATTACGGAAGACGGCTATTACAGAGGCCGCAAAGTCGTGGATGTGCGTCAACCCAGAACAGACGAAGACTAGAAACTTCTAACCAATCCAGAACCCGTTAGGGCCATGGCAAAGCTCTGTCGAATTGGCATCGACACGTTGGGCTCGGAGACTCCAGCAACGGAGATCATTCAAGGTGCATTGGAGTTTGCACGCACAAACTCCGAATGCCAATTGACGTTTGTTGGACGCGAGGAGGAGTTGAGGTGCGTCAAGGAGTTCGGACACGCCGTAGTTGCCTGCGATGCGTCGGTCTCCCAGTACGAGAAACTCGTCAGCATATTGCGCAACGACTATCCCACTTCCATGAAAGTTGGACTTCAATTGCTCAAGAATGGCGAAATCGACGGCATTGTGAGCACCGGAGATACAGCTGCGCTGATGGCGTTGAGCAGGCAAGCCCTTCCCATGTTGCCGTCGACAGATCGACCAGCAATCATCAAGCGTTTTGACGGCAAGTCGCGGCCAATCTGGTTACTGGATCTCGGTGCGAACATCATTCGCAAGTTGTCCTTGCTCGTTCAGTTCTCTCTGATGGGCAGCGCTTACGCAACGGCGATGGCAAATCTTCAATCGCCACGTATTTCACTGTTGAATATTGGTAGCGAAGCAAGAAAAGGACCCCAAGTACTGCGCGAGACAGCCGCGGCTCTGGCACGCACAAGGGGATTGAACTTCGTGGGCTACACCGAAGCCAGCCGAATGTTCGATGGAGACTCGGATGTGGTCGTAGCCGATGGATTCTCAGGCAACATCGCACTCAAGTCGATCGAAGGTGCGACAGGTATCGCGCTCCACTTTATTGCCTCGGAGCTCAAGTCTGCTGGACTGAATGAAAGCGAGATTGCGGTATCCGTTGCAACCAGAGTACGCGACAAACTCAATGCGCAATCCTACAACGGTGCAAGTCTGATTGGATTGGACGGAGTCGTTGTCAAGAGCCACGGTCGAACCGACCGTGTGGGAATTGGCGCCGCACTTGGCCTGGCAAGAGAGGAAATCGTTGCCAACCTTCCAGCTCAGCTTCGGCAAGGCCTCCACAACGCAGGAAAAGCAGAACTATGACGACAGCCTTCATATTTCCGGGTCAAGGATCTCAAGCGGTTGGAATGCTGTCCGAGTTTTCAGCTGTAGGCCAATCGGTCAATGAAAGATTGCGACAAGCTTCAGACGTTTTGGGCTTGGATCTGTTGGCGATCGTGCAGGACGGTCCAGCCGAAGAACTGAACAAGACGGAGATAACCCAGCCAACGTTGCTGGCTGTCTCGTA
The DNA here is from genome assembly GCA_963667455.2 of Pseudomonadales bacterium. Taxonomy (GTDB): domain Bacteria; phylum Pseudomonadota; class Gammaproteobacteria; order Pseudomonadales; family Azotimanducaceae; genus Bin55. The sequence goes on along the minus strand of CAXXFR010000029.1, from coordinate 48,102 downwards.
TGGCCTGTATGAACTGTTCGTAGCAAATGGAGGGACCGCACCGCAGTGCCTAGCTGGACACAGTCTCGGGGAATACACCGCTCTTGTAGTCAGTGGTGCACTGGAATTTGAAGAGGCCATAAGCCTCGTTCACCAACGTGGCCAGCTCATGCAACAAGCTGCACCTCTAGGCGTAGGGTCAATGGCTGCCATATTGGGGCTCGACGATGATGTGGTGACCCAAGCGTGCAATCATGTCAACGGAATTGTTTCGGCTGCCAATTTCAACTCACCCGGACAGGTTGTTATCGCTGGTAGCAAGGAAGCTGTGGATGCGGCTTCCGAGGCATGTACGGAAGCAGGTGCCCGTCGAGTGGTGCCGCTCGATGTGAGTGTTCCAAGCCACTGTGGCTTAATGGAGTCTGCCGCCGCTGGAATGTCCCGCCTACTGGAGTCCGCCGAGATCAAGGTTCCTCGAGTGGATGTCTATCAAAATGTGGTCGGCGAGATCGTTAGCGTTGCCGACGCCATACGGTCGAACTTGGTCGATCAGATCAAATCTCCAGTACTTTGGTATCAGTCAATCAGCTCAATGATTCGAGATGGCGCGTCCATCTTCTACGAATGCGGCCCCGGTAAGGTTCTCACGGGGCTCATGCGAAGGATTGATCGCAGTGCGAAGGCAATAGCACTAGGAGACCTCGATACTTTCAACAAAGAGTTGGAGACTTCCTCATGACCACGAGTAGAACTGCATTGGTTACAGGCGCAAGTCGTGGTATCGGCGCAGCAATCGCACAAAGACTGTCGCAAGACGGAATGTTTGTCATTGGTACCGCCACCTCCGAGTCGGGGGCTGACAGCATCAGCGAAGCATTGGGAGAACGTGGAGTCGGACTTTGCATGGTCATTCCCGATTCGGATTCGATTTCCAGCGCGTTGGACTCCGTAGCTGAGCTGGATCGAACCGTTGAGATTCTCGTAAACAACGCAGGTGTGACTCGAGACAATCTCTTTATTCGCATGTCGGATGATTCGTGGAACGATGTTGTGGACACAAACCTGACCGGCCTGTTCAAGGTGACCAAACCGCTGTTGCGGGGCATGATGCGCAATCGTTGGGGCAGAATCGTCAACGTGGGTTCGGTCGTTGCGTCCACCGGCAATCCCGGCCAGGTGAACTATTCAGCCGCGAAAGCGGGAATTGAAGGATTCACTCGCTCTCTGGCACTTGAAGTTGCTTCCCGAGGAATCTCGGTCAACTGTGTATCTCCCGGCATGATCGAGACGGACATGACTTCGGTCTTGTCGGATTCCGTGAAGGAGGATCTACTCTCGCGAATTCCATTGAGTCGGCTTGGTACACCCGAAGATGTCGCCAACGCCGTCTCCTTTTTGGTAAGCGAACAGGCCGGCTACATCACGGCGCAGACGATACACGTCAATGGTGGAATGCTCGCAACATGAAAACCAGTGCAGCATTCACTAAAATATGTTGCCGCTCACCCATTGTTAGCACTATTCGGAGAAACACAAACGAATGAGCTCGATTGAAGAACGCATAAGGCGACTAATTGCTGAACAGCTGAAGAGCGACGTGAGTGAAATCAAGGATGACGCATCGTTTGTGGACGATCTCGGAGCTGATTCGCTCGACACTGTCGAACTTGTGATGGCGTTGGAAGAGGAATTCGAAACCGAGATTCCTGATGAAGATGCAGAGAACATCACAACAGTTAAGGAAGCAATCGACTACATCAAGAAACACGTAGGTAGACGCTGATTCCTGACCACCAGCCGTGTTCCGTAACAACACGGCACCCTAGCTCCGCATCTTGAACCTGGACATGTTCAGTCAACTTCCGCAATCGACGTGTCGCCATGAGTAGGAGACGCGTTGTCGTCACAGGACTTGGAGTCATCAGTCCTGTGGGTAACACGGTTGATGAAATGTGGGACAACGTTCTCGCAGGTCGTAGTGGTGTGTCGCAAATTGATTCATTCGACACAACCAACCATCGGGTCACAATCGGTGCTGGGATCAAGGGTTTCGATCCGGACGACTACTTTGAGGGGCGTGAAGCTCGACGCTACGATCCATTCATACAAATTGGCTATGCGGCCTCCGTTCAGGCGATCCGTCAGGCTGGTTTGGCAGACAGCAGTGACCTAGATCGAATAGGGGTTTCGATCGGATCGGGAATTGGCGGGATTCGCATGATTTCCGATCAACACAGCGTAGTCGTCGACCGTGGTCCGCGACGAGTCTCACCGTTCTTCGTTCCTTCGAGCATCATCAACATGATCTCGGGCAGGATATCGATCGAGTACGGTTTCGGCGGTCCCAACATTGCCATCGTCACGGCTTGCACCACCGGAACGCACAACATTGGCTTTGGAGTGCGAACCATTCAATACGGCGAGGCCGATGCAATGGTTGTCGGAGGAGCCGAGTGGTCAACTTCGCCGCTGACCATGGCCGGCTTCGCATCAATGAAGGCTTTGTCCACACGTAACGATGACCCGCAAGGAGCCAGTCGTCCTTGGGACAAAGGTAGAGATGGGTTTGTACTCGGCGATGGAGCGGGTGTGCTTGTCCTGGAGTCCTACGAACGTGCGTCGGCGAGAGGAGCAGACATACTTGCCGAAGTTACGGGATTTGGGATGAGTGCAGACGCGTACCACATTACCAGTCCCTCCGACGACGGGCAAGGTGCGATTAACTCCATGCTACTTGCTCTCAAAGATGCGGATATCGGTGTGGACGAAATCCAATACGTCAATGCGCATGGAACCTCGACTCCGCTCGGCGACATTGCGGAAACCAAGTCCATCAAGGCAGTTTTTGGCAACGACACTCGGGTCGCCATCAGCTCTACCAAATCGATGGTCGGACACTTGCTGGGGGCGGCTGGATCGTTCGAGGCGGTAGTCTCAATCCTTGCGTTACGAGACCAAGTCGCGCCGGCCACGATCAATCTCGAGGATCCGGACGACGAGTGCGATTTGGATTATGTGCCTCTTCAAGCGCGTCAAACCAAGATGGATTCAGTACTGAGTAATTCCTTCGGATTCGGCGGCACGAACGGAACGCTGATCTTCACCAGCGTCTAAATGCGCATTGCGCGACGATTCCTCTTCGCACTCGGAACTACTCTTTGCGTCATTGTCATCGCCTGCATAGCCGCGGTTGGCTATTTCTCGCACTGGAGGCAAGCCGACTTGCTTCTCGATTCAAGTGTGTCGCTGATGGTGGAACCAGGCGAAACCTATCTCGAAATAGCAGCGACTCTCGAAGAGAAGGGGCTGATACAAAATCAGAGGTTGTTCCTGCTGCTGGGCTGGCTCGAGGGTAAGGTCGAGTCCTTGCAAGCAGGGGAGTACATTTTCGAAGCCTCCGCGTCTCCCGATTCGATCATTCAAGCGCTCACAACCGGAGATGTTGTTGAGTATCAGGTCATGTTGCCGGAAGGCAGTACATTCGCTGGTATCAAGAGGGTGCTGGAAGGGTCTGAGCACATCGTTTTCGATCTTGACGAAGTTACCGTTCACGACGTACTTGCGCATCTGAGCATGGGCGATGAGGACTCTACTATCGAATCGACGCATGGCGAAGGGTGGTTTTTCCCAGATACATACACGTATCGACGAGGGGACTCCGCCTCGGACATTTTGCGCTCCGCCTTTGAAAAAATGGACCAGGAACTCTCGGCGGCTTGGCGTAGTTCCAACAAGCCCGAAGTGATCACGAATCGCTACGAATTGTTGATTCTCGCTTCGATCGTTGAGAAGGAAACATCGATGAAGTCGGATCGATTGCGAGTTAGCGGAGTCTTCTGTCGTCGGCTCGAGAAACGCATGCGGCTTCAAGCAGATCCGACGGTCATTTATGGCCTCGGCGATGCCTTCACGGGAAATTTGACCCGCAAACACTTGCAAACTGACAACGAGTACAACACCTACACTCGCTTTGGACTCCCGCCGACACCCATTTCCTCGCCGTCGGCCAACGCTTTGTACGCAGCCGCCAACCCTGCCAAGGGAGACGAGCTCTACTTTGTTGGTAGAGGTGATGGCTCCACTCAGTTCTCTGTGACACTGCAAGAACACAACGAAGCTGTCCGACGCTTTCAACTTAAGAAACGAGACTGATTCCGTGCGAGGCAAGTTCGTAACCATTGAAGGGATCGAAGGAACCGGTAAGTCAACGATCCGGCCTTTCATTGAAGACTTTCTTCAAAAGAGAGGGTATTCGGTTTACGTAACGCGAGAACCGGGAGGAACGCAGGTGGCGGAAGCGATACGGTCGGTACTGCTGAACACCTGGGATGAGGAGTTGCTGCCTCAGACGGAGCTTCTCCTGATGTTTGCTTCCAGGGCTCAACACGTTGCCAACGTCATTCAACCGAAACTCGAGTCAGGTACGTGGGTCGTAAGCGAGCGGTTTACCGATGCCTCGATGGCGTATCAGGGAGGTGGACGCGGCATCCCCAGTTCTTTCATCACGACCCTAGCCGAGTTGGCGCACGGCTATCTCTGGCCGGACTTGACGATATATTTGGACATTGATGTTGACACATCGATGTCGAGAACCATTGACCGCTCCAAAGATCGCATTGAACTCGAAGACATTGAATTCTTTAATCGAGTCAGGGACATGTACCGTGAGCTGGCCGACAAGGAGCCCAGAATTGTTTCAGTCGACGCAACGCGCTCTCTTGGTGAAGTCAAGAAGGAAGTCTCGAGACTAATCGAGGCAATGACTGGTTGATCAGATGGATCCAGTAGCGCCGTGGATCGAACGAACGTTGGAGTCGGTCCGATCAAGATTTCCTCAAGAACGTTTTCCTCATGCCATTCTGGTCGACTCCAGGCCAGGATGGGGAGCCGAGGAATTTGCTGCGGCTTGGGTGCAAGCTCAATTGCAGCTTGAAAGCGATCCGCGAGAAGTACCGCATCCCGACATCCTGTGGGTACAACCTGACGACTCCTCGTTAAAGATTGAGCAAGTTCGCGACTTGATTGAATTCGTCAATCACTCCGTGCAGTTCGCGTCGCGCAAAGTTGTTGTAGTAAACGGTATTGAAACTGCGAGCATAGGTGCATCCAACGCCATGCTCAAATCGTTGGAAGAACCTCCTCCCCGAACCCATCTCATTTTGTTGACCGAAGCGATCGACCTACTCTTGCCAACCATTCGGAGTCGCTGTCAAACCGTGTCTTTAGACTCTGCGCCCAACGAAGAGGTCCAATCCTGGCTTAGCGAACAGGGAGTCTCCGAGCAAGCAATCGAGCAGTTTGGTACCGAATATGACCATGCTCCCTACTTGATTCTTGATGCAGTCTCTCATGAGCGACTGTCGCTGGCCACCAAGCTTCGCACTGTGTGGCGGGACCCCGAGCAGGTACTCAAGATCGCTCTCGAACTACGCAATGAAGACATCGATGATCTCCTCATCCGTTGGATGCGAATTGCTAGACAAGTCGCAGTCAATGGAGGGTGGCACCGAGTCTATGGATTTTGGGATGATCTAGTCGCTTCGCGCCGTGCGTTCAACAATGTGAGCGGACTGAACCGTCAGCTTCAAATCGAGCGTTTGGTTATTCGATGGTCGCAGCTTAACCATTAGCCGAATTCGAATCGTTGGCGAAAGCCTCTCGCGTGAGATTGCGGAGCCCGACATCTTCAATTAAGACGTTGTCTTCAATTCGAATTCCGCCGCACGGAATCAATCCCTCCACCTTGTCCCAGTCGATGTCGCGTTGACCTTGAATCCCCGCGAGCAAGACCGGAATGAAATAGATTCCGGGTTCCACGGTGAACACCATGCCAGCTTCTATGTTTCGAATCAGTCTCAAAGACGGAAAGCGTTCCGGTGGAGCTCCGGGCGTTCCACTTTCGTCGACGATGTGTCCGCCAAGATCGTGAGTTTGTAGTCCCAGAAGATGTCCCGTTCCATGTGGATAGAAGACATCGGTCAATTTCTGCTCATAAGCGGCCGACGCGGAACAACGAACAATTCCGTGCTCGACTAGAGTTTGAGCCACCAGCTCGTGGGTTCGAACGTGAAACTCGACGAAGTCCTTCATCGAGGGAAGTTCCTGCACGAGTTGTTGCTGGAATGCTTCTACCGAGTGCAACAGAGCCTTGAAGTCTCCGGCTTCGTGGTTCGTGTAGGTTCGGGTAATGTCCGAGTGATAGCAGAGATGCTTCGCACCTGCGTCGATCAACAAGCTGTGCGACGTTTCAGGGGGTTCTCGGTCGTAAAGTTGATAGTGCAACGTGCTTGCGTGTTCGTTGATGCCGACGATGCTGGGATAGGGCAGTTCGTGAAAGCTCTGTTTGCTGGCAGACAGGAACGCAAGATGGATCTCGAACTCACTTGCACCCGAGAGGAACGCGTCGCGAGCAGCTATGTGCCCAGACGCGCCAATCTTCTCTGCCTGTACTAAATTGTCGACTTCAAATGGAGTCTTGTACGCACGAACGTAGGCAAGCTGATCCATCAGAGCTGCACTTGCTGGTTCTACGTTGGCTATGTCAGAGAGCGGCGACGGCAGAGGTCCTACGAAAGCGGTGCGTTGCATTCCAGCCAGCGACTCTTCACATGCTTTGGCAATGGACTCCACCGAATCATGAACTTCGTGGGAGAACGAAGCAGACAACCAGCGTGGAATGGAAGAAGGCAAGTACCAGTAGTCCTTGGGGGTAAACCACAGAAGCTTAGGATCGCGACCACTGGCGAGCACCATCACACAGTGTTCCGACTCGTCGCAAACCGTCCATCGCAGGAAGTGTGGATTCGCATGAAAAGGCGGTGACTGGTCGTCGTCGTAGAAGTAACTGTTCTCGCCGGCGGCGATAATCGCGGAGTCGTACGAATTACGCTCCAAAATCGTTGCCCATTGGCTTGTTAGTTCGGAGAGGTGCTGACTGTAGAGTTGTTCGTCCATGCCAAGTATCGCTGGTTCAGACCAGGAAGTTGTCTCGATTTTACGGTGATGGATGGGGCGTTCAACGTTCAAAATGCACAGAATTGGGTATGTGTAAAATTCGGTTGAGGGATTGGTAGATATAAGCGGAACAGAGATGGCTTCAACACAGAGTTATGGGTACACCGCCCCGACGTCAGTCGACGAGACTCTCTCGATCTTGGCAAGTTCTTCGAGCAAAGGCGAAAGAACTCAGATTTTGGCGGGTGGAACCGACGTAATTGTCCAAATGCGATCCTTCGACAAGGAGCCTCGACTGCTGGTCGATGTCAAGCAGCTGTCCGAGACGAATGAAGTCAATATCGGAGACGACGAGATCTTCATTGGTGCCGCTGTTGCCTCGGGTGTACTCAACGAGAACCAGGAGCTCAAGTCACTCTTACCCGGACTGTTGGAGTCCGCCGACTTGATCGGTTCAACCCAGATTCAGGGCAGGGCGAGTATTGGTGGCAACTTGTGCAATTCTTCGCCAGCAGGCGACACAATTCCGGCTCTCATCGCCGACTCGGCAGTTTGCGTGATTGCTAATAGTTCGGGCAATCGCGAAGTAGCGGTAGAGGATTTTGTCACAGGTGTCGGAACGAACTGCATGACTAGCGAGGAGTTCCTATTGGGGCTGAAGTTGCCAAGACCATCAGCCAGAACAGGAGATGCCTACCTTCGATTCATTCCTCGAACGGAAATGGACATTGCCGTAGCCGGGGCTGGAGTGTCCGTCACATTCGATGGCGATGGGGTTTGCACCAAGGCGCGAGTGAGCATCGGTGCTGTAGCTCCCACGGCGTTGTTGGTAGCGGAGGCGGCTGATGCACTTGTCGGAACCACGGTAGACGACGCGGCCTTGCGGGCCGCTGAAGCAGCCTGCAGCGATGCTGCCTCGCCCATCACGGACAAGCGTGGAACCGTGGAGTACCGTCGCAAAGTAGTGGGGGTACTCTGTCGTCGAGCTGGTGCAATCGCACGCGATCGTGCGCTTGCGTGAGATTTTGAACTTGGGTTTCACTGAATTGCAGAATAGGAATCATTCATGAGCAAGATGCATATTTCGACCATGGTTAATGGTCAGCCTGAAGAGGCACTTTGCGAACCTCATCAGTCCTTGTTGGACGTGTTGCGAGACGAAATGGGGCTGACGGGTACCAAGGAGGGCTGTGGTACTGGCGACTGCGGTGCTTGCACCGTGCAGCTAGACGGCCGCCTTGTGTGCTCGTGCCTTGTTCTTGGTGCTGAGGCCGATGGCAAGGAAGTCACGACGATCGAGGGTATAGCGAATCCCGATGGTCTCCATGTGGTGCAGCAGAAATTCTTGGAACACGCCGCACTGCAATGTGGCATATGCACCCCAGGGTTCATCGTCGCAGCCAAGGCTCTGCTTGACAAGGATCCCGATCCTGACGAGACAACCATTCGATATTGGCTTGCAGGCAATCTTTGCCGCTGTACAGGCTACGACAAGATCATTCGTGCCGTGCAGGATGCTGCCGCTGAACTAGCACAATCCAGCTAAAGGAGAACAACTGTGGCTGAAGCATTGGATTTGAAAGCAATTGGAACCCGACCGATTCGACCGGACGGGGTTGAGAAAGTAACTGGACGTGCCAACTTCGGTGCTGACATGGTCCTTCCGGGAATGATTCATGCCAAAGTGTTGCGCAGTCCGCACGCTCACGCTCGAATCAAGAGCGTCGACGTGTCTCGAGCCGCGGCAATGGACGGAGTCTATGCGGCGATCAGCGGCAAGGACATGCCAGTTGAGGGTGCTAACGACTTGGGAATCAACATTCTTGCTCGAGACAAGGCGTTGTACCACGGTCACGCGGTGGCGGCTGTTGCCGCTCGGACACCTGCGCTTGCCGAGAGTGCTTTGGATTTGATTTCGGTTGAGTACGAAGAACTGAAACCCGTCTTGTCGATCGATGAAGCGATCGCTGACGGTGCAACCCTTGTTAATGAAAACATGTACACCAACGGTGATCGCTCCCAGCCGCCGAGCAACGTTGCGGCGATGCAGACAATCGAACGTGGAGATGTAGAGAAGGGCTTTGCCGAAGCGGATGTCGTTGTTGAGAACGAATACCGAGTCCCCACAGCGCACCAAGGCTACATCGAGCCACATGCCTGCATTGCAAGTATCAACGAAGCCGGTCGGGCGACGATTTGGTGTTGCACACAGGGTCAGTTCGACGTAAGAAGCATGACCGCTGGTGTCCTGAACAAGAAAGTGTCGGACATCAAAGTCATCCCTTCGGAAATCGGCGGTGGATTTGGTGGCAAGACCACTATCTACCTCGAACCCGTGGCAGTAAAGCTGTCCGAGCTCTCCGGTCGTCCGGTCAAGATGGTTATGAGTCGTGAAGAGGTCTTTCGAGCGACTGGTCCCACTTCGGCAACTCTGTGTCGAGTGAAGGTGGGAGCGAAGAACGACGGAACGGTCACAGCCGCTACAGCATGGCTCGCTTACGAAGCAGGTGCATTCCCGGGAGCTCCCGTAGGTCCTGGTTGCATGTCCGTGTTAGCTCCCTACGACCTGGAGAACCTGCGAATTGAAGGTCGTGACGTGCTCGTCAACAAGCCGAAGGTCGCTGCATATCGTGCTCCGGGAGCACCCCAATCCATGCATGCAATGGAATGCACGATGGACGATGTGGCTCGCAAGATTGGTATGGATCCTCTGGACTTGCGGCTCAAGAATGCTGCCGACGAAGGAACCGTAGCTCCTTACGGACCGAAGTTCCCAGCAATTGGCTTGGTCGAGTGTTTGAAGGCAGCAAAAGAGCATCCCAACTACCTCAGCAAGCCAGCTGATGGAGTGGGACGTGGCGTAGCGGTTGGATTCTGGTTCAACATCGGAATGCAATCGAGTGCGGAGGTTCGTATCGCCGAAAACGGTGCTGTGACGATCATGGAAGGAAGTCCCGATATTGGTGGATCTCGTGCATCGATGTGTTTGATGGCTTCGGAAACGCTGGGCGTTCCGTACGAGACCATCAATGCTCACGTCGGGGATACCGAGGCAACGGGATTCTGCAACGTCACTGGTGGTAGCCGAACCACGTTTGCAACGGGGCTAGCTGTCGTCCAGGCATGCGAAGACATCATCGCGCAATGCAAGGAACGCGCCGCTCTAACTTGGGACCTTGATGTCGAGCAAGTCGATTGGCAGGATGGCCAAGCCGTTCCCAAGCCAGGTGTCAATGCGGATGTCAGCCCACTGTCGTTGGCCGACATTGCCGGCTCCGCGGGTAGAACGGGCGGACCGCTTCTTGGACGCGCAAGTTTGAACGCTCAAGGGCCTGGCGCATCGTTTTCGGTCAATTGGACGGATGTTGAAGTGGACCGAGACACCGGAAAAGTCGATGTTTTGGCTTTCACAGCTGTTCAAGATGCCGGTAGAGCGATTCATCCCGCCTATGTCGAAGGACAAATGCAGGGTGGTGCCGTACAAGGTCTTGGTTGGGCTCTCAACGAAGAGTACATCTACGATCAAAATGGCGTAATGGAGAACGCTGGTTTTCTCGATTACCGGGTACCAGTCGCTTCCGACATGCCCATGATCGATTGCCAAATCATCGAGGTTCCCAACCCATCACACCGATATGGAGTGCGAGGAGTTGGCGAGACTCCCATCGTGGCACCGTTGGCGGCAACTTCGAACGCAGTTCGCGACGCGCTTGGCTTCCGGATCAATGACTTGCCGCTGTCTCCGCCGAGAGTCTTGGCGGCATTGGAAGAGAACGCATAACGCCCCGAATTCGACGACAAGACAGGAATACGGTAGCGGGCATTCTCTGCTGCCGACAATCCTCGTTTGCACACGGGTTAAACCTAGTGTGGGGCACATGAGCACTCAGTCGTGGCAAAGGTAGTCTTCCCCGATCACTTGTTGCAGTACACCGACGGTGAGCGGGAACTTGACATCGAGTGCACTTCCTTTCGAACTCTCGTTAAAGCTCTTGATGGAAAGTGGCCGGGTATCGAAGAGGTCTTGACCAAGACAGCGGTCGCGATCGATGGTCAGATCTACCAAGACGCATGGCTCGAGAGAATCGGCCCGAACGCCGAAGTATTCTTTATGCAACGAATCGAAGGTGGCTAGCCCCTAGCTAGGCGCATGCCGAAACTGGTCAATCTTGGCTCGTTGTGTGTCGATAACGTCTATCACGTCGACAACATTGCACGCATTGGCGAGACCGTCAGCAGTACTGGCCATGAAATCCATCCTGGCGGAAAGGGGCTGAACCAGTCCTTGGCCGCTGCGCGTGCCGGGGCAGATGTCGTCCATGTTGGCTGCATCGGACCCGACGGTGGTTCGCTCATCGATATATTGAGCGGCTCCGGTGTAGACGTGTCCAACATCAAGACCATCGACACTCGTTCTGGCGCGGCTGTCATTCAGGTGGATCCAGACGGCAGAAATGCGATTTTCATTACCGGTGGAGCCAATCGACACATTAGTCGCGAGCAGGTTGACTTGGCGATGGAGCTGGTCGAAGACGACGACTGGCTGCTATTGCAAAACGAGATAAACGACTTGGAGTATGTTCTCCAAGCGGCATCCGAACGCAACTCGAACGTGGCTTTTAACGTTGCACCGGTCGATGGAAGGGAGAGATCCTATGAGCTCTCCGAGGTGAGTGTTTTGATCGTCAACGAAATCGAAGCGAAAGCGCTGGCAAGCGTCGACGACCATATGGACGCTTTCAATCATCTCCGAACCACGCTTGAACGGACCCAAGTGATCTTGACGCTCGGCGACCAAGGTCTATATCACGGAGTTACCAACAAGTCGCTTGAGATTCCAGCTTTCGACGTCGAAGTTCTCGATGAGACTGCTGCGGGCGACGCATTTATCGGTTTCTTCATGGCCGCAATACTGGAAGGCAAATCCACCTATGTGGCCTTGCGTGAAGCTTCAGCAGCAGGAGCACTTGCCGTGACGCAAACGGGAGCCGCTACATCGATCCCATTCCGTGAGGATGTAGATAAATTCCTAGCTTCTAAACGTTAATAACCTGCCTGCAACGCCCCCTGTCGACTGTTGTCGCTGGACACCGGGCTGTCTCGATTTTGACCCGCAGAGAGTACGCTGGTCACTGTCAGGAATGGTCAAGGAAAAGTCAATCCAGTGGCTACTGAGAGTTCATCGATGGCTTCATCGGGATCGACCACTTTGATGGTGATCATGCCCATTGCACGCGCCGGTTTGAGATTGATGCCCAAGTCATCAAGGAAGACGCATTCATTCGGAGAACAGTTGAGACGATTGCAAGCAATCTCATAGATTCGCGGATCAGGCTTGCGCACTCCTTCAACACTCGATTCGACGATGGTGTCGAAAAGCTGCATGATCTGAGACGACTCGTTAGTCGCATTCGACACAGGTGCAGGCTCACTGCTTGCCGCTGGCTTCATATTGTTCGTGATGCAGCCCACAGCGAAGTGTTGCTTGCACTGCTTCAACACCTGAACCATTCGGGGTCTCACTTGTCCTGAGAGCAGCATCAACACTTCTGCTCCTCGGACTGGATGACCCATCTCGGCACTTTCCTCTTCAAACTTGGTGTCGAATTCTTCTCGGGTGATCTTGTTGGACTCGAATTGTGCCCATGCGTTGGTGAGATTGTTTCGTGTGTTGACGTCTCGAATAAAGTTGGATGGCAATCCTCGCTCTCTCTCGAATCTCGCAAAAGCCTCGAAAGGACTCGTCGTGAACACCCCGCCGAAGTCCCAGAGAATCGTTTTGATGTCAGAATTCATGAAGTCTTGAAGGGTGCTTGAGTCGATGAACCGCTAGCTTGAATGAGGAATCCCACGTATTCCTCGACTCTACAATACCGACTCGCAGAAGCACAGTTGCAGAGCAAGCGATTTTAGGAGATAGCCAGTCTTGGAAATGCAGAATTCGGTCACGATCGTTACGGGATCTTCGTCAGGTGTGGGTGCGGCGTGTGCCCGACAACTCGCCGAACTGGGGAGCCATGTGACCATCAACTACTCTCGAAATGAGAGTGGCGCGCGTGCAACTCAAGAGGCCTGCGAGTCGTTGGGTGTGGAAACGCTGGTATTTCAAGCCGATGTCGCTGATGATTCGCAATGTCGTGCCATGGCTGATGCAACGTTGGAAAAGTGGGGGCGCATCGATGCTCTGGTGAACAACGCCGGTACTACCAAGTTCAATCCCCACCAGAACTTGGAGGGACTCTCCAAACAGGACTTCTTCGATATCTACGGCGTCAATCTCGTTGGCCCGTATCAAATGACTCGCGCTGTCGTTCCGGCCATGAAGCGCGGAGGTTGCGGAAGCATTGTCAACGTCTCGTCGGTCGCTGGTGTCATGGGAGTCGGAAGCTCCGTGGCATATGCTGCATCCAAGGGAGCTCTCAATACCATGACCTTGTCGCTGGCGCGATGTCTCGGACCCGAAATTCGAGTGAACTGCATTTGCCCTGGATTCATTCAAGGTGATTGGCTCGAACAGGGATTGGGCAAGGAAGGCTACGCAGCTGCCAAGAGCAGGGTGGAGGCGATGTCTCCATTGGGGGTCGCTTCTACACCCGATCAGATTGCCCAGGGAATCGTGGCCTTCATCTCAGGTGCAGATGTCGTAACGGGGGAGTGCCTCATCATGGACGGAGGCAGCCATCTGGCTCAAGCCGGACTAGTGAAAAGGTAGGTCGGGAAAGAGTCCCTGACTCCGTTTTCAGACATTGCGCACGAAAGGATGTCCACTTTCCACGTACACGACCGATTCGCAGATGTTCTTGGCGTGGTCTCCAATGCGTTCAAGTGATCTAGCCACCCATATGACGGAGAGATAGTCGTTGACACCAGATTGGTTCTTCGTCATTTCGTTCGTGGCCGCTTGCACGACCGCGTTGTAGTAGCCGTCGATTTCTCGATCTGCGGCGATCCTCGCCACGGCAGTTACCTCGTCGAGCCGCGCAAAGACATCGAGAGCTTGTTTCACGGCATCGGACACCCGCGAGAAAAGATCGGTCAAGTCGCCGTGATACGAGAGATTTGGCTCATAGGACGTCATTTGCGACGAGAGTTTGGCTATGCGTTCCGACTCGTCGCCAATTCGCTCGATGTCGGTGCTGTTCTTCAGGATGCTCATGATCAATCGAAGATCCCGAGCTGTCGGCTGTCGCTTAGCAATTACGTTCGTGACCGCCCTGTCCAATTCGATCGCATTGTGGTTGATGTGGAGCTCGGTTTCGCGTACTTGCTCGCCAAGTGCTGAATCGCTATTGACGAATGCCTTCATGGCATTCATCAACTGCTGTTCGGCCAAGCCCCCCAGTGCTGTCAAGTGCGACTGAAGAGACTCCAGTTCTTTGTCGTATTCGCTTGAAATGTGTTTCATCAGTTGTGTTGGCTAGCCTCTAGCCGTATCGTCCTGTTATGTAGTCTTCGGTCTGTTGCTCCGAGGGATTGGTGAAAATCGTCAGCGTGCTGTCGAACTCGATCAGTTCGCCCAAATACAAGAAACTCGTGTAGTCGGACACCCGAGCTGCCTGCTGCATGTTGTGGGTCACGATCACAATTGTGTAATCGGCCTTCAGTTCGGCAATGAGCTCTTCGATTCTCAGGGTTGAAATGGGATCCAGCGCCGAAGCAGGCTCGTCGAGCAGGAGCACATTTGGATGGACTGCTACGGCACGTGCGATGACCAACCGTTGTTGCTGACCGCCAGACAATCCCAATGCGGTGTCGTTCAACCTGTCGTTGACCTCGTCCCACAGTGCTGCGCTCTTGAGTGCCCATTCCACCCGATCGTCGAGCTCTGATTTTGGGATTTTTTCGGTGAGTCGCAGACCATAAGCTACGTTTTCGTAGACGGATTTGGGAAACGGATTGGGTTGCTGAAACACCATTCCCACGCGTCGGCGCAATTGTGAAACATCGACTTCAGCATCATGAATGTCCAGCCCCTCCAATTCGATGGTTCCGCCAATCTTCACTCCGTCCACTAGATCGTTCATGCGATTAAAACAACGGATCAGAGTGGACTTTCCGCATCCTGATGGACCGATGAGTGCAGTGACCTTGCGTCGTGGTATTCGCATGTTGATGTGGTCCAACGCCATCTTGTCGCCATAGTGCAGACAAAGGTCCTTGACCTGGAGACAAATGTCCGAGCTGGGCAGATCGGTTGGATTGGGTTCGCCAGTCGACTCGACGATCGTCGTATCGAGTTTGACTCCTTGAGTGTCCGGTGGGCTTGAATTGTCGTCGCGCATTACAGCAACACTCCTCGATAGCGCGCTTCAAGACGATTGCGCAGCGTTATGGCAGATAGATTGAGGCCGACAATGATCACCACCAGCAGCAATGCCGTAGCAAACACAAGTGGTCGTGCAGCATCTACGTTGGGGCTTTGGAATCCAACATCGTAGATGTGAAAGCCAAGATGCATGAACTTGCGGTCCAGGTGCAGAAACGGGAAGTTGCCGTCGATAGGCAACGTGGGAGCCAGCTTTACCACACCAACTAGCATGAGAGGCGCGACTTCTCCTGCCGCGCGAGCGATTGCAAGAATGATTCCGGTCAGAATCGAGGGGCTTGCCATCGGCAGGATGACCTTGAACATCGTTTCCGCTTTGGTTGCGCCAAGCGCGAGACTTCCTTCTCGTAGTGCTGCGGGAATTCGAGTCAATCCTTCCTCGGTCGAAACGATGACGACTGGTACGGTCAGCAATGCTAGTGTCAGAGAAGCCCAGATCAACCCAGGAGTGCCAAATGTCGGAGCGGGTTGTGCAGCCTTGAAGAACAAGTCGTCGATCGAACCCCCAATCAAGTAAACAAAAAATCCCAACCCGAATACGCCGTAGACGATGGACGGCACCCCGGCGAGGTTGTTCACCGCAATTCGGATCAACTGAACGAATGGTCCCTGCTTAGCGTACTCGCGCAGGTACAGCGCCGCGACCACACCGAATGGAGTAACCATTACCGACATCAACAGCACCATGAGCACCGTTCCGAAGAGGGCGGGAAAGACGCCTCCCTCGGTGTTGGCCTCTCGTGAGTCCTCGGAAAGGAAGATCCACATGCTGGCAGTCCAGTGGCCGAACTTCTCGAGATAGGACATGGAATTCGGTTGCCACGCTCGAATGATGTCGCTCAGTTGAATGGTTGTGATCCGCCCATCGGCGATTCGCACCTCCACGCTATCGCGTTCCATTTCCGATTGAACTTCTCGGAGTCTGCCTTCTTGGTGGATGTAACGGTCGTTAAGTTCTTCTCGTTGCGCATTCAAATCCGCAATGTCGTAGTTGCCCTTTAGGGCACGCCTGCGTTCCTGCAGTCTCAACTTCTCAAACTGATGGTTGATGCGTTCGATGAATCGGTTTTGGATTTTCTCGGCTTGCCGACGTAGCTGGTTGGTGCGTTTGATTCGAGCTTGTAGCTCGTCCCACAGAGACTCGGTAATAGCTGGCTTACCAGTTTCGTTGATGGTAGCGAGAGTCCCGTATGCGTTACCCCACTCGGCGCGCTCGAAGACCACGATCTCGTCTTCTCTCTCAAGACTCAGGATGTCGTGTTCAAAAATCCATCGAAAATCGGGGGCATTCACTCGGCGGTTGCCGGACTTGACCATCCATCGCGCAACCGTGGCGCCTTCAATGTCGGACTTGTCGGGATAGGCCTCGAGAAATCGGCCACGGCTGATTGACTCTCGTTGGACAACCTCACCCGCAACTTTTGTCTGGTCAAAACCTCGGTCGTATTCGATGGTCAAGACGTCCGAGGGCCAGAAATGGGCAAGCCCCTTCACCGCGATGAGACCCAAAAGGCCCAAGACAGCGACGATGCAGACAGCGACAGCGGTTGCGTTCAACCAAATCAATGGTTCTCCGGATTTCCACCAGCGACCTATTGAGAGTCGCTGAGGACGT
Organism: Pseudomonadales bacterium; assembly: GCA_963667455.2. Taxonomy (GTDB): domain Bacteria; phylum Pseudomonadota; class Gammaproteobacteria; order Pseudomonadales; family Azotimanducaceae; genus Bin55. Next base: position 31,228 of record CAXXFR010000029.1, on the reverse strand, counting down.
AGCCATTGGCTGTGGTCGTTCGGTGGCTCAGAGGTTGCCATAGCGCTTTCTCAATTTTTGACGAACCACCTCTGCGATGGTGTTGAGAGCAAAAGTCAGCACGAACAGAACGAATGCCGTTAGGAACAGGATTCGAAAATGCGTCGACCCGACTTCGGACTCGGGCATCTCCACAGCAATGTTTGCGGCGAACGTGCGCATACCTTCAAAAATGTTCACATCCATGATGGGTGTGTTTCCGGTAGCCATGAGCACAATCATGGTCTCTCCAACCGCTCGTCCAAGTCCGATCATCACTGCCGAGAAAATCCCCGGGCTAGCGGTGAGAAGCACGACTCGAACCAAGGTTTGCCACCGAGTCGCACCAAGTGCGAGCGAGCCGCGGACTAAGTGTTGTGGAACGCCATAGATCGCGTCTTCAGATATCGAGAAGATCACGGGAATTACCGCTAGTCCCATGGCAATTCCTATGACCAACGCGTTTCTTTGGTCGTAGTCGACACCTGCTTCTTCATAGAGCCAGGTCTTGGCATCCATGCCGAAGAAGAAATGGGAGATGGCCGCATCGTTCGCGAATATGAAGTAGGCGAGAACCACCAGAATCGGAACGGAAAGAGCTGCAAACCACCCGTCGAACCGACCCGATACACGGTTTGGCAGCAATGTGGTCAGAAACGCACAAATCAACACTCCGATGGGTAGCACGAACACCACTAGAAAGACGGAAGTGAGGTGGGACTCGACTATGGGCGCGAGCCAGAGTCCGGCCAGAAAGCCGAGGATCACGGTGGGCAGTGCCGCCATGATTTCGATGCCTGGTTTGATCCATCTCCGCATGGCTGGCGACATGAACATTGCGGTGTAGATCGCTCCCATGATTGCCAGCGGGGTGGCGAACAACATCGTGTAGAAAGCGGCCTTGATGGTTCCAAACAGCAGTGGGACGAGGGAGAACTTCGGTTCGAAGTCGGTGTCAGCCGATGAGCTCTGCCAGGTGTGTTCGGGCTCTCCATAGCCTTCAAACCACACTCTTCCCCAAAACGCTCCCCAAGAGACTTCAGGATGCTTGTTCGATACCTTGTAGACGTCTGTGGTTTCGCCTACTGAGACGAGCCGGTCCGCCCGTGGCGAGAAGGCGATGAGGCGAGGAACATTCCCCATCGAGATTGAAGTGAGCGTTCGGCTTGAAGTTGTGTAGCCCAAGTGCCCCGTGCCAGCTTGATCAACCGCGAGAAAACCCTTGCGTCGGTTTTCAGTGATCACCTTCTTGATTGGACTGCGATAGGAAAACTCCCGAATCAACTGAAAGTCGGTGCCGTTAGCACTTGGACCCAGCGACCAGTGTCGAAGACCGCCCGAGTCGTCCGCTACAAGCAACGAGTAACGGCCCAACACAGGAGTAACGTGCGCGAATCGATTTCTATTGGAGCTAAACGAACCCTCAGCTTCGACTCGCACTCTTCGAATGGAAGCCGTGTTGACTAGACGATATTCGCCTGTTGAGGAATCAAATTGGTACAACCAGCGCCCCCTGGGTCCCAACAAGATTTCCGTTTCCCGCGGAGTTTCTCCCCACGTGCTGACCGTAGCCTCTCTAGGGTCTTCAAGCTCAAAGTTGTTGTCGATGTCGTCAAACTCGAAAACCTTGATCTCACCGTTGGGCAACAAGGATGCAACCAATAGTCGGGTGTCCTCTCGATAGACGTCGTAGTCCTCGCTGTCTTCCAATGCAACGGTCGATCCCTCGAACAAAACCTCTGAATCGTTCTCGACACTTCGCACATCTCCGTCAAACCGTACCCGGTGCGTGAGGGAGAAAAAGAGCAATTCCTGTTTGTCGGTAAGCGCGACGAACATGTCCTCATTGGGAAAAACATGCTTGACCGACAAGAATGGATCGGGAGAGATTTCCGTTTGCTTGAGGACTTCAAGCGACTCCGAGTCTCGGAATTCGACTGTGCCGTTCGACCGAATGAATTCGATAGATTCAAAGGTGTCGTGCGATGAAACGTTGAGTACATCTTCGACGTCGAACGCATTGCTCTGCAAGTGTTGAATGGATGCAGGCATCAGCATTGGTACAACGACCCAAACAAGGTAGCCCATGATCAGTGCAATGGCACAGATCACGGCGACTCCTCCGGCCGCCACGACTCCACGGGTCACGGAGTTGACCAGCGAACGCTTTGGAGAGAGAGGAGGTAGCCTCTGAGGGTCGGAAGTGGTCAATATGGGAAGACCCTAACTATTCGATTCTCTTCAATTCACGTTCGATAACTCGAGTCGATAACGGAACATAGCCGTCTTTATCGACAACTTCCTGGCCCGTTTTCGACAACACAAGCTTGAGAAACTCCCTCTCCAGAGGAGGAAGAGGTGTATCGGGTCTCTTGTTTACATAGATGTAGAGGTATCGGGCGAACGGATAGGATCCATCGGAAGCTGTCTCGCTGAGTGCGGCAATTGGTTCGTCGCCTTCGACCTCGGCGATCGGCACGGATCGAACTCCAGAAGTAACGTACCCAAATCCGGAATAACCGATTGCGTTGAGGGATGCTGTGATCGCCTGAACTACGGAAGCGGAACCCGGCTGTTCATTCACGGAATTCTTGAAGTCTCCGGAGCACAATGCAGATTGTTTGAAGTAGCCATAGGTTCCGGACACTGAGTTTCTGCCAAACAGCTGAATGGGACGTCGAGCCCAAGAACCTTCTAACCCCAGGTCTCCCCAAGTCTGAATGTCGTTGGCATAACCGCAACGTCGCGTGGTGGAGAAGATGGCGTCTACTTGCTCGACGGTCAGAGACTCGATCGGGTTGTCCTTGTTGACGAATACCGCTAGTGCATCGATTGCCACACGTACTGCCAGCGGTTTGTATCCGAATCTAGTCTCGAAGGACTCAATCTCTTTATCCTTCATTTTTCGGCTCATCGGACCGAAATTGGCAACACCTTCCGTCAAGGCTGGAGGCGCAGTCGATGATCCTGCCGCTTGAACCTGAATTTGAACGTTGGGATATTCCTTTTCAAACGCTTCAGTCCAAAGCGTCATAAGGTTTGCCAGCGTGTCGGACCCAATGCTGGACAAGCTTCCCGATACGCCGCTCACGCGTTCGTAGTCAGGCAGTTCATCTTCGCTCTCAGCATTCAGAGGCATTGCGAATGCCAGAAGCGCTCCAAGCACTGTTCCCAAGCGCGCAAGCAATTGCGTCATATAGTGACTTCTCTCTCGTTGAGAATTTCAAGATTAAACGAAAACTTGCTACCCCTTCCTGGTCTGCTCTCTATATCGAGTTGGGAGCGGTGCCGGCGCAAGACATGCTTCACGATCGCGAGTCCCAATCCGGTTCCTCCCTTGGCTCGAAGGCCATTGGCATCGACACGGTAAAACCGTTCTGTCAGTCTGGGAATGTGTTCGGCTGCAATCCCCACTCCCTCGTCGCTGAGCTCAAAACGAGCTAGATTGGCATCTCGATACCAACGGATATGAATGGATCCACCGTTCGGGCTGTAGCGTATCGCGTTGGTCACAAGGTTCATGAAGACGCTGTGCAGCTCGTTGCCGACAGCATGCACCAAGAGGTTTTCCTGCAACTCGAGCCGGATAGTGTGGTTTTTCTTTTTAAGCGTTTCGGCTTCTCCCACAACTCCCGTGATCAGATTGGCACCGTCGATGACGGCCAGATCTTCCTCTTCAGGTTCAGGCGACGATTCCAAACGTGTGAGCAAGAGAAGATCGTCGACAAGTGATTTCAATCGCTGAGCAGGTGCGTCCAGACGACGGACGATGTCCATCAGAGTCTCGAGATCCAGACTATCGGCGCTAGCGGACTCGATGTAGCCGATCAAAACCGTCAGTGGAGAACGAAGTTCATGGGAGACATTTGCAACGAAGTCCTGCCGCATGGACAACAGCCGATTCAACTCGGTTACGTCTCTAGCGATCAGCATGTTCTGGCCCGAATCAATGCGAATTAGCCTCAGCTCCAATTGCGTCTCATCGGCGCCGGGAGAAGGGATTTCGACGATGTTCAGGTCGTCGTCTAATGACAGCAGTCGCTTTACTTCGGGGTGGCGGACTAAGGTCGTGATCACGGATCCGACATCAGATTGAGTTAGTCCCAGTAATGGGGTTGCTGCATGGTTCACCGCTTCAATAACCATGTCTTGGTTCAGAACAATCCATGCATCGGGGATGGAATTCGAAGTATCGCGATACTTTCGAGCAAGATCGGCCAAGCGTCGATTGCGGTCTCGCGACCTTTGAATCGTTGCGTGCATTTCCTTGGCTGATGGGAACAACGTTCCCATGGTTCGAGTGGGCTCTTGAAGTGGACGACGGCCCCATGTTTGAAATCTTGAGGACTCCAAGTGCGCAACCAAGTAGGCAACGGCTAGAACCGCCACGGCAGCAGCTGCCATCCAGTTCCAGATTCCGAAGAACCAACCTGCGAAGAGCAAGACTGCAATTGCACTGAGCAGCACAATTGGAGAAGTTAGTCTCACGAAGCGGGACTAGTGGATTCCAGCCGATAGCCGACTCCGCGAACCGTCTTGATGACTTCGTGCTTGTTGTGCGGTTTCAATGCACTGCGCAATCGAACGACGTGCACGTCCACAACCCGTTCGTCAACATAGATGTCTCTACCCCAGACCTTGTCCAACAGTTCACCGCGACGATAAGCCCTATTCGGATTGCACATCATTAGTTCCAGCAGCTTGTATTCGGTGGGACGAAGGTGGACGGCCTTGCCGCCAATGGACACAGCATGAGCAACGGTGTCCATCTCGATCCCCCTGACGGTCAACCTGCCATCGTCGATATTGCCAACGCGACGCAAGAGCGCTCGAATTCGCGCCACTAGCTCACGTGGAGAGAACGGCTTCGTGATGTAGTCGTCAGCGCCATAGTCGAATCCTTGCAGTTTGTCTGCTTCTCCGCTTCTGGCTGTAAGAATGATGATTGGGATATCTCGCGTTGCGGAATCGCGGCGAATTCGTTTCGCGAGTTCCAGTCCACTCATGCCTGGCAACATCCAGTCGATGATCGCTAGAGCGGGTAGAGGTCCGTCGAACATTCTCAAAGCGCTCTCGGCGTTGGTTGCAGTCCTGATGTCGAATCCTTGCCGGCTCAACGTGAAGCGCAACAGCTCGAGTATGTCAGGTTCGTCTTCAACGACAAGAATCGAATTCGCCGACATTGAATTGCTCCTTCAATGAACACTAACAATTACAACTATAAACATGAACATTCTGTTAAGGAAGAGGATCCTTTGTGGGCTGTGCTGTGATCTGGCGATTCCTACAATGAGTTTGAATCCGATTTAGTTGGAGAAGTGAACAGTGGGGAACAAGAGACAACTACGTGCAGTCGACGGTCACACGGTGGGTGCCTACGAAGCGTTGCCATCAAGCGAGCCTCGGGGTTCGATTGTTGTGATTCAGGAAATCTTCGGGGTCAATCAGCACGTTCGGAATGTCGTTGACGGATTTGCGGAGAGCGGATACGCAGCCATCGCTCCCCAGTTGTTCGATCGGAATGTACGGGACGTTGAGCTCGGTTACGAGGAAAAGGACATCGCTGAGGGTTTTCGATTGGCGTTCAACGAATCGTCTCGCGAGCATGTATTGATGGATCTTCAATCGGCAGTAGAAGAGATTGGAAAGTATGGCTCGGTTGGCACGGTTGGATATTGCTGGGGTGGATTGCTCAGCTGGGTCAGTGCATGCAGTCTAAGAGGATTGGCTGCTTCGGTGGTCTACTACGGGGGAGGCATTGCCAACGAACTTGACAAGACTCTCAGTTGCCCGGTCATGATGCACTTTGGCGAGCTTGACTCGATGATTCCGATGGATCAGGTCGAATCCATTCGCAAGGCCAACCCGGATTCGGAAATCTACACCTATCCAGCAGACCATGGCTTCAATTGCGATCACCGCGATTCGTTCGATGCACAATCGGCATCGCTCGCCCAGCAACGGACTCTTGCATTCTTTGAGAATCATGTCTCGGGATGAGTCTGCGGACTGAAGACAAATTCAGTTTGTTTGCAGCCTGTTGTAATTTGGTATTGTTTATGTGGGACAATATGCGAGTCGAAGCACATGGCACGATCTGCTTGTCGTTTCATGTCGGTGCTCGATCTGCACTTGCAGAACTCGCATGAGTGGGAACCATTCGAAGTCGATCTGTGCAGAGAGCCTAGGCGAGTTTGGCCGGTTGGCACAAGGTGCGTAGCCGCTTTAAATTCGGGGTACTCTAACGTACAGGACGACGTGTAAGGGACATTAACTGGGGGCAGGGAGTCCATATGACCCGAGACTTAGTACAACCGAGGGGTAGCAAGCTACTTGTGCCCATCGTCTTGGTAGCGTTGATTGGTGGCGTGTCGGCCGGGGCGCAAACGACCTTTGAAGATCTCTTCGAAGTCGCCAAGAGCCTGAACGACAATGCGGTCGCGTCTCAAGCCACGATTGATGAATTGGACGATGAGCGATCCGAGATGCTCGCGGATTACAAGACCACGCTTAAGCAGACTGACGGTGTAAAGGTGTACAACCGGCAGCTTCAAGTGATTGTCAATAGGCAATTGGACAAGATTGCCACAATCAAGCAGTCCATCGAGGATGTCACAGGCATACAGCGGGAGATAACTCCTCTGATGTTGCGCATGATCGAAGCACTCGATCAATTCGTGCAATTGGACATGCCGTTTGACCTTGAAGAGCGAGTGAACCGCGTCGAGCGATTGCGCGACATGATGGACAACCCTGATGTTTCAGTGTCGGAAAAGTTCAGTCAAGTCCTTCGTGCCTATCAGATCGAAAGCGAGTATGGAAGGACCATTGGACCCAAGACAGCCCTTATCGTGATAGACGGGACGGAGAGGAACGTTGACGTCTTGCGCATCGGTCGCATTGCAATGGTTTATCAAACTAGCGACGGCAGGGAAACGGGATGGTGGAATCCCAATACAAAGGAGTGGGAACGTCTCAACGATAGCTACACGATCCCAGTTCGCAATGGACTGAAGATCGCCAGAAAACAGAAGTCACAGGGATTGATACGAGTTCCGATCGTGATCTCGCAAGGTGCGTCCGGAGGTTAGGGATGAAGTCTTCCACACAACAAGTAAGTGCATTCCTGGTCGTAGTTGCAGTTGGTGTCAGTTCAGCTTGGGCTCAGGAGACAGCTCCCGTTCAGGGTGAACGGGTCAACCCGCAAGTCGATGCTGGCCTGACAATCCAGGAAGCATCTACGTTGGACGAATTGCTGGAGCTGGTTCGCGAGAAGCGAATCGTAGAAAACGAGCTACATGAACAGCGAGAGGCAGAATTTCGTTCTCGGACAGCAGAACAGCAGGGGTTGCTCGACGATGCCAAGGCTGAGCTGCGACGCGAAGAACAACGAAGTCAGAGTCTCGATACGCAAATGAATGACAACGAAACCGAGATTTCAAATCAGCAGCAAATCCTGGATGAAAGACTTGGTTCGCTTCGAGAACTGTTTGGAGTACTGACGCAGGTTGCGGGCGACACTCGTGGCGTATTCAACGGCTCAATCGTAAGTGCCGAGTATCCCGATAGAGGGACCTTTTTGGGCGATCTCGCAGTGAAGATGGGAACGGCTAGCGAATTGGCCACCATCGACGAGATGGAGCACTTGTGGGAGCTTTTGTTGCAACACCTCAATGAAACCGGGAAAGTAACTCGATTCGACGGCGTGATCAATATGACGGGTGGCGAGCAGTTGAACGAGGAGATTTTGCGTGTTGGTTCGTTCAACGTGGTAGCAGGTGAAGGTTACGTCAACTATGACGTGTCGACTGGGTCGTTAACTCAATTGGCTCGACAGCCATCTGGCGAGTACTCCAATACTGCACGTAGTTTGTATCGATCTGACCCGGGTGATGTCACTGCGTTTGCCATAGACCCAACCAGGGGCCAATTGCTGTCACTGGAAACGCAAAGGGCTACCGTGGGCGAAATGGTTGGCTCGCCATTCAAAGGCATCGCCAACGGACAATGTTGGCTGCCCTTCTGCGATGGGAACGGCGGGATGGTTGGTTCCGTAATCATCCTTGTCGGTATTGTTGGTGTGCTTCTCGCCATAGAGCGATTGATCATGCTGTTTCTGATCAGTCGGAAGGTCGCTGCGCAAAAGAAAGCGCCTGGCGAACCAAAGGACGACAATCCGCTGGGACGTGTAATTGGGATCTATCACGCAAATACGGAAGTCGACAACGAAACCTTGCAGTTGAAGATGGGCGAGGCTGTCTTACAGGAGACCCCGTTGCTTACCCGCAACATTGCCATCGTGCAGGTGATCTCGGTAGTTGCACCGTTGATGGGACTACTGGGAACAGTAATCGGAATGATCCAGACCTTTGAGGCCATCACGTTGTTTGGTACTGGTGATCCGAAGATCATGGCAAGCGGTATTTCCACTGCATTGATGACCACGGTTCTTGGTCTTTGTGTGGCAATTCCAACGGTATTGCTCCACGCGCTGATCGCTCAGTACAGCCGTTCCGTTCTGCACGTGCTCGATGAACAGTCCGAAGGCATGATTGCGGCGCATGCGGAAAGTACAGGTCAGCCGATAACGGAAGTTAAGTCCAACGAATAGCCATGGAAGTGTTTGTTGCCATCAACAGGTTCTTTGAACAGGGCGGTGATGTTCTGTACTTCATCGCATTGACGACCTTCCTGATGTGGACGCTGATTCTCGAACGGTTCTGGTATTTCCTTCGCGAGCATCGAGTTGTCGTCAAGACAACTATGGATGCTTGGGAGTCTCGAGACGAAAGAAAGTCTTGGTCCGCTCACGTGATTCGACGGGAGTTGATTTCTATCGCCAGTGCACGGATTTCGGGTAGCATGCCAATCATCTTGACATGCATTGCGCTGTGCCCTTTACTTGGATTGCTGGGCACTGTGACCGGAATGATCCAAGTGTTTGATGCCATGGCCACGCAGGGCGGTAATGCGCGTTCTATGGCGGCTGGTGTTTCGGCGGCGACCATACCCACAATGTCGGGAATGATTGCTTCGCTCTCCGGCATTATGGGATCGACCTTTATTCGACGTAAAATCAATGTCGAAACCGAGTTGCTCGACCGTCATATGACAATGGACCATTGAGGAAGAATTGAGCAGTGGCACTTGGCAAGCAACGTAGCGCAAGCGACGACGAAAGCGACATCAACTTGACACCGATGCTGGACGTCGTGTTCATCATGTTGATTTTTTTCATCGTAACGGCTACGTTCATCAAACAAGCAGGTATCGAAGTCACTCGACCTGAGGCGCGAATGGCGCAACCAAAACCGTTGGTTAGTGTCTTAGTTGCTATAGGACCGAGCAATGACATTTGGATCGATAAGAAACGAGTTGACGCAAGTCACGTTCGTGCACATATCGAGAGACTGCACGCGGAGAATCCCAAAGGAGGAATTGTCGTGCAGGTGGATAAGAAAGCAAGTTTCGAACAGGTGAGAGCAGTATTGGATGCCGCACGAGGTGCGAAAATCGTCGATGTTGCGATCTCGACCGAAGATTAGCAGGGGTTGGTATGCAAAAGACAATTGAACGATACGGGATGGGAATAGTCATCGGCGCCGTGGTAACGGTGGCGTTGCTATATCTCATGCAAGCCGTGATCAGCAGCGACAAGAATCCATTGAACGAAGCTAACAACATTCGTCCAGTGGACTTCGTTCGACTCATTGATGATGTCCCACCAGAATTGATCGACCGAAAGCCGGAACCTCCACCGCCACCTGACCAGGTGCCGCCGGACATTCTCCAGCCCGACCTCAGCCAGGACTCAGGTTCGACCTGGGGATCGGACTTTGATGTGACGAGTGTTCAGCCGGATACGACAATGGACATGTCCGGGTTCAATCAAGACGGTGAGTACTTGCCGCTTCGGAAGGTTCAACCAATCTATCCGAATCGTGCACTTCAGCGTGGTATCGAAGGGTATGTCATATTGAGGTTTACCGTGACTGAGACAGGATCAGTAAAGGATCCTGTAGTTGTGGAAGCCGACCCTCCTGGCATTTTCGATCGAGCGGCCATTCAGGCAGCATTGAAGTTCAAGTACCGACCAAGAGTGATTGACGGATCGCCGATCGAAGTGGAAGGTGTACTCCACCGAATTGGGTTTGAGATCGACGACGAAGACTAGTGTTCGGACTAAAACCGGACGCGTGACTCAACGATGCACGACTTAGTCGTCGTGCATGGCGAGGAGACCTCATTTCGATATGTCGGTCGGGCATCGAGTCGCCTTGTGAAAGGCGTGTCAAAGACAGCAGGAGCATTGGCACTGGGTGTCGGATTTCTCAGTGTGCAGTTTTTTGCCGATCTCGTTGTAGACCCGGAATGCGATCTCTACGCGAGTAGCCAATTGCTATCGGCGCATGTTGTCGAGCAAGACTCTCAGTCAGAGCGCTATGTTCCGCCAATCGATTCGAAGACCTTTGAAAAGATCTCGAAGTTCAACTCGATCCTTGCACCCGAACAGAAGGAAGGAGTATCGCCACCCTCTGAAGGTGCTCCGGATGCGAGGGATCTGGATGCGGCACAGAGGATTCTGGATGATTTGCTGGAACCATCCCGTAGGCTCAACGATCACGAGCTAGCTCAAGTTCACTTTGCGTATGCGTGGCTCGCAGGAGAGTTAGACGACACGACTCTAGCCGCCGAGCACCTCTATCGCGTATTGGACTTTCGAGAGTCCATTCCCTACGAAATGGAGGGGCGGACGCTCAAGCTGCTGTCAATGCTTCGGTCGTCCCTCAGGCAGTCAGGTGAGTCTCTCGAGCAAGACGAACAGGACATGAACATATCCGGTTCCGAGCTCAGTCACGATCAAATCCGAGGGTACCTGCCTCTTCGTAAAGTAGAAGTGGTCTATCCGCAGCGAGCGGTAGAGCGCGGCATCGAGGGCTACGTCGTGTTGAGATTTACCGTGACCGAGACGGGATCTGTGAAGGATCCCGTTGTTTTCGAATCCGAGCCACCGGGAATTTTTGATCGCGCAGCCATTCAGGCAGCACTCAAGTTTAAGTATCGGCCGAAGGTGATCAACGGTGTCCCAGTCGAAGTGGAGGGGGTTCTCCATCGGTTTGGCTTTGAGATTGACGGGGACGCCTCGGATGACCTTTCCAATCTCAATGGCGACGACGGAGAGTACCTGCCCCTTAAGAAAGTAGATGTGGTCTATCCGCAACGTGCATTGGAGCGTGGCATTGAAGGTCACGTCGTGTTGAGGTTTACCGTGACCGAGACGGGAGCTGTGAAAGATCCCGTTGTTTTCGAATCCGAGCCGCCGGGAATTTTTGATCGAGCTGCCATTCAGGCAGCGCTCAAGTTTGAGTATCAGCCAAAAGTGGTCGACGGCACTCCAATCGAAGTGGAAGGGGTACTCCACCGAATTGGGTTTGAGATCGACGACGGAGACTAGACTAGCTGCTGGTCGTGTCGTTCAAAGACACAAGGAAATTCTTGATTATGAAACGTGAAAGAGTGGCCAGAAGACAGATTGGTATTGGTAGAGCATCGGGTGCATTGCTACTGGGTATGGGATTACTCGGAATGCAGCTTGGCGTTGATTTGTTCGTCGACGCAGAGTGGCATACCTATTCGAGCCACCAATTGCTGTCAGCGCAGACTGCCGCACAGGATCCTCGGCCGAAACGTAATGTTCCGCCAATGACTGCGCAAACTTTCGAAAAGATCTCGAAGTTCAACTCTATCGTTTCACCAGAGGTTAAGGAGGGAGAAGAACCACCGCCGGAAAATGCACCGGATACACGGGACCTAGCCGCAGCAAAGAAGATTCTGGATGACATGCTGGCTCGTTCGAGGCGACTGAACGAGAACGAGCTTGCTCAGATTCACCGGGCGTATGCATGGCTCGCATCGGAATTGGAAGATACCGACCTCGCCATTCATCACCTCTCCAAGGTATTGGAGTATCGCGAGTCCATTACGTATGGAATGGAGGAACAGACGCTCAACAATCTGTCGGTTCTGTATTTCTCTGAGGAGCAGTATGACAAGTCGCTTGACTACGCGTTGCAGTGGACTGAATTGGCTGTGAACATCTTTCCGCCAACCTATGCGTATGTGGCGCAGATCTACTACGCCTTGGAAGATTACGAGCAAGTCAAGGTGTGGGTTAGGCGGGCGATGGACAAGTCAAACGAACTCATGCGGCCGATAAAGGAACACTGGTGGCGTTTACTGCTCGGAGCGCACAGCGCACTGGAGGAATATCGCGACGCGCTGGAGATTCTCCGCATCGTCTGCGTTGAATATCCTACGCGTGAATATTGGTTGATGATGGCACGGACCTATAGTCAGCTTGAGGAAGAAAAGAATTCAGGGTACGTGTTGGAACTTGCGAGCTTACTTGGCGTATTGGATAGGGAGTCCGACTACACCAATTTGGCATCGCGCGCAGCTCTCTCGGATGCTTTCATTCGAGCCGTTTGGATTTTCGAGGAAGGACTCGAAGCGGAGATTATTGAACCGACTAAGAAGAACTATAAAACGTTTGCGCAGTACTTGCACATGTCGCGCGAAGCTGACAAGGCTATCGATGCATATCGGAAGGCAGCTGAAGGTGTCGAAGATGAAGAAGATGGAGATGGAAGACTCCATCACCTACTGGCTCTGCTCTTTAACGAAACAGAGCGTTACCGAGAGTGTATAGAAGCTACAGACACTGCGATAGAACTGGGGGGACTCAAGAACCCTAATCAAACACTGTTCTTAAAGGGCGTGTGTCAGTTTAGCGATGACCAGCTATCCGCTGCCAAGGAATCGTTTGAAGAGGTGGAGCGTGTGGCGAAGCGAGACGATGACGAATCGACTGAAAAAACAGCCCGTCAGTACATTGATTCCATTGATGTTGAATTCCAACGGATCGAGTACCGAGAGGATGTCGAGAGAATGGAACAGGAATATCGGGAGGAGAAGGCCCAGGCCCGCGGTTAGCTTCTGTTCCTAGTGGGGACAGATTCAGTACCCTTCGTCGCTTACTAGTGTCGAGTGTTTAGCGGAATAGTTGGGGGCACGTGTCCGGTTCGCTCTCTCGAACAGTCTAGGAACGCCTATAGTCTGACGCTCGATCTCGGACACTTCAAAGACGATCTTGAGATCGGCGCGTCAGTCGCCGTTAACGGCGTGTGCTTAACAGCAGTTGCCATCGGATCGACTTCCGTTTCCTTCGATGTCGTAGCCGCAACGATCTCGACTACCAATCTCGGCTCGCTCGAAGTTGGGTCTCATGTCAATGTCGAACGTTCACTACGTGTTGGAGATGAGATCGGCGGGCACATCTTGTCGGGCCATATTTGCGGTACGGTACAAGTTGTTGAACTGAACACAGAGCCGCACAATCGAGGTATGAGTTTTCTCATTCTGCCCGATTGGACTCGATATTTTGTGCCAAAAGGGTTCATCGCACTCAACGGTGTGAGCCTAACGCTAGCGGAAATAGACCAGGAATCTAGGATTGGGCACGTAAACCTCATTCCCGAGACCTTGAGACAGACCAACCTCGGGGAGGTTGAAGTCGGAGACAAGTTGAACCTTGAAGTGGATCCGATGACCCAGATGATTGTGCAGACGGTTGATTCGTACTTGCAGAACCATCTATAGGAACGAGCTCCACATCTCCAAACCCTAGTGAGTAACCGCCTTCCCTTTAACGAGCTTCTGCGAAACAGCTGGGAGCGGTCAGGTTCATTTCTGTGCGTCGGAATTGATCCCATTCCTGCCATGATTCCACCCGACATTCTGACTAGAGAACAGGCATTTCTGACCTTCGGTTACAAAATTGTCCAAACGGTCTTTCCCTTCGCCGCGGCGGTCAAATTCAATCACGCGCACTTTGCTGCTGCACGAGCCGAACACGAGCTGGAACAGCTCATTGCCTCGGTCCAATCCGACTATCCCGATCTCCCTGTAATTCTCGATGCAAAACGAGGCGATGTCTCGTCGACGGCTGAACGCTACGCTGAAGAGGTATTCGGACGCTATCGAGCTGGTGCGGCAACAGTCAGTCCGTACCTTGGCTGGGACACCATCGAACCGTTTCGTGCATACGAATCGAGAGGCGTAATTGTCTTGTGCAAGACTAGTAATCCGGGAGCGGCGTGGATCCAAGATGAACCTTCCGATGATCCGCTCTACTTGCGGGTTGCAAGTCGAGTCCAGGATGAGCATGATCCAAACCTGATGATTGTGGTCGGTGCTACGCACATAGATGCCCTAGCGAGAACCCGAGCTGTTGCTCCTGACGGTCACTTTTCTTGTCCCTGGAGTGGGGGCGCAGGGAGGCGATGTCAACCAAGTCTTGCAACGTGCGCGTCGGAATGACGGCCTTGGTCTCATCGTGAATTGCACACGGAGCATTATTGGACAAGATCCGGATGCTGATGATTACTTCTCGCGTGTGCGCGAGTCAGCCTCGTCCTATTGTCGGCAATTGGCTATCCGACCGAACTGAGCCAACGTAGATAATTGACTTACTAGCACTATTTGGGTGGAAGACACCCATCGGAAGCACTGCCCATGCCCACCTATCCATTTGTCTGGGAAGACCCCTTGCTGTTAACAGATCAACTTTCTGTTGAAGAAAGACTGATCGTCGACTCGACCGCTGAATTTGCGAAGACGAGCTTGTTGCCACGTGTGATCGAGGCGAACCGGCAAGAACGATTTGATCGCGAGATCATGAACGAGATGGGAGAGGCAGGACTGTTGGGAGCGACCTTGCCGTCAGAATACGGATGCAGCGAGGTTAGCTATGTGAACTACGGCTTGATGGCTCGGGAAATCGAACGAATCGACTCAGGCTATCGGTCGGCGATGAGCGTGCAGTCGTCGCTTGTGATGCATCCGATTCACGCGTACGGCTCCGAGGAACATCGAACCAAGTACTTGCCGCGTCTGGCAACGGGTGAATTGGTTGGATGTTTTGGATTGACCGAACCGGACTTTGGGTCGGATCCAGGAGGTATGGCAACCCACGCTCAAGAGGTCTCCGATGGCTATGTGTTGAATGGAGTCAAAACTTGGATCACGAATGCACCCATCGCCGATGTTGCCGTAATCTGGGCAAAGCTGGACGGGGTGATTCGAGGCTTCCTGGTAGAACGGGGAACTCCAGGTTTTGCAACTCCGACAATACGAGGAAAGATGAGCTTGCGAGCCTCGGCAACGGGGCAGATCACCATGCAAGATGTACATGTGCCGAAGTCCAATCTTCTGCCGAACGCCCGTGGACTGTCCGGACCGTTTGGATGTTTGAACCGTGCTCGCTACGGCATAGCGTGGGGAACGATGGGAGCGGCGGAATTCTGTTGGCATGCAGCACGCCAATATGTGATCGAACGCAGTCAATTTGGCCGCCCTCTGGCAGCCAACCAGCTCATTCAAAAGAAACTGGTCGATATGCAGACTGAAATCACTCTGGGTCTTCAAGGATGCTTACGAATGGGACGTCTATTCGATGAAGATCGACTCGCAGTGGAGAGTATCTCGATCCTGAAACGCAACAATTGTGGGAAGGCACTGGATATCGCCCGAATGGCGAGGGACATGCATGGAGCAAACGGCATATCCGACGAGTACCACGTAATCCGACACGTAATGAATCTTGAGACTGTTAACACCTACGAAGGTACTCACGATGTTCACGCTCTGATACTCGGCCGCGCCCAGACAGGCATAGCCGCATTCGCATCCTGAGTTTGAACTGTCCAACCGCTGAATACCATCTTCGTGTCTGAGTTGTCTAAGCAAATATGAGCGTCGAGAGCCAACGCCGCGAACGACTTCAGGCTCGTTTGGATTCGTTACCATCGAGAAGCGGTGTCTATCGAATGGTGGACAAGTCGGGCCTGGTCATCTACGTAGGGAAATCTCGAAATCTCAAGACGAGAGTGAAGAGCTACTTTCGACCTACGGGTCTAGCTACCAAGACCATGCGAATGGTTGCCCGTACAAGTGACATTCAAGTCACCGTGACGAACAGCGAGACTGAGGCGTTGCTTCTTGAACAAACTTTCATCAAGACCTACAAACCCACATTCAACGTGCTGCTGCGGGACGACAAGAGCTACCCCTACATACTCTTCACCGATCACGAGTTTCCTCGCATCCTCTTGCACCGAGGAAGTAAGAATGTAAGAGGTCGTTTGTTTGGGCCCTATCCCAGTGCGGCAGCTGTTCGGAAGAGCATCTCGCTACTGCAACAGCTGTTTCGCTTGAGACCATGTAAAGACTCGTTCTTCAAGAACCGATCGAGGCCGTGTTTGGAGTATCAGATCAAGCGATGCAGTGCGCCTTGCGTTGGGTTAGTCGACACTGAAGAATACGGTCAGGATCTTCGACTGGCACACCTGTTCCTTGAAGGCAAGAGCAAGTCCGTGCTCTCCGAGCTCAAGGAAGACATGGATCGAGCCGCAGAGAAACTGGAATTTGAAGAGGCTTCGAGACTGCGCGACCAAATTCACCATCTACGACAGGTACAAGAGGACCAGTATGTGGATACTGCCCACGGTGATGTTGACGCATTCGGTGTCGCACTGAATGAACATCGAACATGTGTCGAAGGAATGTTCATACGCGATGGTCGGTTGCTGGGACACCGGACGTGGTATCCGAAGAACGAACTAGGACTAGAAGGTCCTCAGCTGTTGTCGGAGTTTCTTGCCCAGTACTACTTGGGAGGATCGAACCGAGAGGTGCCGAGAACAGTTCTTACACTTGTTGACCTTCCGGATCAGAAGGTGCTTGAGAGTGCATTGCGTGAGAAAGCGGGGAAAAGCGTTGAAGTGACTGCCCAGGTCCGAGCGTCTCGTGCGCGATGGCTGTCGCTGGTACAAGAGAACGCAGAACTCTCGCTCTTGTCAGACGTTCGAAAGCACGAGAACGACGTCGAGAGAATGAAAGCGCTTCAGCAGATGCTCGGTCTGGAAGAACCGCCAAGCCGTATCGAGTGTATGGATGTCAGCCATTCCAGCGGAGAGGAGACTATTGCATCGTGCGTAGTATTCGGTGAGTCTGGACCCTTGAAGTCAGACTACCGGCGATACAAGATCGATGGAGTGGTTGCCGGCGACGACTACGCGGCACTGGGCCAGGCGATTGAGCGAAGATACAAGAGGATTCAAGCGGGAGAGGGTGCAGTTCCGAGTGTTCTGATAATTGATGGTGGACGCGGTCAAATCAACAAAGTAAGGGAGTCATTGTTAAGATTGAATGTGGAGAATCCTCGCATTATCGGAATATCGAAAGGACCGGGACGCAAACCTGGTCTCGAGACGATTTGGGATGTAGACTCAGGCGAGCTCGACGTAGATTCCACGTCGCCCGGGATGCATTTGATCCAACACATTCGCGATGAAGCGCATCGCTTCGCAATTGAAGGACATCGAGCACGCCGTCAAAGGTCTCGTCGCAAGTCGCAGCTCGATGACGTTGCAGGCATCGGAGCCAAGAGAAAGCGGCAACTGCTGACCCATTTCGGCTCGATCACATCCATCCAAGCCGCCAGCACCGAAGAGCTGTGCAAAGTTCCTGGAATCAGTCGCAAGCTTGCAGACCAAATTTACGGTGCACTCCATGCTTAAGAGATTGGTGCCCAACGCTCTGTCCATACTGCGTATAGCACTCATACCTGTTTTTGTGCTGTTCTACATTTCAACTAGCAATCTTCACTGGGTTGCAGGGTTGCTGTTTGCCGTAGCATGCTTGACTGACTGGATGGATGGTTTCTTTGCGCGCAAGTTTGGTGTCACAACCAAATTCGGTGCGTTCATCGATCCCGTTGCTGACAAATTGCTCGTTGTCTCAGCCCTCGTCGTACTGATCGGTAGCTATGGCAGCCTGTGGCTGACACTTCCTGGCATCGTGATTGTGGGAAGGGAATTACTCATAGCTTCTTTGCGCGAATGGATGGCTGAGATGCGTGCTCGTTCGCAGGTGGCCGTCACAACGATAACCAAGGTTAAGACTGCCATTCAAATGAGTGCCATCTTGATGCTGTTGTGCAATCCTCCAGTGTTGGAGAAACCTTGGACAATCGTCGGATTGGTTCTGATCTACGTAGCTACTTTACTCACGCTTTGGTCGATGGTCGTTCATCTTCAGGGAGCTTGGGCTTCACTGAGGAAAGGGTTTCTCAACGAACAGCGGACCATTTAGGTATTCATTAACGCAAGGGTGCGACTCACCGGAGATGGGAGTTTGGGGGGTTGCAACCATCCCAGACCACATTCGGCAAGTGTTCGAAGCCTTGCTCACTCAGTACTCGGTTGGTGAGGGCTGCGTGTGCGGGAAGTCACGCTTTGAAGCGAAATTGAACCGTCTGTTCTTCCATCCATCCCATCCAGATACTCGAGCTCTGCCGACGAGATGACATAGGCTTCGGAGGGAACAGTTGAATTCCATGAAAGATCCCGAACCGCAACCAACAAATCGGATTGTCCGTCGCCGTCCACGTCGCCTGCATCGGCTAGGTTAGTTCCCAGTGCCAACGTTATAAATTTCGGCAAGACGAACCTGTAGGAATTGGGCAATCGATGGGCATCAGACAGACTCATTACTCGATCCATTGTGCCGTCCAGTTCATCCAAGCTCTCAAAATCATCTCTCGAAATCAGGTAGGCAATCGTGGAGTCTCCGGAGGGATAGTTATTGATGCCGATGACGACGGATTGCCCAACAGCAGATGGAGGGCCGTCGGCGACTGCGATACTACAAGTACCCCAATTGGCTGGACACTTCATTCGCCAAGAGTCCTCTCCTGCTTCATAGTTCTGAACTGACACAACGCCATCTTCGCTTCCGTCTGCCTGGTCCATCTTGGCGAAGTCGCCCGCGGAAATCACATCGATCGTCTCTTGTTGGACAACGATCAACTCCAGAGTCGAGTCCTGATTGAGATCAGCTACAACCACACTCGATCCCAGGTTCTTGTTCGTTCCGTCTCCTGCGAACTTCCAGGAGTGGGGTTGGGAGGCGATCCGACCCAAATCGATGTGACGGTCTGCGCTGTCGTCTTCTTCATCAGTGTTGTCCCAGTCTAAGCTCCCCACCAAATAGACAGCACCATCATTGTTGGTGTCCGAGTCATGAGTCGGTGCACCAATGACGATGTCGGAAAGGCCATCTCCATCGAAATCTCCTGAGGCCGTTGCCGATCCAACTTGATCGTTGGCATTCTCTCCTTCGAATTTCCAAACTCGGTCCTCTTCATCTAGGGATTTGTAGTTCCTCGTTACATATGTCATCGAAACTATTCCATCCGCCTCTGAAGCATGCAACTCGTCGAGTGCCAGCAACGAAGCTGCCGACGCAACGAAGACGCTACCTGAAAGGTCTCCTGCTCCTGCGCCGGGTGCGCCAATGCAAATGTCCGGTAGAGCGTCGTCATCGATGCTAACAACATAGGTTGCGGAATGTCCAAATCCTTGATTCCAATCGCCAGAGAACCTCCATGAGTTGTCTTGCGCATAGAGGTTGCTGAGTTCAACAATGCCATCGGAATTTTCGTCTTGCCCGTCCGCGGCTTCAAGATCCGACGGAGCGAGCACATAGGCGTCGGAGTAGAGTCCAGCTGAAGTTGAAATCAGGAATGATTCGGTCTGTTCGCTCGTGAGTTGACCTACTCGGAGTAGCTGGATCACTCCTTCGTCGTCTTCATCGGGAACGTTGATCTTCCATGAATTCGCCAGATCGGCGACGTACCCAATATTGACTTGACCGTCGCGTTGGCCATCTGTCATGTCGGCGGAAACGAGCTGCGCACTTGACACCAAATAGACTTCATAAGTCTCCTCAGTTGTTTCGCCGGAGAGCAAGATGTCATGCCAGCCATCTCCGTCGGTGTCGCCCGAACTGCCAGCCTGAGCACCGATGTCGGATCCAACATTCCAAGGAATGAACACCACCGAACGCAAGTCCACTCGAGTATTGTCGGTGGGAAACTCGTCGTCCAGGTTTACTACGCCGTCACCGTCGATATCGGGATCGGTGTTGTCCCCGGTTCCATCTCCATCGAGGTCGCTCCATTCATCTGGATTATTGGGAAACGCATCGTATTCGTCCGCTACACCATCATCGTCGGAGTCCACGGAAAGTGTTGGATCGAGTGGGAACTTGTCGTCTACATCTGGCACTCCGTCGCCATCATCGTCTGTATCTTCGTTGTTTCCGGTACCGTCGCCGTCGGTATCCACCCATTCGTCAGGGTCGTTCGGAAATGCATCGGCGTTGTCTCCGACACCATCTTCATCGGAGTCCGCGGTCTCGGTCGGGTCGAAGGGGAAGGCATCTAAGTCGTCCCCGACTCCATCGTTGTCGTCGTCGCTGTCGGCATTGTCGCCAATCCCATCTGAGTCCCAATCTGAAGCCTCCGTGGGATCGTACGGAAATGCATCGTCTTGATCCAAGACACCGTCGCCATCGTCGTCTTCATCTATTGCGTTGTCCAAGCCGTCGTTGTCGGTGTCTAGCGGAAACTCATCTTCCCAATCGAGAATTCCGTCGTTGTCGTCATCGTTGTCCGCGTAGCGGTCGCCCAATCCGTCTTCGTCCGTGTCCAAGTACTCACTCCAATCGAACGGGAATGCATCGAAGTTGTCGCCAAATCCATCAGAATCGGAATCGGCCCACTCCGAGCTGTCGAGGTGGAAGACATCGACGATGTCGTCAATGTAGTCGTCGTCATCGTCGAGATCGGCGAAGTTCTTCAATCCATCTTCGTCCTGATCGCCCCACATGTCTTCAATCAGCAGCGGGCCATGAGCCTCAGAGGCGCGTCGAGCCAACTCTGCAAGATCACGGGATGAAATCAAATAGACCACGCTAGTCGTGTCAACGTCACGCTCGTCTCCGGAAGCGGTTATCAATAGTTCTTCCAACTCGTCGCCATCCAAGGTGACCGTGTACTGCATGTCCGACCCGAGCCACATCAACGGTCTACTACCTCGAAGGTGTTGAACGCTGCTACTGTACCGAGAGTCGAACCACAGCGAGCCATTCTGAGCTCGAGAAGCAAGGTCTCGTACGTTGGGTGCGGTCACGTGATATACGCCGACAGGTGGATATGCGGTACTGCTAGGAAATGTGACCCCTTGCTTGTTGCTTGCCAACTGTCCAAAGGGAAATACGCCGCGGACCCACAACGAGTTTCCGGTGTTCAACGCTGGCGGGATCTCAATTTTTCCATCCACACTGTCGTCGGCGGCATCGAAGCTCTCAAAGTCTTGGGAAGCTAGCAAAAGGAACGACCATGTGCGCGACAGGGATAAATCGTGCTTGCCGTCGTTGGAAAAGTCTTCGACAAACGAAGCGAACTCAGCGATTTGGCTATCCGGGGCTCCATGAAACTGCCAAGAGTCTTTCTGATTCGCAATATGAGCCAAGTCGACTTGCCCATCTTCTTCGCCATCTGCATTGTCAGCTTCAGATAACTGTGCAACCGATAACCAGTAGACCGATCCCCTTGCATCTCCTCCGAGCCTAACACCACTGATCAATAGCGACGGGAGGTTGTCTCCCTCCGATTCAGTGCTTAGATCCACGTTGGTGCGTTTGGTCAATAGGCCGTGTTCGGATAGAAAGAACTTGACGTTGTCTGGACCTACCGAACCGAATATGTCGACTACTCGATCATTCTCGCCATCGGCTTGATCCATTTCCTCGAGTCTAGCACTAGGAATGAAGTATGCGGACTTACGCAAGCGACCGCCACCGGTGCTAACAATGTCGGCTTGGTAGGTGCCGACGAGAATGTCGTCGAATCCATCGGCATCCACATCACCGACCGCAACGCCATGATGAAATCCCACCCCATCGACTTCGCGCCCATCGAGACGCCAACCGAAATCTCCAATACCAGACATATTCAGCTCAATGATTCGATCCTGATCGGAGTCGATGTCGCTCAGATTTTCAAAAGGAATGACGTAGAGAGAACCTGCCCTTCCTCGGGCATCGGGAGCTCCAACTACGAGATCCGGATTGTCGTCGCCGTCAATGTCGCCAACACTGACGGAATCACCTGCCTTAGCCTCGTCAGTAGTTCCTACTAGCTTCCATGAATTTTGTGAGTCGGCGATGCTTGCCAACCCGATTATGTGATCTGTAGATCCGTCAAGCGCGTCTAACTCCTCCAACTCCGCTAGCGATATCACATAAGCACCTCCAGCGTTAACACCGTTCCGTGGCATTGAAGGTACACCGATCAGCAAGTAACTACCCGGCTCATCGCGAAAGCTCTGAAATTTCACTGCACTAGACACTTGATCAGCACTGGACTCTAGGACGAACTTGTAGGAGAAGAATCGTGAAAGGTTCTCATCCAGTGGATATGCATCATCGATGTCCGGAGTGGAATCGCCATCATCGTCTGTATCGGCGTTGTCTCCTTGACCGTCGCTATCGGTGTCCGCCCATTCCGTTGCGTCTTCGGGGAAGGCATCGCCATTGTCTCCAACGCCATCGCCGTCGGTGTCGTCCCATTCACTGGGATCCGTCGGGAAGACATCTGAATTGTCGCCAACGCCATCGCCATCCGAGTCTTCCCATTCATTTGGATCTTCGGGAAACGCATCCGCAACATCGCCAACGCCATCTTCGTCAGTGTCTGCTATTTCGGTAGGATCTAGGGGAAAGGCGTCGTCGACGTCCAATACTCCGTCGCCATCGTCGTCGGTGTCGGCATTGTTGCCCTCACCGTCGCCGTCGGTGTCCAACCACTCCGTTGCATCGTCCGGTAAGTCATCGACTGGATCGACAAAACCATCTCCGTCGCTGTCCGGGAACGAATCGCGAGCACGTGCGTATTGAAAACGCACCGCATTCAGAGACGCGACTGAATCCGCAGCCGAGTCTTCGTCGTGAGCAATTCCACAGGGGGATTCGTTGGGTCCGCAGTCTGTATCGGGATCGGAAAAGACATCCTCACTTACGCCTCCTCGTCCGTAGGACATTACCGTAGAGAAATCGTTTTCCACACCGTGGCCGCGTGACCATCTCCATGCGCCTGTCGAATTCTGCCAAACGGAATGGTGCAGTCCCATCAAGTGACCCAATTCGTGAGCTAGGGTTGTGGCTCCGCATGATCCCACCACAGTTGCAAGCGCATAGGTGAGGTCTACGGACAATTCTCCGCGCCGCCCCCATCCGTAGACGCCGGCGAATCCGCAATAACCTCCTTTCTCCGGCCAGGGTCCGAACAACACGGCGAGATCCGATCCATGACGTTCACCTTCCGTGACCAAGTCATTGATGTCCTCGAGGCGTGTCGTCTGGTCGTCCATTTCGACTTCCACCGTGCCGACGACACGCCACTGCATCGCCACATCGCTGTCATCCAGTATTTGATTAGCCAGCTCAAATAGATGCTGTATTCGGGTTGTAGCGTCTCCGTCGTACTCTTTCGCGAAGTTCTTGCCGTACAACGCGACGACATCGACCACCGAGTCGGCGGGAACTGAGGAAGCGTCCTCGAAGTCGGTACCTTCCAATATTTCGTTGAGATCGCCCACACCGTCCTCATCGGAATCGATCAGGTAGTCGAGGAAGTTCACCGTGAATTCAGCGGACGGATCGACTCTTTCCCTCATGAAGATTGAGTCGTGCCACGTACCCCCATCATCGAGAAGACGTAACAGAACGTAGTACTCGCCTTTGGGTAGGTTGCCATGCATAGTTGACTTGGTAAAGGTGCCTTCGACGACATCCCCACCTGATGGAACTGTTACGTCAATCTCGATCGTTGACATAACGGCCTTGTAGCCCCACAGACTTCGTTCGATCTGGAGTGCCACTTCGACCTTCAATGCCTTGAGATCAACGTTCGAGAAGTTTCGAAGTCCAACACTCAGTTCGACGGACTCTTCACCGTCAAACTCTAGGGTGCATGGGCACTCGAACAACGCCTTTTCGCCGTTTGCAAGGAGCGACGATGTACAAGCGGCGAGTAACGCGACAATGCAAGCCGCCTGGCTGAGTCTAGTGAAGTTCGCCATCAAGTTCCGGGATGTAGTAATCGTCCTGCGTGTAGTCGACGTGCATATCCATGTTCTCGGACGGCATCAACCATGCGTATTGCGTATTGCCCACCAGCTCGAATCTTCCTTCGGGAGTCGAAAAGTTCGCGAAAACGTTTCGTTCGCCAACGGTTATTAGGAACGAGTGAGCGTTCTCGTCCGGCATCATCTTGCCTTTGTAGGATCGATTGTTTCCGAGTGAAGTGCTCACTTGCGCGATAGTCACGAGAAATTTCTCCTGTGTCTGCGGTACGTCAATCAGCACTTGGTCGTTCTGTTGCCACTCGTTCAAATCCGAAGCTAGCTCGACCAGCTCTCGCCCTTCGACAGTCTCTTTGTAGCTTGGGACCAACGACTCATTGACAGCGTCGACGGTCGTCACGGACCATGCATGCCGAACCCTTGTCTCCGTGGGTAAGGTTGGGGCGTCCACACTGTCCACCGAACTCTCCGTCTCGGATGTTGTCCGATTGTCCTGAACGGGATCTTCTTCGGCTATTGAATCGGTAACCGGACGTTTCATGAGCACCAAAGCCAGTACCACAATCAACGCCACCACGACGATCGTGGTTGCAACGATCAAAAGTCGGTGCCTGTTCATTCTTCTAGCAGGTAGAACGACCTGGGAGCAATTGAGCAATCAGTGGCATGAGTTCATCAATTCTAGTATGAACAATCGGTACCGAAGTTCTCGCCACGGATGAGGTCCTGGTTCGTGCAATTCGCAGTTGTGATTCCGCTAGAAGGAACACCGAAACATGATTGTAGAATGACCTTTCCCTGTCCGTTCGGGCAAACGGCTGGGTGGCAGAGTGGCCATGCAGCGGACTGCAACTCCGTTTACGCCGGTTCGATTCCGACCCCAGCCTCCACACATCGAAGACCAGCCTTCTTCACTCGAATAGCGTCGAGACGCTTGCCCCCGAATGAATTGCGCGAATGGCGTCGGCAAAAAGTTTCGCAACTGACACGACCTCGATTTTGTGACTCCTGCCTTCGCTGTTGATTGGGATGGTGTTCGTCACAATGAGGCGCTCGATTGGTGAAGTTGTGAGTCGCTCGTGTGCTTGCCCCGATAGCACTGGGTGCACGGCGGCCGCTTCGACTCGGTTCACGCCGTGAAGTTGAAGAAATCTTGCCGCTTCCAACATTGTTCCGCCGCTCGCTATCTCGTCGTCGATTAGCAGTGCGTCGCAGCCTTTGACCTCGCCGATCAAATGGGCAGCCTGTGGGGATTCGGCATCGTCCACACGCCTCTTGTCCACGATGGCGATTGGTAGCCCGAGTCGGTTTGCGTACTCGCCCAGGTCTTTCGCTTCGCTGACATCGCTCGCCACGAGAACTGAATTGGACAAGCTCGTCGTCGCACGAAGCTGATTGCACACGATGGGAGTTGCATTGAGTTGATCGACCGGAATCCGGAAAAATCCTGCCACTTGATGGGAATGGAGGTTCATCGTGAGCACTCGATTGGCTCCAGCCGTCTCGAGAAGATCCGCGATCAGTCTGGCAGTGATCGATATTCGGGGACGATCTTTCTTGTCCGATCGAGCATAGGGAAAGTAAGGTAGCACGGCTGTGATTCGACCAGCGGAGGCATGCTTGAGCGCATCGATGATGATCAGTAGTTCTACAATGAAATCCGAAAGCGGGGAGCACGATGTCTGGACCACGAAAGCATCCGATTCCCGCACGTTTTCCTTGCACTGAAACATGATGTTTTCGTTGCCGAAGCGTACGATTTCGGTTTCAGTCAGGGGAATTCCCAGATGGCCCCCGATTTCCTGGGCGAACTCAGGGTGGGACGTTCCGGCAATCAATCTGATGTTGTTAGCAGCCATTCGAGACAACGAGTGTTAGATCCAGGAGAGACACCGAAGCGTGCGGAAGTATGCATTGGAGATGTCACGGTCTGCGGGGTCGGCGTCGATGCTCAGACCCGATGCAAGCACTATCACGGACAGACGGATGTTGTCGCCATACTGTTCCAGTGCTGCAGGAAGTGGTTTCCTTGCTATTTCTGCCACGCGGAGATGTCCGACCATGAAGCTACGGTGTGGCAACGCTCCGATGCGGGGCAGCAAGCAATTATATGTGGCGGTTGCGGCACGCGAATGAGTATCGAGATCTATCTGAATTGCGACGACAAGTGTCCACATTGCCGAGCAGACTTCAATCCGGGTTGTCGGCTACACCATCACTTGTACTTTGCGATCTGACATGCAGAACGGACTCGCAATCGACATTGGCGGAACATTCACTGATGTCGTCTTGCAAGTAGGTGAGAGCGTACTCGCAATCAAGGTTCTTACGTCGCACACCGATCCGAGCGACGCGGTAGTTGAAGGCATTCTGAGAGTGTTCGAGGAGTCCGACGCGAGCTATGCGGATGTCGGAATCGTTCTTCACGGAACTACGCTGGCAACCAATGCCTTGATTGAACGGAACGGAGCGAAGACGGCTCTCTTCACGACTTCCGGACACCGGGATGTGCTGGAAATGGCGTTGGAGAATCGATTCGAGCAATACGACATCAATATTGAGCGTCCGGTCTCACTGGTGCCTCGCAAGTTGCGGCTGCCGATTGTTGAACGAATGGATGCGCATGGGCAGGTGCTGGTTCCCTTGGACATGCGATCGGTCGATATCGCAATCGACACTGCAATCAACGAAGGTGTGCAGAGTGTTGCCGTCGGTTTTCTGCATGCCTATGTCAACGATCAACACGAGATGGCAGTACGCGACAGAATTCGCGAACGTTGGGGCGATGTTGCGTTGTCGCTTGGATCCGATGTGTGTCCGGAAATTCGGGAATACGAGAGGCTGTCCACAACTTGTGCAAACGCCTACGTCTTGCCGTTGATGAACACCTACCTGACACGACTAGCCGAACGGCTCGACAACATGGGATTTGCCTGTCCGTACCTCATGATGACCTCCGGCGGCGGATTGACGACATTCGCAACGGCGGCAAAGTATCCGATTCGCCTCGTTGAATCGGGTCCCGCGGGAGGTGCGATTCTTGCTGAACAAATCGCGCGAGACTTGAGTGTGGATCAAGTGCTCTCTTTCGACATGGGGGGCACCACGGCGAAGATTTGTCTCATTGATGGAGGCCAGACGTTGTTGTCACGGGCGTTTGAGGTGGATCGTACCTATCGTTTCAAGAAGGGAAGCGGCCTGCCGATTCGAATACCGGTAATTGAGATGGTCGAAATCGGCGCTGGTGGTGGATCCATCGCGCAAGTCGACAAGTTAGGAAGGGTGAAGATTGGACCTGAGAGTGCTGGTTCAAACCCCGGACCTGCGTGTTACGGTCAAGGTGGTCAAGAGGCGACAGTCACGGACGCAGATTGCGCACTGGGGAGATTGGACGCGAAAAACTTTGCAGGTGGTAGCCTTGCATTGAGCACGGAGGCCGCAAACGGTACTGTCCAAACCCAGATTGCCGATCAACTTGACATCGGATTGGAAGAAGCTGCTCTTGGCATAGCCGAAGTGGTCGACGAGAACATGGCCGCAGCCGCTCGCAGCCATGCCTCGGAGTGGGGCAAGTCACTTCGGAGCAGGACTATGGTTGCATTTGGAGGTGCCGCACCGCTGCACGCCGCTCGAATGATGGAGAAGCTTGATTTGGAGTCGGTGATTGTTCCGCAGGATGCAGGGGTTGGTTCGGCAATAGGGTTTCTCTGTGCGCCTGTGTCTTACGAGGTTGTCCGGAGTAGCCACATGCTGCTGGCTGAATACGATCAGCAGCTAGTCGAGCAGGTTGTTTTGGAAATGCGACAGGAAGCCATGGCTGTGGTCGCGGAAGCTGGTGTGGAAGAAGCGGAGATCACCGAGCGTGGCTCTGCGTTCATGCGTTACGTTGGACAGGGGTATGAAGTCACGGTCCCATTCGATCCTTCTTTCGTGGACCAGCTCGCGTTGGTTGAGGCGTTTGAGGAAACGTATGTGTCCGTCTATGGACGAACGATACCTGGAGCGGATATTGAAGTCATGAGCTGGACTCTCAATGTTTCGCGCAATCGGGGTACTGACCTGAATGCGCGTTTCAACGCGCCTGTTAGTCCGTCTGAAGGTGGACATCGAGTCCAAGCTTTTGTCGATCGAAATGGTTCAAGGACTGCTCCCATTCGAGATCGTGAAAGCCTCGATCCTGGTGAATGGCTACTGGGCCCCGCCTTGGTCACGGAGCGACACACAACTACCGTGGTGCCAAGTGACTTTCAGATTCGGTTGCTCACATCCGGCCACTTGGAGTTGAAGAGGACGAACCAGTGAAGAACTTCAGCGTCATAGAACGGCAGTTGATTTGGGATCGCCTATTGGCCATTGTGGAGGATCAGGCACAGACTCTCATGCGCACGGCTTTTTCTCCTGTTGTACGAGAGGCTGGTGATCTTTCGGCGGGTGTGTTCAACACTCGTGGAGACATGCTCGCTCAAGCAGTAACAGGAACTCCCGGTCACGTCAATGCAATGGCGCGTTCGGTACGGAACTTTCTCAAGCGATTTCCTGCGGAAGAAATGAGACCCGGAGACGTTCTGTTGACCAACGATCCTTGGCTTGCGACCGGACACTTGAACGACTTTACGCTCGTCACGCCAACATTTTTGGATGGTCGATTGATTGCGCTGTTTGCATCCACCAGCCATATCGCAGACGTTGGCGGAAGAGGATTCGGACCGGATGGCACGGAAGTCTACGAAGAAGGATTGTGGGTTCCAATCATGCGGCTCTTCGAAGCAGGAAGTCGAAATGAAACCCTGATGGAGCTGATTCGTCAGAACGTCCGAGATCCAGTGGTTGCAGAGGGTGATTTGTACTCCCTCACGGCATGCAACGATACGGGGTCCACGAAGCTATTGGAGATGGCAAGGGAATTCAAACTTGACGATTTCGACTTGGTCGGTGATGCGATTTTGCAGTCGTCTCGAGCCGCGATGGAAACGGAGATTGCCGAACTACCACAAGGCGAGTATCGATACTCGATGGATGTCGATGGCTACGACACAGCAGTACACATCGAATGCTCTGTGAGAATCTCCGAATCCAGTCTTGAAATCGATTTTGACGGGACCTCGTCGACTTCCCGCTACGGCATCAATGTTCCATTGCCGTACGCCGAGGCATACGCTTCCTTTGGTGCTCGGTGTCTCATCGGAAACGACATACCGAACAACGAAGGATCGCTTTCGACGATCACCGTAACTGCTCCTGAAGGTTCAATTTTGAATGCGAAGCCTCCCAGTGCGGTATCGGCCCGGCATGCATTGGGACAAATGCTTCCTGACGTTGTGATTGGTTGTCTGGGTCAAGTAATGCCGGACCGCGTTCCTTGTGAAGGATCCTCGTGCATTTGGAACCCCGTAATGATGAGCGACTCGAGAGCCAGCCCAAATTTCAATTCTCCGCATTTTGTGATCAATCCGATCTTCAATGGAGGGACCGGAGCAAGAGCTACACGCGATGGATTGTCCACCACGGCATTCCCCTCAGGAGTTCGGACTACATCAACTGAAGTCAATGAAGTTACCTCTCCGCTGGTGTTTATGCGTCGTGAATATCGTTGTGACTCAGGAGGCGCAGGTACTCATCGAGGAGGATTGGGACAGGTTCTTGAAGTCCGTCATTCTCAAGGCGCGCCGTTTGTGATCTCGAAGATGTTTGATCGAGTCCGACACCCGGCACGAGGCAGGGATGGAGGAATGGATGGATCGGAAGGAAAGGTCTACATCCAGGAAGGATCAACGTTGCCTGGAAAAGGCAAGGAGATCATTCCGGCCGGCAAGACGCTTGTGATGAAGACACCGGGAGGTGGCGGACGAGGCGATCCCAGGCTTCGCCCTCGAGAATTGGCTAGCGACGACTTGGAGTCAGGCTTAATCAGTCCTGAAGCTGCACGCAAGGTCTATGGACTCTAAGTCGAGCCAAGTCTCCGTAGCTTTGCGACTCTCTTTGCTCGTGATATGGAGCGTGTGGTGCCCGAGGCCGGAGTCGAACCGGCACGGAGGTTACTCCGAGGGATTTTCGTACCACTACGTCTTTCGACGCCTGAGCTAGTTTGTGGCCTGGACTTTCTCTTCACCTCTGAAATTGAAACCTTCAAAACAATTCTTGAAGTCTTCCGAAGAGGGGGAGCCGTCAAGTCTCTACACTTTCACCCCGACCACTGCGTCGGGCAAGCTTAGCTCGGGATTGCCACGTTTCGACGAAACGAGGTTTCCCCGAATTTGACTCCATTCACGATCGCCGTTGCCGACGATGTGCTCAATTTTCGGTTCAAGTCCCTTGCGTCTACCAGTTTCGCCACTCGGGCTGCTGACACACAACGAGCGAAATTTTAGCCTTGTTGCCTGTGGTTCTAGCATCTCGCTTAAGACAGGATGCAAGTGAATCTTGTTCCGTTGCTGGAACGATACTCGCCATTCCAAATCTAAAATGCGTTGCTGAGCCCAGGTGTTGGAACTGGAAGACAAGCAGGATTTAGGTTCCTGTGCCTTCGGGCGTGAGGGTTCGAATCCCTCCCTGGGCACCATTCTGACGGATGAATGCAGGCGTGTTTGTTGAAGTCGACTATTGGCTGATGCCAAGAAAAGGCGGGAGACTCCATTGTTGTGAACATCACGTGTCTTGATGGGATCGCCCATATCGAGGTCGATGACGATGTTCTGCCCAACACTTGCTTGGTGATCTCAAGAGTTGCCGATTACGACGGCGAATTGGGAGACTCAGAAGAATCGATCATTCAAGAAGTTGCGCCGAAAAGACGACGCGAGTTCACTTCAGGCCGACGAGCCGCCCACGTCGCGTTGCGTCAATTTGGAATCGAAGGATTCGACATCGGTCGACGTGACCGCGCACCGATTTGGCCAGACGGCATCGTGGGTAGTATCACGCACTCAGGAAAGCTGGCTGCTGGCATCGTAGGCAACACCAGACAATACAGTGGTTTGGGATTGGATTTGGTTCCGGTCTCTTCGGTATCCGACAGGGTGGCTGGTCGCATACTTCACGAATCGGAACGCCGTTGGGTGGAGCAACTCGGATCAGGCGAGTGGAGAACAGCACTCTTCAGCGCAAAGGAGTCAATCTACAAAGCGGTCAATCCCATAATTGGCGAATATCTGAGCTTCAAC
>CAXXFR010000028.1:0-6963 GCA_963667455.2 Pseudomonadales bacterium | reverse complement strand
ACTACGTCGACGACAATCAGGGATCGGACCAAGTATTCATGACAGTCCTCACGGCAAACGGTAGCTATCGGGCCGTTGATTCGCTAGACGACATCACACTGCCATGGCGGAAGTAGATCAGCCGAGTCGGCTGGAGCAAACACTCAAGCTAAGAAACCGAATCTCGGTTCAACTTGGGCTAGCACTCTCTTTCGCAGTCTTGCTCACCCTCGCAGCAAGTCTTGTCGGTTTGGTCTATCTCGAGCAGATCAACAAAGCGCAAAAAACGCGTCTACGAAGTCAGCATGCCCGACATGGAAGCGGCGTTTGCCTTCTCGATCAAGAGCGGCGAGATTGTTGCAGCTGCTTCATTGCTCACCTCAGCCGTCAACGAAGAGGAACTCGAGTCAGTTCGCGAAGAAGTCGAAGCGGACAAGAAAGAGTTTCAGGAACAGCTTGCTTCGCTCGGCGACCGTGGACTGGATACCTTGCTCATCGGAGAGATCTTGAGGCTGGGAGAGACCATGTTGGCCAACATCGACACGGTCAGTTCGCTGGCTACAAGGAACTTTGAACTCGCGGCAGAACTGGATGGACTTCAGGCCGAGTTCTCATTGCTGGAGACGGAAATCCTCAACCTTCTCAATACTGCAGTCGACCAACAGCTGTTCTATTTCGTAACGGGCTACCAAACTCGTGATCAGGAACCGGCTGAGCGCGATGAGCACTTCAAGCTCGAGGAATTCGATCTCTACAGGCATCTGGTCGATCTGCGCCGCTTTGCGACCGTGAGTGCGCAATTACTTTCCAACGCCTTGACCTTGCAAGACGCTCCACTCATGGAGACATTCAAGGATCGCTTCGAAACCAACGAGTATGGAATCGAGCGAGTCTTGGGTCGGATTCTCGATGATGATCTGTACGCCACGTTGAATCCGATGTTCTCGAGGCTGACAGAAATCGGACTGGAACAAGATGGAATCTTCGCAACGAAGTCGGCGTTGTTCAACTTGGACGACAGCAAGGATTCCTTGTATTTGCAAAACCAGCAATTGGGTGCGCGGCTTGTCGTCGACATTGAAGAGCTCGTTCGAACAGCGCAGTCTGATACAGCGCTTGCCGCACAATCGTCGGCCAACGCAGTGGCCACTGGACGTTTGCTGTTGATCATCGTTAGCGTGGCTAGTGTTCTTGGCGCAACCCTCATCTCGGTCTTCTACATCGGCAATCGCATTCTCCGCCGACTTGACCTCATGTCCGAACGCATGCGCTCCATGGCCGGCGGAGATCTCGAAGCTGAAGTCATCGTTGAAGGCAAGGACGAGATCGCGCAAATGGCTCAAGCTCTTGAGATTTTCCGTCGACACGCATTGGAAGTGCAGAGACTCAACCTCGTGGAACTTCTTGCGGAAGAATTGCGCGAGAAGAACGATGCGCTGGAATCTGCGAACGAGGAACTGGTTCGAGCACAAGATCAAATTCTCATGCGAGAAAAGCTGGTTGCTTTGGGCGAGCTAACCGCTGGAGTCGCCCACGAAATTCGCAACCCGCTCAATTTCATCATGAACTTCTCGGAAATATCTGAGGAACTACTTGAAGAACTAATTGATGAAGTCATCCATCCGGACAAGCGAGTGAATCCAGGCGGTGAGATGGATGCCGAACTGGTCGAGGAGAACTCCGAAGACTTGGTCTCCAATCTGGCTCGCATCCGCGAACACGGGGCACGGGCGAACCGAATCATCGACGACATGCTAAAGATGGGGCGCGGAACCCAGGAGTTTGCGGAAACCGATCTCAATGGGCTGCTCGATCAAAACGCCAAGCTGGCGTTCCACAGCGCCCGAGCTGCCGACAGCGATTTTCAGTTGGACATGCAGTTCGAACTGGACGAGTCGCTCGGTCAGGTCAAGGTCGTGCCTCAGGACTTGGGGCCGAGTGTTCATCAACATCGTCACAAACGCCGGCTATGCGGTCAACGAGAAATTCAATGCCTTGAAGGAAGAGAATCCGAGTACCGACTTCATTCCAACGCTGACTTGCACGACCCAGCGGAAGGAAGATCAGATCATCATTGCATTCCGCGACAACGGAACCGGTATGCCTCAGTCGGTAATAGAACGAATCTTCAATCCCTTCTTCACGACCAAGCCGACCGACAAGGGCACTGGACTTGGACTATCGATGTCGAACGACATTGTGAGGGAGCATGGGGGCACGATCAATGTCACTTCCGAAGAGGGAGAGTGGACTCTGATGGAGATCCAGCTTCCGCTAGATCCATCGGAATTTATGAGTACTGCTGAGGATTCGGCAGAAGAATCCGACGAGCAAGAAGATTGACTGGAGAGACGCGCTCGTTACGAACGCATCTTGGGATCGACTAGCCGATCCTAGCGAGAGCGTCCTCGCGAGAATTGACCACGTCAATGATTCGATCAAATCCCGCAATCTTGATGATCTCCAGAATCGAGTCGGGCACCTCGTAGAGGGCAAACCCCACCTTCTTCTGTCCAAGGGTCTTGGCAATCATCAAGATGGATCTCAATCCTGCACTACTGATGTAGGAGAGGTCGGATAGTCCGATCACCACTCCTCGATCGTCGTTGCCAATCTCTGCTGTCACGGCGGACTCGAACTCATTGGCTGTCAAACCGTCAATTCGTCCTGTGACGTTGATTGAAAGGATGTTGTCTTCTCTGCTGGGCTGAATCTGCATCGCTTGACTGTTAATTTAGTTGCTCCTAGTCTTGAACTGTGGACATCCACAAGTGTGGACGTACAACGAAGGTCAGAACTTCCGACTTCTCAACGGATTCCATCCTTGGACTGACAATTATACGCCTGCAAGGGATTTTGTTGCTACGATTCGTAAAGACTTAAGCGATTCCACGAATGTCGAGTTGGAATCTAGCGGTCGCTTTAGTCAAGTCTTCATCGGTGTTGATGTTGAGAAAGTCCTCGGCGCAGTCGGACAAGTCAGTGGGTCGTGCACCTATGCGATCCAGCCAATGCTTGACGGCAATTCCGCCATCGAAGTAGAACTCCGAAAGCTCGATCATTCGAGCACGATTCAGGAGCAGACAGAGATTTTGACGATAGCCATCCACGGAAGGTACAGCAATACCTGAGAGTTCCGCATCTCTTTGCAACCGGACAACCAGTGACCTTGGGACGAAGGGAACATCTCCGGGTAGCGTCAGGACCCACTCGCTATCTACATGAGTGAATGCTTCGTGGAGTCCAGCAATCGGCCCCGCGATGCGGCGTGTCATCGACTACAACTCGATGGCCAAGTGCTTCGTACAGAGCGACGTTTCTTGAACACGACAGAATCAGAGTGTCAGCTTGGCTCTCCAGACGGCCAAGCAAGCACTCGATGATTCGCTTGCCGCCGAGGTCGATCAACGGTTTGTCGAGACCGTTCAGTCTGGCACCTTGGCCGCCGCACAAGATGATCGCAGTGATGTTCGATGAGTCAATCATGTATCACACGGTCGCCGTGATATTGGTTGTATTCATTGTTACGCAGGAATCCAACGAGTGTGATGTCTTGGTCTTGTGCCAAGTCGATCGCTAGCGAGGAGGGAGGTCCAATCGAAGCTACAAAAGCTAGACCCGCGATGGCTGCTTTTTGAATCAATTCAAAGCTTGCACGCCCACTCAATAGCAATCCAAGACTGGCGATTTGGTCGAGGCTTGAATTTCGAAAGGAACCGATCAGTTTGTCGAGTGCGTTATGCCGACCAACGTCTTCGCGGACTCGCACGATTCGGCCTTCTGCATCAAAGA
The DNA here is from genome assembly GCA_963667455.2 of Pseudomonadales bacterium. Classification (GTDB taxonomy): domain Bacteria; phylum Pseudomonadota; class Gammaproteobacteria; order Pseudomonadales; family Azotimanducaceae; genus Bin55. The sequence goes on along the minus strand of CAXXFR010000028.1, from coordinate 3,192 downwards.
GTGCGCTTGCGTGCAAACCTCCTGTCTTGCGGAACTCAGACTGGTGTTCACGCAACGATTCGGGGAGCGCGACGAGGGTTGAAGAAGCAATCCGAAACTTGGACCGCTCTCGTTGTCGTATATGTACATCGACCGCGGCCAACGAAACTTTCCCACAGACACCGCAACTTGAGCTAGTGTAGAAATGGCGAAGCAGGGACTCCGAATCGAAGAACACACTACTCGCTAGAGTCGCTGTGACTACGTTTGCAGATTCCGATGAGTTCTCTTGCGGTGCTTCGCTTTGCACACAAGAGATATCAGAGAGATCGGCAACGATGCCTTCACTCAGCAGAAATCCGCACGCGAGATCTTCGTCATCGCCGGGAGTTCTCATGGTCACCGAGAGACTGTCAACCTCTTGAGTGCCATTGCTGGTGTGCGCTACACGAATTTCAAGCGGTTCTTCAACCGTTACGACATCAGAATCGGATCGAACTGCACTACCAACTCGACGAATCTGAACGGTGCGACTCTTAACGCTCACGTTGCGATCGCCTGGTGCTCTAGCCTCCGGTGGGCAAGAGGTCTTGTTGTCGCGATTCCCGTTCGGCGAATTGTTCACTCCACTTGGAACGGTGGTTGGCTGGTCGCACCTCGACGGCCGTTACCTTGTACTCGGGACAATTGGTTGCCCAGTCGGATAGGTCGGTCGTAATGATGTTGGTTCCTGTGGTAGGGTGGTGGAAGGTGGTGTAGACCACACCGGGGCTAACCCGTTCGGTAACTTTCGCATGCAGCGTGATCTCGCCCATTCGACTCGCGATGGACAGCCAGTCTCCATCACGGATTCCGCGAACCTCGGCATCGGCTGGATGAATTTCCAGCTCGTCTTCGGTTAGCCAGATGTTGTTTTCGGTCCGGCGAGTCTGTGTACCTACGTTGTACTGGGCAAGTCTTCGGCCAGTTGTCAGCAACAACGGGAATCGTCGATTTGTACGTTCTTTGGTCGGTTCGTATTCGGTTGTGACGAACATGCCTTTGCCATGAGCAAAGGTCTCCATGTGCATCACCGGGGTTCCCAACGGAGCATCGTCGTTGCAGGGCCATTGAACACTGTTCACGTTGTCGAGGTGTTCGAACGACACTCCGGCAAACAGCGGGGTCAATCGAGCCAGTTCGTCCATGATGTCTGAACTGCTCTTGAAATCCATCGGATAACCCATCGCATTGGCGAGACGTTGTACGGCCTCCCATTCCTGCAAACCCGTCGCTGCCTTGGCAACTGGCCTGACTCGGTTGATTCTTCGTTCTGCATTGACGAAGGTGCCGTCTTTCTCAAGAAATAGAAGTGCCGGGCAAGAACACGTGCGCCATCTTTGCTGTTTCCGTCAGAAACAGATCTTGAATAACAACGCACTCCATCGAACCTGAAGGCTTCTTCAACATGCTTGGTATTGGGGGTCGGACTGCATGAAATCCTCCCCTTGAATGAACATTCCCTTGAAGTTGCCGGCACAAGCTTCGTCGAACATGTTGGGGATGCGCATTCCGGGTTCGAGGGTCGAGATCAACGTTCCACGGCCGACTCGAAAAGAGAACGGGTTTTTGGAATCCGTTATCTGTCGATAACCTGGAAGTTCGTGAGGGAAGGATCCGGCGTCGACAGCACCTTGGACGTTGTTCTGACCACGTAGCGGCGACAGTCCCACTCCGGGTCTGCCGATGTTTCCGGTAGCCATTGCCAAATTCGCCATGGCCATGACCATCGTCGAACCTTGACTGTGTTCGGTCACGCCCAGTCCGTAGTAGATGGCGGAATTTCGCGCCTTCGCATAGAGTCGAGCCGTACCTCGAATGTCGTCAGCTGACACTCCGGCGATTTCCGCTACATGCTCTGGGCTGTTTTCCTCTTGCTTGATGAAGTCAAACCACTCTTGGAATGCATCTGTGTCGCAACGACTACGTACAAAGTCCTCATCAACCAGTCCTTCAGTAGCTACAACATGTGCCAATGCGTTCATGACCGGAACATTGGTTCCGGGGAAGCAACGGAAGGTGAAAAGGCCGCTTCGACGTGGGGGAGGAACGCACGAGGGTCGATTTGTCGGGGATCCAGCACTATCAGCTTCGCGCCTTGGGCGAACCCGTTGCTTCAAGCGAGATGCGAATACCGGGTGGCCCTTCGGTGGGGATTGGCTCCAACCACCACAATGACATCAGCGTGTTCGACGGAGTCGAAGTTCTGGGTCCCGGCAGATGTTCCCGAACGTCTTCTTGAGGCCGTAGCCCGTAGGCGAGTGGCACACTCTCGCACAGGTGTCAACGTTGTTGTTGCGAAACGCGGTACGAACCATCTTTTGCACAGCATAGACATCTTCGATAGTTGTCCTCGACGAAGTGATTCCTCCGATAGCTAGACGGCCGTACTTCTTCTGAATGGCTTTGAATCGATCGGCCTGCAGTTTGAATCGCAGTATCCCAATCCACGACCTGCCCACGGATCGTGAATCGAGTCTCGGATCATCGGTTCAGTAATCCGATCCGGATGCTTGGCGTATCCCCACGCGAATCGCCCCTTGACGCAAGAGGCTCCGTGATTGGCCATTCCGTCTTTGTAGGGAACCATTCGCACCACCTGATCGCCTTTCAGTTCTGCTTTGAACGAACAACCGACACCGCAATAGGCACAGGTAGTCAGAACTGTTCGATCAGGCACACCGTGCTCGATAACGTTCTTCTCCATCAGTGTCGCTGTTGGACAGGCTTGGACACACGCACCGCAGGAGACGCACTCAGAGTCCATGAAGTTGTCTGTTGAGGTGGCTACCTTCGATTCGAACCCACGTCCATCAATGGTCAAAGCGAACGTGCCTTGCACTTCATCGCACGCTCGAACACAACGGGAACACACAATGCACTTGGATGGATCAAAGGAGAAGTAGGGATTGGAACCGTCGACTGGTAGTTGCAGGTGGTTGTCACCTTCGGCATAGCGGACTTCCCTTAGTCCGACTGCACCGGCCATGTCTTGCAGTTCGCAGTCACCGTTTGCTGAACAGGTGAGACAGTCCAATGGATGGTCGGAGATGTACAGTTCCATCACACCGCGTCGAATCTTTTCCAACTGCGGCGTTTGAGTGGAGACTTCCATGCCCTCCTGAACTGGCTCGGTGCACGAGGCAACCAGCCCGTTTCTGCCTTCAATCTCGA
>CAXXFR010000027.1:0-4865 GCA_963667455.2 Pseudomonadales bacterium | reverse complement strand
ACTAGACCGTCTAAATCCTTCACTGCCACTTTCCGCAATCGACGAAGCTTACCGCAAGTTGACTCAGCCCGAAGGAACGACTGTAGAGACACGAAATCGTTCCTTTCATCGGATGGTAGTAGACGGTGTGAGTGTTGAGTATCGCCTCGGCGATTCCGTTAGAGGTGCTCAGGCAAGCGTCATCGCGTTCGACCAACCTCTCGAGAACGATTTTTTGGCCGTCAACCAGTTCACGGTCGTCGAGAACGACCACGAACGCCGTCCAGACATCGTCCTGTTCGTAAACGGTTTGCCGTTGGGCTTGGTCGAGCTAAAAAATCCAGCAGACGAAGACGCGAAGATTGAGACTGCTTGGCAGCAGTTACAGACTTACAAATCGGAGTTGCATTCACTCTTCTCAATGAACGAAGTTCTTGTCGTCTCCGACGGAGTTGATGCTCGCATAGGGTCGCTAACCGCGGGGATAGAGTGGATCAAGCCGTGGAAGACAACCTCTGGAGAAAAACTGGCCGATGCCGTAGTCCCAGAGTTACAGGTCATGATTGAAGGCGCACTTGCTCCAGCAAGAATGCTCACGCTACTACGAGACTTGGTCGTGTTCGAGGACGACGGTGTGAAGATCTCTAAGAAGATAGGGGGCTACCACCAGTTTCATGCAGTAGAGGCCGCTGTCTCAGAGACTCTTCGTGCGGCTGAATTGGTCAAATCCGAAGAACGATCTAAAGATGCTACCCAATCGCAAAGCTCAGGGGGAGAGTTAGGAGACAAGCGTGTCGGCGTAGTTTGGCATACGCAAGGAGCAGGCAAGAGCCTAACGATGGCTTTCTATGCGGGCCGAATTATTCGAGAGCCCGCGATGGACAATCCAACAGTTGTGGTTCTGACAGATCGAAACGACCTTGACGATCAGCTCTTAGGAACATTCTCGCGGTGCCAGGACCTCCTGCGCCAACCACCTGTTCAGGCAAGAGACCGCGCTGATCTTCGAGAGAAGCTGTCGGTTCAATCCGGAGGCGTCGTATTCACAACCATCCAAAAGTTTCTTCCCAACGAGAAGGGAGACCGCTTTCCTCAGCTTTCCGACCGACGCAACATCGTCGTAATTGCCGATGAGGCTCATCGAAGCCAGTATGACTTTGTTGACGGGTTTGCTCGTCATATGCGGGATGCATTGCCGAATGCATCGTTCATTGGATTTACGGGAACCCCCATCGAGCAAACGGATGCCAATACGCGAGCGGTATTCGGCGAGTACATCAGCGTTTACGACATTCAAAGTGCTGTAGATGACGGTGCAACAGTTCCCATTTTCTACGAGAGTAGGCTCGCAAGACTGGAGCTGGATGAACGCGAACGTCCAACAATCGATCCGGACTTTGAAGAAGCCACGGAAGGAGAGGAAGTTGATCGGAAGGAGAAATTGAAGAATCGTTGGGCGCAACTCGAAGCTGTTGTAGGCGCGAGTCAGAGGTTGCGCCTTGTTGCTAAAGACATAGTCGCGCACTTTGAATCGCGAACCAGTAGCCTGCATGGCAAGGCAATGATCGTGTGCATGAGTCGACGAATTTGTGTCGAATTGCACGATCTTCTCGTCAGTTTGCGACCGGATTGGCACAGCAATGACGATGGCTCCGGTAGTGTCAAGGTCGTTATGACAGGATCAGCCTCTGATTCAGTTGATTGGCAACGTCATATTCGTAGCAAGTCAAGACGAGAAGAGTTAGCGAAGCGATTCCGCGACCCTGATGACCCATTCAAGGTGGTTCTTGTCAGAGATATGTGGCTCACCGGATTTGACGCTCCCAGTCTGCACACGATGTACGTGGATAAACCGATGCGAGGTCATGGGCTCATGCAAGCGATCGCACGAGTCAACAGGGTCTTCTTGGACAAGCCTGGCGGACTCGTTGTCGACTATCTGGGGCTATCGGACGAACTTAAGCAAGCACTAGCTAACTACACGGCCAGCGGGGGAACCGGCAAGACTTCCATCGACAAGAAGGAAGCTATCGCTCTCATGTTGGAGAAGCACGAAGTCTGCATGGGTTTGCTTCACCAGTTTGACTTCTCAGTTTGGACCACAGGTAGTGCCAAAGAACGACTGGCACTTCTACCCGCAGCACAGGAACACATACTCGCACAAGAAAACGGCAAGGATCGGTATGTGGTGGCTGTACGAGAACTATCGCGGGCGTTCGCTCTGGCCGTTCCGTGCGACGAGGCTACCAAGATTCGGGACGATGTGGGCTTCATGCAAACACTACTGTCGGTGCTAGTGAAAAGGGATGCACATGGCACCAAACCGCTTGAAGAACTGGATAACGCGATACGACAGATCATATCCCGTGCGATTGCTCCTGATGGGGTAATCGATGTCTTCGAAGCTGCAGGGTTGAAGAAACCCGATATTTCCATTCTGTCAGAGGAGTTTCTCGCTGAAGTTCGGGGCATGAAGAGACGGAACCTTGCGATCGAAATGCTCCGCAAGCTTCTCAAGGGCGAAATCAGACTGCGCAAAGAACGGAATGTAGTCCAAGCTCGTTCCTTTTCGGAGATGCTGGAAGCGACGATTAGACGCTACAAGAACCGTACGATAGCTGCGGCGCAAGTCATCGAGGAACTGATTGAACTTGCTCGTGAGATGCGCGAGGCCAACCAACGCGGCGAGGATCTTGGACTGACCGACGACGAACTAGCTTTCTATGATGCTCTCGAGGCGAACGACAGTGCTGTACAGGTGCTTGGCGACAAGACTCTGTGCACGATTGCACGAGAACTTGTCGGTACGGTGAGAAGAAACATCGCAATTGACTGGACGTTACGCGAGAATCTGAGGGCAAACATTCGGCGCTTGGTCAGGCGCGTGCTGCGAGTGTACGGATATCCCCCTGACAAGCAGGAGCAGGCCACGAAGACTGTAATTGAGCAGGCGGAGGTGCTGTCTGCAGTATGGGCTAACGAAAAAGCGACGAGTCTTCAGTCATGACGGGGGATGACGACAAGTTCACTCGCCCGATTGGAGCCATATTACGACTTGAGGACGGGACGAAAATAAATGGTCAGATCAAGATTGAGCCTAACGGATCACTCGACCGAGTGATCTTTAGCCTTGTCAGTGAAGACTATGTCAAGGTAGAGAGAGGTCAGTCATTGCATGGTATTTGCGATGCTGGCAAAGTCTCCTTACTCGAATGTGTAACGGGCGGTCCCTCTCGACAGACTATGTGGAGTGATTTCACAGTACACCACGGGGACACCGAGTTTCGCTATGCACTCTTTGGCGATGAACACTTGACATCAGACCAATCGACCATCCGAAGTGCACAGTTTGTGCTCGAGGGCATCGAGAAAGCCGTTTTTAGCTATGACCAACACAAGGTCTTCGGACTTATTCTCGATCCTTCCGATGCGATTATGAACGCATTGGAGAAAGATCGTTTTGCCGACGTAGAGGGTGAGTTCATAAAAGGGGAGGCATTGGTTTCCTACTTTACGGGAGAGCACGAAGTTTTGCCAGGCACTGAGACAGTGATTGGAATTGTCTCAGTCTCACGTGCTGTGCAGTTCGATGCGTTTCGAATTACGGATGAATCAGTCTACGTCACTGTCGATTTCGACGACACACCGACAACGATTGAAGGTGCATTGGACAAAGTGAACGACCTGAGACAGTTCTTTAGTTGGATAATGGGATATGCACCTGCAGTGCAACGTGTGAAGCTCTTCACATCAAGAATCAATGAATTTGGACACCGAGAATCCAAGAACGGACAAACAGATACCGGAATTCGAGCCTTTGGACTAAACGGGTGGGAAGAGGAATCCGCCAGCCACGGTTTCTATGGAACTCTGATCGATGCCTCAAAACATAAAGACCACTTCATTGAGGTAATGTGCAACTGGCTCGACCGCAATCAGAATGACGAGCGGTGTAGTGCAAACACACGCTATTTCGGTTGTCTACGGGAAGCTCCCAGTCCGAAGTCCATCGAGGACATCATGGTCTCATCGGCAAATATGTTTGATCTCATGCCGTCCTGTGATAAACCAAAGAGGAAGCCACTGAGCTCGGATCTCTCTGCCATCGTCAAGGTCGCACGTTGTAGAGCAAAAGAGACTAGAGCGACACAGGAGAGAGATAGAGTTCTTGATGGTCTCCGCAGGATTGAGACTGGCTCTCCACTTCGAGATATTGTGATGTGCAGGGCGAGCATCGTCAAGAAGCACTTTGGAACAAGAATGTTACCGGGACTTGACGAGGTTATCCGTCAAGCTGTGGCCTGTCGGAATCACTACACACACGGTCCAAGTGGGAGTAAGCAGGGCTTTGTCGACTTCACAGATATGGTGGTCGTGGGGTTCTTAGCCGAGACACTGCTGTTCATTTACGCCGTGTCGGAACTCATACTCTGTGGATGGAACAAGACAACAGCTCTGTTGTATTCCAGGCACCCGATTGGACGCTACTTGTCACACTATCGCTATTTCTATCAATCGGTCTTGAAATTGCAGTAGTGGCAAACCGAAGGAAACTGGTTCAGTGGACCTGGGTGAGCGGTGTTCTGGTCGTTGCTTGTGGGTTTCTGGCTACATGCTGAACGGTGAGAACCAAGGCATCATCCATAAAGTCGTGTTTGGATAATCGGCGAGGTCGTCGGGCCAGTTCCGATCCCATTCTTCCAACACTGTTCGAAGGTCTCTCATCGCGTCGAACCCAAACCGTTGTGTCCACCTCGCCTCAAGTTCTCCCAGCAAGAACGGGTAAGAGTCGCGTGCACGGCGAGTCTTGGGGGTAGGGTAGACCAGTCTTGACTTGTCGGAGGGTTTGCCTGGTTCCAGCACGATGTTCATGTGTCGTTCGTGAA